>NZ_JAVTIK010000002.1:0-543871 GCF_031843525.1 Xanthomonas sp. WCS2018Noco2-27 | reverse complement strand
CGGTATTGCTTCCGATCCCCGCGCCTTCGGCGCGCCCCCTTACCAAGGGGGCTCTACCTACGAAGGGATTCTTGGGGGGTCTCCAAAGTCCGGGTACGGAATGGCGTACGCGCAGGGGATACGTCTTCGCGTTTGATGCTTGCGCCTTCGGCATGCGCCCTCTACCAAGCGAGCTCTGCTGACGACGCGTATTCGTGGGTTTCCTGGGAAGCCGGATACGTGAAGCCGGATGCGGGTGCATGGCCTGGTTTCCGATCCCCGCGCCTTTGGCGCCTCCTGCCGGGCGTTGCTCGCGGAGAGTCGACGGCGTTTTCGAGAAACCAGAGTGTGGACGGCGAGCGTACTTGGCAAGCGCTCTCCCGGTGAGTGTCAGCACGGCGAGGTCTGCTCTACGCTCCCGCATCTCTTGCGGTGCTCATTGTTCCCACCGTAGACATGCTTTTCCGCCTGTGCGACTGCGGGCGTATGCTCAGGTCCACGTCCTGCGTGGAGTGCGGTCATGTCGTTGTCCAGCCAGCAACTGAAGGTATTCGTGCCTGCGCGCGACTACACGTTGTCGCAGCGCTTTTATCGCGCACTGGGCTTCGTCCAGGAGGACGAGGTGGGCAACGTGACTTGTTTCCGGCATGGCACCCATTGCGCGTTTTTGCTGCAGGATTTTTATCTGCGTGAGCTGGCCGAGAACCTGATGTTGCACCTGTGGGTGGACGACGCGGATGGCTGGTGGCAGCACGTGCACGACACCGGTCTGGACGAGCAGTTCGGGGTGAGCTGCAGTGCGCCTGAAGACCGGCCGTGGGGCGCGCGCGACTTCACCTTGCACGATCCCAGCGGGGTGCTCTGGCGCATCGGGCATCCGTTGTAGGGTCGGGGATTTGTGATTGGAGATTCGGGAGTGGCCGAAGCGTGCGCCAGGTTTGCCTTGGCGTGTCTCTAGCCTCGCATTCCCATTCGGCTGCGGTCCGAGTGATTGCGTTGAACCGCTCACTCGCGGCACTCTTATTGCATGCCTGATTCCCTAAGATCCATTCACGTCGTCGCTGGCGTGATCACCGACCCGCGCGGCCGCATCCTGCTGACGCGGCGTACCGAAACCCGCGACATGCCCGGCCTGTGGGAATTCCCCGGCGGCAAGCGCGAGCCCGGCGAAACCTCCGAGCAGGCGCTGGTACGCGAACTCAATGAAGAACTCGGCATCGAGGCCCAGGTCGGCGAGTGGGTCATGGATGTGCCGCAGCTGTATCCGGACAAGCGCTTGCGCCTGGAAGTGCGCCACATCGCTTCCTGGAAAGGCAGCCCGCGCGGCCGCGAAGGCCAGGCCATGACCTGGGTGGCGGCCGACAAGCTGGCTCGCTATTCGATGCCGCCGGCCGACGTGCCGGTAGTGGGCGTACTGCGTCAGCCCGACCGCTATCTGATCACGCCCGAGCCCGAGGACGACGCGCGCTGGCTGGAAGGTCTGGAAAGCGCGCTGCAGGACGGCGTGACCCGCATCCAGCTGCGTGGGCGGCAGGTTGCGCCTGCGCGTTGGCAGGCGTTGTTGCAGCAGGTGATGCGCCTGCGCGGTCGTGCGCGCGCGCAGTTGCTGCTCAATCGCGATGTCGCACTGGCTGCGGAACTTGGTATCGGCGTGCATCTGGGATCGGAGCAGTTGGCCGGTTTGCAGGAGCGCCCGCTGCCCACAGAACAACTGGTTGCCGCCTCGTGCCATGGACTGGAAGATTTGCGTCATGCGCAGCGGCTGGGCTGCGATTTTGCGGTGCTGGGGCCGGTGCAGATCACCGCATCGCACCCGGGTGCGACACCGCTGGGATGGGACGGATTCGAAACCCTGCGCGAGCAGGTATCGCTGCCGATCTACGCGCTCGGCGGCATGCAGGCGGCCGACCTACGCGAAGCACGCTCGCATGGCGCGCAAGGCATTGCGGCCATTCGCTCGCTGTGGCCGCAGTAAGCGAACGGCTACCGACGCTGGTGGTGTTCGGTGGATTGCCGGGCGTGGGCAAGAGCGCTATTGCACAGGCGTTGCTGACGCAGTGGCCCGCGTTTTATCTGCGCATCGATACGATCGAGCAGGCACTGCGCGAGAGCGGTGAGCTCGCCACCGAGGTCGGGGCGGCCGGCTACCTGATCGCTTACGCACTTGCGCAGGCCAATCTACGCCAAGGCCATGTGGTGGTCGCCGACTGCGTGAATCCGTTGCCGGTCACCCGTGCATCCTGGCGCGCGGTGGCGCAGCGCACGCAGAGCCACTTGCTGGAGATCGAAGTGATCTGCAGCGATCGCGCGGTGCACCGGCAGCGCGTTGAATCGCGGCGTAGCGAGATCCCCGGACTGCGTGTGCCGGAGTGGTCTTCCGTCCTGGCGCACGACTATGTGGCATGGACAGAGCCGCATTTGGTGATCGACAGCGCTTTGCTGAGCCCGCAGCAGGCGGTCGCAGAGCTCATGCACCGGCTTGCCGCGCAGCCTTCAGGCGCATCGTGACCCTGGCGCGGCTACCAAAACGACTGTGCAGCCGCCAGGCGCGTGCGGCCGCTGCTCGTTGTGGCCTCTACCCATTCGTACACTCCGGTTCCGCCGCACCCACCTCACAACTGCTCGCTAGGTTGTGTCAGCCGCGCTTAGTCCCTGTGTGCCGGCTGCCTTTAGGTCGGCGGGTTGTTCGGAACAGCGGTGGTCATCGCCGCCATCGCCCAAGGATGCGATATGCAATCTCGCTGCCATCGTGAGGCCGGCTGACAAGACGGAACGAGTCGTCGTCGCGCGGCTCAGGCGGCGTGCTCATAAACCCCGGTGTTGCATGCAGATTCCGGGCATCGGCGGCGACCGCGCTGCGCTGCGTGCAGTCTTTATTGCAAGCGGACTTAAAACGTCACCCAAAAGCAGTTGTACTGCCGCCGCAAGCGCAACACGCTGCGCGCAGGCGTACCGCTGGCGAGGTTCTGTTCCAGGCGCAGGCCCCAGGGGCGCGGGCGTGTGGGCGTGGGCAATGGCGCATCGATCGCGCTGCCATCCAGCGACGGGGCTGTTGCGGCGGTGTCTGCCTCCCAGGTCGGTGTATCGGTCTGCGGATACATCGGTGCGATGTCCAGCAGCGGGCGTTGCACGATGGCTTCCAGCCGGCTCAGTACCTGGTTGGCCGCCGCGTCGGATTGCCCGCTCCACAGGTAAAGGCTGGACAGTCGATTGACGTCGCGGCTGTCCACGGCGCTTTGCAGGAGCGACACCAGCTCGCTCAGCCGGCGTGGGCAGCCATAGCGGTGTAGCCCGGTATTGCCCTGTGTGCGCGGGGCCGGTGGCGCGCGCATTGCGGCGCCCACGTCTTCGCAGCGGCGGTCGGTGAACATGGTTTGCCCGTCCGGCGTGACGCAGCGACGGATCTCCTGTGCCTGCACGCGGCTGGCGGCAGGCAGGCAAAGCAACAGCAACATCATTGGCAGGAGGCGAGGCATCCGCGCAGCGTAGCCGGGCGCGCGTGAGCTGGCGAGAAACGCGAAAGAGCGCGCGCCGGCGCGCGTGACGTAGCTGGCCGCGCCCGCCGGAGTTGAATCGTTTGTACCGGCGGGTTGCCGCAAGTGGGCCAAGCGCGTAGTTGCGCTCAGCGCCCCAACAGTTGCAGTACTTGCGTGGTGGGCTTGGCCAGGTTGAGCGTGTAGAAGTGCAGCGCCGGTGCGCCGCCGGCAATCAGGCGCTCGCACAAACTGGCCACCACTTCCGCGCCGAAGGCGCGCACCGCATCGGCGTCGTCGCCATACGACTGCATCTTCTTGCCGATCCAGCGCGGGATCTCGGCCCCGCATTGCTCGGAAAAACGCCGCAGCTGCGAGAAATTGGAGATCGGCATGATGCCGGGAACGATCGGCACCTCCACGCCCATGCGCTGCACCGCGTCGCGAAAATGGAAGTAGGCATCGGCGTTGTAGAAATACTGGGTGATCGCCGCATCGGCGCCGGCATCGACCTTGGCCTTGAAGTAACGCAGATCGCTCAACGCATCGACCGCTTGCGGATGGGTTTCCGGATACGCGCCGACTTCGATCCGGAAGGCATCGCCGTGCTCGGCGCGGATAAAGGCGATCAGGTCCGAGGCATAGCGCAGGTCGCCCGGATGCCCCATGCCCGAGGGCAGGTCGCCGCGCAGCGCAACGATGCGGGTACAGCCGATGGCGCGATACAGCTTGAGCAGTTCGCGAATCTCCTGGCGGTTGCCGCCCACGCAGGACAGATGTGGCGCCGATTCGAAGCCGTGCTTCTGCTTGAGGTGGCGCACCGTCTCGGAGGTGTAGCTGAGCGTGGAGCCGCCGGCGCCGAAGGTGCACGACACATACTCGGGCGCATAACCCTTCAACTTGGTCGCGGTGCGGTCCAGCTGCGCGCGCTGGTCGTCGGTCTTGGGCGGGTAAAATTCGAAACTGAGATGCGTCATCGCGGCGGGTCCGGCGGATCGTGCTCGCATAATATCGCTTCATCGCGATGAATGCATATTTGGTTGCGAGTGTCCCGATTGCCTGGCGGCGATGCCAGCGTGCAGGTGCGCAATGCAGCGCGGTTTCATGGTCGGGCCTGTTTGCATGCACTTGTCGCGCGGCGCGGCGCGGGCGGTAAGCTCGGCTACCCCACGCCACTTGATCGGAGCGCGACATGCAAGAGCAGGAAATGGACGTAATCGCCGAATCGTTGGGCCGCATCTGGGTGGCGTTGGCGCGCAGCGTCGGCGATCTGGCGCCCGCCTTGGCCTAGAGCGTGTTATGTACTTTGAGGTGAGTGCGAAGCGTCCTGTGGCGCGTCGAGACAAGGCGTGCGCTGCAGCCCAGGCTGGCTGCCTGGGCAAGGCGCGCAACGCGGTATCGGCGCGCCACAGGGCGCTTCCCGGAGGGTTGGCCGTCAGCGGCACGGAGCGGCCGCCGCGCGGCTTGCCTTGGCGCCAGCCAAGCCGGCGCCACGCAGCACCCGCTCCGCACCGCTGACAGCCAACGCATCTCATCTCAAAGTGCATAACACGCTCTAACAGCCCGGTGTGGATGGCAGCAAGTTGCTGAGCGACTTTGCCGCGCGTCTGCCGTCTGCCGTCGGGCGAGGACGACGGCACGTCCAAGGTGTTCGAAGCGATCCGCCAGTACATCGACCAGGGCGTCGCTCCCGACCAGGAGTGAGCATTGCCACGCGCGTCTGCTGCACGCAGGCGCGCGCGATGCAGGCCTGGTGTGCAGCGGCGTCGCACGCTCTACGCCATGCATTGACATCTGCCTACCTACACTGGGTGCCCCTTTAACGGAGCGCCTTCATGTCCGACACCACGATGACCGCCATCGCCATCCGCGATGGCAAGGGCGACGCCGACGCGCTGTATGCCACCGAGCAGGCGCGCCCGCGCGCGGCGCCGGGGCAGGTGTTGATCCGCGTGCATGCGGCGGGCATCAATCGCCCCGATCTGCTGCAGCGTGCCGGGCACTATCCGCCGCCGCCGGGCGCGCCGGAAACGCTGGGTCTGGAAGTGGCCGGCGAGATCGTGGAGCCGGCCGGTCGCTGGAAGGTGGGCGACCGTGTGTGTGCGCTGCTGGGCGGCGGTGGCTATGCCCAATATGTGGCGGTCGATGCGCGGCATGTGCTGCCGATTCCTGCCGGCATGGATCTGGTGCAGGCGGCCGCGTTGCCGGAAACCATCTTCACTGCCTACACCAACCTGTTCGAGCATGGCCGCTTGGCGGCCGGCGAATGGCTGTTGCTGCATGGTGCGACTTCAGGGATTGGCGTCACCGCCATCCAGATGGCCAAGGCCGCCGGTGCGCACGTGTTGGCCACTGCGCGCTCGGCCGGCAAGGCGGCGCAGGCGCGCGAGCTGGGCGCCGATGTGGCAATCGATTCCACCAGCGAATCGTTTGTGGCCGTGGCCAAGGCGCATGGCGGTGTGGACGTGGCGCTCGACATGGTGGGCGCTGCGGTCTTTGTCGATACGCTGGAAGCGCTCAACCCGCGCGGGCGCATCGTCTACATCGCCTCGCAGGCCGGTTCGACCATCGAGGTGCCGATTCCGCAGCTGATGCGCAAGCAGGCCATCCTCACCGGCTCGACCCTGCGTCCGCGCAATGCCGACGAAAAGGCGCGCCTTGCCGCGGAGGTCGAGCGCGTGGTGTGGCCGTGGATCGAACAAGGCAAGATCCGCGTGCTGATCGACAAGCGCTTCCCGCTCGGTGAGGCGGCCGCGGCGCATCGCTATCTGGAGCAGGGCAGCCATCTGGGCAAGGTGGTGCTGGAGATGTAGTCCGCACGCGGTCGTCGCTGCGAGTTCCGCAGACAACGGACGACCGAAACTCAGCAGTATGAGGACGCGAGCCGATACCGCTGGCAGGCGCTTATGCGCTGCGATCGACCACCGCTTCGATGTGGTGGCCATCGGGGTCGATGGCGAACGCGGCGTAATACGCGTCGCCGTAGTCGGGGCGCAAACCGGGCACGCCGTTGCTGCGACCGCCGTGCTCAAGTGCGGCCAGATGAAAAGCGTCTACCGCAGCGGCGGTGCTGGCTGCGAATGCAAGATGGAATCCGCTGCCCGGCGCGCAGTGCGTTGCCTGTTGCTGTTTCAACGCCAGACAATCCTCGCCGCCGGGGCGGCCATAGCCGACCGCCTGATCGAGCGTGCCTGGTTCCAGGTCCGACCACACCCGCACATAGCCCAGTGCGCCGAGCACGGCGTCGTAAAACGCGGCTGAGGTTTCGATGTTGCCAACGCCAATGGATATGTGATGCAGCATCGATGCAGTCCTGTGATGAGTGGCGCGCGTGTGCCGGCTGGCGATCCTGGTGTGTGCGGATGCCTTGGGTCAATCGCCTGCAGTGGTTGCAGCCCGTCAAGGCGCTTGCAGAAATCGACGCAGTGGCCTGCATCGCATCTGTCAGCCAGGCGCCGCGCCGCGGAATGCTGACGGAGCCGCTGCATGGCGCCCATGCAGGTATAGCAAAACAAGCAGGAGCGATGTCTCGCAGCGGGCTATGGCCTGACCGTACACTGCGCCGTCGCACACGTGTGGCCGGAGGTCGCACCACAGGTTGCGTCGGCCCGATGCCGTCGCAGCAGGCAGTGCAAAGCAACCAGCACGACTCCCCTATCAGCACGAAGGTTTCGATGAAGCATCCAGACGCATTGCGCATTGCCCTTGTCGGGATCGGCAAGATCGCCCGCGACCAGCACGTGCCGACCATCGCCGCGCGCCCGGACGTGCAGTTGGTGGCCACGGTGAGCCGGCATGGCACGGTCGATGGCGTCCCGGCGTATCACACCCTGGATGAAGCGTTCGCCGCGCATCCGGAGCTTGAAGCCGTCGCCTTGTGCACGCCACCGGTCGGGCGGCATGCCTTGGCACAGGCAGCGTTGAGCGCTGGCCGGCATGTGTTTCTCGAAAAGCCGCCGGCCGCCACGCTTGCCGAGATCGACGACCTGCGCAAGGTGGCGCAGCACGCGCAGCGCAGCCTGTTCACCAGTTGGCATTCGCGTTGCGCGGCCGGCGTGGAGCCCGCACGCGCGTGGTTGGCCGATAAGCAGATCGTGCGTGCGCACATCACCTGGAAGGAAGACATCCGCCACTGGCATCCCGGACAGGACTGGATTCTCGAACCCGGCGGCATGGGCGTGTTCGATCCCGGCATTAATGCGTTGTCCATCGTCACCCACCTGTTGCCGCGCAGCTTCGCATTGCGCGAGGCCGAGCTGCACACACCGCAAAACCGTCAGGCACCGCTGTACGCCAGGCTTGCGTTCGTCGATACCGCCGGCGTGCCGGTGACGGCGGAGTTCGACTTCCTGCAGACCGGCCACCAGCGCTGGGATATCGAAGTGGAAACTACCCAGGGCGTACTGACGCTCAGCGAAGGCGGTGCCAAACTGCACATCGATGGGCAGGCGCAGGCCGTGCCCGCGTCCAGCGAATACGACGGCCTGTATCGGCGGTTTGTGCAGTTGGTGCGTGCCGGCGAATCGGAGGTGGATGTCGCTCCGTTCGTGCATGTGGCCGATGCGTTTTTGCTTGGGGCACGCACGGTCACCGCGCCGTTTGCCTGGTAAGTCGGTCGCGCTATCGCGGTGACCGTGCCGAAGAACAACACCGACGATTGGTCGGTGTTGTTTCGTCTTGATCGCGGATTTGCACGATGATTTCAATGCCATCGCGCCACATGCGCAGTGGCAGCGCCGCTGCGCATGTGCCGATCAACGGCTTTCCAGTGCCACGTCGTCTTGCCCGACGTTTTCGGCGTTGCGGACATCCGCCACCGAGAGGGGTGTACTCGCCGGCTTGCGCAGCGCTGGGGTGATCTGCGCGCGGAAGCGCCTGACCACCCACGTCTCATCGAGCAACGCAAACGCGAAGAAACCCAGCAAGGTGCCGGCGACCAGCGTGGGCGCATGCGTAAACGTGCCAGGCAACAAGAGACTGAGCCACAGGAAGATATTGGGCGAGGTCTGCAGTAGGTGAATGTCTGCCGCAATGCCGGCGTCGATCCGCTTGCCGGTCACGCGCTGGTGCGCGCGTAAGTACAAGGCGCTGCCCACGCGGCACGCCAGCAATAGTGTAAACGGCAGCAGCAATGCGCCCCAGGCATGCCAACCGCCATCCATCAATGCGTGTACGAGTGCGGTTCCTTCGGTGCGTAGCCCGACCAGCAAGGCCATCGGCACCATCGTCAATGCGCCCACCCAGCCCCAGTTGGTCGCGAGCTTGCCGGCTGCGATCGGCCGCGCGCGCCGCCATCCCTGTGCGGCCAGCGAGGGCAGTGCCAAGGCAAGCAGCAGCACCACGAAGAACCGCTCCAGCGCATGCGCGTTGCCCAGCAGCTCACGGTGATCCACAACCAGCACCAGCAAGAGCAGCGGCAGCAGCACCGACAACACCAGCGTGTAGCGCGCTGCAAAAAAGTAATCGCCGCCGCGTGCCAGCGAGAAGGTCGGCACCGACAACGCCGGCGGCACGATCAACAACAAACCAATCACATGGATCCATTCGTTCTGAAACTGTGTGAGCAACAGCATGGCGCAGAGCGCGCGTGCCACGCTGATCACGCACAGCGCAATGTTTTCCGGCCCCTGGGTCAGGCGCAATGCGCCGGCCTCGATGCGTACCGACAGGAAGAACGCATTGACTGCCAGCAAGACGACGATGGCTGTGGTGCTGGCAATATGCGGCACATGGACGCCCACGCACGACAGCGCGAAGCCGCCTAGCGCGGCGAGTAACATCCATTGCAGGAGATGGATTTCGGTTTGCTCGCCCAGATAGTTCATGCGCGAGGAGCTGCGCGCAGTCATTTGCTTGAGCTCGTCCCACGACAGCGGCCGGGAGTTGGGTAGCCGGAAATCGATGTAGTCGGCAGGTGGCAGGCCGGAGGCGATCAGCGCAAACACCTCGACGATGTATTTATGCGCCACCACCAGCACCTGCTTGCCTTGCCGGTCCAATGGCGCAAGCACGGTGTCGTAGTAATGCTTGCAGCGGGCATACATGTCCATCCAGTGTTCGCCATCGGGCGGCGCGCCGTCGGCATCGTGGAAGCAGGCGTCGTAGAGGCGGTGGCCGATCGACTTCTTGATCAGCGTTTTGTTCTTGCCGGCGAAGATGCCGAAATCGCGCTCCACCAATGCAGCGCTGGAGATCACCTGCGGGGTCCCGGTGACGCCTTCCAGGATGATGGTCGCGGTTACCTGCGCGCGTTCGAGCGTGGACACGTGGACCTGGTCGAAGTGCAGCCCGCGTTGACGAACGTAATCGGCTGCCTGGCGCGCCTGGCGACGGCCCAGCGGGGTGAGTGGCGAGTTCTGCGCGCCTGCAAAATAGTTCTGTTCGTTTGCGAGCGACTCGCCATGACGGACGAAGTACAAAGGCATGGGCTGGGCTCCGGTAATGCACCACTGATCGGTGAGTCCGGTAGCGTTGCAACACGAGTTGCCGACGCGGCGCCTGCACAGCTGCCAGGCGACCGCTGATGGATGCGGCATAGGCCGCGTATCCGTCGGTGCCTCGCGCCGTCAGCCCATGTGACGGTTGCTTGCGACGTTGTGTCGATCATTGCTCATGCGGCAAGGCCATCGGCTCGCGGTCAACCGATTGCACGCCATGTGGGCAGGTGGGGCGGCATGCATCCGATTGCCAGTAGGTCCGGCGAGCCGAGTGTTTCGTTGCGACGCGAACGCTGTTTTTATCGATCGATTCATCTGCTGACCAAGGATGTGTCGATCGCACCCGTTTGCTTCGTGTGCGCGTGTCATCGAGTGCGACGGCATGCGCGCAGTGTCGTTGCGCGATACGAAGCGATCATGTTGCCCGCAGACGCACAACGCCTGTGTACGCGAAATGCGGCACAGGCGTTGGTTGATGCGGTCAACAGGTTGACGATCACGCAGTTGCCTTATCGGCATCCAGCTTGCGAGATCTGGTTACTGCCAGGTGTACAGGTGCGATTTCGAGCAGCCAACAAAACGACTGTGCTCACCGCGAGGCGGGCGCGGACGTTGCTCGGTGCGGCATGTACCACGCGTACACTCCGGTTCCTCCGCGCCGTCCACTCCCACCTGACGACTGCTCGCTACGTGCTGTTAGCCGTTCTTACATCACCTGCACATGCAGGCAACGCCGGTGGGCACATGGCTGCGGTCGGGATCAGCGCCGCCACATCCGTGTGCCACGCGCCGGCAGGGTAAACGTGTAGGAGCCGCTGGTAATGCGCACCACGTTGCCCGAGCCCAGCGCATCCACGTAGTCTGCATTCCAGTACAACACGCTGTTGTTCATGCCGACGGTGGTGGTGACCGGGTTACCGCATTTGTTGATGCCGACGATGCCCATGCTGCCGCGACGGAACAGGATGTGGCAGGAACTGGACGACAACACCTGCATGTCGGTGCCCTGCACGCCATTGTGGAAGCCGATCATGCGGCGCAGGTCGTCGCGCTGGTAGGCGTTGACCCATCGGTTGTCGCCGCTCTCGTTGTTGTCGGTGTAGACCATCGGCATGCCGCCATTTCGGCCGATCAGATACGCATAGGCCAGGGTTTCGTCGACCGGGTCGAGAATGGCGTAACGGAAGCCGGCGTTGTTGGGGATGTCGTGAGTGATGGCGAAAGTCACTGCGCGATTGCCCGGCAATGCCTGCCCGCCGCTCGCCGGGTCCACCAGCTGCTGCATGCTGGCACCGACCGCAAACGCATTGCGCACTGCGTTGAACAACGGAAAGTCGTAGGCCGCATGCGGCGTGGATTGCAGATATGGCGCCAGAAACTGATCGTAATCGCCATTGCCGATACCGCCGCCAGTGATCACTTCGCCGAACACATAGACGCCGGAGCGGATGCCGGCATCGAATACGCGGTTCAGATGATCGAAGGTCATGTGCTTGGCCGCATCCACGCGGAAGCCGGTCACGCCAAGGCCCTTGAGTGCCTGCAGATAGGCGCGCTGCTGTTGCACCACCCAGTCGTTACCGACCAGATCCGGCAAGCCCGGGTCGCTGCCGCCGCCGCAGATGCGGTAATTGCGCACCTGGAAGGCGTCGTTGTAGTTGGTGATGCACTGCGCCGGGCCAAAGTCGCTGGCGCTCAGAAAGTTCGACTGCAAGGTGCCGAACAGGCGCAGCGAATCGTAACGTCCCGGGTTGGCTGCGTACTGCGACAACACCGCGCTGCCGGGGTAGTTGAGGTCCGAGCGCGTCGCCGCTTCGTTGGCCATATGGTTGAGCACCACGTCGGCATAGGTTTCAACGCCATTGTTGGCCAGCGCCTGCACCATGCGTGAGAACGCAGCGGTGTCGCCCAGCGGGCCGTCGATCACGCGCAGATCCTGCGGTTGATAACGCGCCCACCATGCACTGCCTTGCGAACGATAGGCGGGAGCCACCAGCACCTTGCGATAGCCGGCATCGGCGATCTCTTTGGCGCGTGCTTCCACGGTGGCGTAGGGCCAGTTGAAGGCATGCAGGATGACATCGGCCTGCACATTGGCGGTGGTCAGCAGCAAGACCAGCGCTGTCAGCAGCAGGCGGCCGCAACGCTGCATGAGCGAGGGTGGAGCGTGAGCTAGCGTGTTGCGCATCGGATGGTTCTCCAGTTGGTAAGAGCGAGCTCGCGCGCAGTCTGCGATGCCCACATCAAGGCCTCCGGCCCCTGTTCCGGAAAGCGCGCGCACGGCGTGCAGCGCGCGGTGATGCTAAGCGCGCATCGCGCCGCAACATCGGTGGTGTGCATACGTATTCAATGCCACCAACCGCGAAACTGCGTGTGGGGTTCGGTGGCAACAGGGCGGTCGGTCGCACAAATGCGCGCGATCCCCTCCTGCTGGAACACTGGGCATCGGGCCAGTGTGTTTTCAGCGGCTAACGCGTTTGGTCCGGCGTGCGTCGCTATCGACGACGGCCACTGCAGGCGTGACACGCTGCAGGCAATGCGCTGTCTGTGCGCATGCTGTTGGACAACGTGAGTGCGCTCGATGTTGCAACACGGTGGGCGCTGCCTCGAGCGAGCGATACGGCAAAACGGGGCGGCAAGACATCGCGGGCAGCATGCATTGCCGCGTAGTGCAGCCGGTGCAGCGTAGGCCGCACCGGCTGGCTAGGCGTGCTTAACGATAGACGTGGCGGAGCTCATCGCGCGTATGCAATTCCTGCAGCTTGGTCAGCGGTAGCTCGATGTGTTCGTCGGTGTAATAGGTCGGTTGCTTCGCAGTGCTGCCGCCCGCATCGCGCTCGGCACCTTTCCACTTGTTGAAGCCCTTTTGCGGCAGTGCCAAGGTGATGGTTTCGCCACTGACGCTTTGCACCCGCACCACACCGTAAGCGTGTCCATCGTAGGCGCCAGGCGCCACCGTCTGCAGGTCCACGGTGTACAAATCGCCTGCCGCAGGCTGCGCCAGCAGTGCGTTGTCCTGCTTCGATGTCTGCGAGGCGCTGTAGGCGCCAAACACCACCAGGACCGCAATGAGCCCGAGCAGGACCAGCCCGCCAAACCGGCGATAGGCAGGAATCGGTGGCTTGCCCTGAGACGCTTCGAAGGTTTTGGTGTCCAGCGCAGTGCTGTGGTTGCAGCCGTCGCACACACGCAAGTACTGCTTCTTGGTGACCCAGCTGAAGATGTACCAGAGGTGCGCGTAGCGGTAATGCAGGACATTGCGAAAACTGCGCTGTTGCGCGCATTGGTCGCAATGCGCGCCGTCGGCGGCTCCGAGTGCGATGGCGTCGCCGCCCGATCCCCAGATGATCATCATTCGTCCTTGAACTATATGGAAGTGATGCATGATAAACGCTGCTCGGCTGGTTGCGCACCTGCCCGGCTGCCTAGCGGCGACGGGTGGCACACGCTGGCCAGGACCGGCGACGCAGGTGCCTGGCGCCGGCCGCGTTAAACTAGCGGCCAGTCCACTGCCGATGTCGCCCATGCGTAATCCACTGCAAGAACAGCTGCTCAAGGCTGGCCTGGTCAAAAAAGCCCAGGTGGACAAGGTTGCGCGTGAGCAGGTCAAGCAACGGCACGCCAAGGGCGGGGCGGTCACGCCTGCCGATGCCGACAAGGTGGATGCGGCGCGGTTGCAGGCCGAGCGTGCCGAGCGCGATCGTGCGCTGGCCGAAGAACGCAATGCGCAGCTGCGCAAGCAGGAAGTGCAGGCGCAGGTGCGCCAGATCGTGGAGACCAGCAAGGTCAAGCGCGAAGGCGAGATCGACTACCGCTTCAACGATGGCAGCGTCATCCGCAGCGTGCTGGTCAATCCGGCGTTGCGCAGCCAATTGGCCAGTGGCGCATTGGTGATCGTGCGACATGGCGAGGGTTTCGAACTGATTCCGCGCGTGGCTGCCGACAAGGTCTACAGCCGCGATCCAGGCACTGTGGTGCTGGACCACGCGCGCAACCCCGCGCCGCCATCGAGCGATAGCGACGATGATTACTACAGCCAGTTCAAGGTGCCTGACGATCTGATCTGGTAAGTGGTCGCGCGCAGTACTGCGCGTTACCCTGGCGCTCTTTGCCCCCGACCCTGTTGCCATGTCGATCGTTCTCACGCCGTTTGCCCGCCCCCGTTTGTTTCCGCGCGATGGCCGTCGCAATGCGATCCAGGACTGTACCGCCGAGCAGTTCATCCAGCATCTCAACGATGCGCCACCGCTGCGCGTGATCGAAGGCTACGCGGCGTTTTGCCAGCTGCATGTGCACCACAACTGGACCAGCACCCGCTGCCTGACGGTACCGATCAGCGCAGAAAACCGTCACCTGCTGCGCTCCGGTTATGAAGCGCGCAACACGCAGGAATTGCCGGTATTGGTACGCTGGTTCGAAGGCGTCGAGCCGCCGATCGCGCAGTACATGCTGCCGATCCTGTACAGCCGCGATCAGCTGGCCAAGGAAGGCGCACCCATCGATGCGGACTGGGGCGTGGTCGGTTGCCTTTACACCGCCGAGCCGGACGAAATCCCGATGACGCCGATCACCATGTTGCGCAATGCGCTAGGCGTGGAAGAGGGCGGCTCGGGCGTGCCGCTGGATCGCGACGCGTATCGGCGCAGCGTGGCATTTTGGGAGGCCAACGCGAACTGGCGGCCCTAACGTCGCCCGAGGCAGCGCCGGTCGGGATCATTTCGGTGGCATCGGTGCTGGGCGTGACCCGCCCCAGCAGAACCTTGCTTTTGGCATACCGCTGTCGAGCGGATCGAAATCGATGCAGCAAGCCGCTGCACATCCCCATTGCGTCCTTCTCGACGCGGCTGCAGATCGTCGAGCGCAGCGAGCACGGAGCATCTCGGCTGTCGTCTGTGCGCTTGGCGTGAGCTCCGACGCTGCCCGAGTATTCAATCCGATCGGGATGCGTTTTTCGATGCTTCATGGCCCGCACGGCGCCGCTCATTGGCCGGGTGGCGCCGCGAACGCCTCTTCGGCGAGGCGGTCAAGATAGGCGCGCATGCGCATTTCGATCAGCGCCGGCTCGGTGGGCAGGGCGCGTGCGGGTGCGTTGCCCGCGCCACGCGCGTGCACGCGCGGATAGGGCGATGCGGGCACGGCCACTTCCAGGAAGGCGCACAACCGTTCCCATCCCGTTTCCGTGTCGGCATCGAGCACCAGCAGGCGTTGCGCCGGCACACGCTCGATCACGGTCTGGTTCCAGCGGCGGAAGTAGTCGGTCATGAAGGCGCGCTCGCCGATCCGCTCGCCCAGCTCGCGGCGCAGGAACCGGCTCAGCCGCTGGCCCTGGTTGCTGAACAGCGACGGTACGCTGCCGTCGCCGGAAAAGATCGTGGCATGCACCGAATCGAACCACGCGTCTGGGTCGCGTACGGTCAGGATCACCTTGGCGTGCGGGAAGTGTGCGACCAGTTGTGGCCAGAAGCAGCAGCCCGGATAGTCGGTGGTTGCTGTATAGCTGGCGAAAATCGCGTCCCAGTCCGGTTGCCCGTCGATCGCGTGCTCCCACAACGGCAAGGCCTGGCGCAGCTGCGCGGCCAGTTCCATGGCGTGGTAGCAGCGGCCCAATCCCAGATGCTCCAGCGCCAGCTTCAGCGACAAGGTGCCGGTGCGGCCGAGGCCTGCGCCGATGATGCGCAGGCTCACGTGGCCGGCTCGGTGGCGTGCGCCAGCCACTGTGCGGCTTCGCTGCACAGTTCCGCCTGTGCGCGTGTCGCGTAGGCGGCGACGACAGACGCCGGCAACAGGGAGCGCCAGCGCCCCGCACGGCCCTGGTTGAAGAAAGCCTTGCCGCCCTCGCGCCACAATCCGGCACCCTGCGGCACGTAGCGTGCCGCGTGCTGGCGCATGTAGTCGAAGCGGCAGTGGTGCAGGATCGCCTTCCAGGCCGCGTCGCGCACAGGAATCTCCAGGAACGCTGCGATGCGGCGTATCTGTCCCGGCAGGTCGTGCAGGAGGTCGGCGTAGTGCACCAGCAGCACGTTCGGTTGTGTGCGCTGCTGCCACCAGCTGCGCACGCCCTCCCAGAATGGCCAGAACGGTGCGCCGTCGTGCGCCAGCCAGTACGCCACGTACTCGTCCACCGGCAGGCTCGGCGGCGGCACCACGCGCAGCTTGCCGGGCTCTCCCACGCCAGCCGCGCCAGCGTCCAGGCGCGCTTGCGCGTCCTGGCTCACCGCGCACTGGTGGTCGTACAGGCTCAGCGCGATGTCGCGGCCGTCGCGGCCGATATACAGGTATTTGGCGCGCGCACTGATCACCAGCGCATCGGCCGGCAGGTGGGTCTTGATAAAACGCCGATGGGTCTGCGCCTGCAGCAGCGCGAGTTTGCTGGCGCGGTTCGGATGCACGCTGTCCAGCCACGGTGAGAGACGCGAAACGTCGACGTCTGCCGCACCTTCGAAGATCAGTTGGGCGACGATCTGTTGCAGCCAGGTGGTGCCGGCCTTGGCATAACTGGCGATGACGATGTCGCCGTGCCGGAACGCCAGCTCGTTCCACGCTGCGGAATCGAAAAAGCGGTTGGGATATTCGCGGGTCTTGGCGAATGCGGTGGAGTCAGCCATGCGGAGGTTCTAGAGGGTAGGAGAGGGACGCGGCTATGGCAGCGTGCGAGGTAAGGGCCACACTGGCCGTGCGCGGCCGCAGGGCGATGCGGACGTCGAGCGGGCGCAGCACCAGCGCCGGAAACGGCGTGGGCCGCGCATCCGCCGCCAGGTGCAGCGTGCGCAGACGCAACAGGCTGGCGACGACAACGGTCATCTGCACCTGCGCCAGCATGCTGCCGATGCAACTGCGCGGGCCGCCGCCGAACGGGAAGTAGGTGTAGCGCGCTGGTGCATGTGCGGCCGTCTGCAACCAGCGTGCAGGCACGAAGCGCTCCGGTTCGGCAAAGTGACGCGGATCGCGCTGCACCACCCATTGACTGACGATCAGCTGGGTGCCGCGCGGGACCGCGAAGCCGTCCAGGGTGGTCTCGCGCTGCGCGATGCGCGCGGTCATCCATGCCGGCGGATACAGGCGCATGGCTTCCTTCACGCAGGCGCGGGCCAGCGGCAGGCGCTCGATGAGGGCATCGCCGCAGGCGTCATCGGATGCGGCGTCGAGGTCGGTGGCCGCGTCGGCTTCCTCTGCGACTGCCTGCGCGAGCGATGGATGCTGTGCCAGCAGCAACTAAGGTCCAGGTCAGCCCGGCCGCCATCGGTTCCAGCGCAGACATCAGCATTGCCGCGGCCTCGTCGCGCCGCCAGTCGCTGCGTCCATGCGGATCGTCGCGGCGGAGCAGTTCGAGCATCGAGTCGGTGCCGGCAGGACGCGACGTATCGAGAATCTGCGTCAGCGCCACGTCCAGCGCTCCGCGCGCGGCAGTCAGCCGGCGCTTGCCGACGCTCGGCCACCAGGCCGGCGCTGCGGACGGCGTCCGCGTCTGTTGCAGGATCGCGTCGACCATCGGCAGCATCCGCAGCAGCGCCGGAGCCTGCGTCGCATCGCCGAGCAAGAAGCCGGCGCCGAGCTGCGCGCACAGCGCGGTCATGGTCGGGCGCAGATCCTGCGCAGGGTCGGTGTCGTCATGTGTTCGCAGCAAGGCCTGCGTCGCAGCGGACGCCTGTATGGCGTAGGCGCGCACCAAGCTGGCGCGGAAGGCGGGTTGCAGCGTCCGTCGCTTGTGCCGCCACTCGGTACCGTCGCTGTTCATGACCGACGCGGGAAATGCGGCGCGACGCGCGCGCGGGTCCGGATCGGTCTTGGCATAAAGAGCCCCATCGTCGCCGAGGACCTGGGCGATGATCGCCGGTGCTGCGAGGAGATAGGTGCGCTCGGCGATCCGCACCACATCGCCGTAAGTGCGTGCACTGGCTTGCAGGAAGCCCAGCGGATCTGCGGTGAATGCCTGTCGATTGCCGAACGCCCAGTGTCCCCGAGGCCCGGGCGGAAGCCGTCCTGTCTCGGTCACGCGCAGCACCATGCGGGCACACGCCACTGCATCATGCCGATTGCCGCATGTCGGTCGCGATGGCAGCCGGCGAACGCGTGCATGCTGCGCTCCAAGGTCTCGAAGCGAGGGGCGCGAGATGAGGCGGATCGCCTCCTCTCGCGAGGATGCCACGCGACGGTGGCGGACGGATCAATAGGTGTAGATGTAGCCCAGCTTGCGGGCGCCGAAGCTCTGGACCCAACGCGAGAGCGATCTAAAAAATACTTTCATGGCGATATTCCTGATTGAAGAGAAGAGCCTGTTGCGGTGATCGCCGCTGCATCAGTGAGGCAGCCACGAAAAAAGCGTCCCCGCTCGGAGCGGGCCATACAAGCGAAAGACTAAAGCGTGCTCAACTGCGCATGCGTCATGTGCCGATTCTTGACGCCTGTCACGCGCGGGATGGTATCGCCGCGATCAGCTGGCCAAGGAAGGCGCACCCATCGATGCGGACTGGGGCGTGGTCGGTTGTCTTTACACCGCTGAGCCGGACGAAATCCCGATGACGCCGATCACCATGTTGCGCAATGCGCTAGGCGTGGAAGAGGGCGGCTCGGGCGTGCCGCTGGACCGCGACGCGTATCGGCGCAGCGTGGCATTTTGGGAGGCTAACGCGAACTGGCGGCCGTGAGAACTTTGTGTGCAACTGCGCAGCGCAGATTTTGTGGCGCGATGCCGCATTAGCAACGCGCCCACCGGACGGGCATATAGCGATGTAGCAGCATTGGGGCAAGGACATCCCCGTAGCGCGTGAACCTGCACCAGACCCGCAGTGCTTAGCCTTAACTGCAGATACGCAGTGCATGGCATGTGACGTAGACACAGAACGGGCGCCCCAAGCGCCCGTTCTGTGTTCAATCGAGACCCGGCTTGTCAGCGCGATGGCGCGTGCTGGGTCTGCATCTGTTCCTGTGCCTGCCGCTGTTGTGGGTCTGCATCCAGTGCCTGGCTCTGCCGTGTACTCGACTGCAGGTCGTGATTCACCGCCTGCGAAAAGTCGATATAGGTACGCTGGGCAGCAGGATCGTTCGGCTGGCCCTGCACTGCGAACAAGCCCTGGTTATCCAGGCGCGCTACCACCGTATCGATTCTGCTCATGCCGGCGACCTTGGATTCAAAGGCCACCTGTCCTGCCGCGTTCTCCAGTTGGTCGCGATCCTTGAACAGCGGCGTCAGGCCGCCCTGGCGACGCTGCTCTTCCAACGTTTCGAGTTTTTCCGCGGCCTGCTGGAAGCGGGGGTTGTCTGGATGTCCCGGGGTTGCCATGGTCGGCTCGGCGACTTTCTGTGCCTGCTCCGCCTGTTGTTGGACGGCGGCATCCAGGGCGCTGAGCGTGCCGCGCCCGACCTTGCCGTCCACGGTCAGCTGATGGTCGCTCTGGAACTGCTGCACCGCCTGCAAGGTGCTGGAACCGAAGTGCCCGTCGGGCACCAGTGGCGCGCCATCCTTACCCAGGTAGCCCAGGTCGGCGAGTTTCTGCTGCATGGCCTGTACGTTGTCACCGCGCGCACCGCTGACCAGCACTGCGCCCGCCGCCGGCGCGCCTGGCGTTGAGGGTGAATCATGCGAGGGTGTGGCAGTGGGCGTGATACCCATCTGGGTCATCGCGGTGTCGAAGCGTGCATCACGACTAGTGACTGCGCCCGGCGACTCGATGCCGTATTTGGTCGATTCAACGAAGGTCTGCACATCGGCGCGGGTCGGCGGATTGCCGGCGTGAATCTTGCCGCCTTGCAGCGTGACTTCATTGCCGGCCAGGTAGCTGACGAACTGCGGCCCCATGCTGCCGAACTGGTTGTCGTAGTCAGCCATGGCCAGCTGCAATTCCGGGTTCGCAGCGATGGCATCGGCAGCGGCAGGATTGGTTGCACGAACGCGTGTAATCGCGTCGTCCACGCGTTCGATCGCACTGTCCAGTTTGGTGTTGGTGAACTGGTCGATGGTGGCCTTGGGAATGGCCTGCAATTTTGCATCCAGCGCGCTCAGTTGCTGGCTGCTCAGGCCGCCTTGCTGGGAAAGCAGGGCGATGTCATCGGTGTTGAAACCGTTGTCGCGCAGGAAGCGTTGCGCCTGAGGGTTCCTGCCCACATCGAACTGCACCAGCCCGAAGGAGTACGTGCTGCTGCCCTTCTGGGCGTACGAGAAGTGGTCTAGGTGGCGCGTATTGCCTCCCAGTTCGGTATTCAGATAGAGCGTGCTCAGCTGCTCGCGAGTGATCGTGGATTCCGTTGCCATGGTGGTGTTCCTTCGGGTGGGCGGGAGCGGGGTTCAGCCGGCGCAGTGCTGCTGTGTGAAAGCCACCAGTTGCGCGACGGCTTTGTCGCCGTAGGCGGCCGGGGCCGGTTCGACTACAAAGTTTCCTATCATTTGGTTGCTGCAGACCTGTACGTTGCTCTTGCCGGCCGCGCTCTGCAGTGTGCAATTGGCGGCAAACAGATCATTGCCGCCCGCAGTCCCCGCAGACAGGTTGGTCGCTGCCGTGCAGCCAATCAGAGTGCCCTTCTGGGAATTCTGGCCCATCAGTGTGTTGAAATTGGCTAATTGGCTGTTGGCGTCGCGCAGTTTCATCACGTCCACGCAGTCCTTCTGTCCTTCCACTGCAACACAGCTAGCCTGGTCGGCCAACGCGGTGCGGGTGGCCGACATGATTTGGATGCGGTCGGCGTAGACCTGCTTCAGGCACTGTGCGTCAGCGCAGAGGTCACGGGTGTGCTGCTGCCAGTGTTCTTGTTCTGACTGCAGTTTCGCCTTGCCTGCTGCATCGAGCGTGTCACGCGCGGTAGCGCTGGCCTTGGCCAAGTCGGTGTCCAGACGCGCCAGGGCCG
Organism: Xanthomonas sp. WCS2018Noco2-27; assembly: GCF_031843525.1. Lineage (NCBI taxonomy): Bacteria > Pseudomonadati > Pseudomonadota > Gammaproteobacteria > Lysobacterales > Lysobacteraceae > Xanthomonas > Xanthomonas sp. WCS2018Noco2-27. The sequence continues at coordinate 523,143 of NZ_JAVTIK010000002.1, read as the reverse complement.
GGTCCTTGCAGACCATTGCCTGCACTGGTGAGGCGTTAGTTGCAGCCGCGCAGGCTGGGGGGGCGGTACTGGCATCTGCGGCGACGCTGCCGGTCTTGTCGGCGGTGCTGGTCGCCTGGGCGTCGGTGGACGGCGATGTGCAGGCCGCCAACAGCGCCAGCAGGCAAAGGGACATCACGGGTTTGCTTGCCCGGGTAATGTGTTGGGTTGTGCTGCGCTGCATTGTCTTTCCTTTGGTGGTGGGCGTCCTGGCGCATCCTGTGGGCGGCGGGGTATCGGTCGAACTTTCGGACGTAAGCGCCATGGCTACCGCGCCCGGTGGCGAGCCAATTAGCCTACCACCCGGACGCGATCATCTTTGTCGAGATTGCAGGACCTACATGCGAGGAGGTCGCCTGTCTGACGGCACGTTGATCGGTTACCCAAACCGCAAAATGAGCGGCTAAAGGTGCCCTTCTTTGCTGAGATGCAATATCAGCCAATGCCCAGCACAGGTATGTGAGGCGCAGCCCAGGTCACCGTGATCATGGCGCCATGCACCAACCCCTGCTATCTGAGCTGCGCGAAGATGGCGGCCGGTGGCCGTGGCCAGCCCGCGGGTGCATAGGCAAACGGAAGTTGCAGCGAATGCAGCAGGCTGAACATTGCGGCCTGCTGCTGGGGTGTACGAAAGTCCAGTGCGATGCCGTCATTCGTTGCAGTACCTTGCATCAGTAGCTGCTGATAGACGGCGCCGGGCGCGCATACGACATGGATCTGGTGATCCAGCACCGCACTGACATGATTCACCGGGTGCGACCCTCGCTTACAGTTCGCTAAGGATCTGGGCGCGGCGCTGGGTGTATTCGGCGTCGGTAATCAGCTGCTGCGATTTGAGCCGATTGAGTTCGTCCAGCCGGGATTGCGTGGTCGTCGCCGCTGTCGTATTTCCTGCAATTGCATCAGGCTTGCGTGATGCGCGTTTGACGGCCCAGACGATGATGCTGATGACGGCAGCGATCATCCCAAAAAATACCAGAACAACGATCCAATGCCAGATGCTGAAGTTACCCATGCGATGTCCTTTTTGAGATGGGGTGAAAGCGGGCGACTCGCTTTGCCGCAGTGGTGTGCAGGCAAGGCCACGCCACTCCTGGGCTGTACGTTACACCACGGCGCCGGAAGAGATCCCTACGGCGCGGGTCACGCTGTGTGACGCGCTGGAGCAGAAGGCGGCTTGGCCGTACCGTTTGACCGCGACTGCTACAGGTGCGTCGTGGAATTCTGGCAGAACAATATAAATCGGCAACCATGTTGGTGGTCACGGTGCTGGTGTTTCATGCATCCGGGGATCGGCGAAACAAGTGCGCCTGCATGCCAACGAATGCACTACGGATGTCGGCCTCGGTTTCATGCGTCGCGTGCATAGCCGGCCTCGCGTTGCGCGCGCAGCGCCATCACGATCACCGTATCGGTCACATCCACATAGCGATACACCGCCACGTACCCGTGCGAGCCGCGGCCCATCACCAGTTCGCGGTGGTCTGCATGCACCGGTTGGCCGATCAACGGATTGCCTGCCAGCACATCGAACGCGCTGACGATCTCCTCGGCTCTTTCTGTTGCATCCACGTTTTCGTGGTCGCGCAAATGCGCGTCGATCCGCTCCAGATCCTCGATCACGCCTGGACAAGGCGGATGTGTGTCACCTCAGCTTTCCAGCTTGCGCGCCACCGGCCGCTTCGCAGGCTTTCCTGCGACCCGGGCCTTGAAATAGGTACGCGCCTCGTCCCACGGAATGGTCTCACCCGTCTCCAGAAATTCGGGCCAACGCTGATCGGCCTGGGCGTGGAAGTCGGCGCGACGCTCCGCCAGTTCGGCCTTCTAGACGATGGCTTCCAGGATGAAGTTGTGCGCCGTGGTGCCGGCCGCTTCCGCGGCCTTGGCGACGCGAGCCTTGAGCGCGTCCGGCAGGCGGATGGTGGTGGTGCCCATGCGGGGCTCCAAGGCGTTGCGGTTCGCGTGAAACGTCGCACGGATGTGATACAGGGGGCCGAGCGCTCAGTCAGCGGGCCGGAGAACGCGGTTTCGCGCAGCAGGATTGCCCGGAGACGCTTTATATCGAGGAGGTGTTGCCGGTGCGCGGGGATGGCGATTGAAGCGCGTTCCTGGAGACCGTCGCGCATTAGCGCTGCATGTACATCATCTCTTGGCCATCGACGCGCAAGGTCGCACTGCCGTTCGACAGGCGCCGGGGCGCGCGGTACTCCTTCCGCTTTTGGGCAGCGCTGCTGGCAGATCAATCACGGCGCGTTTGGTCTGCTGATCTCATAAAAAACGGGCGCCTCGCGGCGCCCGTCTGTTTCAAATCGTTGCAAGGGCGATCACTCGCCCCATTACTCAGTAACGGTAATGATCCGGCTTGTACGGGCCGGCCACGTCCACGCCGAGATAATCGGCCTGGTCCTTGGTCAGGGTGGTCAGCTTGACGCCGATCTTTTCCAGGTGCAGGCGGGCCACTTCCTCGTCCAGGTGCTTGGGCAGGATGTAGACCTTCTTCTCGTAGGTGTCGCGCTTTTCCCACAGGTCGATCTGCGCCAGGGTCTGGTTGGCGAACGAGTTGGACATCACGAAGCTCGGGTGGCCGGTGGCGCAGCCCAGGTTCACCAGGCGGCCGTCGGCCAGCAGGAAGATCGCGTTGCCGTTGCCGAACACGTACTTGTCGACCTGCGGCTTGATGTTGATCTTCTCGACGCCGTTGAGTGCATTCAGCGCATCGACCTGGATCTCGTTGTCGAAGTGGCCGATGTTGCACACGATGGCCTGGTCCTTCATCGCCTGCAGGTGCTCGACGGTGATAATGTCCTTGTTGCCGGTGGTGGTGACATAGATGTCGCCGCGGCCCAGGGTGGATTCGATGGTGTTGACCTCGTAACCTTCCATCGACGCCTGCAGGGCGCAGATCGGGTCGATCTCGGTCACGATGACGCGGGCGCCATAGTTACGCAGCGACGCGGCGCTGCCCTTGCCCACGTCACCGTAGCCGCAGACCACAGCGACCTTGCCGGCCAGCATCACGTCCATCGCGCGCTTCAGGCCATCGGCCAGCGACTCGCGGCAGCCGTAGAGGTTGTCGAACTTGCTCTTGGTGACCGAGTCGTTGACGTTGATGGCCGGGATCAGCAGCTTGCCGGCTTCGGCGATCTGGTACAGGCGGTGCACGCCGGTGGTGGTCTCTTCGGAGACGCCCTTCCAGTCCTTGACCACGCGGGCCCAGTAACCCGGGCGCTCGACGGCCACGCGCTTGAGCAGCGCCTTGATCACGCCTTCTTCGTGCGAAGACGCCGGCTCGTCCACCCAGGTGCTGCCGTTTTCGAGCTCATAGCCCTTGTGGATCAGCAGGGTGACGTCGCCGCCGTCGTCCACCACCAGCTCCGGGCCGGTCTGGGTGCCGTCGGGCAGGGTGAAGGTCAGCGCATCCAGGGTACAGTCCCAATACTCTTCCAGCGTCTCGCCCTTCCAGGCGAACACCGGCGTGCCGCTCACCGCAATGGCGGCGGCAGCGTGATCCTGGGTGGAGAAGATGTTGCACGAGGCCCAGCGCACGTTGGCGCCGATGTCCTTGAGCGTTTCGATCAGCACGGCGGTCTGGATGGTCATGTGCAGCGAGCCGGTGATGCGCACGTCCTTCAGCGGCTTGCTGGTGGCGTGCTTGCGGCGGATCGACATCAGGCCCGGCATCTCGTGCTCGGCGATGTCCAGCTCCTTGCGGCCCCAATCGGCCAGGGAGAGGTCGGCGACCTTGAAGTCGTCGTTTGCAGCGGTTTTTGCGACAGCGTTCATGCAATTGCTCCGGTAGGCAGACGAATGTCTGCAATTCCGGGCGCCGTTGAACGAGAAATCCCTGTCGAGCCTGGCCGTATGTATCTGCACGGTTGGTGCAGTTGGCAGATCGATCTGCCATAGCGGTCGCAGCGCCCCTCGACGAGGGTCTGATTATATCGGCAGCACCCCCGTCCGGCATGAATTGCCGCACACCCCAACCAACGGCAGGGGGAGCGGCCGACGGACGGCTGCTATGGTCCGGGGTCGATCCAGAGCGGGGAACGGACATGCAGGCCAAACGGAAAGCGCACCACGGGTACCGGCACGGTGATGAAGGGCGCGGCATGCCGGCGCTCGATGCGTCGCCGCTTGCCAGGCCCGGCGGCCATCCGCTCGATGGTGTGGTGACCGGCCGGGCACTGGCGCGTGCGCTGTTGCTGACGGTCCTGAGTGCGCCGCTGCTGGCCTCGGCGGCCGGCGTGCCGGCATCACCGCCAGCGGTAGCGGCAAGCAGCGGTTATCGGCTGCCCTCCAAGGCCTTGCAAGCGGTGGTGGACGCGCCGCGCGCGCCGCTGCTGCAGTTGTCGCCCAAGCGCGATCTGGCCGCGATGCTGCAACTGCCGGCACTGCCGGATATCGCCGAAGTGGCCCAGCCCGAGCTCAAGCTGGCCGGCGTGCGCATCCACCCCAAGACCCATGCGGCCAGCCGCTTCTCCTTCGCCAGCAAGCTGTGGCTGCTGGCGGTGGCGGACGGGAGCGAGCGCCAGATTGCCGGCCTGCCGTCGCCGTTGTCGCTGGCGGACCAGAGCTGGTCGCCGGATCAGCGCTATCTGGCGTTCCGTCGCGAAGATGCCGCCAGCGGCGCCAACGAGCTGTGGCTGGTGGACGTGGCCGCCGGGCAGGCGCGGCGCCTGGTGGCCGGCTTGAACACCAGCGTCAACGACGAGCTGCGCTGGTTGCCCGATGGCAGCGGGTTGCTGCTGCAGCAGCAAGTGGACGAGCAGGGTGCACCGCCCGCGCGCGATGCGACACCGGACGGCCCGGCGATCCAGCAGACCAGCGCCGCGGCCGGAGTGCGCTCGCTGCCGACCTATCAGGACCTGCTGCGCAACGAGGCCGATGCGCGCGTGTTCGAGTACTACGCCACCGGCCAGCCGATCATCGTCACGGTGAGCGGGCAGGTGCGCCCGATTGCCGCGCCCGGTATCTACCTCAACCTCTCGGTATCGCCGGACGGCCGTTACATCCTGAGCGAACACAGCGAGCGGCCGTTCTCGTACCTGGTGCCGGTGGACAACTTCGCCCGACGTATCGAGGTGTTGGATCTGCAGGGCAAGCTGGTGCGCCAGATCGCCCAGTTGCCACTGGTGGAAGGCCTGCCGACCGGCAACGACGCGGTGCCCACCGGCGTGCGCGATATCGCCTGGCGCGCCGATGCGCCGGCCACGCTGGTGTGGGCCGAGGCACAGGACGGCGGCGACCCGGCACGCGAGAGCAAGATCCGCGATGCGGTGCGGATGCAGGCCGCGCCGTTCACGCGTGCGCCGGTGACGCTGGCGCAGCTGGGAAGCCGATTCGAAGGCATCCAGTGGGGCCGTGGCGATCTGGCGATCCTGAGCGAAAGCTGGTGGAAGACCCGCCGCATCAAACAATGGCGCATCGCCCCCGATCAGCCCAAGCAAGCGCCCGAGCTGCTGTGGGACCGCTCCTCGCAGGACCGCTACAACGACCCGGGAACCCCGGCGACAGTGGCCGACGGCAAGGGCCATCCGCTGCTGCAGACCAGCGCCGATGGCAATAGCCTGTTCCTGCTCGGCAAGGGCGCCTCGCCCGAAGGCGATCGCCCGTTTGTGGATCGCTTCGATCTGCAAAGCAAGCGCGCCACGCGGTTGTTCCATTCGCAGGCACCCACCTATTCCGCGCCCCTGGCGCTGCTGGATGCGCAAGGCACGCAGCTGCTGCTCAGCCGCGAATCGCCTGAAGAACCGGCCAACTACTTCGTGCAGGCACTGGGCGATGCGGCGCCTGCACCGCGCGCGTTGACGCAGTTCGCGCATCCGTTGCCGCAGTTGCGTGGCGTGCAGAAGGAGCAGATCCGCTACAAGCGTGCCGATGGCGTGGACCTCACCGCCACACTGTTGCTGCCGCCCGGTTACGACCCCAAACGCGACGGCCCGCGGCCGCTGCTGATGTGGGCCTACCCGGGCGAGTTCAAAAGCGCCGACACCGCCAGCCAGGTCACCGACTCGCCGTATCGTTTCAATGCGATCAGCTACTGGGGCCCGCAGGCATTTCTGGCGATCGGCTATGTGGTGCTCAACAACCCGACCATGCCGATCGTCGGCGAAGGCGATGCCGAACCCAACGACACCTACGTGCCGCAGCTGATCGCCAATGCGCAGGCGGCGGTGGATGAAGTGGTGCGACGCGGCGTCACCGACCGCGAGCACATCGCTATCGGCGGGCATTCGTATGGCGCTTTCATGACCGCGAATCTGCTCGCGCACACGCGCCTGTTCAAGGCCGGCATCGCACGCAGCGGCGCCTACAACCGCACGCTCACCCCGTTCGGCTTCCAGGCCGAAGAACGCAACTACTGGCAGGCGCAATCGGTGTATCAGGCGATGTCACCGTTCAACTACGCCGACAAGATCAAGGACCCGCTGCTGCTGATCCACGGCCAGGACGACAACAACACCGGTACCTTCCCGATCCAGAGCGAGCGCCTGTTCGCCGCGATCAAGGGCCTGGGCGGCACCGCGAAGCTGGTGATGCTGCCCAACGAATCGCACGCGTATCGCGCGCGGCAATCGATCCTGCAGATGCTGGCCGAGAGCGAGCAGTGGTTGCAGAGCAATCTTGGTGAGCCGGTGAAGGAGAAGGGTGCTCCGCGCACGCGTTGATCGAGGGTGCGGAGCTGCGCGCGATGAGGTGTTACCGATCAAGCCTCGTCGCGCCCGGGTGCGCTCCTACGAGGGCGGTGCCTATGTGGTCGCAGGATGCGTGTGGCGCTCAGTGCGGAGTGGCGCTGCACGCGTGCGTTGGCGTGCGCGATCGGAGAGTGCGTCGATCAGGCCTCGTCGCGCCCTGGTGCGCTCCTACGAGGGCAGTGGCCTATGTGTTCGCAGGATGCGTGTGGCGTGTAGTGCGGAGGGGCGCTGCACGCGTGCGTCGGCGTTCGCGATCGGAGAGTGCGTCGATCACGCGCTGCTACGCAAGTCGTCGTGCTTGGGTGCGATGGTTCGTGCTGAAACCGTCGCGCTTGTCGCAACCCTCTAATCCTTTTGGGTTAGTCTTCGACGACTTTGCGCTTTGATGAGGGTGTGCGTTTCCGATGAATGAGTACCGCAGCAGTCTTGTGTTCGCTACCCCCGATCTTCCCTTGCGCGACGATGTGCGTCGCCTGGGTGCACTGGTTGGCGATCTGCTCGCCGAGCAGGTGTCTGCGGAATTCCTCGATGAAATCGAACGCGTCCGTACCACCGCCATTGCGCGGCGCGAGAGCGATGCGCCGCCCTCTACGCTGAGCGAGCAGCTGACCGGCCGTGAGCCGCGCGATGCCGAGTCGCTGGTGCGGGCCTTCAGCACGTATTTTCAGGTGGTCAACATCGCCGAGCGTGTGCATCGTATCCGCCGCCGCCGCGAGTACCAGCGCAGCGGCATCGATACGCCGCAGCCCGATGGCCTGCACGATGCCCTGCGCCGGCTCAAGGCGCAGGGCGTGACGCTGGAAGAACTCAGCGAGTGGTTGCCGCGCATCGACGTGGAGCCGGTATTCACCGCGCATCCCACCGAAGCGGTACGCCGCGCGCTGCTGGAAAAAGAACAGTTGATGGTCGCCAGCCTGGTCGACAACCTCGACGGCATGCGCACGCCCAACGAGCGCGCCAGCGATGCGGCGCGTTTTCGTATGGCTCTGACTGCTTCGTGGCAGACCGCCGACTCCTCGCCGGTGCGTCCCACCGTGGACGACGAACGCGAGCACGTTGGGTTCTATCTCACCCAGGTGCTCTATCGCGTCATCCCGGTGATGTACGAAACCCTCGAACACGCCATCGAAGAAACCTACGGCAGCGTGCCGACCCTGCCGCGCCTGCTGCGCTTCGGCACCTGGGTGGGCGGCGATATGGATGGCAATCCCAATGTGGATGCCACCACCATCGCCGGCACGCTGGATGCGCAGCGCCGCGCGGTGCTGGACCGCTATCAGAAAGAACTCTGGCAACTGGCCAGCCTGCTCAGTCAGTCGACCACGCTGGTGGCGGTGAGCCCGGCGTTGAGCGCACAACTGGAGCGTTATCGCGCCTTGCTGCCGGACGCTGCCGCACGCTCGCGCCCGCGCCACGGCGACATGCCGTACCGGCTGCTCAACGACCTGATGCGCGCGCGTCTGCAGGCCACGCTGGACGATGCCGATGGCGCCTACAGCGCACCGACGGAGCTGGAACACGATCTGCAACTGATCCTGGACAGCCTGCAGGCCAACAGGGGTCTGCACGCCGGCTGGTTTGCGGTGCGCCGGCTGTTGTGGCGCGTGCGCAGCTTCGGGTTCCATCTGGCGCGGCTGGATGTGCGTCAGGAATCGAGCGTGCATGCGCGCGCGGTGGCCGATGCCTTGGGCCAGGACGACTGGGACGCACAGGACGCCACACAGCGCGCCGCGCTGCTGGGCCCTTACGCGTCCGGCGAACAGGCATTGCCGCAAGTGGACGATGAAGGCAACGCGCGGCTGGATGCGGTGTTTGCCGCACTCGCCGATGCACGCACGCGCCACGGCGCCGATGCGCTGGGCAGTTACATCATCTCGATGGCGCATAACCGCGCCGATGTGCTCACCGTGCTCGCCCTGGCGCGGCGTGGTGGCTTGATCGATGACGCCGGTGCGGTGCCGCTGGATATCGTGCCGCTGTTCGAAACCGTGGACGATCTGCGGGGCGGGACCGGCACCGTGCAGGACCTGCTGGCCGACCCGGTATACCGCCAGCACTTGGCCGCGCGTGGCGATACGCAGATGGTGATGCTGGGCTATTCGGACAGCGGCAAGGACGGCGGCATCGCGGCCTCGCGCTGGGGCCTGCAGCGTGCGCAGGTCGAGCTGCTGGAAGCAGCCGCCGAGCTTGGTGTGCGGCTCACGTTTTTCCATGGCCGCGGCGGCTCGATCGCCCGTGGCGGCGGCAAGACCAGCCGTGCGCTGGATGCCGCGCCGCGCGGCAGCGTCGATGGTCGTTTGCGCGTCACCGAGCAGGGCGAGGTGATCCATCGCAAGTACGGCATTCGCGCGCTGGCATTGCGCTCGCTGGAGCAGATGACCAGCGCGGTGTTGTTGTCCAGCCTGCGTCCGCGCGCACCCGAGCCGCGCGAGGACAACTGGCGGCCGGTGATGGATCTGGTTGCCGAACGCAGCACGGTGGCGTATCGCGCCTTCGTCGGTGCGCCGGATTTCATGCAGTACTTCCGCCTGGCTACGCCGATCGATGTGATCGAACGCATGACGCTGGGCTCGCGTCCATCGCGTCGCTTGGGCCAGGACGCGGCGCTGTCGAATCTGCGCGCGATTCCGTGGGTGTTTGCCTGGAGCCAGGCGCGTGCGGTGATTCCGGGTTGGTACGGCGTGGGCAGCGGCTTGCAGGCGGCGGTGGATGCCGGGCATGAAGACAGCTTGCGCGAGATGGCGCAGGACTGGCCGTTCTTCCGCACCTTCCTGGACGACATCGCGATGGTGCTGTCCAAGGGCGACCTCAACATCGCCGAACTGTTCTCGCGCTTGTCGGGCGACCTGCACACGCGGTTTTTCCCGCAGATTCGCGACGAACTGGCGCTGACCAAGCGCTGGGTCAAGGCGCTGCTGCAACAGCAATCGTTGCTGCAGCACGACCCGCGGCTGGCGTTGTCGATCCGCCTGCGCAACCCCTATATCGACCCGATCAGCGTGTTGCAGGTCGACCTGCTGCAACGCTGGCGTGCCACCGATGGCGAAGACGACGACTTGCTGCGCGCGCTGGTCGCCTGCGTCAACGGCGTCTCGCAAGGCGTGCAGAACACCGGCTGATTCGACCGGCTGATCCGACCGTTGGTCGGAGAAGGGGCGGAATCGTCAAGCGGACTCTGGCATTAACGGACAAATCTGTCCGATAATGCCGGGATGACGACTCCCCGCCCTGATGCCGCGCTTCGCCGCCGGCAGATTCTCGATGCAGCCGACGAAGTGTTCAGCGAACACGGCGTCAATGCCCCGTTGGAACTGGTGGTGGAGCGTGCCGGCCTTGGCCGCGCCACCCTGTACCGCAATTTCCCGGACCGCGAGGCACTGATGACCGCCTTGATGGCGCGCGGGCTGGATGGCCTGGAGCGGCTGGCCGCCGATCTGGCCGACCGCCCGGATGGGTTGGCCGTGCTGCTGCACGACGTGGCCGAGCACATTGCCCAGTCTGCGCCGCTGGTAGATTTCTGGCGCTCGATGGAGCGCGCAAACCCGGCGGTGGAAGCGGCCGACCGGCGCGCGGTGGCGATCTTCCTGCCGTTCGTGCACCGCGCCCGCGACGCCGGCCTGTGCCGGGCCGATGTCGACGACGAGCAGTTGCTGCTGGTGATCGACATGCTGGGCAGCTGCCTGCGTGGTCACGACGAAGCGGAACGCAAACGTCTGGCGCATCGCTCGGCGGACCTGCTGATGCACGCGCTGGGCATGCACGTGCCGGAAGGCGGCACTCGATGACACCGGCCACCCGCGCGGTGATCGGCCGCTGGGCGCTGCGCGCGCTGCTGGTGCTGGCGGCGCTGTGGGGCGGCCTGGCGATTTATTTCGCGCTCACCGGCAACGCCTTGGTGCGTGGCGGCTGGGTGGCATCGTGGTGCGCGATGGCGTTGGCGGCGTTGTGGGGCTTGCGCCGTGGCCGCGAGAACTGGGCCCTGGTGGGCATCTTCGGTGCCGCGTTCGTGGTGCTGGCGGTGTCGTGGGGGTTCATGCAGCCCAGCCAGGACCGCGACTGGGCCGACGATGTCGCCCAGCGTCTGCAACCGGAGGTGCACGGCAACATCGTCACCCTGCACAACGTGCGTAATTTCGATTGGCATAGCGAAACCAACTACGTCCCGCGTTGGGAAACCCGCCAGTACGATCTGGATCGCCTGGTCAGCGCCGATCTGGCGTTGTCGTACTGGATGGGCCCGGCGATTGCGCACACGCTGGTGTCGTTCGGTTTCGACGACGGCTCGCACGTGGTGTTTTCGCTGGAAATCCGCAAGGAACGCGGCGAGTCGTTTTCTGCAGTGGGTGGGTTCTTTCGCAGCTTCGAAGAAACTCTGGTGGCCGCCGACGAGCGCGACATCCTGCGCGTGCGCACCAATGCGCGCGGCGAAGACATGTATCTGTATCGCCTGGCCATTCCCAAGGCCGGCCTGCGCCGCATGTTCATGGGCTACGTGGGGCTGGCTAACGATTTGAATCGCAAGCCGGCCTTCTACAACACGCTGACCAGCAACTGCACCACGATCGTGTTTGCCCTGGTGCGCCAGCTGCAGCCCACCTTGCCGCTGGATCACCGCTTGCTGCTGTCCGGCTACGCCGATGAATATGCGTACGACCATCACGGGCTGATGCCGGGTTACGACTTTGCGACGTTGAAGCAGCGTGGACATTTCACCGCGCGTGCCATCGCCGCCGACACCGCGGTGGACTTTTCCAAACGCATCCGCGCCGGCATGCCGCAGGCGCCAGCGCCCGGCGCGTCGACGAGTGCAGCGCGGTGATGTTGCACAGGCGTCTGCGTCGCGCCGCCATGGGGTTGGCGGCGGTACTGATGTGCATGTGGTTGAGCGGCTGCGCGATGGTCACGGTGCAATCGCGCAACAGCGGCGACTACATCGCGCAGACGCGCGGCGATGTGCTCAGCACCGGTGCGCTCAGTCAGGCCGGCAGCGAGACCTTGCAGGTGGCTGGGCTGCAACCCAAGACGTGCCGCAAGCAACCACTGCCTTGCGTGCAGCAGCTCACGAATGTAGCGGGTATCGGCGATGAGCGCCGCCTCGCCACGCAAGCCGAACTGTGGACCGCGCACGCGATCGACCTGAGTGGTCGCCACCCGGCGCAGATGAGCGACGCAGCGGTGCAGGCCTGGCTGGAAGCCGCGCGGCATGCCTACGCCTATCTGTTCTTTACCGCGCGTGCGCCGAGTGCGCGCGCATTCGAAAACCGCCAGACGCAGGTGCGCGACTACTACAACTACGCCGTGCAACAGGTAGTCGAGCGTTTGTTTGCGCGCGCCCAGCAGGCCGGCGTCACCGTGCCCACACCGACGCAGGTGGGCCGTTGGCAGGTGGCCGTCGATATGTCCGCGTATCGGCTGCCGGGTGGCGGCAACACGCCGCGTGCGATCTTTGCCGCTTCGGCGCTGCGCTTCAATGGATTGCGCAGCACCTACCGCCGCGATGGCTTCGGTGCCGAACTGGTGGCCGAAGTGGACCCGCAGGTGGTCGGCGACCCGGCCGGGCTGGCCTTGCAGCAAGCCATCCCCGCAAGTGCCTCGCCCGAACGCCCGCTGCCGACCTTCAGCGAGATGCCGTACGCACCGGCAACGCTGCTGTTGCGCTTCGATGGCGACACCCTGGATGCGGTGTTGCGGACCGATGCGGTGACCGTGGTGCCGTACGACCCGTATCGCCAGAACGAGGTGGTGCTGCATGGTCAGCACGTACCGCTGGCGGCCAACTTCACCGCTGCCTACGGGCTGTGGCTGGCCAAGTCGGGCTTTGCTGCGCAATCGCTGCGCTCGATGCTGGGCAGCGCGCGTGGCATCGATCGCCCGCATCTGTATCTGATGCAGCCTTACGACCCCAACCGCCGCGTACTGCTGATGCTGCACGGGCTGGCCAGCAGCCCGGAAGCGTGGGTCAACGTGGCCAATGAAGTGATGGGCGATGAAACCCTGCGTCAGCACTATCAGATCTGGCAGGTGTATTACCCGACCAACGCGCCGATTGCGGTCAATCGTGCGGAGATCCAGGCATTGGTGGAGCGCAGCCTGCGCCACTTCGATCCGTCCGGCACCGCGATCGCTTCGCACGACATGGTGTTGATCGGCCACAGCATGGGCGGCGTGATCGGGCGTTTGCTGGTGTCTGCGTCCGGCGAACAGCTGTGGAATTCGCTGCTGCAGGACTATCGGCTGGAGGGCGAGCGCGGCGCACGGGTGCGCGCGAAATTGTCGCCATTGCTGCATTTTTCGCCAATGCCGCAGATCGATCGCGCCATCTTCATCGCCGCACCGCACCGCGGCACGCCATTGGCCGAAGGTGGACTGGGGCGCTTCGTCGGACGTCTGGTGCGGCTGCCGATTGCCTTGCTGGATCGCTTCAGCGATGTGCTGCAGGATCTGGCCAACAGCGAGCGTGAGGGGCACGGCGGCGAGCACCGGCATAAGGGGCGCCTGCTGCCGCCCACCAGTATCGACAACCTGCGCGATACCGACCCGTTCGTCCGCGCCACGATGGATCTGCCGATCTCGCCACAGGTGCAGTACCACACCATCATCGGCCGCGAAAAACCGCAGGTGCCGCTGGCCGAGTCCGACGATGGACTGGTGCCGTATCGCAGCGCGCATCTGGACGGCGCTGCGTCCGAACTGGTGGTGACCTCCTGGCACAGCGTTCAGGAAACCCCGCAGGCGATTCTGGAGATTCGCCGCATCCTGCATGCGCAGCTGCAGGCCGAAGCCGGCGAGGCACCTGCGCAGGGTCAGTCGCCCGCACCCGTGCCCGCGGCGACGCCTGTGACGTTATAGGGGGACGCCACGCGCGATTGGTGGACGCTGCGGGCAGTTGCCGACAAATGCAGTGAAGCAGCAATGCAGCTGCGCGCGATGTCTACTGCACCTGGTGACGCGTGCGATGTACGCGACGGACGCCTGATGGTCGCGGCCCCCGCCTTTCATCCAGCAGCTACCCCTCTGACAACATCCTTGTGTTGTCGCTTGTCGCTTGTCGCTTGTCGCTTGTCGCGCTGCCGTGCCACCGTGCCACTGCACGGTCGGTCTCCGGTCGCGCAGCAATAGTGCGCAGGCACTTGCCGATAGCGCTGCCAGTGCTCTCGGCACGCATCCGCACTGGCCTTAGCACCTTGTTTACCGCGCTCGTGCTATCAGGCACGTCTCGTACAGACTCGAACAAGGAAGAGACGATGCGCAAGCTGTCGGCAGTGCTGTGGGTGCCCCTGTTGCTGGTTGGCTGCGGCCGTGGCGAAGGTCCGAAGGATGCAGCCGGTGCTGCCGCTGCCGCACCTGCGGCGAGCGAGGCTGCGCGCGCTCCGGATGCGCCGGCAGCAGCGGATGACAGCGTGCCGGAATTTCCGGCCATCCCCACCATCGTCATCCCCGAGATCGTCGGCGTGACCCCGGCGCAACGCGCGCTGGAGGCCTCGCTGCAGGATATCCTCGACCCGATCGAAGGCGTCAGCGTCGCACCTGCACGCTGCGGCGATGGCGGCACCTTGATCAACGATGCCGGCATTACCAGCATGGATGCCAACGGCAACCTGCTGCGCAACGGCGACGGCGGCCTGTTCAACCTCAAGGCCGACGGCAGCGGTACCGCCAACTTCGATGGCGGCCTGGTCAACGTCAATGCCGATGGCAGCGGCACCATCAACGCGTCCGGACAGGATGGCGACGACGCCCTCATCGACGTGCAGTCCAACGGCGGCGGCACCTACAACGGCCCGGCCGGCCTGATCAGTTTGAATGGCAAGGGCGCAGGCACCTGGAACAGCGACAAGAGCGGCCTGATCGATAATCACGGCGATGGCAGCGGCACCTGGAATGGGCCGCGCGGCCTGGTCACCATCAACGCCGATGGCTCCGGCACCTGGAACGGACCGGATGGTCTGGTGCAGAACCGCGGCGACGGCACCGGCACGGTCGGCACCCCGCCGCGCGAAGTGCGCATGCCGCCGCTGCCGAAAGTACCGCCGGCCGGCCGCTTCCCACCGCTGCAAAAGTTCGCCCCGTCCGGTGCAGCATGCGGCTATCTGATCACCTTGAACGACCGCATCCTGTTCGACTTCGACAAGTCCGACATCCGCCCCGATGCCGCGCGCGTGCTCGACACGCTGGCCGCCGCGCTCGGCAAGGTGACAACCCAAGAGATGGAAGTGCGCGGACATACCGATGCCAAGGGCGATGACGCCTACAACCAGGCGCTGTCCGAGCGCCGGGCCAATGCGGTGCTAGCCGCGTTGCGCACGCGCGGCGCCGCACAGGGCGCCGGCGCAAAGGGCTATGGCGAATCGCAACCGGTGGCGCCCAACACCGTCAACGGGCAGGACAATCCGGGGGGGCGTCAGCTCAATCGGCGGGTCGAGATCTTCTTGCGCTCGTGAATGAGGCTTGCAGCATCAGGTAAGCGGTATCGGGTGGGCGTGCGCGTTGCACTGGCGCCGGCATCGGCCACTCGATGCTGGTTTCGCGCACTGCCGCGCAGGGTGGTCGTGACGTCATCGTGGTCTCGGCCGCGACGCCGCACGTGACGTAATCGCTTGTGCCCACAGAAACCTTTAACCGCGTTTCGGGTGCTGTCTGCAAACACGGCAGGCGCCTTGCTGCGAGAGGCGTCGCTGACAATTCATGACGCCTCGGCAGCATGCGTTGTCATGTCGCGTTTTGCGAAGATGCGTGTGCGCCCGCGCCAGTAACCGTATGCGCATGCCGGCAGCGATACGCGCTTCCATACGCCAGCGACTATGCCGACTTGCGCGCTTGCTGCGCGCATTTGTCATGTCTGTAGCGTGCGTCATGGTTTTGAAATATGCCGTCACCACCATGCGCGGCGCCTGCTTGCAGGTGTGACGCAGGTCCGCTGCCAAAGGCCACGTCGCTCTCTCACACATCGTGGTGGCGCCGCCGTGGCTTAAGTCCATGGCGCGTTGCTGCACGCATCGGATTTGATCATGATCGCTCGTTCTTCGTTGCTGCGTCCTTCGCGCTTGTCGCAGGCCTTATGCGTGTCGTTGTCGATTTTTTGCGGCCATGCTGCCGCGCAATCCGCACAGGCTGCCGCAACCCCTGCGCAAGGCGAAATGGCCACGTTGGACAAGGTCACCGTCGCCGCCACCCGTTACAACGCGACCGACATGCAGATGGCCGCAACCAACACCGTCAACGTGTTGTCGGCCGACGATCTCAAGACCACTGCGGTACACAACGTGGCCGAAGCATTGGGCCTGATGCCGGGCGTCAACGTGATCAACACCGGGCAGTCGTATTTCGGCGGCATCGATGGCGCGGCGCGTGGCGAAGGTATGTTTTCATCCGTGCGCGGTCTCAATGCCGAATACAACGTCAACCTGATCAATGGCATCAACGTGGCACAGGGCATGCCGTATAGCCGTGGCGTGCAATTGAGTCTGTTGCCGCCATCGGGGCTGCAGACCATCGTGTTGAACAAGACGTCCACCGCCGACATGGATGGTGATGCGATCGGCGGCACCATCGACTACCGCACGCCCAGCGCCTTCGACTCGTCCGATCGCCAGGGCGGCAGCGTGACCTTGAGCGGACGCATGGAAAGCCGCGCACGCGACTACGGCGATTCCGGACTGGGAAGCGGCGCAGCCGGCGATTGGCATGCACGTTTTGGCGATGCCGGGCAGTTCGGTGTAGCGGTCAGCGCGTATTACGACGAGCGTCATTTCGTCAACAGCGAAGTGGCCGGCGCGTCTGCGGCGCGCAACGATGGGTCCTGGGAATTCGCGCGTGCCGATGCCAGCGGCAATCTGGCCGCAGGGAGCGACCCGCAACAGGTGCTGCAGAGCACGGGCATCAACATCGGATACTCGCAGGGCGACACCCGCCGCTACGGTGGCAATGCTGCCTTCGATTGGCGTGTGGACCCCAGCCTGCATCTGTATGCGCGCATGACCTACGCCTTCGCCAAGACCGAGCAGAACACCGGTTACACGCAGTTCGTGCCGGCCAATGTCAGCTTCACCCAGATCGGCACCAGTGGTGTGTATCAGCCGCAGATCAATCGCGTCGCAGTGCGCTACTGGTACGAAACCAACCCGGAAGAAGCAGACCTTGCCACCGTCCAGCTGGGTGCGGAAAAACAGCTGGGGCATTGGACGTTCGCGCCGAACATTTTCTACGGCACCGGCAACAACGATCGCCCGGATCACGTGGAAATTTCCGCACGCAACGATCAATACACCTCGACCAACTTCGCCTACGGCGCCAACCGCTTCATCAGTTACGACGGCGACGGCTTCCCGATCCCGTTGCTGACCCCGGCGATGCAGGCGCAGGCGTCCGATGTGGGCAGCCTGTTCGCGCGCCGCACCGGTCAACTTTCCAAACAGTACAGCGGCCAGGACAAGGGGGGCGGCAAGTTCGATGTGGGCTACGATTTCGATGACGGCCTGCTCAGCCGCATCGCGTTCGGCGTGAAGTATGTCGACAGCTCGCGCAGCTTCACCGATCGCAACTGGACCAATGCCAAGTACACCGACGGCACCTTGTTGCGCGACACCGGGTTGATCGCGCAGCGCTACGATGCGGTGTATCCGGGGCAATACGCACTGCCCACGGTGCGCTTGAGCAACGCCGCGCTCAACGACCTGATCGCACGCACGCTGACGCCGGCCAGCTTTGATAGTTGCGGGCAGCTGGCGGTCAACAACCTCAACTGCAACACCATGCGCGCCACCGAAGCAGTCAGCGCTGCCTACGCGATGGCGACACTGCGTACCGGAGATTGGGAAATCCTGCCGGGCGTGCGCTTCGAACATACCGCCATCACCAATACGTTCTGGGCGCAGCCGGCGGCCGTCAACGGGGCCGAGCAGGTCGGCGCATTTGCCAACAACCACACGCGTTACAACGTGGTCTTGCCGAGCGTGTTCGTGAACTACCGGCCCGCGGGCGACAGCGCGGTGTATCGCGGCTCGGTGTGGACCAGTTACACCCGTCCAGCGTTCGTGCAGCTGGGCGGTGGCCGCTCCACGGATATTTCCAGCGACGGCCAGACCATCATCACCGAAGGCAACCCGGATCTGAAACCGATCAAGTCGCTCAATGTGGATCTGTCCGGCGAATGGCAGAACGAGACCGGCGGTCACGCGATGCTGGCCGGCTATTACAAGCGCCTGACCGACTACATCTACGAGAGCGGTTCCAATGCGGCCAATGCCGGCGAAAGCGGCACTGCGAGTACGCGCTTCGTGCGTCCGCAAAACGGTGGCGACGGCCGCGTGCTGGGCATGGAAGCTGCTGTGCGGCAGACCTTCCAGGGTCTGCCCGCACCGCTGGATGGCATCGGCATCGGCGCCAATGTCACCCGACAGAGCACGCGCGTGGATCTGGGCGTAGCAGGCTTTGCGCACGAACGCATCCAGAATGCCCCGAACCTGCTCGCCAACGCAGAGCTGTTCTACGAAAAGGGACCGTGGTCGATCAATCTGAGCTACCACTACTCTGGCGAATACGTGTCGGTGTACGACTATCTCAATCAGGGCGCGCGCTGGGACAACCTGTGGATCAAGCCGATCACCCGCGTGGACCTGCACCTGGGCTATGCGCCGAGCGAGCATCTGCGCGTGGATCTGTCGGTTGCCAACCTCACCAAACAGCACAGCTATTGGGCGCATGTGGGGCACGACACCACGGCGATTTCCGACATCGTCGATTCGGGCATGACCAGCCTGGTGACCGCCAAATATGTGTTCTGAGTCTGATCGTGCAGGGTGGGGCATCTCAGCGCAGGTGCAGCAGCACGACAACGCCGCTGCGGGATGGGTCGACAACGCGGGGCAGGGCGCATCGCGCGGCGGCACGTTGGCTGGCGATGGGGAGCCGCTGTGGTCCGCAGGATATGGCGCGGGTGGGCGTGACGCGATGGGGATCGCGTCACCTTCGCTAAGCGCAGCGCCGGGGCGGCGTGGTGGTGGCGCGCTTGCGATCACCGGTGTCTGCCTGCTGCTGACGCTTGCAGCGGTGTTGGGTGGCTGTGCATCGCCGACGCGCAGCGCATCGGCAGGTCATGCAAGTGATCGATTGCCCGCTGACTCCCGCGGTGCCGCTGCCGTCGCGGATCGGCAGCCGGGGCAGACCGAGCAGTTGGAACGCGTGGTGGTGGTGTTCCGCCACGGTGTGCGTGCGCCGCTGCAGGGTGAAGCGGCCGCCGCGCAGTACGCCGACCAACCCTGGCCGCAGTGGTCAACCCCGGCCAGTCTGCTCACCCCGCGCGGGCGCAAGGCGGTGCGATTGAGCGGCGCGTATCTGCGTCAATGGTTGACGCAGCAGACGCTGCTGCCGCACACGGGATGCCCGGCGGCGGGGAGTGTGTCGGTCTGGGCCAATACCGATCAGCGCACCATCGACAGCGGTGCCTTGCTGGCCGATGCATTGGCGCCCGGCTGCGGCATCGTCGCCGGGCACCGCGAGGCGGGCAGTAACGACCCGTTGTTCCGGCCGATCGAGGCAGGCGCGGTGCCGTTCGATGCGGCTGCCGCAGTGGCATCGATCCAGCAGCAGACCGGCGGCCCTGCCGCAGTGCTGCAAGGCCATGCGGCCGAGTTGCAGGCGATGCAGCAGATCCTGGGCTGCACACGCACGCCCTGCGACTTTGCGCGCATGCCGTCCACGCTGGCGCCATCGGCCAATGGGCGTGGACTGGCCTTGGGTGGGCCGATTGACCTGACCTCCGGCACCGGCGAGGTGCTGTTGCTGCAGTACGCCGACGGTCTGCCGCTGTCGCAGGTCGGCTGGGGCCGCACCACCCCCGAACGCCTGGCGCAGGTCTCGCGCCTGCATGCGCTGCTGTTCGATATCTACGCGCGCCCGCACTACATGGCGCAGCGTTCCGGTGCTCCGCTGGCACGCGAGGTGCTGCAACGGTTCGGCGACGCGCAGTCGCCCACGCTGTCGGTGTTCGTCGGCAGCGACACGCATATCGCCGCGCTGAGCAGTTTGCTCGGTGTGCACTTCCATCTGCCCGGCTACGGCGCCGACGATCCACCACCGGGCGGTGCGTTGCTGCTCGGTCTGTGGCGGCAACCTGACGGAACGCGCGTGGTGCGTGCCCGCTACCTGGCGCAATCGCTGGATCAACTGCGCACCCTGGCACCGCTGGACCTGGCACACCCGCCGCTGCAACAGGAACTGGCACTGGATGTCTGTGCGCCCGAACAGCGCATGGCGTGCCCATTGCCGGCGTTTGCGCAGGCGCTGGAGCAACAGCTGCAGCTGGATCCGTAGGTGCGGTAGTGCGACGTCAGGTTGAAGCGCGCCTTTCTACCTGAAGCAACCGAATCGACGTGCCGTGCAGCGCGGCTTCGCCCCGCACCCTCACCCCAACCCCTCTCCCGCAGGGCGAGGGGCTTTGAATCCCTTCTCCCGCCGGGAGAAGGTGCCCCGCAGGGGCGGATGAGGGTGCGCGCGCAGCCTAATGGACGTGCCATGCAGCGCGGCTTCGCCCCGCACCCTCACCCCAACCCCTCTCCCGCAGGGAGAAGGTCTTTGAATCCCATCTCCCGGCGGGAGAGGGCCCCCACAGGGACGAATGCTGGCGCTAGGCCTCAAAACGCAATGGGCCGCGTTAGCGGCCCATTGCGACACACCCACGCTCCAAAGAGCGCGTGGCTTACTTCAGCTTCGCATCGGCGCGCAGGGCGTCTGCGCGGTCGGTCTTTTCCCACGAGAACGCGGTCGCGCTGTGCTGCGCGCCGGTGGCGTCGGTGTAGGTGAAATCCTTCGGCTTGCGGCCGAAGTGACCGTAAGACGCGGTCTGCTGATACATCGGGTGGATCAGGTCGAGCATCTGGATGATGCCGAACGGACGCAGGTCGAAATGCTTGCGGATCAGCTTTTCGATCTGCTCGTCGGCGATCTTGCCGGTGCCGAACGTGGTGACCGAGATCGAGGTCGGCTCGGCCACGCCGATGGCGTAGGAGACCTGCACTTCGCAACGGTCGGCCAAGCCGGCGGCCACGACGTTCTTGGCTACATAGCGTGCGGCATAGGCGGCCGAGCGGTCGACCTTGGACGGATCCTTGCCCGAGAACGCGCCGCCACCATGACGGGCCCAGCCGCCGTAGGTGTCGACGATGATCTTGCGGCCGGTCAGGCCGCAATCGCCCACGGGGCCGCCGATCACGAACTTGCCGGTCGGGTTGATGTGGAACTTGGTGCCCTTGTGCAGCCACTTGGCCGGCAGCACCGGCTTGAGAATCTCTTCGCGCACCGCTTCGATCAGGTCTTTCTGCTTGATGCCCGGGTCGTGCTGGGTCGACAGCACCACCGCGTCGATCGCGGTCGCAACGCCGTCTTCATAGCGCAGGGTGACCTGCGACTTGGCATCCGGACGCAGCCAGGACAGTGCCGAGTTCTTCTTCTTGCGGATCTTGGCCTGCTGCTCGACCAAGCGGTGCGCCAGGTGGATCGCGGCCGGCATGTAGCTGTCGGTTTCGTTGGTGGCATAGCCGAACATCAGGCCCTGGTCGCCGGCACCCTGCTGTTCGGGGTTCTTGCGGTCCACGCCCTGGTTGATGTCCGGCGACTGCTTGCCGATCAGGTTGAGCACGCCACAGGTCTCGCCGTCGAAGCCGACGTCGGAGCTGTTGTAGCCGATGTCCAGGATCACCTTGCGGGTCAGCGCTTCCAGGTCGATCCAGGCGCTGGTGGTCACTTCGCCGGCAACGATCGCAACACCGGTCTTGACCATGGTCTCGCAGGCCACGCGGGCACGCTTGTCCTGGGCCAGGATGGCGTCGAGCACGGCGTCGGAGATCTGGTCGGCGATCTTGTCCGGATGGCCTTCGGAGACCGATTCGGAGGTGAACAGGTAGCTGGACATCAGGCTTATATCCCTTAATTCGGATGAAAAGATGGCTGCGGATGATACACGCCCCGTGTGTCCGTTGCATTGTGCGCCTGAACGCGATGCCTTGGGGTTAAGCACAACCGACAAAACGCCCCGGCAGCGGGCTATGAGGTGTCTACATCACGCAACGGCGGCAATGCGCGAGCGAGGCATGCCGATCCCCACCGGCCAGTGCCGTCCCTTCGACAGCACGGCGGGCAAGGAGGGCGTCTGTCACTGCACGAGCTGCTCGAACATCTGGCGTGCACCGGTGTCGAGCGGCAAACGCTGTGGTCGGTGTTGGGCAGCTATCCCAGACAGCAACCGCTACAGCCTTGAGCAACCCACCGCTCAGGCCGATTCGGCCAATTGCAGCTGGGGTTCGTGGCTGACCGGGAAATTCATCGAGCGGGCGATGAAGCATTTTTCATGCGCGGTGTGGTGCAGCGCCCTGGCTTGCGCGAGATCGCTGCCCGGTGCCAGGGTCACCAGCGGGCGCAGCACCACCGAGGTGAACTGCCCGGCGCCATCGGCCTGCTCCAGCATGGCGCCTTCGGCGTTGTCCTCGTAGGCCTGCACGATGATGCCGGCATCGGCGCACAACCCCAGATACCAGAGCTTGTGGCAGGCCGACAGCGAGGCGACCAGCAGGTCTTCGGGGTTCCAGCGTGCCGGGTCGCCGCGGAAGCCAGGATCTGACGAGCCGTCGATCGCACTGGCCTTGCCCTCGGCCTCGATACGGTGGTCACGACTATAGGCGCGATACCCCGAGGTGCCGCTGCCCTGGTTGCCGGTCCAGGTGACCTTCACGCTGTACTGGTGCTGTTTGTCTGGCATTGCCGCACTCCTTGTCTGCGGCGCACAGTGTGCGCCTTCAACCCTGGCAGACAGGGTATTCGACCGCCCCGGTCTCTACCGGGGGCGGCACTTCCCAACGGTGGACCATCCGCGTCAGGTCGTTGTTGCGCAGGCTGCTGTCGCGCTGTCGCGCTGGCAGTGACGCCGATACATCTCTTTCTCTGTCTGCTCCAGCTAGCAGCGAGTCAATGGCGCGGGGTCGCTATGTAGCAGGTCGAGGGCCTTCCTGCGCATCTGCCGCGAAAGATGCGTAGCGTTCCCTACGAACGGCTGCCGCTCGTCCAGGCCGCGCTTGCGTATGCCTATCCACTGCAGCAGCGCAGCGTGCCGGCTGCTGCGATGCGATGCCGGTCGCCCCGGTGTGTCTCTTCAAGACCCGCCTTCGCAGACGCAGGTGTGTGCCGACCGAAAGCGCGTGGGTCGATGCCTATCCGTGCATGTCGGGCCTGCTAGCATCGGCCGATGGATTCCCTGACCCAGATCGTTCTTGGTGGCGCAATCGCCGCTGCCATTGCGCCGCCCGGACAGCGGCGTGCCGCGTTGTTGGCCGGCGCGGCCCTGGGCACCTTGCCCGACCTCGATGCGCTGGCGCTGCTGACGCTGACCGACGACCCGGTCACCCTGATGACCGTGCATCGCAGCGTGAGCCATTCGCTGTTTGTGCTGCCGCTGGTCGGCTGGCTGATCTGGTGGCTGTTCCGGCGCTACGGCAACGGGCGCGTGGCCAGTGCACCCACGCGCTGGTTCTGGGCGATCCAGCTGGCCTTGATCACCCATCCGCTGCTGGACGCCTTCACCGTGTACGGCACCCAGCTGTGGTGGCCGCTGCAGCCGCATCCGACCATGTGGTCGAGCGTCTTCATCATCGACCCTGCCTACACGCTATGGCTGCTGCTGGCTTGCGCGGTTGCCTGGTTCGCGCGCGCGCGCCCGCTGGCGCAGCACGTGCTGGTGATCGGGTTGGTGGCAAGTTCGGCCTATCTGGGCTGGTCGCTGATCGCCAAGCATCTGGTCGATCAGGAAGCCGACCGCGCGCTGGCGGCGATGGGGCTGTCCGATGCGCCACGCTTCTCGGTACCGATGCCGCTTAACACCTTGCTGTGGCGGGTGGTGGCGATGACGCCGAATGGCTATGTGATCGGCGAGCGTTCGCTGGTGGCCGACACCGGACCGATGCAGTTCCGTGGGTTTTCCAGCAATACCCAGGCACTGGGCGAAGTGGCGGCATTCGATTCGGTGCGCCGGTTGACCTGGTTCAATCGCGGCTTCATGCGTGCACGCCTGGTCGACGACGATTTGATGCTCAGCGATCTGCGCATGGGCCTGGAGCCGGACTACAACTTCAACTTCGTTGTGGCGCATCGCGACGGTGGGCAGTGGCAGCCCATCGTCCCGCGCCAGGTCCAGGCGGCCTATCGCGCACCGGTGGCACGCGATCAGATCGGTGCGGTGCTGGCGCAGATGTGGCACCGCATCTGGCATGCGCCGGCCGGCACGGCGCTGACTGGCGATCTGGAACAGATCGATACGCCGGTGGCTACGCCGGCAGCGTCGACGCAATAAGAGTCGCCCACAAAACGACTGTGCAGCCGCCAGGCGGGCGCTGCATGTGTCCGGTGCGGCATGTGGCGCTCGCACTGCGCTTGAGCGAGCCGCCTACACCCAGCTGACGCCTGCGCGCCAGGTGGGTTAGCCACGTCACGCCATGGCGCGCAGCGGATGGCAGCACGCGGCGCACGCATCGTGCAGGCGCGCATGCGAGCGCAGCCGGGATAGCTCAGGCGGCGTTCGGCAGCGGTGGCGCGACGCCGGCAATCAAGGCGTCGAAGTAATCGCGGGTCAGCGCCAGCTGCGCTTCGGGCGTTTCGGCGCGATTGACCACCGCGCGGAAGTCGGCGCTTTGCAGGTGATCCTTGGCGTACCAGCCCAGATGCTTGCGCGCGATGCGCACGCCCTGCGGTTGGCCGTAAAACGCGTGCAGCGCGTGTAGATGGTCGAGCAGGGTGTCGCGGACGAAGGACAACGTCGGCGCCGGCAACAGCGTGCCGGTGGCCAGGTAATGCGCCACCTCGCCGAAGATCCACGGCCGCCCCTGCGCGGCGCGGCCGATCATCACCGCATCCACGCCGGTCTCGCGCAGCACCAGCGCCGCCTTCTGCGGCGAATCGATATCGCCGTTGGCGATCACCGGGATCTCCAACGCGGCCTTGATCTGCGCAATCGTCGCGTACTCTGCGCTGCCGGTGTAATGCTGGTCGCGGGTGCGTCCGTGCACCGCCAGCGCAGCGATGCCGCACTCCTGTGCGATGCGTGCGATGGTCGGGCCGTTGCGATGGTCGCAATCCCAGCCAGTGCGGATCTTCAGCGTCACCGGCACATCCACTGCCTGCACCACTGCGCGCAGGATCCGCGCCACCAACGCCTCGTCGCGCATCAACGCCGAGCCGGCCCAGGCATTGCAGACCTTCTTGGCCGGGCAGCCCATGTTGATGTCGATCAGCTGCGCGCCATGGTCCACGTTGTAGCGCGCCGCGTCGGCCAGCTGCTGCGGCTCGGTACCGGCGATCTGCACGCTGATCGGGTCGGGCTCACCGGCATGGTCCATGCGGTGCAGCGACTTGCGCGTGCCCCAGAAGCGCGGATCGGAAATGGTCATCTCCGACACCGCCAGCCCGGCACCCAGCCGCTTGCACAGCAGCCGGAACGGCTTGTCGGTGACGCCCGCCATGGGCGCGAGGATCACCTTGGGGGCGATGGAGTAGGGGCCGATCTGCATGCGGGCATTGTCGCTGCGGTTGCCGCTGCTGCCAACTCGGGCGCCGCCGGAGGGGTGCATGCAGTAGCGAACGCGGACCTAGATTGCAGCAAGCCAGCGCACGCGTCAGCCGGATCGCGCGAAGGCGACCGGGCCGAACATTCCAGGATCAGCGGATCAGCTGATACAGCTCGAAGCCCTTGGCGCCACCGTCCAGGATCAGCAGTAGTTCGTCCGGTCCCAGTGCGACCAAGCGGCCGACGCTGTTGCCGTTGGTGCCGTCGGAGATGTTGCCGGGCGCGTAGCGGCCTTCCGGTTCGTCGTTGACCGTGCTGGCACCAAGGAATGCGAACTCGCGGCTGTCCTTGGCCAGTGGATACAGCGTGCCGCTGCGACGCTGCGAGCCGCTGACCTTGCTGAAACGATAGCCGCAGGCATCGCGGCTGATCTCGGCCTTGAAGTACGGGTAGGCATAGGCAAACCGCTGGTCGACCTGGATCGAGCGCACCTTCCAGCGGCCGTCCAGCTTGCCCGGCAGCTGCGGCGACTGCGCACGCTGCAGCAGCGTGCGCGCCAGCGCGGCGCCGTCTTCCTGCTCGGCATCGTCGTAGTGCGGTGCGATCGCCTGTTGCAGGCTGTCTGCAGACACGGTCACCGCCGCGCGGTCGGCATCGCTGGCAGTACCGTTCCAGTCGCAGCGCTGCGCAGCGGCCGACAGCGGGACAAGCAGGGCGCACAGCGCAGCGAACGGGATCAGGGAACAACGACGCATCGAACACTCCTTGTCGTAATGCAGGCCCGTCGCGGCGACGGGCGGTCAGTTATGGCGTGGCGGGGTGAGTGAACGCGAACCGATGCCGCTACAGGCGCAGGCAGTTAGCCGGCGTCCGGCAGCAGTCGCGGCATCGACGCGGCCGCACCTTCCACTTCGGTGGAGCGCGCTGCGTAGCGGGTGGCAAAACGCACGTGGGTGATGAAGCTGGCGCCCGGCGACTGCGCCAGCGAGGCCACCAGCGCGCCGTTGAAGGCGTCGCCGGCACCGGTGGTGTCCACCGTCTGCGCGCTTTCTGCGCCCACGCGGTAATGCGCGGCGGTGTCGCCGCGCAGCTGTTCTTCGGCGTGCGAAATGAAGGCGCCCACTGCGCCCAACGTCACTACCACGGTGCCACCCGGCAGCAACTTGCGGCACAGCGAATGCAGCGTGTTGCCGTCCAGCGCCGCGACATCGTCGGCGTTGATGCGCTCGCCGACGTGGCGGCCGAGCAGCGCAGCGAATTCGGTTTCGTTGGGGGTCAATACGTCGGACAGTTTGAGCAGGCCGATCGAGGTCGGGGCGTTGGCCGGCGCGGCATTGAGCACGGTCAGCACGCCGCATTCGCGCGCCAGTGCCAGCGCCGACTCGATCGTCTCGGCCGGCGATTCCAGCTGCGCCAGCAGCACGCGTGCCGAGGCGACCAGCGCGCGCTGGTTCTCGACGAACCCCGGGCTCAGCACCGAGTTGGCGCCGGCGCCGATCACAATCGTGTTGCGCCCGTGGCCGTCGACATAGATGCCGCCGGTGCCGGTGGGTTCATTGCTCGGTTCGGCGATCAGCGTAAAGCCGTCGTGCGCCGCCAGCGAGCGCGCCAGCGCGCCGCCGGCATCGTCGCCCAGCGCGCACAAAAAGTGCGTCTTGGCGCCGGCACGTGCGGCCGCGACCGCCTGGTTGAACCCTTTGCCACCCGGGCCGGTGCTGTAGCGGCCGGCGATGGTGGCACCCGGCGCAGGCAGCACATCGCAGCGCCACACGTGATCGACATTGAAAGACCCGACAACGACGACCGAACTCATAAATACCTGCTTGCTTGAATGACTTGAAGAAACGTGGCGTCCGGCGATTAGACCGTGACGCCGATGAACCCGCGCCGCCTCAACCGAAGTGCGAGAGCACGCCGGCAATGGTAGCGGTCATGAAGGTGGCGATCGAACCGCCGAGCACCGCACGCAGGCCGAATTTGGCCAGATCGTGACGACGTTCCGGCGCCAGCCCGCCAATGCCGCCGATCTGGATCGCGATCGAGCTGAAGTTGGCAAAGCCGCACAGGGCATACGTGGCAATCAAGCGGCCTTCGTCGCTCAGGCCTACGCCCGGCACTTCGCCCTTCACGATCCGCGACAGCTCGCTGTAGGCGACGAACTCGTTGATCACCACTTTCTGGCCGATCAGCGACCCGACCGTGGTGGCATCCACCCACGGCGTGCCGATCACCCAGGCGATCGGTGCCAGCACGTAACCGAAGATCGTGGACAGGTTGGTCGGCCGCCCCAGCGCTGCAGCGGCGCCAGTCACCTCGCCCAGCCAGGTCAGCGGTGCGTTGATCAAGGCGATCAGCGCGATGAAGGCCAGCAGCATCGCGCCGATGTTCAGCGCCAGGCGCAAGCCATCGCCGGCGCCGGCCGCAGCCGCATCGATGATGTTGCTGGTGGTTTTTTCCACTTCCATCTTGACCGTGCCGCGGGTCAGCGGCGTGCCGGTTTCCGGCACCAGCAGCTTGGCGACCACCAGCGTGGCCGGCGCGGCCATGATGCTGGCGGCCAGCAGATGCTTGGCGTAGAACGCCTGCTGCGCAGGATCGCTGCCGCCGAGCATGCCCACGTATGCGGCCAGCACGCCGCCGGCGATATGCGCCATGCCGCCGATCATCATCGTCAGCAATTCGGACTGGGTCATCTTGGGGATGTAGGGGCGCACCGTCAGCGGCGCCTCGGTCTGGCCGATGAAGACGCTGGCGCAGACGCTGGTGGTTTCTGCGCCAGACACGCGCATCACCTTGGTGATCGCCCAGGCCATCGCACGCACCACCACCTGCATCACGCCCAGGTGGTACAGCACGCCCATCAGCGCGGAGAAGAAGATGATGGTGGGCAGCACCTGAAACGCGAAGATAAAGCCGTAGCTTTCGATGTTCATCAGGCTGCCGAAAATGAAGGTGGAGCCTTCATTGACGAAGCTCAGCACCTTCACAAAGCCCTTGCCCAGCGAGTCGAACACGTCGCGCCCGCCCGGTACCAGCAGCACCAGCGAGGCGAACGAGATCTGCAGCAACAGGCCGGTGCCGACCAGCTTCCAGTCAATCGCGCGGCGGTTGGTCGAAAACAGCCAGGTGATGCCGATGAGCACCGCCAGACCGAACAGGCCGAAACCGATCCTTCCTAAACCTTCGACCATTCCATTCCCCAGGCTGCCAACGGCAAAACGATGAAGCCTAGAGCAGGGGGTGTCGGCGGGCAAGGCGAGCGGCATTCAGAAGGCCGGCACAGGGTTGCGCGGGCGCCCGGCCCGGTAAACTGCGCAAGCCGGTCCGGGGCAGGCGCCCCGGAGGTCGCAGGAGTTCGCCATGCTTTACCGTCGTCTGGGTTCCACCGGGCTGCAGCTATCGGCCGTGTCGTTCGGGGCCTGGGTGACCTTCGGCAAGCAGATCGGGCGCGGCGAGGCGCGCAACCTGATCGCCGCCGCCTGGGACAACGGCATCAATTTTTTCGACAACGCCGAGGTCTACGCACGTGGCCGCGCCGAAGAGGTGATGGGCGATGTGATCGCCGATCTGCGCTTGCCGCGCGATGGCTACTGCGTGTCGAGCAAGGTGTTCTTCGGTGCGGTGGACAGCCCGCGCCCGACCCAGCGCGGGCTCTCGCGCAAGCACGTCACCGACGCCTGCCATGCGGCGCTCAAGCGCTTGCGCGTGGAGTATCTGGATCTGTATTTCTGCCACCGGCCCGACCCGGACACGCCGATCCAGGAAACCGTGCGTGCGATGGACGCGCTGATCCGTCAGGGCAAGGTGCTGTACTGGGGCACCTCCGAGTGGAGCGCCGAGCAGTTGCGTGCGGCCATCGCGATCGCCGAGCAGGAACACCTGCATGCCCCGGCGATGGAGCAGCCGCAGTACAACCTGCTGCACCGGCAGCGGCTGGAGCGCGAGTACGCGCCACTGTGCGAGGCCGGGCTGGGGACCACCATCTGGTCGCCGCTGGCGTCGGGCCTGTTGACCGGCAAATACAACGGCGGCGTGGAGGCCGACAGCCGCCTGGGCCAGCCGGAGAATGCCTGGCTGCAGGACGAAGTGCTGGGCACACCGGAGTCGCGCCGTCTCGAGCGGGCCCGCGCGTTTTGCGCAGTGGCTGCCGAGCTCGGGCAGTCTCCGGCGCGGCTGGCCATCGCCTGGTGCCTGCGCAACCCGCATGTGTCCACGGTGATCCTGGGCGCGAGCCGGGTCTCTCAACTGGAAGAAAACCTGGGGGCGCTGGAGACCTTGGTGCAGGTGGATGCCGCGGGCTGGGAGCGGGTGGACGCGGCGACGCGTTGAGCGATGCGCCGCAAACGATTGGTTAGGTCAATCGAAAGGTGTAAAGCGATGCAAAGATCGAGAGCCTCAAATGAGAATGGCTCTTGATCATTAAATGAGAATGGTTATTATTTGTCTGGCCAACCGACTGGAGAACCAGATCATGACCGCTCATCCCGTGCTGCTCCGCTCCGAACCGGTCAACCTGCGCGACCGCGCCGTGCCGCGTGTTGTGCCTGCCGAAGACCTCATCAGCAGCGAGGCGCTGCTCAAGGGCCGTCGCGAAGTGCTGATCCAGCATGGCGACCGCGTCTATCGCCTGCGCCATACCAGTAACGACAAGCTCATTCTGACCAAGTAAGTCCTGCCGAGCCGACGCGGGCGACCCGATGCGGGTCGTCCGGCCACGGCCCTGAGGCAGACGCGTCGCGCAACCGTTCCAGGCGCGCCACGCAGTGATTGCGTGTTCGCAGCCGACGTTGCGCTGCGCAGTGCGGCCGTGCCGACCGGCATCCGCACAACACCACCGATGTGGGCACGCCGCCGCTGCCCACCACTGACCTCTCCACCCCGGTTGCCGCATGCGGCATGCCGCAGCGTGCGCTGCCGGGGGGCTCCCACAAAGGTTCCTAGATGATTCGCCTGCATCCGCTGGTGGTCGCGCTGTCGCTTGCGCTGCCTGCTGTTCCGTTGTGTGCACATGCTGCCGAATCAGACGCCGGCGGCGATGCTGCGCGTGAGGTGCACGACTTCGATCGCCTGCAGGTCACCGCCACGCGCACCCAGCGCGCACTGATCGATGTGCCGGCCACGGTGGATGTGATCGACCGCGAACAACTGGATAACCAGCTGGTGCGCGAACTCAAGGACCTGTTCCGCTACACGCCCGGGGTGTCGGTGACCAGCAACAGCGGTCGCTTTGCCGGCGCCAGCGGTATTCGCATTCGCGGGCTGGATGGCAACCGCGTTGCGATCCTGGTGGACAACGTACCGGTGTCGGACACCTTTGCCTTCGGCAGCTACCTCAATGCCAACCGCAATTTTGTCGACCTCGAAACGCTCAAGTGGGTAGAGGTTGTCCGTGGGCCGGCCAGCTCGCTGTACGGCTCCGATGCGCTGGGTGGCGTGGTGGCCTTTGTCACCAAGGACCCGTCGGATTATCTGAGCGCCGACAAGCGCAGCTATGTCGGGCTGAAGTTCGGTTACGAAGGCGACTGGAATGGTTTGTTTGCCGGTGCGACCGCCGCATTCGGTGGCGAGCGCTGGAGCGGCATGGTGGCCGTAGCGCATCGCCAGGGGCAAGAAGCGCAAAACCAGGGCGATAACCGCAGCCGCGACTTCACGCGCACCGCCGCCAATCCGCAGACCATCGACGGGCGCAGCGTGCTGGCCAAACTGGTGTACGCACCGAACGCGCAGCAGCGGTTCAAGCTCACTGTCGAAGGTAACGAGGACTATGGCAGCATCGAAGCGTTGAGCGGCATCGACCCGCGTGTGACCACGCCATCGCTGCGCATCCTGTCGCAGGACGGTCGCGATCACCAGACGCGCGCGCGGGTGTCGCTGCGGCATGAGCTGGACGCGCTGGATGCAGCGCTCGCCGACGATCTGCAATGGCAGTTCTATCGCCAGGACAGCGACAGCCTGCAACGCACCGACGAATTGCGTGGCAACAACACGCGCCGCCACAACGAACACACTTTCGATCAGCGCGTGTACGGGTTGCTGGTCAACGCGCACAAGCGCATCGAAACCGCGGCGTCGATCCACGACATCACCTACGGCCTGGACGGCACCTGGACCGATACGCGCGCCAAGCGCGATGGGTATTCGGTGAATCTGGCCAATGGCGCGATCACCAACCGCGTTGGCCAGGACGTGTTTCCGGTGCGCGATTTCCCCAAGAGCGAAACCACCAAGCTCGGTCTGTATGCGCAGGACGAAATCGATCTGCTGGATGGCAGGTTGTCGCTGACCCCGGGCGTGCGCGTGGATTATTTCCGTCTGGCGCCGCAGCTGGATGACATCTTTCGCGAAGACAATCCCGGCGTGGCGGTGGCAACCATCGACCAGACGCAGGTGTCGCCGAAATTCGGCGCGGTGTGGCGGTTCTCGCAAGCCTGGTCGGCGTATGCCAACTATGCGCACGGCTTTCGCGCGCCGCCCTACAACGATGTCAATATCGGCTTTACCAATCTGCAGGCGCGCTACACCGCCATCGCCAACCCGGAGTTGAAATCGGAGACCAGTCGCGGCGGCGAGCTGGGGCTGCGCTTCAACGATGCCGTCGGCTATCTGGGGGTGAGCGTGTACTACACCGACTACCGCAACTTCATCGAATCGTATGCACCGGCTGGCGTCAACGCGGAGGGTTTACTGCTGTTCCAGTCGCGCAATGTGGACGACGTGGTGATCAAGGGTGCCGAAGCGCGCGGCGGGCTGGATCTGGGCGCGCTGGCCGGCTGGCAGGGTTGGTCGTTGAACAGCGCGGTGGCCTATTCGGAAGGCGACAACCTCACCGACGACACGCCACTCAATTCGGTCGACCCGTTGCGCGGTACGCTCGGCGTCGCCTTCGACAGCGATGCTTTGGGTGCGGAATTGATCGGCACCTTTGTCGCACGCAAGCGCCGGCCGCAGCTGGACAGCTATTACACGCCGGCCGGCTATGCCACGCTGGACTTGATGGGCCATTGGGAATTCGCACCAGGCGCCAAGGTCACTGCAGGCATTTTTAATTTGGCCGACCGCCGCTACGTGGACTGGAATGTGCTGCCCAACGGCACGCTGGCCAGCAACACGGTGCTGGATCGGTTCACCGGCGCCGGCCGCACGGCGTCGGTCAGTCTGGCCGTGAGTTGGTAGCCGCCATGCCCATCGCCCGCTCACTCCCGTTGTCCTCGGCTGCACGTGCCGACCGCGCCGCATTGCCGCGCGCACCGCAGTTATCGGCGCTGGGCACGGTGCTGTGTTTGTATCGTCCCGCGCTGGGCAATGAACTCGATGGCTGGCAGCACGCGGTCGATGCCGCCGCCTCGCGCCTGGTGGACAGCGATGGCGTGCGCGAAAGCATCTGGTTCTTCGGCGCCGACGGCCAATGCTGCTGGCGGCTGTATCTATTGCCGGATAGCGATTTTTTGAGTTGGGATCGCCTGGTCTCGCGCTTGCCGCCACTACCGACGGAGACGCACGGCCTGGGCGTCGGCGAACGCTTATGGCGTCGTCTGGCTGGACGCATGCGCGGTGAGAGCTGGCGGTTAAGCGCACTGCGCCTGCAGTCCATCGCCAACCGCCAGCAGTCGCTGGCCGCCAATCTTGCGACCGTGTCTGCGCTGGGTGCGGACGTCGCCGCGCGCCTGGCCCGCGAAGAAGGCATCGACGGACGTGTGGCAGTGGACGATTGCTGCTGCGCACGCGCTGCCGCCTCGCGCGCTGCGCAGGCCACCTCACGCGGTACCGACCCCGCCGACATGACCACGTCGCTGCTGCGCTTGCGCCGCTGACGTTCCCACGACCACGACCGAGAATTCCGATGAGCCGATTGTTTCCGTATTTCCCTGCAGTGATGCTGAGCCTGTTACCGGTGGTCGCCACTGCGGCCGCAGAGCCCGAACGCGAACGCGATCGCGATCGCCAGAGCGTCCTGGCGATGCAGGGCGAATACGCGGTGGATTTCGCCTTCGACGAAACCGTGTTGCTCAAGCCCGGTTACGAGCGCGCATCGGCGATGCGCAGCGCTGCCAACGAAGTGGTGATCGTGGTGGAAGACACGCCACGCAAGATCGTGTTGCAACATTTGCTGGTGGATGAAAAAACCAAGCATGTGACCAAGCACTGGCGGCAGGATTGGGTCTACCAAGCGCCGCAGCGTTTTGAATTCAGCTCCGACCAGACCTGGCGGGTGCGCGCAGTGCCGGCAACGACGACTGCAGGTGCATGGACGCAATGCGTGTTCGAGGTGAGCGATGCGCCGCGTTATTGCGGCACCGGACGCTGGGACTACGCCGATGGTCACCCGACCTGGACCAGCGATCTGAGCTGGCGCCCGTTACCGCGCCGCGAATACACCAAGCGCAGCGACTACAACGCGCTGTCGGTGATCAATCGCCACACGCTCACGCCTAACGGCTGGACGCACGAACAGTTCAACACCAAGGTGCTGCGCAAGCTGGATGGAAGTCAGCAGGCCATCGCACGTGAGTTCGGCTTCAACGATTACCGCAAGACCAGCGACGTCGACTTCGCTCCGGCCTACGCCTACTGGAAGGGCACGCAAGGCTACTGGGCCAAGGTGCGCACGCGCTGGGCCGCATTCCTGGACACGCCACCGGGCCTGCATCTGAAAACCAAACCCGATGGCATGGCGATGATAATGCCGATGTTCGAACAAGCCGACACCGTGCAGAAGGGCAAGCCGGTCAAGGACGCGCAACTCGACGCGGTCTTCGCGCAGTGGGTGGAACCTGCGAACTAACCACCGGCTATCGTAGGAGCGCACCCGGGCGCGACGTGGTCTTCCTGGTAATGCCCGTCGCGCCCAGGTGCGCTCCTACGGGCAAGGCAGACGTTATTCCTTGAACATCAAAAACGCCGCCACCAGGATCAGGTCGAACGCGGTCTAGTGATTCCACTTCAACGACGTAAGGTCGAGAAGCCGGCAAATACCAGCAACCTGATCACCTCGTGTCGAGCCGATGAATGACGCACGAGAACGTCGTAGGAGCGCACCCGGGCGCGACGCGGCCTTCCTGGTAATGCCCGTCGCGCCCAGGTGCGCTCCTACGGGCAAGACCGCCGTTATTCCTTGAACATCAAAAATGCCGCTACCAGGATCAGGCCGAATGCGGCCCAGTGAGTGCACTTCAGCGACGTAAGGTCGAGAAGCCGGCAAATACCAGCAACCTGATCACCTCGTGTCGAATCGATGAATGACGCACAAGAACGTCGTAGGAGCGCACCCGGGCGCGACGCGGCTTTCCTGGTAATGCCCGTCGCGCCCAGGTGCGCTCCTACGGGCAAGGCAGACGTTATTCCTTGAACATCAAAAACGCCGCCACCAGGATCAGGCCGAACGCGGCCCAGTGATTCCACTTCAGCGACTGGCCCAGGTAGAAGGTCGAGAAGCCGGCGAATACCAGCAACGTGATCACTTCCTGCATGCCCTTGAGCTGCGGCGCCGAATACACCGCGCTGCCCATGCGGTTACCCGGTACCTGCAGGCAGTATTCGAAAAATGCGATACCCCAGCTGACCAGGATCGCGATCATCAGCGGCGTGCTTTTGTACTTCAGATGCCCGTACCAGGCGAAGGTCATGAACACGTTGCTGGCGAGCAGCAGCAGGATTGGGTACAGGTACGCAGTGAAGGCGGTCGTGGGCATGACGGCGGACGGCAGGAAAGGGGCCGGCAGCATAAGCCAGCGCCGTTAAGCGCACGCGACCGTTTCGATGCGCCGGGCGCAGGCTAAGGCGGTCGGAAGCCTGTGCGAAACGCTGGTCTGCAGCAGGGCCATGCAAAACGACTCGTCTTACGTCGCGGCCCCCACGCTCACCCTGCTAGCGCTGCATACCCCAGCGTCGCACGGTGAGCCGTTCGATGGCCTGGAACACCACGCCTTCCACCAGCAGACCCAGTACGATCACCATGGCCAGGCCGGCGAACACCTTGTCGGTGTACAGCTCGTTGCGGTTCTGGAAGATGTACCAACCCAGGCCGCCCTGGCCGGAGGTGGCGCCGAACACCAGCTCCGCTGCGATCAGGGTGCGCCAGGCGAACGCCCAACCGATCTTCAGGCCGGACAGGATCGCCGGCAGCGCGGCCGGGATCAGCAACTGCGCCACATAGCGTGGACCACGCAAGCCGTAGTTGCGGCCGGCCATGCGCAGGGTCTCAGGCACCGCCTGGAAGCCGGCGTAGGTGGTCAGCGCCAGCGGCCACAGCACCGAATGCACCAGCACGAACACCAGGCTACCGGTGCCCAGCCCGAACCACAGCAAGGCCAGCGGCAACAGCGCGATGGCCGGCAGCGGGTTGAACATCGCCGTCAGCGTGCCCAGCACATCGCGGCCCCAGCGTGTGGAGGCGGCCAGGGCGGTCAGCACGAAAGCCAGCACCACGCCGAGCACATAGCCCTGCGCCAGCACCTTTAGCGAGGCACCCACCCGGCGCAGCAATTCGCCCGACAGCAGCCCCTCATAAAACGCGCGTGCGGTCTGCCATGCGCTGGGCAGCATCAGATCGTCGCCGACCACGCGCGCGGCGATTTCCCACACCGCCACCAGCACCGCCAGCACCAGCGCCTTGCGCAGCCATGGCGGCGCCTGCCAGCGCGCGGGCGCGGCCGTGGCGATCAGTGCGGGGTCCAACGGCTGGACAGCCAGCTCGTACTCGGCGCGCACCGGCGGGAGCGGTGGCAGCCTGGCGGCAGGGCTGCGGCTCATGGCAGCGCCTCGCGTTGACGCATGGCCGGGCGACGCAAAGGCGCCACCTTGTCGTTGTCGAGCGTGGCGTCGGGCAGGTCGAACAGCAAGCGGTGAATGCGCTGCGCGGTCTGTTGAAACGCCACGCTGCCGGCGCTATGCGGGCCAAATGCGTGCGCGTTGAGTTCGGCGCGTACCTGGCCGGGGTGCGGCGACAGCAGCAACACACGGTTACCGACCACCAGCGCTTCTTCGATGGAGTGGGTGACAAACAACAGCGTGAAGCGCAATTGCTCCCACAGCTCCAGCACCTGCTCCTGCATGCGCGAGCGCGTCAGCGCGTCCAGCGCGGCGAACGGCTCGTCCATCAATAGCACGCGCGGGCGCATCGCCAGTGCGCGTGCAATGGCAACGCGTTGCTTCATGCCACCGGACAAGGTATGCGGGTAGGCCTCGGCAAACGCGCTCAACCCGACCTGCGCCAGACTTTCGTCGGCACGCTCGCGCGCTTCGGCGCGGCTGAGCTTGCGTGCTGCGCGCAGGCCGAAGATCACGTTCTCGCGCACGGTCTTCCACGGTGCCAGTTGATCGAACTCCTGGAACACCACCACTCGATCCGGCCCCGGTCCGGTCAGTGCGCGCCCGTCCAGACGGATCTGCCCTTCGCGCGGACTGACGAAGCCGGCCACCGCCTTGAGCAAGGTGGACTTGCCGCATCCCGACGGCCCCAGCAGCACAAAACGATCGGCTTCATGCACATCAAAGCGCACCCGATGCGTCGCGCGCACCACGCGCTGCGCGGATGCGTATTCCAGGCTGACATGATCGACTTGCAGCAACGGTGTGCTCATCGCTCAGCTCCCGCCTGCAATCAGCGGATCATCGAAGAAATAGTCGCCCACCTTGGCAGGCGCCTGCTTGATCGCACCGCTGTGCTGCATGAACTTGCCCAGCTTCAGCGTGTTCTGCGGCGCCACGGTGAACTGCACCTTGGGGTCCTTGAGAATCTGCAAGACCAATGCACGGTCGATGCTCGAACCGTTACGACGCAGGAAGATATCTGCCGCCTGTTCCGGATGCGCGGTGACGAATGTCGCCGCCTGATCCAGTGCGGCGACAAAGGCGCGATAGGTCTTGGGATTATCGCTGCGGAATTTTTCGGTGGCGTACAACACCGTGGCCGACGAAGGGCCGCCTTCGATGTCATAGGAACTGGTCACGATATGCGCGGCCGGGTTGCGCGCCAGTTCCTGTTCCTGAAACGGCGGGCTGGCGAAATGCGCGGTGATTTCGGTGCGGCCACGGATGATCGCTGCGGCGGCATCCGGGTGCGGCAATGCCACCTGCAGTGGGTCCAGCTGATGGGTGCCCTTGTCGCCCCAGCGTTGTTGAGAGGCATGCTGCAGAAACCGCGATTGCACCGACACGCCAGTGGCGGGCACCGCAATACGATCCTGCGGCGTGAAGTCGCCGATGCTCTTGATGCGCGGGTTATTGCTGATCAGGTAGTACGGAAAATTGCCCAGCGAGGCCACTCCACGCACATTCTGCCGACCACGCGTGCGGTCCCAGATGGTAAACAACGGCCCGACGCCTGCGCCTGCGATATCGATCGAACCGGTGAGCAAGGCATCGTTGACCGCCGCGCCGCCGGACAACTGCAGAAACTGCACATCGATGTCCACGCCAGCGGCCTTGCCTTGCTGCTCGATCAGCTTCTGGTCCTGTGCCACATCCAGCAGCAAGTAAACGATGCCGAACTGCTTGGCGATGCGCAGTTTTCCTTCTGCCTGCGCGGTGGCGCTCAGCAGCAACGGCAGTGCTGCCAGCAGCAACGCCGCGACGCGCCTTGAGACTGTGCGGCGCTGCGAAGGTGCGTGAGAAGTGACGGTCAAACGCATGCGGCGCTCCAGTCGAAAGGGGGAGGAGGGGACAGGCGCACGCTCAGAACGGCGCGTCGCCTTCGATGGTGGTGCGGTTGAGCCGGCGGCGCAGGTGATCGGGCGTGCCGGCGGCCAAATGCATCACCGAGCGGTTGTCCCAGAACACCATGTCGTGCGCCTGCCATCGATGCCGGTAGACCAATGCATCGCGGGTACTGTGTTCGAACAAGGTCTGCAGCAACGCAGCACTTTCGTCGTCGGGCAAGCCGACGACACGGGTGGTGAAGTGTTCGCTGACGAACAGCGCTTTTTGCCCGGTTTCCGGGTGCGTGCGCACGATGGGGTGCTGCACCGGCTTTACTTCGGCAATCTGTTCGGGCGTCAGCGCCGGGCGCCACGGATTGCGCGCGCGCAGCGCTTCGTACTTGGCGAGATAACTATGTTCGGCACGCAGGTCCTGCACGCGGCGCTTGAGCGGCTCGGGCAGCGTTTGCCAGGCCAGATGCTGATTGGCGAACAGTGTGTCGCCGCCGTCGCTGGGCAGTTCCTGCGCATGCAGCAGCGAGCCCAGGCTGGGCGTTTCCTTGTAGGACAGATCCGAGTGCCAGTAATGCCCGGCATCGCCCAGCCCGATCGGCTCACCGTTCTCCTTGATGTTGGACACCACCAGCACTTCCGGATGCCCGCGCAGCTGAAAGTTGCGCAGCACATGGATCTGCAACGGCCCGAAACGGCGGCTGAAATCCACCTGCTGCGCAGGCGTGATGCGTTGATCGCGGAACACCAGCACGTGATGGTCCAGATGTGCCTGATGGATGCGCGCAAAGGTGGCGGCATCCAGCGGCTGCGACAGATCCAGCCCGATGACTTCCGCACCCAGCGGCGCGTCGAATGGCACGATTCGCACGCCGGACGTCTGCACGGCGGCGGCATCGTTGCGCGGCGATTGCACGCGCGCTGCAGAACTCACGCTGGCCATGACGGTGGCACCTCGACGACAGCTAAAGGCCGCCCGAACGGCGACCGGACTGGTCACTCTAGGCAGTCGTGCCGCCGCTGCGAACGTACGATTGGCAAGGTGCTTATGCGCTGCAGGTATATGCGTTGCGACACAGGCGATGCCGATCGCTGCCGAAGACACAGCGCTGCATGACAGTGGGTCATACAGCGCATTTCGCGTCGCAGCACGCGGCCATTGGCCAACACTCGGCCGCGTCTAGCGCCGGCCTTACTCCGTGCGCAGCGCCAACGCAGGTGGCGTGGACAGAATGCGGCGGGTGCCCGACCAGCCCGCCAACAGGCTCAACGCCAGCCCGAATGCGCCGCCCAGCAGCAACCGCGGCCAATCCGGCGCAAGTGCGATGTCGAAGGCCTGCTGCCCGACCACCGCACCGATGACGGCGGCAGCCGTCACTGCCAGGCCCGCGGCCAGCAGCCCCAATGCGCCGAATTCCACCAACACCGCGCCACGGAGCTGCCCGCGCCGCGCACCCAAGGTACGCAGCACCGCGCTGTCGTAGCGGCGCTCGCCTGCCGTGGCCTGCAACGCGGCCAGCAGCACCAGCACACCGGCCAGCAGGCTGAAGCCCATCACCAGTTGCACGGCCTGCGCCACCTGGTCGATCACCTCGCGCACGCGGCCGAGAATCGCGTCGATATCCAACACCGAAATATTGGGGTAGTCGCGGCTCAGCGACGCCAGCTTGGGTGCATTGCCGGGTGGCAGATGAAAGGCGGAAATCAGGTTGTACGGCGCATCGCCCACCGCGCCCTGGTTGAGCAGCAGGAAGAAGTTGACCCGGAACGAATCCCAATC
Source organism: Xanthomonas sp. WCS2018Noco2-27 (assembly GCF_031843525.1). NCBI lineage: Bacteria > Pseudomonadati > Pseudomonadota > Gammaproteobacteria > Lysobacterales > Lysobacteraceae > Xanthomonas > Xanthomonas sp. WCS2018Noco2-27. The sequence goes on along the minus strand of NZ_JAVTIK010000002.1, from coordinate 483,438 downwards.
GGCCTTGCGGATGCTGGTGACGGTGAAGCTGCGCTGTTGTTCGCCCAGCAACAAGGTGATGCGGTCGCCGAGCTTGAGCTGATAGCGCTGTGCCCAGCCTTCTTCCACCGACGCCTCGGCCTGCGTGCTGTCGGCGCTCCAGAATTTGCCTTGCAACAAGGTGTTGGCCGGCGGAAATGCATGCCGCCAGGAAAAATTGACCGGGCGGTTGTCGCCATCGCCATCGTCTTGCGGGTCGCGGTCGCCGCGCACCGGGGGCTTGTCGTTGATCGCGATCAGCCGCCCGGTGGAAAACGGCTCCACCGCCGCGTTGTCCACGCCCAGACCGCGCAAGGTCTGCAGTACCGGCTCGGTCTGCTCGGGCTGGATGTTCATCAGGAAGTAGTTGGGTGTATCCGCAGGCAAGCGGTCGCGCCATTGGCCAAGCAGGCCCGGGCCGACCACCGCCAGCAGCAACAGCGCGCACAGCGACAGCGACAGGCCGACCAACTGCACCACGCTCAACCCGCGTCGGCGCGTCAGCGAGGCCAGGCCCAGCTTCCAGGCCCCGCGCAGGCGGTGCTGGATCGGTCGCAACAACGTCAGCAATCCCAGCCCCAGCAGCATCGCCACCACCGCCAGCGCCGCCAGGCCGCCCAACACCCAGCCGGCCAGCACCAGGTTGCCGGTGGCATAGACGGTGAGCGCCAGTGTGGCGGCCAACGCGGCCGCATACACCAGCAACGAACTCGGCGGCACCGCGGCAAAGCTGCGGTTGAGCACGCGCATCGGCGGCACGTTACGCAGCCGCAGTAGCGGCGGCAGGCCGAAGCCCAGCAGCAGCACAAGGCCGATGCCTGCACCTGCCAGCGCAGGGGTGGCCTGCGGCAGCGGCAGCCGGTTCGGGATCAGGCTGCCCAGCGCCTGCACCAGGCCTTCCTGCGCCAGCATGCCCAAGCCAATGCCGACCAGGCAGGCCGGGATGGCGGTCAACAGCAATTGCAGCGACAGCATCGCCAGGATGTCGCGCTGTTTTGCGCCAAGGCAGCGCAGCACCGCCACGGTGTCGATGCGCCGCATCGCAAAGCGGTTGGCTGCCAGTGCGGTGGCCACGCCGGACAGCAACACCGCCAGCAATGCCGACAGGGCCAGGAAACGCCCGGCGCGATCGAACGCGGCGCGCATGCCGCGCTGGGTGTCTTCGATGCCGACCAGGCGGTACTCGCTGGCGCGGGGCTTGAGCCACGCGCGCAGGTCGGCGATCGCGTTCGGCGCACCGGCAAACATCAGCCGGTACGAGGCGCGACTGCCCGGCCCCAGCAGACCGGCGCCCTCGATGTCGGTGCGGTTGACCAGCAGCGGCGGTGACAGCTGCATCAATTCGCCGGAGGCATCCGGCTCGGCGCGCAGCACGCCGGTAATGGTCAGATGGCCGGCGCCGAACTCCAGCTGTTCGCCTACGCGCAGGCCCAGGGCTTCCAGCAGGCGCGGGTCGGCATAGGCCTGGCCCGGCGGCGGTGCAGTGGCGGGGGTGCCTTCCGGGTCGCTACTGCCTTTGGAGACCAGCAACTGACCGCGCAGCGGATAGCCGGGACCCACGCCGCGGATATTTGCCATCTGGCTGGCCTCGCCATGAAACAACACGCTCGGGAAGCTGACCATGCGCGTGCTTTGCAGCCCACGTCGCTGCGCCTCGTCGGTGAAGTTGGCAGGGATCTCCTGGCGTCCGGTGACACCCAGATCGCCGCCCAGCACTTCGGCCGCGCTGGAGGTCAGCGCCAGGGTCACCCGGTCCACCAGGGTCCCGACCGCAGTCATCACCGCCACGCCCAGTACCAACGCGGCGAACACGGTCAGCAGGTCGCCTGCCAGGAATTCCCGCCGTACCGCACGTGCAGCCTGCCGCAGTACGTTCATGCGGTCGGGCCGGTCTGTGCGTGCAAACGGCCGCTGTCGATGCGGTAGATGTGATGGCAGCGCTGCGCCAGGGTCATGTCGTGGGTCACCAGCACCAGGGTGGTGTCGCTGGTGGCGTTGAGCGCGAACAACAGGTCGCTGATCTGCGCGCCGGTGGTTTGGTCCAGGCTACCGGTGGGCTCGTCGGCAAACAGAATGCGCGGCTTGGCCACGAACGCGCGCGCCAGCGCCACGCGCTGCTGCTCGCCGCCGGACAGCTGGCGCGGGTAATGCCGCGCACGTGCGCTCAGGCCGACCGCCTCCAGCACTTCACGCACTCGCGCCGGATCTTCGCGCCCGGCCAGTTCCAGTGGCAGCGCGATGTTTTCCTCGGCGGTGAGCGCCGGCAATAGATGAAAGCTCTGGAACACGAAGCCGACCTCGCGGGCGCGCAAGGCTGCGCGCGCTTCTTCGTCGAGCTGGCCCAGGTCCTGCCCGGACAGCGCAATGCTGCCGCGGGTGGGCAGGTCCAGCCCGGCGAGCAGGCCGAGCAGGGTGGTCTTGCCCGAACCGGACGCCCCAACGATGGCGATGCTGTCGCCTTCACTGACGGTCAAGCTGACGTTGTCGAGGATGTGGAGTGTTCCCTCCGGTCCACTGACGGATTTGCCGACCTCGCGGACGTCGATGGCGGTGCGGGTGCTGGAGCGGGGGGCCAGACTGTCGATGAGGAATCTCCGAATGCGTGAAAGAACACTGCGATATGGCGCGCTGGCCCTGTGGCTGCTGACACTGTCCCTGCTTGCGCCGGGAATTGCCTCTGCCAAAAGTCCGGCTGCGACCGCACCGATCCTGGTGGTCGGCGACAGCCTCAGCGCTGCGCACAACATCCCGGTGCAGTCCGGCTGGGTCACCTTGCTCGACCAACGCCTGAAACGTGACATGGCGACGCCACCGCCGGTCGTCAATGCCAGCATCAGCGGCGAGACCACATCGGGCGCGCTGACCCGGTTGCCTGGCCTGCTGCAAAAGCACCACCCCGGCGTCGTGGTGATCGAATTGGGTGGCAACGATGCCCTGCGCGGGCTGACCCCGGCCCAGCTCAAGGGCAACCTGGAAAAGATGATCCAGCTCAGCCAGCAGGCCGGCGCCAAGGTGCTGTTGCTGGGCATCGATGTGCCGCCGAACTACGGACCGGCCTACCGCGAGCGCCTGAAAGCCACTTACGCCGACCTGTCTAAACAGTACAACACCGCGTTGGTGCCGTTCTTCCTGGAGAAGGTCGCATTACAGCCCGGCTTGATGCAGGCCGACGGCCTGCATCCGACCGCGGCGGCGCAGCCCAAGGTGCTGGAAACGGTGTGGCCCGCGCTGCGCCCGCTGCTGGCGCGCTGAACTAGGCGCTTCATGTAACGTTATTTGGTCTTCACATACTTTCCACCGCCGATCCGGCATGTTTCACAAAGCTGAAGACCGAGGAAAGTCCATGCGTCAGACCAAGGAAACGTCCGGCCTCGTGCTGGTCGTCGAAGACAACCGCAATATCTCCGAAATGATCGGCGAGTACCTGGAAGGCCGTGGCTTCGAGGTCGACTATGCACAGGACGGACTGGACGGTTACCGTCTGGCCGCCGAGAACAGCTACGACGTAGTCGTGCTGGACCTCATGCTGCCACGCCTGGACGGGATCGAAGTGTGCCGCCGTCTGCGTAACGACGCACGCAAGTCCACTCCGGTGCTGATGCTGACCGCCCGCGACACGCTGGACGACAAGCTCACCGGCCTGGGTTTTGGCGCAGACGATTACCTGACAAAGCCGTTCGCGATTCAGGAACTGGAAGCGCGCCTGCGTGCCCTGATCCGCCGCGAGCGTCGTCAGGTGGGCTCGGAAGTGCTCAAGGTCGCCGACCTGGTGCTCGACCCGGTCAGCATGCGCGCCACCCGTGCCGGCACCGAGCTGCAGCTCTCGCCGATCGGCCTGCGTCTGCTCACCATCCTGATGCGCGAATCGCCGCGCGTGGTGACACGCCAGGAAATTGAGCGCGAGATCTGGGGCAATGGGCTGCCGGATTCGGACACCCTGCGCAGCCATCTGTACAACCTGCGCAAGATCATCGACAAGCCGTTCGACCGCCCGCTGCTGCATACCGTGCAGAGCGCCGGCTATCGCATTGCCGACATCGCCCAACCGATGGCCTGATGTCGCCGGCCGGCTGCCGACTGGCTGCCGGCCGATCCTGTAGGCGCACACGCGCCGCTCGTTCTCCCGTGCTGCCGTTTGGCTGCACGACGGACTCACGGAAGCGTTGCTTATAATCCGGCGCTCTCCCCTGGATGCAGCAATGCCACACGGGCTCCCGCGAAAAATACGTCTCGCCTTCCTGCTGCAGGTCGCGCTGGCGAGCTTGGCGATTGTGCTGGGCGGGTATCTGATTTCCTTCGTGATCAAGTACAGCCTGGTGCGCACCGTACTCGCCGATGAGGCAGTGCACTTCTGGCGCATGCAGCGCAGCGCGCCGGATCATCCGCCGCCGGATACGCGCAATATTCAAGGGTATTTCTCGCCGGCCGGTACGGGCCGCGACACCGCGCCGCGCGTGCTGCAGCGGTTGTCTCCCGGCTTTAGCGAAGTCGCCGCAGCCGATGCGCTGGTGTATGTCGATCAACGCCCCGAAGGCCGGTTGTATCTGGTGTTTCCGCGCGCGCGCGCGGCCCACCTGACGCTGTGGTTTGGCGTGGTGCCGGCGATCGTGGTGCTGTTGGGAATCTACGGGGTGTCCTGGTTTACTTACCGGGTTTCCAAGCGCCTGGTGTCGCCGATCAGCTGGCTGGCGCGGCGCGTTTCGCAGTGGGACCCACGCAACCCCGATGTGGACGAACTGGCACCCGAGCGGCTGCCTGCGGAACTGCAGGGCGAAACGCGGCAATTGGCTGCGGCCTTGCACACGCTCGGGCAAAAGGTCAGCGACCACGTCGCGCGCGAGCGCAACTTCACCCGCGATGCCAGTCATGAATTACGCACGCCGCTGACCGTGATTCGTGTGGCCAGCGACATGGCGCTGGCCGACGAGGAGCTGTCGCAACGTACCCAGCGCAGCCTGCGCCGCATCCAGCGCGCCGGCCGCGACATGGAAGCGGTGATCGACGCGTTCCTGATCCTGGCGCGCGAAGCAGAGATCGATCCGCAAAGCGAGACCTTCGATGCGGCCGAACTGGCGGGCGAAGAAGTCGAAAGCGCCCGCGAGTTACTCGGCGACAAGCCGGTATCGCTGCGGATGATCGGCGACGGTAGCCTGCAGATGTTCGCGCCGCCACGGGTGATGCGGGTGGTGCTCAGCAATCTGCTGCGCAACGCCTGCGCCTACACCGACACCGGCAGCATCGAAGTGGAAGTCAGCCAGGACCGCATCGTGGTGCGCGATACCGGCATCGGCATGAGCGAAGAGGCGCGTGCGCGTGCGTTCGAGCCGTTCTTTCGTGCCGACCCTACGCGCCCGCAGGGCACCGGTCTGGGCTTGTCGATCGTACGGCGTCTTTGCGATCGCTTCGGTTGGCGGATCGAGCTGCACAGCGAGGCAGGTCTAGGGACCTCGGTGGCGGTAGTGGTGGCGTAGGTCGGGTGGTGCTTGCCAGGCGCGTTGTCGCCGTTCGATAGCTTCGGCATGAGCTGTTCCACCAGATCGCTTCGCTGATCCTTATTTTTGCTCCAACACCGGCGCCACGGCCTTGCGCCAGAGCGCATAGCCGTCTGCAGTCATGTGCAGCATGTCCTCGCGAAACAGCGCAGGGCGCGGCTTGCCATTGGCATCGAGCATAGGCGTGTAGACATCCACAAAATCCACGCGCGGCAGCGGCGCAAGTGCGTCCTTGATCAAGCGATTGGCGGCGATGACCGACGGCAGCAACTGCGCACGCGAGGGACTGGGTTTGATCGACAGATAACTGATGCGCGTATCGGGCAGGTCGCGCCGAATGCGCGCGACGAATGCCACCACGTCATCGCGAACCTGCTCGGGCGTGCGGCCGCTGTTGAGATCGTTATCGCCGGCATACAGCAGCACCTGGCGTGGCGCATACGGAATCACGATGCGGTCGGCGTACCAGGTGCTGTCACGCACCTCCGAGCCGCCGAAGCCGCGATTGATCACCGGTTTGCCGGGGAAATCCTGTGCCAGCGTGTCCCAGAAGCGGATCGACGAACTACCGACAAACACGATGCCATGCTTGGGCGGCGGCTGGCGCGCATCGTTGGCGGCAAAGCGCTGCATATCGTCTTCCCAAGCCGCATTGGACACCTGCGCGGGCACCGCAGGCGCGGCGTGTGGGGCCTGATGGGCCTGCGCGATGGCCTGGCTGGACAGCAGTGCGAGGGTGCACAGCAGTGTGCGCAAGACGCGTCGAGTCATACGGAAACCTGCAGCGAGAGAGCGGGCTGCCCATGGTGCAGCAGTCTGCAAGCTGAGGGCAAACCGGGCCGTGGCTGGCGATGCGCAGCGTCACGGTGCAAGATTCGCACTTTCCCCAGCAGCGATCATGCCATGCGTTCTTCTTGTCCCCTGACGTGCCCTCGCGGCCGGAAGCACTGACGCATGGCCGATCAATTGGGACACGTGCCGCGCGGACCGCGCCGCATGCTCAAGGCTGCGATCTGGTCGTGGCAGGGCTTACGTGCAGCTTGGCTGCATGAATCCTCATTCCGGCTGGAAGTCTGCCTGGCCGTGGTGATGGCGCCGTTGGGCAGCTGGCTCGGTCAGTCGCCGCTGGAACGCATCGCGCTGATCGCGCCGTTGTTGATCGTGTTGGCGGCCGAGCTGTTGAATTCGGCCATCGAAGCGGTGATCGAACGCTATGGCCCCGAGCACCACGTGCTCGCCGGCCGCGCCAAGGACATGGGATCGGCAGCGGTGTTTCTGCTGCTGATCAATGTGCTGCTGTGCTGGGGGTTGATTCTGCTGCCGCGGGTGTTTTGAAACGCGTGCGATCTTGACGGTCATCTGGTCGCACGCCACATCCTGATTAATCACGCAGACGCGCAGACGCACCACCGCCTGGCGATCCTGCGTCGGCAGCCGCGCGCTGCTGTGCTCGGCAGGGATGGGCACGTCTTGCTCGACCGTGCGCGCGCCTCGCGTCACGACATTCGCACCTAGCGCTTGGGGCACTCAGGGTGGAGCGGGACGTGAGCTCGCGCGGCACGCATGGCCTGTCAATGCGCGGTGCGATGCGTCGATGGGCTCGCCTCAGGGTGCGAGCGCCGTCGCCACGGACCGCAGATCGACGTGGTTGCTCATCAGGGACTGCCGGTCGTTTCGGGGCGCACTACCCCTCGCACGCCTGGCAGGCGCATGTGCATGCGGGTTTGACTTGGCGCGTGGCATGCTGCGGCTCTCTTTCAACGGAATCGCCTGCATGTCTGTCCTGATGCGCGCTGTGGTGTTGCTGATCCTGACCGCCTCGCTGTCGGGGTGCGGGTACAACGCGATCCAGCAAAAAGAAGAAGGCGTCAAAGCCGGTTGGTCGGAAGTCCTGAACCAGTACCAGCGCCGTGCCGACCTGATTCCCAACCTGGTACGCACCGTGCAGGGCTATGCGCAGCAGGAGCGTCAGGTGCTGACCGAAGTCACCAATGCGCGCGCACGCGTCGGGCAGATCCAGGTCAATGCCGACGATGAAGCCTCGCTCAAGAGTTTTCAGCAGGCGCAGGGCGAACTGGGCAGTGCGCTGTCGCGGTTGCTGGTGGTCAGCGAAAACTACCCACAGCTCAAGTCCGACCAGTCGTTCCGCGATCTACAGGTGCAGCTGGAAGGCACCGAAAATCGCATCACCGTGGCACGCGGCCGTTATATCCAGACCGTGCAGGACTACAACACCTATATCCGCTCGTTTCCGCAGGTGATCACCGCCAAGATCTTCGGCTACCAGCCCAAGCCGAATTTCAGCGTGGAGAACGAAGCGCAGATTTCGCGCGCGCCGCAGGTGGACTTCGGCAATCAGCAAGCGCCGCAGCAACAACCGCCACAGCCGCAGCCGCAGCCGGCACAGTAGATACATGCACCGCGCAGTCTCAACTACTGCGCGGTGTGCTGCACGGCATGTCGAGGCAATCGCTACGTTTGCGATGGCAAGCAACCTATCGCCTGCGTGATCAACCAACGTTCAAATGCGCGGCATCAAGCCCCTCTCTCCTCGGAAGAGGGGTGGGGTGAGGGTACGGGACCAAGCCGTCGTGTAACGACACTGCACGTAGCTTCGCTCGTTCCTGCATTTTCCCCCTTCGGGGCACCTTCTCCGCAGGGAGAAGGGAAGCCAAGAGCGGCCAACACAACGACTGTGCTCACCGCCAGGCGGGCGCGGCCGGTGCTTGGTGCGGCATGGTCCACTCGTACACTTCGGTCTGAGCACGCCGTCCACACCCACCTGACGACTGCTCGCTACGTTTATTAGCAAAGCTTAAGTGTCAGTGCTGATTCACTGTCAGTACTTATCAAGGAGTTGGTAATGCGGAAAACGCACATGTGGGTGTTTTGGATGATGGCGCTACTGCTGCTGCCCGCCTCGGTGCTGGCGCAGGATCTTGCAGCCATCCCTCCACTGCGCTCTCCGGTGGTCGATGTCACCGGCACCCTGGATGCGGCGCAGATCCAGCAGCTTGAGCAGCAGGCGCTGGCGTTGCAGCAGCGCAAGGGCGCGCAGCTGCAGATCCTGATCGTGCCGACCACACAGCCGGAGGCGATCGAGCAGTACACCCAGCGCGTGTTCGATCAATGGAAGATCGGGCGCAAGGGCGTCGACGACGGTGTGCTGCTGCTGGTGGCCAAGGACGATCGCCGCGTGCGCATCCAGCCCGGTTATGGCCTGGAAGGCGCCATTCCCGACATCGTGGCCAACCGGATCATCCAGGAGTACCTGGCGCCGAGGTTCCGCGAGGGCGACTACGGCGGCGGTATCCGCGATGCGACCGCGACGCTGGCGGGCCTGATCGAAGGAGAAGCTCTCCCGGAACCGGTCAGCGGGCACGCCGAGGGTGGCGTCGGCAATGGGGCAGGCGGGAGTGGCTGGATCATGGCGCTGTTTATCGGTTTTGTGGTCGCGATGGTGGCGCGCGGCATCCTCGGCGCCCTGCCGCGTCCGCTGCGCGCCGTGCTGACCGGCGTTGCGTCCGGGGGCGCCGCCTTGCTGTTTACCTCGTTGCTGTTCGCCAGCGCCGGTGCAGCCGTCATCGGTCTGTTGGCGGGCCTGGTCTCCGGCTCACCGGGGCGCTTTGTCGGCGGCGGTGGCTGGGGCGGTGGTGGATTCGGAGGATTCGGGGGCGGTGGCCGTGGTGGTTTTGGCGGCGGCGGCTGGGGCGGCGGCGGTGGATCATCGGGAGGCGGTGGCGCCTCGGGGAGCTGGTAATGCGGTGGCTCAAGCATCTTTTTGCGCCGTCGGCGCAACGCAGGTTTCCTACCAGTTGCATGGATGCGATCACGGCGGCGGTGGCCGCCAGCGAGCGCAGCCATACCGGCCAGATCATGGTGGCGGTCGAAGCGGACCTGCCGCTAGGGGCGCTGTGGAGCGCACACACCGCTCGCCAGCGCGCCGATCAGGCGTTCGCGCAGCTGCGCACCTGGGACACCGAAGCCAATAACGGAGTGCTGATCTATCTGTTGCTGGCCGACCACGCCATCGAAGTGGTTGCCGACCGCGGCTTGCGCAGCCAGGTGCCGGAGGCGCAGTGGACGGAAGTGTGCCGGCGCATGCAGCAGTTCCTGCGCGAGCGCCAGTACGAGGTGGCCGTCCTGGCGGGGATCGAAGCGGTGACCGAGCTGCTGGTCGAGCATTTCCCGCGTGGCGCGGAAATGCAGCATGAAGACGAGCTGCCCGATCGGCCCCAGCTCTTAGGCTGAAGGCGTGCGAGGTGTCAGAATAGACGCCTCGCTTTTTTGTGATACGCGGTCCGCATGATCTATCTGCACGCCATCGACCCCATCGCCTTCTCGCTTGGCCCGGTGCAGGTGCACTGGTACGGCTTGATGTATCTGGCCGCCTTCTTCTCGGCCTGGGCGCTGGGCCGCTCGCGCATCTTGCGCGGCCGTCTGCCCGGCGTGGACATGGACGGTTTTTCCGACCTGTTGTTCTACGGCATGCTCGGCGTGGTGCTGGGCGGGCGCATCGGCTACATGCTGTTTTATGCGTTCGAGACCTTCCTGGCCAATCCGCTGATTTTGTTCAAGGTGTGGGAAGGCGGCATGAGCTTCCACGGTGGGCTGCTGGGCGTGTTGATCGCCTGCTGGCTGTGGGCTCGCAAGCATCGCCTGCACTTCTTCGACGTGATGGATTTTGTCGCGCCGTTGGTGCCGTTGGGCCTTGGTTTCGGGAGGCTCGGCAATTTTGTCGGCGGCGAGTTGTGGGGCAAGTTCACGCAGGCCGGCTGGGGCGTGATCTTCCCGCATGCGCCGGAACTGGCCGATATCGCACCAGCGCAGATTCACGCGCAGTACGCCGCCGGCGCATTGGATCGGTTCGCGCGTCACCCGTCGCAGCTGTATGAAGCCGCGTTGGAAGGCGTGGTGATGTTTGTCGTGTTGTGGGCGTTCTCGATGAAGCCGCGCGCGCGCTATGCGGTGTCGGGGCTGTTTGCGCTGCTGTATGGCGTGTTCCGCTTCATCGTGGAATTCGTGCGTGTGCCGGATGCGCCGATCGGCTATCTGGCCTTCAACTGGCTGACGATGGGCCAGATTCTGAGCTTGCCGTTGATCGCGGTGGGCCTGGTTTTGCTGGCGATGTCGCGCCGCGCGCCGGTGTTGCAGCCGGTGGTGCCGACCGCCGTAACGGTGGAGGCGGCGAAGTGAAGCCGTATCTGGATCTGCTGCAGCACGTGCTGGAACACGGTGCCGAAAAGTCCGACCGCACCGGTACCGGCACGCGCAGCGTGTTCGGCTGGCAGATGCGCTTCGATCTCACTGCCGGCTTTCCGCTGGTCACCACCAAGAAGCTGCATCTGCGCTCGATCATCCACGAGCTGCTGTGGTTTCTGCAGGGCGATACCAACATCGGGTATCTGAAAGACAACCAGGTGCGTATCTGGGACGAATGGGCCGACGACAATGGCGACCTTGGCCCGGTGTACGGCAAGCAGTGGCGGCGTTGGACCGGCCCGGACGGCGTCGAGATCGACCAGATGCAGTGGCTGGTCGATGAGATCAAACGCAACCCGGATTCGCGCCGGCTGGTGATCAGCGCCTGGAACGTCGGCGAGCTGCCACAGATGGCATTGATGCCATGCCACAGCCTGTTCCAGTTCTACGTGGTCGACGGCAAACTGAGTTGCCAGCTCTACCAGCGCAGCGGCGACCTCTTTCTGGGGGTGCCGTTCAATATCGCCAGTTACGCGCTGCTGACCCATCTGGTGGCGCAGGCCACCGGCCTGGGCGTGGGCGATTTCGTGCACACGTTGGGCGATGCGCATCTGTATTCGAATCACTTCGAACAGGCGCGCGAGCAGCTGACGCGCACCCCGCGCGCATTGCCGACCTTGCGCCTGAATCCCGAAGTGACAGACCTGTTCGCGTTCCGCTTCGAGGACATCGCGATCGAAGGCTATGACCCGCATCCGGCGATCAAGGCGCCGGTGGCGGTCTAGGAGTCACGTCATCAAGGAGGAGCGTATGCAGATGCGTTTGCTGGTTTTCATCGGCTTTATCGGGCTGGCGTCGACGAATGCAGTGGCGTTCGCCGAAACCGTGCGTGGTCCGGCCGGTCGCATGCAGTTGCCCGATGGTGTGACTGCGACGGTCGCGCCGTCCAATCCGACGCATCCGAATGTCGACGCCAGCGCGATCATCACGCTGACCAACGTGCAGCCCGGTGCGATCGGGCCGGTCACGATTGAAATGAGTTGCCCACCGGCAATCGGCCAACTGAATTCGGCCAAGGGCATGGAGCGATTGGCCGCCGTGACGTTTCAGTTGGACAAGACGCTGACACGTGAAAAGGCCGAATGGGTCGAACTCGATGCGCAGCAGACTTACCGTACCGATGCCTCGCGTGCCGATGGCACGCGGTTGACGCAGTGGCTGGTGCCCTTGGGTACCTCGTTTGCCTGGATCAAATTCGACAGGCCGGGCGCAGCGCCACTGCAGCAGGACGTGCTGGATGCCATCTCCGGGATCAAACTCCTGTGCGGTTCCATGGCTGAAAACAAGAAGGTCCAGTGATGTTGAAGCTTTCGCTCGTGGTGGCGCTGGACCGCAACAACGCCATTGGGCGCGATAACGATCTGCCGTGGAAACTGCCGGACGATCTCAAGCGCTTCAAGGCGCTGACGATGGGCAAGCCGATCCTGATGGGGCGCAAGACAGCGCAATCGCTCGGGCGTGCATTGCCGGGGCGCTTGAACCTGGTGCTGACGCGCTCGGGGCAAGTGCCGTTCGAGGGCATGCAGGCGGTGGCGTCGGTCGATCAGGCGATCGAACGTGCCGAGCAGGAGGGCGCGCAGGAGTTATGCGTGATCGGCGGCGGCGAGGTATATCGCCTGACGATGGCGCGCGCCGACGTGCTGGCGGTGACCGAGGTCGACACCGCGGTGGATGGCGCCGACACGCACTTTCCACCGATCGACCCGGCGGTATGGGTGCCAGCGCATCGCCAGACGCATGCGGCCGATGACCGCCATGCGTTTGCGTTTTCCTTTGTGGATTACCTGCGTCGCTAAGCCGGCAAGGACGCAGCGCGCGATCAGCGCGCCCGATTGCATGCAACTAAGCGCCGGTAAAGAAAAACCTAGCGAGCGGCTACCCGATGACCGTGGACGGCGCACCGGAGCGCAGCGTACGCGTGGCACATGCCGGTCCGAGCACCGGCTGCGCCCGCATGGGGGCGCAGCCGGTTGGTGAGTCGCTCTTACTCAGGAACAACGCCACCCTGTGGCTTGGCCGGTGCAGCCGTGCAGCTACCCGCATTTCCCGCGTTGTTGCCGCCACCGCCATTGCCACCGCCATTGCCGCCACCATTGCCACGTCCGCGGCCACGCCCGCGCGGGCGGCCCTGACCTTCGCGTGGACGCCGTGGAGCATTCGCGGCAGGTGTGGTCGGGGCAGTGACTTCGCGCCCCGGAACCTGCACCACGCGCAATTCGTCGGTATCCAGTTGCAGGGCGGTGAGCTTGCCACCCCACACCGCGCCGGTATCGATGGCATGCACGCCCTGGGTGATCGTCAATCCCAGCGCGGACCAATGCCCGCACACGATCTTGAGATCGCGCTCGACCCGGCCCGGTACCTCGAACCACGGGTAGAGTCCTTGTGCCTGCGTGCCCGGCGTGCCCTTGTCGTCGGTGGCGATGCGGCCGCGCGGCGTGCAATAGCGCATGCGCGTGAACAGGTTGATGATCGCGCGGCTGCGGTCGTACCCGCTCAGGCCCGGCGACCATCCCGGCTGATCGCCGTACATGTTGCGCAACAGTTTGCGATAGCCGCCGCCTTGCAGCTGCTGTTCGACTTCGCGCGCATGTTTTTCGGCCAGCTGCGTGGTCCACTTCGGCGCCAGCCCGGCGTGGACCATCATCCAGCCCAGCTCGCGATCCACGTGGGCCAGCTTCTGCATGCGCAGCCAGTCCAGCAGCACGTCGCGGTCCTCGGCCAGCACGACGCGCTGCAGATCCGGATTGACCTTGCGCTGCTCTTCCTCCGAGCGCGCACCGATCGCCAGCAGCGACAGATCGTGATTGCCCAGCACCACCACGCTGTGCGCGCGCAGCGAATGCACCAGACGCAGCGTTTCCAGCGATTGCCCGCCGCGGTTGACCAGATCGCCGCAGAACCACAGCGTGTCCTGTGCGGGGTCGAAATTGATCTTTTCCAGCAACCGCTGGGTAATGTCGTAGCACCCTTGCAGGTCGCCAATTGCCCAGACGCTCATCGCGTGCGCTCCATCAATCCAGCAGTCATCAGTGCAGCGTCCTGGGTACGCTCAGCACGAAGGCGGCGATCGGGGCGGTGAATTCGGTGCCATCGTCGGCCACCATGTCGTAGTGACCTTGCATCTGTCCCTGCTCGGTTTCCAGCAGCACACCGGAGGTGTAATGAAAGGCTTCGCCGGGGCGTAGCCATGGCTGCTCGCCGACCACGCCTTCGCCATCCACCTGCTCGGTGCGGCCGTTGGCGTCGGTGATCTGCCAATGGCGCGCGATCAGGCGTGCAGGCACGGCGCCCGCGTTGTGGATGCGGATGCTGTAGGCGAAGGCATAGCGGCCTTCTTCCGGGGTCGATTGATGAGCGAGGAAGCGCGGCGACACCTCGACCTCGACCCGATAGCGCGGATCATCTTGCATGGGAAAAGTCTAAATAAAACGGTGTGGGAGCGGCGCTCAAGCCAGCTCGACATTGGCCAGCCGAATGAAATCGGCGACCTCGAGTTGTTCGGCGCGGGCATCCGGACGCACGCCGGCTGCCTCGAAATGCGCGGGTTCGCAGACGGTGGACATGGCATTGCGCAGGGTCTTGCGGCGCTGCCCGAAGCCGGCGCGCACCACATCGGCGAAGCGACGGCGGTCGTTGATCATCACCGTGGCCGGGTCGCGCGGCACCAGTCGCACCACTGCCGAGTCCACCTTCGGTGGCGGCCGGAACGCGCCAGGTGGCACCACGAACAGCGCGGTGACCTCGCAGTACGCCTGCAGCATCACGCTGAGCCGGCCGTAGACCTTGCTGCCGGGACCGGCGGCCATGCGGTCGACCACTTCCTTCTGCAGCATGAAGTGCATGTCGGCCACCGCAGCGGCATGGTCCAGCGCATGGAACAGGATCGGCGAGGAGATGTTGTAAGGCAGGTTGCCGACCAGGCGGATCGGCGTGCCGTTGGCCAGTTCGGTGAAATCCACGCTGAGCACGTCGCGATGGATGATGCTCAGTTCGCCGATCGGTGCGGCGGCCTCGGTCAACGGAGCAATCAGGTCGCGATCGAACTCGATCACCGTCAACGCGCCATGCTTGCGCAGCAGCGGGAAGGTGATCGCGCCCTGACCGGGGCCGATTTCGACCAGGTGCTGGCCGGCGCGCGGGTCCACCGCCTGGACGATCCGGTCGATGTAATACCGGTCGGCAAGAAAGTGCTGGCCAAGCGACTTCTTGGCCGGTGCGCTGAAGGAATAATTCATGCGCGCAGTTTAACGGAGCCGGCGGCTGCACGCGGTGTCGGTGCTGCGCGTCCAGGCTGTCACAGTAAGGTAAGACGCTCATAACCTGCGGCGATCGCGCAGGTGGGGCGCGCGCTTAGCCGCGTGCCGCCAAGCGTGCGCACAACGCGGTTGCCGCCATCAGGCTGGATGGATCGGCGATGCCGCGTCCGGCCAGTTCCAGCGCGGTGCCGTGATCCACCGCCACGCGCGGGTAGGGCAGGCCCAGGGTGATGTTCACCGCCTGCTCGAAACCGCTGTACTTGAGCACCGGCAGGCCCTGGTCGTGGTACATCGCCACTACCGCGTCGAAGCCGCTCAATTTCTGTGGCAGGAAGGCAGTGTCCGCCGGTAACGGGCCGATCAGCTGCATGCCTTCGCCGCGCAGCTGCTCCAGCACCGGGATGATGATGTCCAGTTCTTCGCGGCCCAGGTGGCCGTCTTCGCCCGCGTGGGGATTGAGGCCGAGCACGGCGATACGTGGGTGCTCCAGGCCGAAGTCGCGACGCATCGCGGCGTGGGTGATGCGCAGGCAGCGCGCAACGGCGTCGGCGGTGATCGCATCGGCCACTGCACGCAGCGGCAGGTGTGTGGTCACCAGTGCCACGCGCACGATGCTGTTGGCCAGCATCATCACCACCGGGCAGTCGGCCTGATCGGCCAGCAATTCGGTGGTGCCGGTGTAGGCGATCCCGCCGGCGTTGATGACTGCCTTGTGCACCGGGCCGGTCACGATGCCTTGCCGTCGGCCGGCAAGACAGTCGCCGGCAGCGGTAAGCAGGCCGGCAATCACGGCCGCTGCATTGGCCGGGTCAGCAGTGCCGAAGCGGGTCGGGACGGGCTGGCGAATCGGAAACAGCGGTAGGTCGCCCGGCATGCGTGCCGGCTGATCGGGGTCGAGCAGGCGCACAGACAAAGACAGCGCCTTTGCGGCGCTGTTCAGGGTGTCGGGATCGGCATACGCAACCAGCTGTGCATCGGAGCGCGGCTGCTGGGCGAGCCGGATGCACAGCTCCGGCCCGATCCCGGCCGGCTCGCCTGGCACCAGCGCGAGCGACGGGACCATCATCGACTCAGCGCGCCGGCTGTGCCGGCGGCGGGGTCGGGGCCGCGGGTTCTGCCGGCTTGGTCGGCTCGGCGGTGGCATTGCCGTCGGCGCGATCGCCGGTGCGGTAGCTCACATAGGCCTCGCCACGCAGTTCCTGCAGGTAGCGGTTGTATTCCTCCTCCAGCTTGCGACGGCCGATCGTTTCACGGACCTGTGCACGTTGGTTTTCGGCACTGACGTCGGTCTGGCGGCTGCCGACGCGCTGCACGACATGCCAACCGGCTTGCGTGCGGAACGGCTCGGACACGGCGCCATCGGCCAAGCCCTCAACCTGCTTGCCGAAATCCGGGCCGAACGCATCGGCCGGGAACCAACCCAGGTCGCCACCCTGGCCGCGGCTGTTGGTGTCCTCGGAGGACTCCTTGGCCGTCGCCTGGAAATCAGCGCCGCCGGCAACGCGGGCGCGCAGCGTGTCGATCTTGGCCTTGGCCTGCGCGTCGGTCTGGTTGTCACCGATGCGGACCAGGATGTGGCGCGCGTTGTACTCGGTGACCATCTTCTTTTCGCCGCCGGCATTGGCGTCGCGCATTTCCACCAGCTTGAGCAGCTGGAAACCGCTTGGACCACGCAGCGGGCCGGCCACCTGACCAGGCTGCATGTCACGGATCAGCTGGGCAAATGCGTTGGGGATTTCGTCCAGGCTGCGCCAGCCCAGGTCGCCGCCTTCCAGCGCGTTCGGGCTATCCGAATAACGCACCGCTGCGGCGGAGAAGTCCAACTCGCCCTTGTCGATCAAGGCCTTGACGCCATCGACCTTCTTTTGACCGGTGGCGATCTGGTCGGCGTTCGCGCCTTCCGGCAGGCCCACCAGGATATGCGCCAGGTGATACTGGCTACCGGTGGTGGCCTGTTGGGCCAGTGCGGTATCCACCTCGCCTTCGCTCACGCTGATACGGCTCTGCGCAAAGCTCTGGCGCAGGCGCTGCACGATGATTTCGTCGCGCACCGAGGCGCGGAAATCGCCGTAGGCCATGCCGTCGGCCGCCAGCTTCTGGCGCAAGCCATCCACGGTGGTGCCGTTCTGCTGGGCGATGCTGGCAACGGCGCGGTTGAGTTCCTCGTCGCTGACGCGGATGCCGCTGCCGTCGGCACGGCCGATCTGCAGCTTGACCAGCACCAGGCGCTCAAGCACCTGCCGCTGCAAGACATCGTCAGGCGGCAGCTGGTTTTCACGACCGGCGTACTGCGACTTGACGTTGCGCACAGCGCGATCGAGCTCGCTCTGCAGCACCACGTCTTCGTCCACGATAGCGGCGATACGATCCAGCGGCTGGGATTGCTGCGCCGATGCCACCGGCGAGACCGTGCTGGTGATTACCAGCAACGAGGCAAGAAGAACAGAGAAAGGCTTGGTCATGGAATCAGGTTCGGATCGTAATCGTCCGGATTGGTCGTGGTGTTGCTGGGCGGGACCAGGTACAGGTCGTCGCGGTAATAGCCGAGAATAGCACGGCGCAAAGTGCGGTCCGTGTTCTGGCCAAACGAGCTCAAGCCCTTGAGCACGAACTCGAACTGGATGGAGTTGTCCATCTCGCCGTCGCGGTTACGCACGAACCGGCGTACCAGCGCGCGCACTGCCAGGCAACAGCTGTCCCACTGCACGCCGCCGATGATTTCCAGCGGTGTGCGGTCCAGCAGCGAGTAGTAGTAGCGACCGACCGCACTCCAGGTGGGATTGATCGGATACAGGAACGAGAAGTCGGCTTGCTTGAGCTGGTCGCTGTTGTCGATGAGGTTGCGACGGTAGCGGTAGGCCAGGTTGATGATGCCGTCGTTGTTGAGCAAATAGCGGGTGCGCAGGCTGGCAAGATCTTCCTTGCGCGAGTTCGGGTTCCACTGATAGGTGGCGCCCATCGACCAGCGGTCGTTGATCATGTAGTTGGCATCGGCCACCCAGGCGGACTTACCCTGCTCGATGGGCTGTTCGCTGCCGGCAGCGGAATTGGTGCTGTTGTTGATGGTGACCAGCGAGTCGTTGAAGTACAGGATCTGGCCAGCGCTCAGCGACAATTTCTCGCGGCCGTCGTCCTGGCGCAGCCAACGCGACGTCACCGCCAGGGTCAGCTGGTTGGCATCGTTCTGACGGTCGGCGCCGGTATAGCGGCTGTCGCGGAACAGCTGGCCATAGCTGAAGGTAAACGGACGGGTGTCGAAGACCGGCAGGTCGTCCTGGTCGCGGTAGGGCACGTACAGGTAGTACATGCGCGGTTCCAGCGTATTGAGATAGTTGGTGCCGAACAGCGAGGTCTCGCGATCGAAATACAGGCCGGCGTCCAGCGAAGCAATGGGCAGGCTGCGCGTGGGCGAACGGTCGCCGGTCAGTGGCGCAGTATTGGCCAGCGTCGAATCGAGTTGGTAGGCGGTGTAACGCCAGGCCACCGTCGGGGTCACGAACCATGCCGCACCCGACAACGGCATAGAGATATAGGGTTTGACGTCCAGGCGCGAGCCGCTGCCATAGTCAAAGTTACGGATATTGGTCCGGACGTATTCGTCGCCGTTGTTGTTGTTATTGCCGTTGGTGTTCGGGACGAAGTTCACCTGATATGAGTCGTCATGCGTAAATCGCACCGCCTCGGCATAGACACCGGCTTCGAAAATACCGAATGGCTTTTCCCAAGTGAAAAAGGCACGCGGCTGCCGGTTATAGGGCAGGGCTCGCTCGTCCAGGGTGTAGTCGGTCAGCTGCCAGCGGTCGGCCATCAGGCCGGCGGTCCAGGTTTCGCCGGTGCCGTAGATCCCGATGGTGCTCTGCAGGCTGGACGCCGAGCCCATGCCGTTCAAGCGGCTGGTGAAGTCTTCCACATAGCGGGTGTCGCTGACCCAGGAAATGCTGCTGCGCGCCTGCCAATGGCTGTTGACGTTGTGGTAGCCGCTGTAGAAAACGCTGCCACGGTCCTTCTCGCGCAACTTGTCGTTGGGCAGGTAGTTGCCGGTGATTTCGCCGCGACCGCCGTCGTACAGATACCGGAACTCGGTGCCGAACATGAAACCGCGCTTGCTCATATAGCGCGGCAACAAGGTGGCGTCGTAATTGGGCGCCAGATTCAAGTAGATCGGCTGCAGGTAGTCGAACCCGTTACGCCCGGACAGGCCGAACTGCGGAAACAGTAGGCCGGTCTGGCGACGGTCGTCGATCGGGAACTTGAACCACGGGAAGTACAGCACCGGCACCTTGCCGATCTGCAGCACGGCGTTACGCGCCGTACCGAAGCCTTCTTCGTTGTCGACGTCGATCTCGGGCGCGCGCACCCGCCAGATCGGCTGCGAGGGATCGCAGGTGGTGTAGGTCGAGCGATGCATCTGGCCGACCTGGCCCTGCAGGTCCACCGATTCCGCCACGCCATTGCCGCGGCGGTCGACCATCTGATACTGGATGTTGGAGACCTTGTGGGCGTCGGTGTCCTGATTACCCTCGGCGCGGTCGGCGACCATACGGAAGGAGGTGTCCTGGTAGCGGACATTGCCTTCGGCGATGTAGTTGCCGGTCTCGGTATCCATGCGCAGGTTGTCCGCGCCCAGGAACTGGTCGCCGCGCTTGAGCGCCACGTTGCCCTGGTACTGCGGGGTGGTGCTGGTGCCGGACAGCTGGTCGCCTTCGATGTCGGTCGGCAGCTGCTGGCGCATTTCGGCAGCCTTAGGGTCGGCGGCGGGCGCGCCATCGAAACCAGGCAGCGGGTCCACGGCCGGGCACAGTCCCCAATTCAACGGCTTGTCGGCAGCCATGGCCGGAAGGCAGATGGCGATGCTCAAGGGCAGGGGCAGCAGGCGGAGAACTCGGCGCACGCGTGGATTCAACCAGTAAAATGGCGACTAGCTTGCCGCATACCCCGCATAGGGGCAATGAAGAGCTCCAGCGTGAAGAGGACGAGGTTCATCGCAAACCGTGGCGCGACCGGCGTGCCGCGGCGGGTCAGCGCAGTGCGGCGACGTGGGCAACACTGCTTTCGCGCAAGGCCTGCAGGTCGTAACCGCCTTCCAGCATGGACACCACCCGGCCACGCGCATGCCGCTCGGCCAGGGTGCGTAGCGCGCCGGTCAGCCAGGCGAAATCATCGTCGTCCAGCATCAGATCGGCCAGCGGATCGCGCAGATGCGCGTCGAAGCCGGCCGAAATCAGGATCAGCTGCGGGCGGAAGGCATCGATCAGCGGCAGCATCTCGTCTTCCCACACGTTGCGGAAGCGCAAGCCATCGCTGCCTGGCGGCAGCAACAGATTGTGGATATTGCCAACGCCGCGCTCATGGACGCTGCCCGAATGCGGGTACAGCCCGGACTGATGCGTGCTCAGATACTGCACGGCCGGGTCGCGTTCGAAGATCGCCTGGGTGCCGTTGCCGTGGTGCACGTCGAAATCGACGATGGTGATGCGCTCCAGCCCGTGCCGGTCGCGTGCATGGGCGGCGGCCACGGCGATGTTGTTGAACAGGCAGAACCCCATCGACACCTGCGCGGTGGCGTGATGGCCGGGTGGGCGGACAGCGCAAAAGGCGGTGCGGGTGAGGTCCTGCATCACCGCGTCCACGGCGGCGATGCCGGCACCGGCGGCGCGCAGGGCAGCCGCGCGCGAGGCCGGCACCATGCGGGTGTCCATATCCAGTTGGCGATAGCCTTCGAACGCGGTCTCCAGCACCGCGTCCACCTGCTCGCGCTCGTGCACGCGGCACAGGTCGCCCAGCTTGGCCAGCGGCGCCTCGCGCCAGTCCAGGTCCGGAAAGGCCGCACGCAGAGCGTCGACGACCGCCTCCAGGCGGGCGGGGCTTTCGGGGTGCTCAGGGCCGGCGTCGTGACCGAGACAGGCGGGATGGGTAAAGACCAGCATGAGATGACTTTAGCCTGTCCGCCGCGCCAGGCACATGCTCAACCGCGCCGGCGGTCGTGCCGCCACAGCACTTCCTGCTGACCATCCACGCGTGCCAGCACGCGGGCCAGCACGAACAGCAGGTCGGAGAGCCGATTGAGATAGCCGATCGCCTCGCTGCGCACCGACTCCTGGCGCGACAGCGCAACGGTCTCGCGCTCGGCCCGGCGCACGATGGTGCGCGCCAGGTGGCAGCGCGCGGCCGCTTCGCCACCGGCCGGCAAGATGAACTCCTGCAGCGGCGGCAAGCTGTCGTTGAAGTGGTCCAGGTGGCGTTCCAGGGCCTGGATGTCGGCCGCCTCGATGGCGGCATGGCCGGGGATGCAGAGCTCGCCGCCCAGGTCGAACAGCTGATGCTGCACGGTGGTCAGCAGCTCGGCAATCGCAGTGGGCACGCCGGGTGCGGCCAGCAGCACGCCGAGCGCCGAATTGGCCTCGTCCACGGTGCCGTAGGCGTTGACGCGCAAGGCGTCCTTGCCGGTCCGGCTGCCATCGCCCAACCCGGTGCTGCCGTCGTCGCCGGTACGCGTATAGATACGTGAGAGCCGGTTGCCCATGGCTCAGCCGGCCTGGCGCTGGCGATGGGGCGCAGCCAGGCGCTCGGCAACCACCTGGATGACGGCTGCGGCCGCGACGTACAGCGCTGCGCTGCGCAGGTACGGCCAGAGCCAGTCGCTGTAGTTCTTGAACCAGCCGGCGAGGGTGGGTTCGCTCACGCTGGCGCTGATCCAGTAAAAGCTGCCCTGGGCGATCAGCTGACACAGCGCCACGGCGATGAGCAGGGCAGGCACCAGCGCGACCAGCGCAGTCCATTGGGCCCCGTGATAGTGCCGGCGCAGCCACACACCCCCGGCCCACAGCGCGAAGTACGCCGGGATCAGGCACCAGTACGCCGGCGACACACAGTAGTGCTGCCAGAAGCTCATGCCTTGCTGGGTGATGACCAGCCAGTCCACCGCGACCGCCAGGCCCATCAGCAGCGGAAACGCCAGTTTGCTGCGCGCAGCCAGATGAAACCCGCCGATGAAAAACACCGCCCAGGACGCGTCCGGGACCGGCGCGAAGTGATTGATCCGTGTGGCCGCCATCAGGACGGCGAGCAGGCTCAAAATCAGGGTGTCGTGCGAGCGAGAAGTCATGCGCGGGGGTTGCCGGATTACAGGTGCGGGAGTGTAGCGTGGAACCTGGCGTGCCCGCGCCACTGCCTGGCCTACGCTGCGCCGGGCATCGGCAGGCATGACAACGGCATACCGGCTGGACGCGTCAACGTGTCTCATCCGGCGCGCGCGATGCGCTGCGGGCGAGGGCTTATCATGGGCGAATGACATATCCACATGACGTTTTGATCGTTGGCGGCGGCCTGGTCGGCTCCAGCCTGGCGATTGCGCTGGACCGCCTCGGCCTGGATGTCGGGCTGGTGGAAGCCACGCCAGCCGGCACGCCGCCGGCCGTGTTCGATCAACGCAATCTGAGTTTCGCCGCCGCCACCGTCAACGCCTTGGGCGTGCTGGGCGTCATGGCCAAGTTGCGTAGCCCGCCCGGGCCGATCCGGCGCATCCACGTCAGTCGTGCCGGCGATTTCGGGCGCGTGCAACTGGACGCCGCCGATTACGGACGCGACAGCTTTGGGCAAGTGGTGGTGGCCCGCGACTTCGGCGACGCCCTGCAGGCACGCCTGGACGAATTGACGCAGCTGCGCCGGTATCGCCCGGCGCGCTGCATCGGCGTGGAACCGGTGCAGGATGGCGTGCGCACGCTACGGCTGGCGACCGACGACGGCGAGCAGCGCGTCCGCGCCAGGCTGGTGGTCGGTGCCGATGGCAGCCACAGCGCAGTGCGCGAACTGCTGCATATCCAGACCGACACGCACGATTTCCTGCAGACCTTGTTCGTGGCGCGCGTGCGCGCCTCCAGGCCGCCGGATGGCACCGCGTGGGAGCGCTTCGGCGAGCACGGGCCGACCGCGCTGTTGCCGCGGGGCGACCGTCATTACGGCGCAATCCACTGTGTGGCGCGCGCCGAGGCCGATGCGGTCGCCGCGCTCGACGAGGCTGGCTGGCTGGCCCGGCTGCAGCGCGCGGCCGGCTGGCGCGCCGGGCGCTTTGTCGCCAGCGGCGAACGCAGTGCATATCCGCTGGTGCAGGTGCTGGCCAACAACCTGATCGCCGAGCGCGTGGTGTTGCTCGGCAACGCCGCGCAGACGCTGCACCCCATCGGTGCGCAGGGCTTCAATCTGGGATTGCGCGACGCGCTGACCTTGGCAGAGCTGATCGAACACGATCGCAGCGATGCCGGGGCCGGCGCGCTGCTGGCCGACTATGTGGCGCGTCGACGCGTGGACCGCGAGCAGACGATCGGCTTCTCCAGCGGGCTGGCGCGGCTGACCGGCAATCCGGCACCGTTGCTGCGGCCGCTGCGCAGCCTGGGATTGCTCGCGACCTCGCAGGCCGCGCCGCTGCAATCGATGCTGGTCGGCGGGGCGATGGGGTTCCGTGGCGATGTGCCGCAGCTGTGCCGGGGGATCGCATGAGCCGCCGCGGTACGCGCGATGCGGTGATCGTCGGCGGTGGCGTGGTTGGTGCCGCCTGTGCGCTGGCGCTGGCCGACGCGGGTTTGAGCGTTGCGCTGGTGGAAGGGCGCGAGCCCGCGCGCTGGCATGCCGATCAGCCCGACCTGCGGGTCTATGCCTTCGCCGCCGACAACGCCGCGCTGCTCGACAGTCTTGGCGTGTGGGCCAGTGTGCGTGCGGGGCGCGTGCAGCCGTATCGGCGCATGCGGGTCTGGGATGCCGGCGGTGGCGGCGAGCTGCGCTTCGATGCCGACACCTTGGGCCGCGAACAACTTGGCTGGATCGTCGAACATGCGCTGCTGGTCGATCGCCTGTGGGCGGCCGTGCATAGCGCGGGGATCGAAGTGCATTGCCCGGCGCGCGTGGCCGAACTGGAGCAGGACGCCAACAGCGTGCGCCTGCGGCTGGACGATGGCAGTCGGCTGGAAGCGGCGATTGCCATCGCCGCCGATGGCGCGTCGTCCACCTTGCGCGACTTGACCGGCTTGCCAGTGTCGCGGCACGCCTACGCACAACGCGGCGTGGTTGCCTTCGTGGAGACCGAACAACCGCACCAGGCCACGGCCTGGCAGCGCTTTCTGACCACTGGGCCGCTGGCATTCCTGCCGTTTGCCGAAGGCCGCAGTTCGATTGTCTGGACCTTGCCCGATCGCGAGGCCGAGCGCGTGCTGGCGCTCGACGATGCGGCGTTCTCGCGCGAGCTGACCCAAGCCTTTGCCGCGCGTCTGGGCGAGGTGCGTGTGACATCCGCACGCGCTGCATTCCCACTGCAACGGCAGTTGGTGGAGCAGTACGTCAGTGGCCGCGTGCTGACCCTGGGAGACGCTGCGCATGTGGTGCATCCATTGGCGGGGCAGGGCGTCAACCTCGGCCTGCGCGATGTCGCTGCGCTGCGCGAGGAAGTGCGCGGCGCGCTCGCCAAACGTGCGGACTGGGCCGCGCCGCATCGCCTGCAACGCTGGGCGCGCACCCGCCGCAGCGACAATACCGTGGCCGCCTATGGCTTCGATGCGATCAATACGGTGTTCTCCAACGACGAAATGCACCTGACCCTGTTGCGCGGTGCCGCGCTTGGCCTCGCCGGCAGGTTGCCGCCGCTGGTCGATGTGCTGTGGAAGCGCGCCTCCGGCGGCGCGTAAGCCACCTCGCGTCTGCCGGCCTGCGCTGTGGCTAGCCGGCATAGCTGACGATCTATGTCTATTGGCTTATAGCGTAGGCCGCATCTTCCATACGACGCATGCGGCCGGCGTGGCTACAGTCGCGCCATGACTTCCGTTTCGCACACCTCCAGACCCACCTTGCTGCTGCTCTGCGGCCTGCTCTGCGACGCCGCCATCTGGCAACCGCAGCGCGACGCGCTGGCGGATCTGGCCGATGTGCAGGTGCTGGATTTCCCCGGATTCGACAGCATTGTGCAGATGGCGGCCCACGTGCTGGCTGGCGCACCGCCACAGTTTGCGTTGGCCGGGCATTCGATGGGCGGGCGGGTTGCGCTGGACATCATGCGTCAGGCGCCCGAGCGGGTGACGCAGCTGGCACTGCTCGATACCGGCATTGCACCGCGTCGCGATGGCGAACGCGAGGAGCGCCAAGCGCTGGTGGATCTGGCACAGACGCAAGGCATGCATGCGCTGGCGCTGGCCTGGTTGCCACCGATGCTGCACCCCGCACGCAGCGCCGATACCGGTTTGATGCAAGACCTCAGCGCAATGGTGCAGCGGCAGAGCGCGCAGAGTTTCGCTGGCCAGGTCAACGCGTTGCTGGAGCGCCCGGATGCCGCGCCGGTGCTTGCGCAGATTCGCTGCCCCACCTTGCTAGGGGTCGGGCGCCAGGATGCCTGGAGCCCGCTGGCACGGCATCAGGATATGGCGCGGCAGATTCCGCAGGCGCGCCTGGTCGTATTCGAAGATTGCGGGCATATGGCGCCGGTGGAAGCGCCCGCTGCGGTGAGCACCGCGCTGCGCGAGTGGCTGAGCACGTGATCGCCCGTACCGCAGGCGGCGGCAGTTCGGTCGTCTCGGTCATTGCCCTGCGCTGAAGTATCGCTAGCGCTTTGTTTGTGTCATTCCACCGCCAAGGGAGGCTGCTGCGTGTCTGCAGATATTTCGATCATCGTTGCGTGCGAACAGCTGATTCGCCGGTTCGCCCTGCATAACGACCGCCATGAGCACCAGGCGTTGGCTGCGCTGTTCACTGCCGACGGCGTCTTTGCACGACCGAGCGCGCCGGATGTGCCCGTGCATGGACGCGAAGCGATCTTGGAGGCCTTCCGCGCTCGCGCGCCACGCAACACCTGTCATTTGATGCTCAATACCCTGGTCAGCGTCCAATCGAGCACGCTGGCCCATGCGCAGAGCCATGTGCTGCTCTACAGCGCACCGCAGGCCGACGCGTCTGTCCCCTGGACGGCGCAGGCGCCTGCACTGATCGGCACCTTCGACGATGTGCTGGTGCACCAGGACAACCAATGGTTGTTCAAGCAACGCCTCGGCGCATTGCTGCTGCGCGTCGAGGCGCACTGACCGAGATTGATCGCTGTCTGTCTGTTCAACGATGCCGCCGGCCCTTACAGGCGACATCTCGACACTGCTCTCCCCCCAGTCGCGTTGCCTCAATCGCCCATCTTCGTTGGAGAATCGCCTAGTGGAACGCGCATGTTCGTCTGTTGGTCGTCGTCGCTCATCGCTCCGGTCGCATCGCCTGCGCGCCGGCAGCTTGACTCTGCTACTGGGTGCGCTGGCGCCGGCGGCGGCCTTCGCACAGGCCGTGCCTGACACAGTTCCGGTGCCGCAAGGCATCAACCTGGGGGGCACCAGTTTTTTCGATGGTTTTGGCTCCACCCAACCTGGCTGGACGGTGATCGAGTATCTGCGCCATGCGCACCTGAATGCCGTGCTGGATGCGCAAGGCAACGATTCGCCGGCGTTTCGTGATCCGAAGATCAGCAGCTCGGCAGCGCTGACCCAGCTCATCTACGTGACGCCCTACAAATGGTTGGGCGGCACGATTTCCGTCGATGCCATCGTGCCGCTGGTCAACCAAAATGCCTCGTTTGCCGCCGACAGCCCGGTGCGGTTGAGCGACAACGGATTCGGCGTTGGCGATATCGCGGTCGGGGCGGCGTTGCAGATGCCGCCGGTGATGCGCAACGACCGGATCTTGCTGTTTCAGCGCTTCGCACTGGTGGCATTTGCACCGGTGGGCAAGTTCGATCGCGACATCGCGATCAACCAGAGCACCGGCTACTGGTCGTTCTCGCCGCATTGGGCATTCACGGTACAGCCCACCGATAACTGGGAGGTCAGCATGCGGCTGCATTACATGTACAACTTCCGCACCGACCGTGCCGGTGGAGTGCCGCCAATTCCCGGTTTCCAGTTCCGCAACGGCCAGGCAGGCGATCTGGCGTGGCTGAATTTTGCCAGCTCGGTGAAGGTGACCGAGCAGCTGCGGGTCGGTGTCAACGGCTTCTACCTGCGGCAGCTGCAAGACAACCGGACCAATGGCCAGCGCGTGCCCGACAGCAAACGCACGCAGTTCTACATGGGGCCAGGGCTCTCGTGGCGGTTGGACCCGAAGAACGTGCTCAATTTCAATGTCTACCTGCCGGTCGAGGTCAAGAACTCGGTGGCCGGAAACACCTTCAACCTGATGTTCGTGCACTCGCTATAGCGCAAGCAAGCTGCCCTGCACGCC
Source organism: Xanthomonas sp. WCS2018Noco2-27 (assembly GCF_031843525.1). Lineage (NCBI taxonomy): Bacteria > Pseudomonadati > Pseudomonadota > Gammaproteobacteria > Lysobacterales > Lysobacteraceae > Xanthomonas > Xanthomonas sp. WCS2018Noco2-27. Next base: position 456,176 of record NZ_JAVTIK010000002.1, on the reverse strand, counting down.
GACCGTCTTGGTCGGCGTGCATGGTCGAATGTAGCCATGTTTTGCTCTATGCGTGGTCCTGCGTCGCAGGTATGGCCGACATCTGCTCCACGCGCATCGATGCCATTGCCACTGCTCGGCCCCGTGCACCTACAAGGCATCACATGCCCATGCTGTGCCGTTGCGTATTGGCATGTTCGCGGAACAGCAACTCCGCCCGCGCGCCATCGCGTTGTTCGATGGCAGAGACGATCGCGCCATGCTGCCGGTGTCCATAATAAAGATCGTCGTAAGCCAGGGTGGCCGAGCGCTGACCGAACACCACGTTGACCGGGCTGACGAACGGCACCAGCGTGCAGCGGTCTACCGTCTCGGTGAGGATCGGTTTGTTCGCCGCCACCACGATGGCGCGATGGAAACGGGCATTGATCGCGCCGTAGGTCTGCTCATCGCCGGCATCGAGGCTGCGCTTGGCAAACAGCCGGTCGCCTTCGCACAGACAGGCGTGCAGGGTGGACAGCAATGCGGTCGACGCGCCCTGTTCGGCCACCGTACGCGCCGCCATGCCCTCCATCAGTGCGCGCACCTCCAGTGCATCCAGGCTTTCCTGTTGGCTGAAACGCCGTACCGCATAGCCACGGTTGCCGACCTGCACCAGCAGACCCTCCTGGCACAACGCCGGCAATGCCTGGCGGATGGGCGTGCGCGAGATGGCCAGGCGCTCGGCCAGGGCCGCCTCGGTGATGCGCTCGCCCGGGGCAAAAGCGCCGCACAGGATCAATTCGCGTAGCTGCTGGACCGCTTGCAATCGGTGGTTGTTCGCCATTGGCTCCATTCTCTCGCGCCGTACCGCAGCGCACGTTCCTTCGAAGGGGAAACTAGCAATTACTTGTATAAAAACCTTGCGGATGAGATCGCTTGATGGCACTTTGGATCCCAAGGATACCGTTTTGGAGATCCGCAGTGGTTGGTCGTCCGTGTTGGGATCCATTGCATCGTCGATCCTGACTCAATCAATGACGTGCGCTCTGCCTCTCCTGGCAGTGGTGCGCAGCAGGAGCAAAGCATGGCTAGCATCATCGGCGGCATCGGAACCTCGCACGTTCCCACCATCGGAGTGGCCTACGACAAGGGCAAACAACAGGATCCAGTGTGGAAGCCCTTGTTCGACGGCTACACGCCGGTGGCCGAGTGGCTGGCCGAACAACGGGCCGACGTGCTGGTGTTTTTTTACAACGACCACTGCACGACCTTCTTCTTCGATCTCTATCCGACCTTCGCCCTGGGCGTGGGTGAGCGCTTTCCGGTCGCCGACGAGGGCGCAGGGCTGCGCAACCTGCCTCCGATCCGTGGCGATGTACAGCTGCAGGCGCATATCGCCGAATGCCTGGTCAACGACGAATTCGACCTGACCGTATTTCAGGACAAGCCGATCGACCACGGCTGTGCGGCGCCGTTGCCGCTGCTGTGGCCGCATGTGCCGGACTGGCCGGGCACGGTGGTGCCGATTGCGATCAACGTCCTGCAGTACCCGCTGCCGACCGCACGCCGCTGTTTCCGCCTGGGCCAGGCGGTGCGCCGTGCGATCGAGTCATACCCGGAAGATCTCAGAGTGGTGGTGGTCGGCACCGGCGGGTTGTCGCACCAGATCCATGGCGAGCGCACCGGTTTCAACAACACCGACTGGGACATGGAGTTTCTGGACCGCTTTCAGCACGCGCCGGAAACGCTGACCGATCTCACCCATACCGACTATGTGCGTCTGGGCGGTGCCGAGAGCGTGGAGCAGATCATGTGGCTGGCAATGCGCGGTGCGTTGGATGGGCCGATCCGCAAACTGCATCAGAACTACTACCTGATGACGACGACCGCGATGACCGTGGTGCTGTACGAGCCGGGCGAAGAACGCGCCGATGCGCCGCGCTCGGCAGAGCTGCTGGCGCGCACCGCCAACGCGGCATGAGGGCCTGCATATGAATCCGCAAGTACACGGCATGGACAAGATCGACGGCACTTACCTGTTCGATCTGCGCACCAGCAATCGCGCACTGCGCCTCAATCGTTTCTTCTGGCATATGATCCGCGCCCCGTGGCGCGATCGTTTTTTGCAGGACGCGGAAGTGTTGATGCAGGAAGCCGAGCTCACCGAACACGAGAAAGCGCTGATCCGTGCGCGCGACTGGCTCGGACTGGTGCAGTACGGCGCCAATTTTTTTGTGATCGAAAAGTTCGCCCGCGTGGTGCGCACGACCAATCTGCAGGTCTACGCCATCATGCGCGGCGAGTCGTTCGAAGACTTCATGCAGACCCGGCGTGTGCCCGAGGCACGCTGAGCTGCGCGTCCCGGTCGCTGGCCGGGCGTTGCCATCCGACTTTCCAACGTAAGGCCCACCCCCTATGACCATGTCCTCCGTGTTCTTCGAACACCGCATCAAGGTCCGGCATCTACGTGTCATCGAGGCGCTGGATCGGCAAAAAAGCCTGCTCCGCGCCTCACGCGTATTGAACGTCACCCAACCTGCACTCACGCGTGCCTTGCAGGAGATCGAAGAGATCGTCGGTGCGCCCCTGTTCGAACGCCATTCGCGTGGCGTGCGTCCCAATGCGATGGGCGAGGTGCTGGTGCAGACCGCGCACGTTGTGCTCGGCCAGCTGCGCCGCGCACAGGACACCTTCGAAGGGCTGCTGCAGGACGATGCGCTCACCATCACCGTCGGCGCGTTGCCGGTGGCGGCGAGCGGCCTGCTACCGTCGGTGCTGGCTGCCTTATACCGTGCAGAGCCCACGCTGCGTGTGCGCCTGCTGCATGGCCGTACCGATGAGTTGCTGCCCAAGCTCGCCGGAAACGAGGTGGATCTGGTCGTTGGCCGGTTGTATCCGCTGGCCCGCTACGATGCGTTGGTCCGCAAGGTGCTGTACCAGGATCCGATTGCGCTGGTGGCGCGGAGCGACCATCCCTTGTTTGCCAATGGTCCGGTGCGCATCGCCGAAGCGGCCGCGTACCGACAGGTGTTGCCGACGCTGAGTCAGCATGTGGAGCGCGACGTGGCGCAGGTCATGCGCGAACATGGGCTGGCCACACGCGATCAACTGCGTTCCAGCTCTGCAAGCTTCACGCGCGAGATTCTGCTCGGCACCGACAGCATTGCGGTGATGCCAAGCATGATGGTGGCAGGCGACATCGCACGCGGCGAGTTGCGGGCCTTCCAGCTGCAGCAGCCGTCGCAGGCGCGCGCAGGTGGCGTGATCTATCGCGACAGCAGCGCCATCCTAAAACCCGGTGTGCGGTTGTTGATGCGCGAGCTGGAACACCAGCTGGCGCTCATGGCCCAGCAAGGCGCGGTGTGGGTGGACGACCAGATTGGCGAGCACGATATCCTGCTGGATGCGTCTGCATAACCGACGATGGAATCCCACAAGCGGGAGCTGCATCGTCGACCGGGACGGATGCGATGCAGCACTGGCCTGGGGAGTTGCACTGTGCGGCCGTATTCGCGGAATGCGAGGCGCGCTGAATTGAACGCTGCATGGTGCCCGGCTGGTCCCGCACCGGAATACTCGAGCAATATTCATCGCGGTGATCCGAGTAAGCAAAGTCCAAGTGTGGGCGGCAATGCGCACGCCCACGCCGCACATTTGCTACCGCTATCAGGCATCGTTTGCCAAGGCATCCTTCAACCGCGCCTTCTGCAGCTTGCCGGTTGCCGTACGTGGTAAGGCCTCGACCAGGCGTAGGTGTTTGGGGACCTTGTACTTGGCCAGGCGCTCGACCAGATAGCTGCGGATCTGCTCCAGATCCGTCGCCTCAGCGGCTGGCACGATCGCCAGGTAGCCCACCTCGCCCCATTGTGGGTCGGCGATGCCGACCACGGCGCATTCGCGGATGTCCGGGTGATCCGCCAGTACCGCTTCGATCTCGGCGGGATACACGTTTTCACCGCCGGAAATGAACATGTCCTTCTTGCGGTCCACCACCCAGAAAAAGCCGTCGGCATCGCGCTTGACGATATCGCCGGTGCGGAACCAGCCCTGTGCGTCGCGCATCTCCGCAGTGGCCTGCGGGTCGCGCCAATAGCCGGTGCTGAGGTTGGGGCCGCGCAATAACAGTTCGCCAGGCATACCCGCCGGGCAGTCGTTGCCATCGCCATCCACCACCCGCGTTTGCACGCCCGGCGACGAAATCCCCGCCGCACCGAGCTTGCGACGAATCACGTCGCAATCCACCGACATGCCGAACACCGTACCGGCTTCGCTCATGCCGAAGCCGCAGACCATGGGGATGCCATCGTCCAGCCAACCGAGCAGATCGTCGCTGGCATGCGGCGCGCCGCCGCTGACCAGCGCGGTGAGGTGACGCAGCGTTGACGGATCGAAACCGGGCTGGCTGCGGAACGCCTGCATCATCTGCGGCACGCCGACGTAGTGGGTAATGCCCAGCGCCGGGTTGCCGAGCCAGCTCAATGTACGCTTCGGTTCGAAGCCGCTAGACACCTGGATCGACCCGCCAAGCGCCAGCGCCGGCCGCACATTGGTCGCCAGGCCGATGATGTGGAACATCGGCGCTTCGCACAGGAAACTGCTGTTGCCATCCACACGTGTGGTCACGCCGAAGTTGTGGGCCACCTGCTGCAGATTCTGCTCATTCAACATCACGCCCTTGGGTTGGCCGGACGTGCCCGAGGTGAACAGGATCAGGCTCACGCGCTCGGGCGGGATGTAGGACGTTTCGGCGGGCGCCAGCGCCTTGGCACTGTCGATGAAGCTCGATAGCGCTTCCGCATGAGCGCGTCCGGCAGCGACATCGTCGCCCAGCAGCAGATGCGGCTGCGCACGCTGCAGCAAGGTGTCCAGCTCGGTGCCGCTCAGTCGCCAGTTGAGCGGCACATAGATCGCGCCGACCCGCGCACAGGCGAAGTGCAGCGCGACCTGCCAGACCGAATTGCGGGCGAGCACGGCCAGCCGTTCGCCGTCGACACAGCCGCGCATCTGCAGCAGGGCGGCGAGCTGGCCGATCAAGGTGTCCAGTTCGGCATATGTCCATTCCTGCTCCAGCAACAGGTCGCGCGCGGCAAGCCGGTGCGGTGTGAGGCGGGCATGGAAGGAAATCGAGTCGGTCGGCATGGTCATGGCGCTGTCTTTCCGAATGCAGAATGGGGAGTGACGGGCGTGAGTGCAACGGAGATGGCTGGAAGGTTGACGCGTGCGCGCAACCACGCATCACGCGTTCACAGACACGTTGCTAACACACCACCGGAGATGACGTGCCGTGGTGTACGGCACGGTGCATTGCGGCGACGCAGGCATGCTTGCCGCGTAGCCGGTGACGTAAAACTCAACCGAGATAGACGGTCTTGGTTTCGAGAAACGCATGCAGTCCTTCGATGCCGCCTTCGCGACCGATTCCGGAATGCTTGACCCCGCCGAACGGCATCTCGATATCCACCCACATGCCATTGATCGAATGGCTGCCGCTGCGCACGCGGCGTGCAATGCGATACGCGCGATCAACATCCTCGCTATAGACGGTGCCGTGCAAGCCGTAGTCGCTTGCATTGGCCTTGGCGATCATGTCGGCCTCATCGTGATAGTCGATGAAGCTCACCACCGGGCCGAAGATTTCTTCGCGGGCAATGGTCATGTCCGGCGTGACGTTGGCGAACACCGTCGGCTCGATGAAGAATCCACGCGGCAAATGCGCCGGGCGGTTGCCACCCATCACCAGCTGCGCACCTTCGGCGCTGCCCTGTGCGATGTAGGACTGCACGCGTTCCAGTTGCCGGCCGAGCGCCAGCGGACCCATGCCGGTGTCGGCGGCGAACGGGTCGCCGAGCTTAACTGCGCTCAGTGCCGCGCAATATGCCTGCAGGACTTCTTCGCGCCGCTGCGCCGGTACCAGTACGCGGGTCAGCGCGAAACATACCTGCCCGGTGATCGGCATGGAGTAGGGCACCAGGCTGGGCAGCACTTTGGCGAGGTCGGCGTCTTCGAGCACGATGGCGGCCGACTTGCCGCCCAGCTCCAGGCCGACCCGCGCCAGGCGTTCGGCGCAGGCCACGCCGATCAGTCGCCCGGCCTGGGTGGAGCCGGTGAAGCTGACCTTGTCGACCAGCGGGTGCCGGATCAGCTGTTCGCCGACCTCGCGACCGGCCGGCAACAGATTGAACACGCCATCGGGCACGCCTGCGGCGCTGATGCATTCGGCCAGGATGTACGCATCGATCGGGGTCTCTGGCGAGGGCTTGGCCACCACCGTGCATCCGGCAGCCAGCGCAGCGGCGACTTTGTAACAGAGCAAGACCAGTGGCGCGTTCCAGGGCGTGATCGCCACGACCACACCGACCGGTTCCTGCACCACATGCACGCGGCCGCCACTGGAGCGTTCGCGCGGCTCGACGAACGGATGCATGGCGATCAGATCGCCGTAGTAGTCGAACAGGCCGGGCGCCTGTTGCGAGGCGCGTCGGCTGAAACCGATGGTGGCGCCAACCTGGCCGGTCCAGGCTTCAGCCAGCTCCGGCATGCGTGCGCGCAGCTGGTCGGCGACGCGCTTGAGTATCACCCCGCGCTCGGGTGGCGACAGCTGCGGCCAGGGGCCGGTGTCGAAGGCGGCACGTGCCGCAGCCACCGCGGCTTCGGTATCTGCGTGCGATGGTTCGGTGTAGCGCAGCAGGCGTTCTTCGGTATGCGGGGCGATCACATCGACATGGCGATCGCCGGTGCTTGCGCGCCACTGGCCGTCGATGAACAGGCCCAACGGCCCACGCGCGGCAATCCCGCGCAGTGTTGCGGATAAGGCTTCCATACTCCCTCCTCGGTGCAGAAAACCACTGGCAGCGCCAGCGATGCGTGGGTTGCACGCATCGCTTCAGGCGCCGTAGGACGTGCTTAGGCGCTGTTTTTCTTGAGGTCGTATTCGCCCAGGCCAGGTTTGTAGCTCTTCTCGTCGATGAACTGACGGATGCCTTCCTTGCGGGCGTTGTTGTCGAACGAGTTGGCCGCTTCCTGCATGCGCACCAGATAATCTTCGGCTTCGTCGTATGTCATGGTGCCCACGCGGCGCACGGCGTCTTTGGCGTATTTCAGCGCGATCGGGTTCTTGCGCAGCAACAGCTCGGCCACTTCGCGCGTGCGTGCTTCCAGTCGCTCCAGCGGCACGCTTTCGTTGACCAGGCGCCATTCGGCCGCTTTCTTGCCGTCGACCATTTCGCCGGTCAGCGTCATCCACATCGCATCGCGCATGGATAGCAGTTCGACCGCCACCTTGGTCACGCCGCCGCCCGGCAGGATGCCCCAGTTGATCTCCGACAGGCCGAACTGCGCTTCATCGGCGGCAATGGCCAGATCGCAGGCGAACAAGGGGCCGAAGCCGCCACCGAAACACCAGCCGTTGACCATCGCGATGGTGGGCTTTTGATACCAACGCAGGCGCCGGAACCAGCCGTAGGACTCGCGTTGTGAACGGCGTACGCCGCGCATGCCCTGTGCTTCGGTTTCGCGGAAGTACTCTTTCAGATCCATACCGGCCGACCAGGCAGTGCCTTCGCCGCCGAGCACCAGCACGCCGACGCTGTCGTCGAATTCCAGCTCGTCCAGTACATCCATCATGCGGCGGTTGAGCGCCGGGCTCATCGCGTTGCGCTTGTCCGGGCGTGCAAACTTCACCCAGGCAATGCGGTTTTCGATGCGAACCGATACCACGTCATGCTCGTTCAAGCGGCGTCTCCTTCAAGTCGGGGGCTGCGGGTTTAGAGGTCTTCGGCCAACGCGGTCTCTGCCACGGTTGTCCGCTCCAGCGTGGCGCTGGCGTTCAATTTGCAGAGCAGGCGGAGCAGGGTTTGTTGCTCGGCGGCCTGCAGGCCGGTGCAGGTACGCGCGACGGCGCGCGCCAGGCAGGCCTGTGCCACCTCAAGCGTGCGGTGGCCCTGGTAGGTCAGATACAGGCCTTTACTGCGACGGTCGCGGCCGGCCAGGCGTTCGATCAAGCCTTGCTCGGCCAGCGCGTTGGCGATCTTCATGCCGGCGGCGCGGTTGACCAGCAGGCGGTTGCCGAGTTCAGTCTGGTCGCAACCGGGCTGGTCGCGGATGTGGATCAACGCAGTGACGCGTGCCGGGGTGAGATGCAGCTCGGCCAGTTCCTGGCGGGCGGCATGGCTGGACGCCAAGGTGGCCAGTTGCAGTTGGTAGCCGAGGTCTTTGGCAAGTGCCAGGCGAGCGGTCATCGATCCATCCAAATTGTATCCGTTAAATACAATCTAGCCGACCGAAGCGGGCGCTGCAAGGGGGACGGGCGTCGAAAACTGAAGTGCGGTGCGCGCCCGCGTAATACCGGCGCGCCTGCGTGCCGCCGAGCTGTGCGACGTGATTACTGGGTCAGCCAGCCGGCCAGCTGCTCGCGGGTCAGATAGCCGCTGTGGCGGGTGTCGAGTGCATCGAATTCATCGGCCAGCGCGGGGTTGGTCTGGGCTTCGGCACGGCTGATGCGGCCATCGCCATCCACGTCCATCGCCTGGAAATCGATGCGGTAGCTGCCGACCACGCTGCTGGGCTGGATCGAGCGCACGATCACGCTGGACTCGCCGCGCGGGCGTTCCAGTTGGGTCTGGTGCGTGATTTCACCGCTGGACAGCGGTTGGGTGCGGATGACGTTGGGCACATCGATCAGCGGCATGCTGCTGGCCGGCGTAGGTGCCTGCTGGGCGGAGGCGGTGCCGCAAACGAGCAGCAGTGCGGTGAGTGTGGCGATACAGCGAATGGTCATCAGATCCCCCTGATGTGGAACAGCCGGTAAGGATAGAGGGTGTGGGCAGCTTGCGGTGGGTGGCATGCGGGTGGGATGTGGCGCATCGCCAGATCCCTTGCGCAAGCTGGCCGCAGCGGGCGGGGCAGCGTCGGCATCAACGCTGAATCTGGCGGGGCGACGGCACGCTGCTGTCACCTTGCAGGTCACTCAGCCGGGGATGAAGGGAAACACGATCTTGAGCAAGCCCTTCAAGCCGCCTTCGGCGGTGCTGGCCACTGCCTTGGCGCCCAGACTGTTGAGTGCGCGACGCACATCGTCCCAGCGCAGCTGCGCAATGTCCTTTTTCAGCAAATCCGCCACTTCTTCGGCGGTGGGCGTGAGCTTCTGCAATTCGCGTACCGCCGCCTGCGGATCCTGCTGCAGATAGCCCCAGCGTTCGGCGATTTTCAGCAGCGTGTCGAAGCGCACCGCCACCACTTCGCGATTGCGTTCGTATACCGGCAACGCGCCGACATCGAGAATGGCTTGCTCGAATTGCTGTGCGTCGTCGGGATGTTCGATCCGCACCGCCAGGAACCCTTCTTTGCGGCTGCGTTCGCTGACGTGTTTGGCACCGGAGCGCAGATTGTCTTCGGTGAGCACGTTGGCCACGATGCGCTGCATCGCCGCGTCGCCTTCTTCGGGCACCAACGCGCGCCAGCGGGCATAGCCATCGCGACGCAAGGCCTTGACCTTGGCCGAGGTGACACGTAACTGCAGTGCGACAAGGGCGTTGGAGCTATTGCGCGAGATGGCGCCATCGCGCTCCAGCAGCACGAAGATCAACAGTTCCAGGTCGCGTTTGGTCAGCGACTGAAACCCCTGCAACAGGGTCAATCGCAGGAATTCGCTGCCAAAGGCGGCCGCGTCCTTGAGTTCGATGGGTTGCATGGGGGAGTCCTCCGCGGGTGACCTGCAGGATGCCAGGATGCTGTTGCGCGGCCTGAGAACCAATGCGACGCGCGCAGCAGTTTCAGCGTCCGGTTTCGCGCCCGGGGCGATCGGATCTGAACGTTTCAACTGCGCCGCGATCCTGCAACGTCACGAACACCTGTTTGCCGTCGCTGCCACCGAAGGCCACGTTGCTGGCCTTGCGGCCTTTCAGCGCGACCGTGCGCAGCAACTTGCCTGCCGGCGACACCACCGCGATCTGTCCGGCATCGTAACGGGCGATGTACAGATTGCCGTCGGCATCGCAGCGCATGCCGTCCATGCCGAAATCGGGAAACGCGATCAGCAGACGTTTGTTGCGCACGCTGCCATCGTCCAGGCGGTCGTACACCCACACCTTGCGCGACATGCTTTCGTTGACGTAGAGGTGCTTGCCGTCCGGGCTGACGTCCAGGCCATTCGGGGTGGTCATGCCTGATTCCAGCAGCCGCACTGCGCCATCGCGACTGATGTGCCACAAACGGCCGCTGTTGTCTTTCCAGTTCGGGTCGCTGGCATAGAAACTGCCATCGGGTGCCAGTGCCAGATCGTTGGGACCATCGGAATCGGGCAGTGAGGCGAAGGTGCTCACCGCGCGCGTCTGTAAATTCACTTGCAGGATCTTGTGGCTGGTGTAATCGGCCACGTACATTGCGCCGTCGCGAAAGCGAATGCCGTTGCCGGTGCTGCCGGCAGGCAAGGTGACAAACACCTCGGCAGTTGCGCTGCCGTCTGTTTGCAACGCGATGCGTGCAATGGTGCCGTCTTTGCCCAGATTCACCGCATACAGCGCGCCGTCCGGGCCTGCTGCCGGGCCCTCTGCGTTATGCGTGAATGCGCCTTCGCCAATCAGATCGCGCGCAACGAACGGCGGATCGGCAGCGGTGGCGAGCGAGCTGGACAACAATAGCGCCAGTGGCAGGAAACGATGGCGGGCAGCAGCGGTCATGCGGAGTCCTCCAGAGATGATCGTTGGCAGTGTGCCAGACCGTGCAGCGCGACCATGGCGATGATCACGTGCGATCAAGTAAGGTGCGCGGGCAGTGGTGGATCGGAGCGGCCGATACATGACGGCGTGTCGTCGAGCCGATGTGGCCGATGCGTGCCATGTCGCGCCTGCATCGCAATGTCCGCTGCGCTAATGCTGTCTGCACGATGCCGCTTGCCAAACGCTGGTCGCTATTCTCTCTAAGAAGGAGGTTTGCATGTCCGTGGAATCCTTGACACGTCGCCGCTTGCTTGCCGCCTTCGGCAGCGCCGGCATCCTGCTTGGCGCACCTGCATGGGCGTTGCCGAAAAAGAAGCCGGGAAAACCGCTCAATGTGGCACTGGCAGGGTTGGGGAGTTATGCCAGCGAGCAACTCGCGCCGGGCCTGGCTTTGACCAAACACTGCAAGCTGGCGGGCATCGTGACCGGCACGCCGTCGAAGATTGGGCAGTGGCAATCCAAGTACGGCATTGCCGATCGCAATGTCTACAACTACGACAACTTCGACCGTATCGCCGACAACGACGACATCGATGTGGTCTACATCGTCACGCCTACTCACATGCATGCACCGCTGGCATTGCGAGCGGCGGCGGCCGGCAAGCACGTGTGGTGCGAAAAGCCGATGGCGATGCATGCGGGCGAATGCGAGGCGATGATTGCCGCCTGCAAACGTAACAAGGTTGCATTGACGATCGGCTACCGCATGCAGCACGAACCCAATACGCGGCGCCTGATTGCGATGGCCGGCGAGAAGCCGTTCGGCGCGATGCAACGCGTGCGTGCCGAAGCCGGTTACAACGGCTATCGCGATACGACCAAGGCCGATCGCCCGTGGCGGCTGCGCTCGGAATTCGGTGGCGGTGCGATGTACGACATGGGCGTGTATCCGCTCAATGCCGCGCGGTACACCGTGGGCGCCGAGCCGCTGGCGGTGACCGCCAAGCGCTGGACCGACCGTCCCGAGTTGTTCGACGAGGTCGACGAACATATGGATTTCACGCTGGAATTTCCCAATGCCGTGCGTGCGGCATGCAAGACCAGCTTCGGTGCCAACATGAATGTGCTGCGCGCCGACTGCGAGCGAGGCTGGTACGAGCTGTCGCCGTTTCAGAGCTATCAAGGCGTCACCGGCAAGGCCAGCGACGGCCGCGTCTTCGATGTCAAAGTGCCGCATCAGCAGGCATTGCAGATGGACGAAGACGCCTTGGCGATCATCAATGGCACGCCGTTGCGTGCGCCAGGCGAAGAAGGCTTGCGGGATATCCGTATCGTCGATGCGATCTACCGCTCCGCGCGTGAAGGCAGCAAGCGCATCGTGCTGTAAGTCGGCAGGTTTCGGCGGTCGCTGGGCCGCCGAAACAATGAAGCAGCAAGTCGTGGCAACTAGCGGCCGGAGCATGGGGGTGGAAGCTTCCAGCACCCTTCAAGATCCACCACCAGCCACCGCTGCTCCAATTCCATTCCAACACCTCTGCACGCTAGGCACAGAGCTCACCGCGCAACGACTGGCGGAATTCATGGCTAACACGTGCCGGCAACGCGCCGATCAACCGCTTCTACGAATCCCGAGTCTCGAGCTCCCGCATCCCCGCATCCCCGCATCCGCTCCAGCGTCTGCACGGGCATCACACACACCGTGCTCACTGTGCAATGACTGCCGGAATCTACGGCCAACATGCGCAAACAACGCGCCGACCAACCGCTTTTACCATTTCCCAATCCCGACTCCCCAATCCCAGCTCAGCTCAGTCACGCATCGCCAGCACGGTGATCTCTTCGCGATCGTGATACAGCTGCTTGGCACGCACGGTCAGCGATTTTTCGGCCTGCTGTTCGAACAGGTCCAGGCACAGGCGCGTCTCGTCCCAGCGCTTTTTCATCGGCAGTTTGAGGTTGAAGATGGTGTGGCGGCACCAGCCTTCGCGTACCCAGGTGGCCATGCGTTCGGCCACGCGGCGCGGTTGCTCGACCATGTCGCAGACCATCCAGTCGAGCGGTTGCGCCGGCTTCCAGTGAAAGCCGTCGGCGCGCAGATGTTCGACCAGACCGGTTTCCAGCACATGCTCGCGTAGCGGGCCGTTGTCGACGCTGGTCACATGCACATGCTGGCGGGTGAGCACCCAGGTCCAGCCGCCGGGAGCGGCGCCCAGATCGGCCGCTCGCATGCCGGGTTTGACCAGACGCTCGCGTTCCTCGGGCGTGAGCAGGGTGAGCAGCGCTTCGTCGAGCTTCAGTGCCGAGCGCGATGGCGCTTCCGGCAGCAACTTCAGGCGCGGAATGCCCAGTGGCCACGGCGCACTGTCGTCGGCATCGGCTACCGCCAGCAGTGCGTGGTCGCCATCGAGAAAACACACATGCAAGCGCGGCAGTCGCGGTTGCGGCTTGTCGGTGAGCAGGCCGGCCTTGCGCAGTGCCGGGCGCAACGCATTGCCGAAGCTGCGCGCCAGGCCCGCCAGCGGTTTGCCGGCGTCCGAATCCGGGTGCTCCACCCACAGATCGCCAAAGCGCGTCTGCCCTTCCAGTGCGGCAAGAATCGGGGTGATGCGGTCCTTGGGGTCGATGCCCTTGAGTTCGGCCAGTACCACCAGTTTCTGTCGCGCGAAGATCAGCTCGCGCCAATGCAGCTTTGCCGCCAGTTGCGCGGCCTCATCGCAGACGAACAGCACATAGCCATCGTTGCGCTGCGTACGCGCATAGCCGGCGATGCCGACGAACGCGGCGCGCGCACTCAGTTCGGCCGCCAGTTCCGGCTCGAAGCCTTGGCGGCAATAACACAGCAGCCCGCTCATCGCAGCGCTCGCAAGGACAGGTCAATAATGATCACCGCCGCCCTCGCCGTAACTACGCAGCACCGCACAGGCCTGTTCGCGTTGCACATCGCGGACCACCTCAATGCCGCGGCGGGTGAGCTCGCCCACCCAGTCGACAGGCAGCGGGCCTTCATCGAATTCGGTCAGTGCCATCACGTCTTCGGCGCGTGCGCCGATCAACAGGCGGTCGATACCGGCCCATACCGTGGCGCCATAGCACTGGCAACACGGCTGCGCAGAAGTGGCCAGCGTCACCGGCGACAGCACGTCGTTCAAGCGTGGCGTCTGCAGGCGCTGCTGCGCGAGCATGTAGGCCATGTTCTCTGCATGCGCCAGCGAGGTGTTTTGCGGCACCACGCGGTTGACCGCAGCCGCGATGATGTGATGATCCGGACCGAACACGACAGCGCCAAACGGGCCGCCGCTGCGCGCTTCCACGTTCATCCGCGACAGTGCGATGGCCAGCGCCACCTTGTCGTCGTCGCCGGGATAGGCGCGGCTGGCGTCTACAAACTCATGAATCCAGGCGGGCAGGGTGAGGTGGACTTGCGCGTAGAGCATCAGTGGACCGGTTGCTGAGACGAATCAAGGTCTCAGTGTATCGGTCGTTGCCCGCGTTGCGGCACATTGGCCGGAAACGCACTGGCAGGCGTCGATCGGGCGGAAGCCGCAGACACCCACCATCCCGCTGGCCTGGCATTGCGCCGCAACGGCCTTGGGGTTGGTGGGGCTGTTGACGTTGACGCAGGCCGGCAACTTGCCGCAACAGCTGCCCACGTCCTTGACCATGCAGTCGGCATCGGTGCGGCAGGTGGTATTCACCTGGGCGAGCTTGATCGGCGACACCGCCGGACGGGTTGCCGCTTCGGTGGGCGGGGCAGTCACACAGCCCATCAGAACCAGGGATGCGATCAGGAACAGACTGCTCAGACACCAGGACAAGGCACGGGACATGTGGCTGCTCCGATCACGGTAAGTGAGTTTCATGGTAAGCCCTGGCCGCCGCGGATGTGGTCCGTATGACACCTGACGCATCGCAGAGTGCCTGGCCGGGTGACGCACTGCGCCATTTGCCGGTCACAACGCGCGCAAGAGCGAGCCGGCCGTAGAAGCGCGCGCCGATATGCAGTGGTGAAACGCGCATTGGTCATCGCAGTGGCGGGCGCCGTCACAGGCAATCGCCATTCGCTGGTGGGGACTGCCGGTTCTTGCGACGTCATCATCGGCGCCGACGCAGTGCAGAGCTGCAACGGTTGGCAAGCGCTAACTGCTGCATGCTTTCATCGCGGTCGGCGTTGGGCAGCTCGGCGTCGGGCGGGTTGGGGACGAACATGCACAGCACGTCGGCCGGAGTGACCGCTTGTACGGTTTGCTGCGGCTGCGAGCAGCCCGCCAAACCGATCGAAAGTGAAAAGACCGCTCCGTAGAGCGCTCGCTTGCCTTGTCGTGGGAGGCACATGGTGGTGTTCCATTGAAGACAGCGTGCAATCTAGGCCGATGCGCGCGCAGGCCGGTTGCGTCAATTCGCTTCCGCATGCAGCGCTGCGCACCACAGCACGCCGACCAGCAGGCAGGCGATCGCTGCCAGCTCCAGTGGCGTGGGCAGGCGCATTTCCCAGGCAAACCCGTAGAGCAGCGCAAACACGGTTTCGAACACGATCATCTGCCCGACCAGGGTCAGTGGCAGCACGCGGCTGGCGCGGTTCCATAAGGCATTGCCGATCACCGATGCCAGGATGCCCAGCAGCAGCGAAACACCCCAGAAACTGGCCCAATCGATCGTTGCATGCGCTGCGCTGCCAATCATCGCCGCCGGCGCCAGCAACGCGGCCAGTGCGCCGGTGACCACACCGGTCAGCAGCGACCAGTCGCCACCGGACAGGTCGGGACGGCGACGCAACCAGCGCGCATTGGCGATCGAATACGCCGACCACGAGACCAGTGCACCAACTGCGCACAGCAAGCCGGCGATGCGGGTGAGGCGGTCGCTCGCCTGTTGCCCGGAGTCGTCCTGCACGGTGTCCAGCGCCACCAGCGCCACGCCGATGACGCACAGCGCGCACGGCGCGGCAAGCCGCCGCAGTTGCACCGCGCCGGCAGCGCGCGTACCGATGATGGTGACCACCACCGGCAGCAACCCGATGATCAGCGCCGTGGCCGCGCTACCGGCCCACTGCACGGCGCTGCCAAGCAATATGTAATAAATTAGATTGCCCATCAGACTCAGACGGACCAGCGCCCACCACTCGGCGCGGCCCAACCGGGCGGCGGTTTGTCGTGCACGCGGTGCCAGCACCAGCGCGGCGACCGCGCCATACGACAGGTAGCGCGCCACTGCCAATTGCAGCGGAGTAAACGCCGACAACAACTGCGGCGCCAGAAACACCAGTCCCCACAACGCGCCCGCACCGATGCCGCAGGCGACGCCCATCATCATGCGCTCACGCATCGTGCGTCTCCTTCATGCCATCCACCGCAGCGTGCAGTGCAGCGCGGCGTTGATCAAGCTCGCCGATCACGCATGCTTGCCGCCCTGAGATGGCTGTGTGTCGCGATAAAGGGGGGCAACAGTCGTGCGCCCGTAAGCAGCGTGCCCTATGCGATCTGGCATTCCCTCAGCGATCGTTCAATTGCCGACGTCGCGCCGGACGATTGGCCGCCGCGTGCACGGGTGGGCATCGCGACTACGACACCGCAGCGATCAGCAGCCGAATGGCCGCAAGCTGGCTGTTCGAACAACGTGGGTGAACGCTTGCATGCGCACATTCAGAGCAGCTAGCAACGCTTCTTTGCAGCCGCCAGGCGAGCGAGGCCGCTGGCCGGTACGGCATGGACCACTCGTACACGCCGCTTCTGAGTGCGTCGTCCGCACCCACTTCACGATTGCTCGCTACGTTTTGTTGGCCGCTCCAACCACTCAGCGACGCCTGCGTTGCCGCAAGCATCGCCGAAGTGGTTGCCGTACTTACTTGGCCCAGGTATCGCGCAAGGTCACGCTGCGGTTGAACACCGGCGTGGCCGCGCTGTGATCGCGGCGGTCGGCAACAAAGTAACCGGTGCGTTCGAACTGGAACGCCTGCTCCGGTGCCGCCTGCGTCGCCGACGGTTCCACATAGCCGCGCACGCTGCGCTTGGACTCGGGGTTGAGATAGTCGCGGTAGGTCTTGCCTTCGGATTCGTCGTCGGGTTTTTCCACCGAAAACAGACGGTCGTACAGGCGGATTTCCGCTTCCACCGCATGCACCGCGCTGACCCAATGGATGGTGCCCTTGACCTTGCGGTTCGCGCCTTCCATGCCAGGGCGCGATTCCGGATCCAGCCAGCCGCGCAGCTCGACGATCTGCCCGGTGTCGTTCTTGATCACCTCGTCCACGCGCGCGATGCCGGCGCCACGCAGACGGATTTCGCCGCCCGGCACCAACCGCTTCCAGCCCTTGGGCGGGACTTCGGCAAAATCTTCGCGATCGATCCACAGCTCGCGTGCGAACGGCACCTCACGTGTGCCGAAGCTCTCGTCCTTGGGATGATTGGAAAACTGCAGTGTCTCGGTATGGCCGTCGGGCAGGTTGGTCAGCACCAGCTTGAGCGGGTCGATCACCGCCATGCGGCGCGCTGCGGTGGTATCCAGATCTTCGCGCAGGCAGCCTTCCAGTACCGAGAAGTCGATCAGCGAGTTCTGCTTGCTGATGCCCACGCGGTCCACAAACAGGCGCATCGCCGCCGGCGTATAGCCGCGACGACGCAGGCCCTGCAACGTGTACATGCGTGGGTCGTCCCAGCCATCCACCAACTGTTCTTCCACCAGCGCGGTGAGCTTGCGCTTGCTCATCACCGTGAAGTTGATGTTGAGGCGCGAAAACTCGATCTGACGCGGCTTGGCGGCTTCGCGCGGCAGGCCCTTGTCCAGCAGCGGCTGCAGCAGCGCCGGATGCCCGGCCAGGTCCACCTTGTCCACGCACCAGTCGTACAGCGGGCGGTGGTCTTCGAATTCCAGCGTGCACAGCGAGTGGGTGATGCCTTCCACCGCATCGCCCAGCGAATGCGCAAAGTCGTACATCGGATAGATCGGCCAGGCGTTGCCGGTGTTCTGATGCTCCACATGCTTGATGCGGTACAGCGCCGGGTCGCGCAGATTGATATTGCCGCTGGCCATGTCGATCTTGGCGCGCAGCGTGCGTGCGCCATCGGGGAATTCGCCGGCGCGCATGCGGCCGAACAGGTCCAGGTTTTCTTCGACGCTGCGCTCGCGGTATGGCGAATTGCGGCCCGGCTCGGTCAAGGTGCCGCGGTATTCGCGCACCTGCTCTGCACTCAGATCGCAAACGAACGCGTGGCCGTCGCGAATCAGCTTCTGCGCAGCCAGGTAATACACATCGAAGTAGTCCGACGCGTGGCGCAGCTGCGCCCATTCGTAGCCCAGCCAGCGCACGTCGTCCTGGATGGCGGCCGCAAACTCGGGGTCTTCCTTGGCCGGATTGGTGTCGTCCAGGCGCAGATTGCATAGCCCGCCGAACTCGGCTGCCAGGCCGAAGTCCAGGCAGATCGCCTTGGCGTGGCCGATGTGCAGGTAGCCATTGGGCTCGGGCGGGAAGCGGGTGCGGATGACCGTGTGCTTGCCGCTGGCCAGGTCCTCGCGAACGATCTGGCGGATGAAGTCTTTCTTCTCCGCCGGGGCGGTGGCGTCGGTGGCTGGAATCTCGGACATGCGGGGCATCGGCAATAAGTAAACCGCAAGTTTAGGCGGTGGCACCGGTTAGGGGTAGGCTGTGGGGCAGTGCGGTGCGTTTTGCGATGTTTTTACCGCAGTCGGCACCGTCAGTGGGCTCCGCGCGCCCGGCTAGCAGTGACATCCCGTGGTCAAGGGCCAGTCTTAGACCTTATCGAAGGACGTGGTGGCAGGCGGTGACGCCGTCGCGGCCGTGCGTGAAGGGCGCTGACAGCACCCGATCGGCCACGGCTGGCGGTGGCCGGCCCCGACGCGTACGCTGCGCCGACCCTCTGCAGCGAGCTGCGCATGCCCTTGCCCCGTCTGGTGATCGGCGACAAAACCCTGTCTTCCTGGTCGTTGCGGCCGTGGCTGCTATTGCGGCATTTCCAGGTGCCGTTCGACGAAGTCTGCCTGCCGCTGGACACGCCGCAGTTCCAGACGCGCATCGCCGGTTATTCGCCCACTCGCAGGGTGCCGGTGCTGTGGGACGACACCCTGCATGTCTGGGATTCGCTGGCGATTTGCGAATACATCAACGAGCGCTGGCTCGACGGCCGCGGCTGGCCGGCGGATCTGGCGGTGCGGGCCCAGGCACGCGCGGCTGCGGCCGAAATGCATTCGGGCTTTGCCGCCCTGCGCACGCAGCTGCCGATGGATCTGGCCCGTCCCCCCGGCCCGGCGCAGTGGGATGCAGCGGCCGAGCGCGACATCACCCGCATCCAGGCCCTGTGGGCCAGCCTGCGTGCCGAGCACGGCCATGCCGGTAACTTCCTGTGCGGCGAATTCGGCATCGTCGATGCGATGTACGCCCCGGTGGCGCTGCGCTTTGCCAGCTATGGCGTACCGCTGTTCGAGGCCGCTGGCGATTACCTGGCCGCTCTGGATGCGCTGCCGGCGCTACGCGAATGGCGCAACGGCGCAGAACGCGAACGCGCGGAGCGCGGTTGATGCAGATCGCCTATCGCGCCAGTCACATCATCGATGCGCATCTGGCCAAGCATGCACTGGAAGATGCCGGCATCACCGCCTTCGTGTTCGGCGAATCGCTGCTGGGCGGCGCCGGCGAATTGCCGGCCTTCGGGGTGCTGCAGGTGTGCGTGGCCGATCTGCAGCTGAGTCAGGCGCAGGCGGTGCTGGCCGAGATCGGCCTGTGCGGCGAGGTCACCCGCGCGCTATAGCGTTGAAGCAGCGCAGCGCCCCCCGTAGGAGCGCACCTGGGCGCGACGAGGCGTTTATCGGCAAAGCTTCATCGCGCCCAGGTGCGAACCTGCGCGGGCGTTATCGGCAAAGCCCGGTCGCGCCCCGCTGCGCTCCTACGACGCGCACGCATCATTCCGACTGACGCCATCCTGGCGGCGCGGCCTCTGGCGCGGCCAGCGCACGCAGGCGTTTGAACAGCACCGTGGTTTCGGCCACGTTCCAGACCCGCAGCGCGACTTCGAAGGTATCCAACGGCTTGGTCAAGAAGTCCTTGGCGCCCAGGCCCAGGGCGCGGTGGCGCGCGCTGCGGCTGGGGTCGGCGGTGAGCACGATCACCGGCAAGAAATGCCCCGGATCGGACAGCCGCGCCAGCTGTTCCAGCAACGCATAGCCGTCCAGCTCGGGCATCTTCAGATCCAGCAGGATCAGGTCCGGCGCGAACGCCGACACCAGCCCCATGACCCGCAGCGGATCGGTGGTGGCGATGACCTGCTGGAAGCCTTCGCGCTGCAGCAGGTCTTCGAGCAGCCGCACATTGGCCGGCTCGTCGTCGACGATGAGGATGCGGGAGCCCAGGATTTCGTCGCGTGTCATGCCAGCAGCCTGTCGATCACGGTGAAGAATTCCGCCACGTCGAGCGGTTTGGTCAGATACGCACGTACGCCCTGATTGCCGACGCGCGCCAGGGTGGCGGTGGTGGCATCGGCGCTGATCACCACTACCGGCACCTGCGCAGTGGCCGGCTGCGCTTGCAACTCGCGCAACAGCTCCTCGCCGTTGCCGTCGCTCAGGTGCAGATCCAGCAGGATCAGATCCGGCACGCCCTGCTGCAACAACTCGCGCGCCTGCGCCAGGCTGGCGGCTTCGAGCAAGTGCCATTGCGGGCGGCGCTCGGTGAGGGTGCGGATCAGCGCCTGGTTGGACGGGTTGTCCTCGATGCTCAGCAGCCGGCACACCGCGCTGCCGCTGGTGCTGGGCGGCAGCAGGATGCGTGCTGGCTCGTTGGGTTGCGGCTCGCCTTGCGGTAGCGAGATCCAGAAGCGTGCGCCATCGCGGCTGCTGTCCACGCCGATCTGCCCACCCATCGCCTCGATCAGGCGCTTGCTCAGTGCCAGGCCCAGACCCGTCCCTTCCACGGCCGATCGCTCGGCACCCAGTCGCTCGAACGGCGTAAACAAGCGCTCGATCTGCGCAGGCGTCAGCCCCGTGCCCTGATCGGCCACGGTGATGCGCAGTTGTTCGCCATCTGCCTGTGCGGTGACCTGCACCTGACCGCCGGGGCGATTGAACTTGACCGCGTTCGACAGCAGATTGAGCAGCACCTGACGCAGCCGCTGCGCGTCGGCGCGGACCGTCCACGGCCCCTCGATGGCGGCCGGTTGCAATGCAATGCCGTACTTGTCGGCATCCGGCGCGATCAGGCCCAGCGCTTCGTGCACGGCCGCGCGCACCGAAATGGGTTCCGGGCTGAGATCCAGTTGATCGGCTTCGATCCGCGCGATGTCCAGCAACTCGGTGATCAGCCCCAGCAAGTGCCGGCCGGCGCCCAGAATGTGCTGCAGATGGCGGCGGTGGCCCGGTTCGGGCAGGTCCATTTCCAGCACCTGCGCATAGCCCAGAATTGCGTTGAGCGGCGTGCGCAGTTCATGGCTGCTGCGCGAGAGAAATTCGGTTTTCGCGCGGTTGGCGGTTTCTGCATCGCGCCGTGCCAGTTGCGCTTCGGCCGCGCGTGCGGCCAACAATTCGCTGGCCTGCGCTAGCCGCTGGCCAACCTGGCCCAACTCATCGCCGGCGCGCGGTTGCGGTGCCAGCGGCAGGCCTTCGCCCAGGCGGTCGGCGTTGGCCGCCAGCGTGCGTAGCCGCCCGGACAAGGCCGAGGCGAACCACGCCACTGCAAACACTGCGCCCAGGCCGCCGAGCATGGCCGCGCTCAGGGTGATGATCAGATTGCGCTGGCGCAGCCCTTGCGCCTTGGCGGTGCGCACTTGCAAC
The DNA here is from genome assembly GCF_031843525.1 of Xanthomonas sp. WCS2018Noco2-27. NCBI lineage: Bacteria > Pseudomonadati > Pseudomonadota > Gammaproteobacteria > Lysobacterales > Lysobacteraceae > Xanthomonas > Xanthomonas sp. WCS2018Noco2-27. The sequence goes on along the minus strand of NZ_JAVTIK010000002.1, from coordinate 434,787 downwards.
TGTGCGGTTTCGTAATTACGCAACTCGCGCAGTTCCGCACGCAGAATGTCGAGCTTGTACTTGCCGTCCCAGAGCTGACGGATCTCTTCTTCGCGGCTCAGGTCCGGTGCCAGCAAACGACGCCAACCCTGCATTTTTTCCGCAAATAGCGGCTTGATGCGCGCAAATCGCTGCGCCTGCACCGGGTCGGTGATGCGTTGCGAGAGCCGTTCGGCCACGCGTTGCAACCGCGGTTCGGCATCGCGGTACGGGGTGAGGAATTCATCGCGGCGCACCAGGCGATAGCCGCGCACACCGGCTGCTGTTTCGGCCAATAGCGCATGTGCTTCGTACAGGTCGCTCAACACTTCCAGTGTCTGGCGCACATCGTTTTCGGCGGCGATGTTCTGCCGCTCCACGCTATAGATCGCCATCAGCGCCACGGCCAGCAACAGCAACGGCAGTGTCACCACCGCCAGACTTTTACGGGTGATTGGCCAATCGTTCCAACGCACTGCCAATGCATTCATAGCGCGAGTCCGGCATGGACCGCGTACACCGCGGCCTGGGTGCGATCTTTTACCTCAAGTTTCTGCAGGATTCGCTCCACATGCACTTTTACCGTGCCGGGAGAAATCCCCAGTTCAGCTGCCAGCGTGGCATTGGTGAGTCCGCGTGGCAGCAGCGACAAGACCTGTTTCTCGCGTTTGCTCAGCGCACTGAGGCGGTCGTCCTGCTGGGGTTTGCGCCGACGCGTGGCGATCGGCTTGGCCGGTTCGGCCACCATCGCCGGCAGCAATAGTGCGAAGGCCTGCAGCGCCTGCACGTCATCGTTGCCGGGTGCGGTGCGGCTGTCGGTCCAGGCCACGCACAGCATGCCGTGGGTGGTGCCCAGGGCATGGATCGGTACTTTGGCTTCGCGCATGTCGCTTGGGCGCGGCGGCATCAGCCAGGCGGCTTCGTGACCGTCGCCGGCCGCACTGGCACCGGGCGGCAGTGCCCGCCCGCGGCTGGCAAGCACCTGCGCGCGCGGCCCGCGCTGCGCCAGCACGGCGCCGTGCTCCAGGCCCAGTAACAGCAGCACGCGGCCCAGTACTGCATCGCAGGCTTGCTCCGGCGTGTGGGCCTGACGCAGGGCCGCGGCCGCCTCCCAGAGCGCCTGCCAACGTGCGCTGTCTGAGGCCTCGCGCCGCAAGGTCAGGCGCCAATCGCCAGCATTGGTAGGGGCTTCCATAGGTTCGCTCTAGGCCGATCAGCATATTTGAGTATATGCCAATCGGCAGAATTGTTGGGGGTGCTTGATTTCGATACTGAGCTTGCCCGATGAGGCACCCACAACAACCTAACGGAGATTTTCCATGCGCCGCACCCTGTTCTCTTTGGTTCTGGCTCTGGCTGCCACCCCGGCGCTGGCTGGCGGTGTGATGCACTACGCAGACAAGGCCGCACTGCCGGCTGGCGGCGAAGAGCGCGAAGTCGCTGCGCTGTTCGACACCTGGAATGCCGCGCTGGCGACAGGTAACCCGCACAAGGTGGCCGATCTGTACGCGCCGGACGGCGTGCTGCTGCCGACGGTCTCCAACGAAGTGCGCGCCTCGCGCGAGCAGATCGAAAACTACTTCGAAATGTTCCTGACCAAAAAGCCCAAGGGCGTGATCAATTACCGCACCGTGCGCGTGCTCGATGACGACAGCGCGGTGGATGCCGGCGTCTACACCTTCACGCTGACCGACAAGAGCGGCAAGAAGAGCGATGTGCAGGCGCGCTACACCTTCGTCTACGAGAAGCGCGACGGCAAGTGGCTGATCATCAACCATCACAGCTCGGCGATGCCGGAAGTCGATACGCGTGCGGCGGTCGCCAAGGCCAAGTAAGCGCTGCATCGGCGGCGAGCGCCGGTCGGGCAGGCTTGAAAGCTGCTGCGGCCGGCGCCATCCAGCAGGCAATCCTCACGATTGCGGAGTTGCACCATGCTGGGAATCGGCGCCTTTAAACAACGTATGCCACGTCCGGGCGAGGCACTGCCAGGACGCGAGCAAGCGCTGCCGCTACACAACACGCACCTGATCAACGGTCACCCGTTGCGCGGGGAATTTACCGGCCTGGCCCAGGTGCAATTCGGGCTTGGTTGCTTCTGGGGCGCGGAACGCAAGTTCTGGAGCGTGCCTGGGGTGTACACCACCGCAGTGGGCTATGCGGGCGGCGAGACACCCAATGCGACCTACGCGGAAGTGTGCTCCGGACAGACCGGCCATACCGAAGCGGTGTTGGTGGTGTACGACGAAGCATCGGCGTCGTTTGCGCAGTTGCTGCGCACGTTCTGGGAAAGCCATGACCCCACCCAGGGCATGCAGCAAGGCAACGATGTCGGCACGCAATACCGTTCTGCAATTTATTGCACGACGCAGGCGCAATACGACGCGGCACTTGCCAGCCGCGACGCCTATCAGCAGCAGCTGGATGCCGCAGGGTATGGCGCAATCACCACGGAGATCCGTTTCCCGGCGCCCACGTTCTACTACGCCGAAGACGATCACCAGCAGTATCTCGCCAAGCACCCCAATGGCTATTGCGGGCTTGGCGGCACGGGAGTGAGCTGCCCGATCGGGCTGGATGCCTGACGGAAAGGCAGGCCGGATTGAAGCGCTGTCAACCACGTGATCGTGGCAGCGCGCCGATGGCCAATAGTGACCGGCAGCGTTATCACGATCAGGCAGCGCATGGGAGTGCATGCCAGGCAACTTGAATGGCTACGTCGGAGACGACGTAGCCATCTTTTTTTTGCGGCGTGCGCAAGACGCGCTGCCGTCGCCGTGTGTGGTTGATAAGCAAACTGGCCAGCGGATCATTGCAGCCAATCGCTGCAATGCATCGGTGCGGCGAATCACAGCACTCAGTGAGTGCAACGCGCTGGGCGTGCTTGAATCCGTGGACTCAGACGAATTCGCCGGCAAACATGCCGCGCAGCTGCGCAAGCGTATCGGTGCGTTCGGGATGCAGCAGACGCATGCAGGCCAGCGCAAAGCCGACCGGGCTGGTGCCGGGTGCGGTGATGACGCTGTCAGCGGTGACGACTTTCTCGTGGCGATACTGTGCGGCCCCGGCATAGGGCACCACATGTTCCTGCAAAAACGCCAGCGCGTTGCTGGTATGCGCGCGGTCGTCGAGCAGGCCGGCATAGGCCAAAGCGATGGTGGCGCCGCAGATGGCGGCGACCGGGCGCTGGTGTTGCACGCGCTCCACCAAGAGACCACTTAAGCCGGGGATTTCGCCTGCCTGCCAGCGCTCGCTGCCGGGCAGGATCCACAGGTCCGCGTCCAGCGGCGCCAGATCCGAGAGCGCGAATTCCGGAGCGATCCGCAGCCCGCCGATGGACTGCACCGGCTGACCATCGATGCTGGCAATGGCTACCTGATCGCCAAACCACTCGCGCGCCGCTGGCAGCACCACACCGATTTCCCAATCGGCTACACCATCGACCATCACCACTGCAATGTTTGCCATTGTCCGCTACACCAGTTGAGGTCTCTGGATTCTAGGCAGTGCGCGCGCGGCGATTGTAAGCAAGGTGTGCAGACGCGCAGGGGGCGGGCGGTATCGCGGCCTGGTCCATCGGCTGCTCGAACGGAGCTTGCTTGACAGATGCGCGGGGCGGCAGAGGATGGCCACGCTGTGCGAGGCACGCAGTGTCGATCAGATCCGTCGCGTTACCTGCGTTACCTCACTAGACCGCGTGGGCCAGCGCCAGAGAGGTGCGCGACGCAGCGGCATCGACTTGCGGGTGTTGTATCGGATACGCGGGAAGTCGTATCCGACCGGGATTCCACGCCCCGGTGCGACTGCCGCTGCAACCCCTTAGCAACCCCGTAAACGACAACGCCCGCAGCATCGGCCGCGGGCGTCGGTGGTCGCACTTGTACGTTGAGACGATCAGCCGGCCAGCTTGTCGGCGATGGTCTTGCGCAGGGCCTGCAGATCCTTGGCGAAGGTGTCGATGCCGCCGGCCAGCTTTTCGGTGGCCATGGGGTCGGCCGCCAGGTCGGTGGCGAAACTGTCGCTATTGATCGGCGTGATCTGCACGGTTTCGGCTTTGGCCGGGGAGAGCTTGCGCGGCAACTCGCCGTGTTCGGCGTCGAGCTTTTCCAGCAGATCCGGCGAGATGGTCAGGCGGTCGCAGCCGGCCAGCGCTTCAATCTGCGCGGTGGAGCGGAACGAGGCGCCCATCACCACGGTCGACGAGCCGCGTCGCTTGAACTCGTTGTAGACGGTGCGCACGAACACCACGCCCGGGTCTTCATCGATGTTGGCCGGGGTCTGCCCCTGGGCGACGTAGTAATCCAGGATGCGGCCCACGAACGGGGAAATCAGGAACACGCCGGCTTCCGCGCAGGCCAGCGCCTGCGAGTGGTTGAAGATCAGCGTGAGGTTGCAGTCGATGCCTTCGCGTTGCAGCTGACGGGCGGCTTCGATGCCTTCCCAGGTCGCTGCGATCTTGATCAGGATCTTGTCCTTGGACACGCCACGCTCGGCGTACATCGCAATGAACTTGCGCGCCTTGGCGATGGTGGCCTCGGTGTCGTGAGCCAGGTCGGCGTCCACTTCGGTAGACACGCGCCCCGGTACCAGTTCGGCGAGCTTGACGCCCACGCCGATGGTGAGACGGTCGGCGACCTCGTGGATGGTGGCGGTGCGATCGTCGCCGCCGTGCTCGCGGCCCCAGGCCAGTTCGCGCTCGATCAGATCGGCATAGACCGGCAGGTCCAGCGCCTTCTTGACCAGGGTGGGATTGGTGGTGCAGTCGACCGGCTTCAGTCGCTTGATGGCGTCGTAATCGCCGGTGTCGGCAACAACGACAGACAGGTCGCGCAGTTGGGCAAGCTTGGAGGGGGATGCAGTCATGCGGGTTCTCTCGAATCGTGGAACGGGTCGGGGATGACGCAGCGCGCTACGTTAGCGCGCCGCGCGCTGGAAGTCGCCCGCGGCTGCGGGTTGATCGTGCACGGCGGTCACGCGCAGGCGCAGGTCGCGCCCGTCAGGCGTGCGCCAGTCGATGCTCTGGCCGACCGACAGGCCAAGCAGCGCACTGCCCACCGGCGCGAGCACCGAGATGCGGCTGTGCTGGACATCGGCTTCATGCGGGTACACAAGGGTGAGCGTATGCCGTTCGCCGTGCAGCTGGTCTTCGCATTCGATGCGCGAGTGCATGGTGACGACATCGCCGGGAATCTGGTCGGGCGGCAGCACACGTGCGCGGCCCAGTTCGTCGCTCAGCGCAGTGGCGGCGGGATGCTTGTTGAAGGCGGGGGAATCGAGCAAGGCCTCAAGCCGCGCGAGGTCGTGGCTGGAAACAAGGATGGATGGCGGCAAGCCGCTGTGATGTTGGGAAGTCATGGCACTCTCCTGACGAATACGGCTCGCCAACATGGCAAGCGACACCGACAAGATGAGGGCGCCGTTGGCCGATCCCAATACATGCTGCCCGGCGGAAACATGTGGTGACTTGGGGCAGGCCGACGGGGTTCTTTTTTCAAGCCACTGGCGTTAACGCGGCGATCAAGCGAGCGCTGCGAGAGAGTTCTAAGGGCGCAGATGGCAGCATCAAATGCCTGCCCAGGTAAGCCAGACGGAGTGGCTACACCGACGAATCTGCAGCCGAAGAAAAACACCAGCTGGAAAAAACAAAAGGCGCCGCTTGCGCGCCGCCGATGTTTGTTGTCTACGCCTGTTGCGCAAAGCGACCACAGCCATGAAACGCTTTTGCGACTCCCGACTCCCGACTCCCGACTCCCGATTCCCGATTCCCTAAGCCGCCACCGCCTTGGGACCTGTCGCAGGCTGATCCAGCGTAAACAGGCTCTCCGGCAATTCCTTGAACAACTGCGACAGCTGCTCCAGGAAGGCGGTCATGGCCGAGCTGCGACGCCACGCCATGGCAATGCGACGGCTGGGTTGCTTGTCTTCGCGGAAGCGAATCAGGCGGATGTTTTCCGAGCGGGCGACCGGCGGCTTGACTGCCAGAAGCGGTAGCAGGGTGACGCCGACATTGGCAGCGACCATCTGACGCAAGGTTTCCAGGCTGGTGGCCTGGAATTCCGACTTCTCCAACGCGCCGGCCAGATGGCAGACATCCAGCGCCTGTTCGCGCAGGCAGTGGCCGTCTTCCAGCAACAACAGGCGTTGTTCGGACAGATCGTCCAGCGTCATGCTGTCGTGGCGCGACAGCGGATGGCCTTCCGGCACTGCCAGCACAAAGGGTTCTTCGAACAAGAATTCCGCATGCAGCTGATCGTCTTGCAACGGCAGCGCCAGCAGCGCCGCATCCAGGCGGCCTTCGCGCAACTGGTGCATCAGTCGGTCGCTTTTTTCTTCGATCAACAGCAGCTCCAGCCGCGGAAACCGCTCGCGGATGCGCGGCACCACATGCGGCAACAAATAGGGCGCCAGCGTGGGGAAGATGCCCAGCCGCACGGTACCCGCTTCCGGATCCTGGCTGCGCCGCGCGGCTTCCTTCATCTGTTCCACTTCGGCAACGATGCCGCGTGCACGCATCGCCGCTTCGCGGCCGGCCGGCGTCAGCATCACCTTGCGCGGTGCGCGCTCTACCAGCGGCACACCCAACTCGTCCTCGAGTTTCTTGATCTGGGTGGACAGCGTCGGTTGACTGACGAAACACGCCGTCGCGGCGCGTCCGAAATGCTTGTGGTCGGCCAGGGCTACCAGATACTTCAAGTCACGCAGATTCATGTGCAGCAGCCCTCAAGGCGGTGACGGTTAACGACTGACGCGTGATGCAGCTTAGCGCCCGGCATGGCCGGGCGATGGCTGTCGTTGCGCTTATGCGGCCTGCGCAACGTTTTCGGCGCTGACCGGTGCGCTGGAGCGGATCAGGTGATCGAATGCGCTCAGTGCGGCCTTGGAGCCTTCGCCCATCGCGATCACGATCTGCTTGTACGGCACCGTGGTGGCATCGCCTGCCGCAAACACGCCCGGCACGCTGGTCTGGCCACGGTCGTCGACGATGATCTCGCCGCGCGGCGACAGCTCTACCGTGCCACGCAGGAACTCGGTATTGGGCAGCAGGCCGATCTGCACGAACACGCCTTCCAGATCGATGTGCTGGCTGTCGCCGCCGGTACGGTCCTTGTAGACCAGGCCGGTGACCTTTTGCCCGTCGCCCAGCACTTCGGTGGTCTGTGCGCTGGTGATGATGCGCACGTTGTGCAGGCTGCGTAGCTTGCGCTGCAGTACCTCATCGGCACGCAGCTTGTCGTCGAACTCCACCAGGGTGACATGCGCCACGATACCGGCCAGGTCGATCGCCGCTTCCACACCCGAGTTACCGCCACCGATCACCGCCACGCGCTTGCCCTTGAACAGCGGGCCATCGCAGTGCGGGCAATAGGCCACGCCCTTGTTCTTGTACTGGTCTTCGCCCGGCACGTTCATCTGCCTCCAGCGCGCACCGGTGGACAGGATCACGGTCTTGCTCTTGAGCGAAGCGCCATTGGCCAGCTTGATCTCGACCAGGCCATCGGCACCGGCCGGGATCAGCTGCTCGGCGCGCTGCAGATTCATGATGTCCACATCGTACTGACGCACGTGCTGTTCGAGCGCGGCCGCCATCTTCGGGCCTTCGGTTTCCTGCACGGAGATGAAGTTTTCGATCGACATGGTGTCCAGCACCTGCCCACCGAAGCGCTCGGCGGCCACACCGGTGCGGATGCCCTTGCGCGCGGCATACACCGCTGCTGCCGCGCCGGCCGGGCCACCGCCGATCACCAACACGTCGAAGGCGTCCTTGGCGGCGATCTTGGCGGCATCACGCTTTGCGGCATTGGTGTCGAGCTTGGCGACGATCTGCTCCAGCGTCATGCGGCCCTGGTCGAACAGCTCGCCGTTCAAGTAGACGGTGGGCACCGACATGATCTGGCGGGTTTCGACCTCGTCCTGGAACCATGCGCCATCGATGGCGACATGCTTGATGCGCGGGTTGAGCACGGCCGCCAGATTCAGCGCCTGCACCACGTCCGGGCAGTTCTGGCACGACAGCGAGAAATAGGTTTCGAACTGGTAGTCGCCATCCAGATGCTGCACCTGCTCGATCAGCTCGGCGGCAGCCTTGGACGGGTGACCGCCCACCTGCAGCAGCGCCAGCACCAGCGAGGTGAACTCGTGGCCCATCGGCAGGCCGGCAAAGCGCAGTGAGATGTCCTGGCCCGGCGAGGTCAGCGCGAACGAGGGCTTGCGCTGGTTGTCATCGCGGTGGACGTCCAGGCTGATCTTGTCCGACAGCAGCACCAGGTCTTCGAGCAGGTCGAGCATTTCGCGCGAGCCGTCGCTGTCGTCGATCGAGGCGTGGATCTGGATCGGGCGCGTGACCCGTTCCAGGTAGGCAGTCAGCTGGGTCTTGAGATTGGCATCCAACATGGAAAACTCCTGGGAATGGGCAAGGGGAGGGCGTGGCGTCGCTGCCGAAGGGCAGGTCGCCGGGGAAGGAAGGAGGTGAACCGCAGCCGGCGCGAGGTCGGGATGCGTGCTGGCGATGGCTGGCGGGCAGCCTGGCACCGGCTCCGGTTCACCCCCGGCCCGATGAACCGGGCCAGGGATGCGCGGCGGCTTAGATCTTGCCGACCAGGTCCAGCGACGGAGCCAGGGTCTTGGCGCCTTCCTTCCACTTGGCCGGGCAGACCTGGCCAGGATTGTTGGCCACGAACTGCGCTGCGGTCAGCTTGCGCAGCGTCTCGGTGACGTCGCGGGCGATGGAGTTGTCGTGGATTTCCAGGGTCTTGATCACGCCTTCCGGATTGATGATGAAGGTGCCGCGCAGGGCCAGGCCTTCTTCTTCAATGTGCACGCCAAAGGCGCGGGTCAGCTTGTGGGCCGGGTCGCCGATCAGCGGGAACTGCGCCTTGCCCACGGCCGGCGAGGTCTCGTGCCACACCTTGTGCGAGAAGTGCGTGTCGGTGGTGACGATGTACACCTCGGCGCCAGCCTTCTGGAACGCGGCATAGTTGTCGGCGGCGTCTTCCACTTCGGTCGGGCAATTGAAGGTGAATGCGGCGGGCATGAAAATCAGCACCGACCACTTGCCCTTCAGGCTGGCCTCGGTGACTTCGATGAAGTTGCCGTTGTGGTACGCATTCGCCTTGAACGGCTGGACCTGGGTGTTGATGAGAGACATTGAGTTTCCTCGTGCGATGAAAGGGGGGCAGGGGATGGAACAGCGGTCATGGTAGGCAGGATCGATAGATTTCTCAAATCGATTAATGGAATTGCATAGATAGGTTTTGGCTATCGATATTGCAGACGGCATCTGGCGCTGCGGGTGGGCCGTTCCATCTCCGATAATGGTCGGCCGATGTTTCGCATGAGTGAATGACCCGTATGAGCGACGATCCTGCAGGCATCCCCGCCGAACAGCTGCTGCGGCAGGCTGCGCTGCGGATCGAGCGTGCCGATGCCGAGCCGCTGCTGCTGCATGCACTGGGCCGCGACCGCGCCTGGCTGTTCGCGCACGGCCGCGACCCGGTGCCGCCGACCATCGCGCAGGCCTTCGACGCCTTGGTGCAGCGGCGGCAGGCTGGCGAGCCAGTTGCCTACCTGACCGGTTCGCGCGGGTTCTGGACCCTGGACCTGGCCGTCTCCACGGCCACGCTGATTCCGCGTGCCGACACCGAAGCGCTGGTCGAGCTGGCGCTGGAGCGTCTGGACCAGGCGCCCGGCCGGCGCGTGGCCGATCTGGGTACCGGCAGCGGCGCGATCGCGCTGGCGATCGCCAGCGAGCGGCCGCAGGCGCAGGTGATCGCCACCGACGCCAGCGCGGCCGCGCTCGCCATCGCCCAGCGCAACGCCGACAGCCACCGCCTATCGAACGTGGAGTGCCGGCAGGGCAGCTGGTTCGTACCACTGGCCGGCGAGCGCTTCGATCTGATCGCCAGCAACCCGCCGTATATCGCAGCCGGCGACCCACATCTTGCGCAGGGCGATCTGCGTTACGAGCCGGCCAGTGCACTGGCCTCCGGCAGCGACGGGCTGGATGACATTCGTTCGATCGTGGCCGATGCGCCCGCACATCTGCGCGCAGGCGGCTGGCTGCTGCTTGAGCATGGCTGGGATCAGGGCGCGGCCGTGGCCGAGTTGCTGCGCACGCGCGGGTTTACGCAGGTGGCCACGCATCAGGATCTGGAACAGCGCGATCGGGTGACGTTGGGCTGCTGGGAGGAGGGCGCGACGCGGTAGTTCTGGCTGGTGCAACGTCGCCGACGGTGCAGTCATTGCGCGCCGGCATGCGCAGTCACACCTCGCCACGGGAAGACACCGCCGTTGGCTCCATCGTCGATCGCTACAATGCGGGTTTTCGCCCAGGACCGACGCATGCGCACGCTCTATCCCGAGATCACGCCCTACGAGCAGGGCAGCCTGAAGGTCGACGACCGCCACACGCTGTATTTCGAACAGTGCGGCAACCCGCAGGGCAAACCGGTGGTGATGCTGCACGGCGGCCCGGGCGGCGGCTGCAACGACAAGATGCGGCGCTTCCACGACCCGGCCAAGTACCGCATCGTGCTGTTCGATCAGCGCGGCTCCGGTCGGTCTACCCCGCATGCCGATCTCACCGACAACACCACCTGGGATCTGGTTGCCGACATCGAGCGCTTGCGCACGCAGTTGGGCATCGACCGCTGGCAGGTGTTCGGCGGTAGCTGGGGCTCGACGCTGGCCTTGGCGTATGCGCAAACCCACCCGCAGCAGGTCACCGAGCTGGTGCTGCGCGGCATCTTTTTGCTGCGTCGTTTCGAGTTGGACTGGTTCTATCAGGAAGGCGCCAGCCGGCTGTTCCCGGATGCATGGGAGCACTACATCAACGCCATCCCGGCCGACGAACGCGGCGATCTGGTCGCCGCCTTCCATCGCCGCCTGACCAGCGACGACGAGGCCACGCGTCTGGCCGCGGCCAAGGCCTGGAGCGTGTGGGAGGGTGCCACCAGCTTTCTGCATGTGGACGAAGACTTCGTCACCGGGCATGAGGACGCGCACTTTGCGTTGGCCTTCGCACGTATCGAAAACCACTACTTCGTCAACAAGGGCTTCTTCGAGGTGGAAGGCCAGTTGTTGCGCGATGCGCACCGCATTGCCGACATCCCCGGGGTGATCGTGCATGGCCGCTACGATGTGGTGTGCCCACTGCAAAGCGCCTGGGATCTGCACAAGGCGTGGCCGAAGGCGCAGCTGCAGATCAGCCCGGCATCGGGGCATTCGGCCTTCGAGCCGGAAAATGTCGATGCACTGGTGCGCGCGACCGACGGGTTTGCTTGAGCGAGCCGGTCGGGCGCAGGCGAGTGATGTGCCAGCTCACGCTGGTGCATGACCCGTAGGAGCGTGCCCGCGCGCGATGAGGCGTTATCGATAACGCTTCCTCGCGCGCAGGCACGCTCCTACGGGGGTTGTCGTTTCAGCGTTGCAACAGCGCCTGGGCCAGCGGCGGCAGGATGCGCGCCAATCGATCTGCCCATGCCTGTTGCCCGGTGGCGTCGCCAATCAGGTCCTGGCGGATTTCCAGTTCCACATGCAGCAGGTCGCGGCCTTCGCCATGGACCGGGATGGCGTAGTCGGTGGCATCGCTCACCGCATACGGTTGATTGTCGCCAACCACCAGATCCGGTTCTGCACGCAAGGCATCCAGCAAGCGATGCGCCAGTCGCGTGTCGCGGTGGTACAGCACGCCGGCATGCCAGGGACGTTCGTTGCCGGCCATCACCGGGGTGAAGCTGTGCATCGACACCAGCAGCGTCGGCTGGGCGCGCTGTGCGCGTGCATCCAGTTCGGCCGCGATGCGTGCGTGGTAGGGCGCGAAGATCGCATCGATACGTTGCTGGCGATCGGCGTCGGTCAACGCCAGGTTACCGGGAATGGATGTGCCGTCGCTGATCTCCGGCATTCGGCTGGCCGCGCCATCGGGCCGGTTGCAGTCGATCACCAGGCGCGAATAGGTCTGGGTGATGGCGATCGCATCCAGCGCGTTGGCCAGCAGGCGGGTGACCTGTGCGATGCCGATATCCCAGCCGATATGGCGGTCCAGCTCCTGCTGCGGCAGGCCCAGATTTGCCAGCCGTGCGGGCACGCGCTGGCCGGCGTGATCGGCGATCAACAGCCACGGCGATGCCGCCTGCGCGTTGTGCACGGTGAACGCTGGCGGATCCTCGGGGCCAAGCAAGTGACCGGCAGCGGCATCAACCACGCGGCGTGCCATCCAGTGCGTGATCGACCAGATACAGCCCGGCCCACAACTTGGGATCCATCTGATAGCCCTCGGCCATCTTCTGCACCAGCCACGCGCCGACTTGCGCGCGCGGGATTTCGTGCACGGTAATGTCTTCGCTGGCATCGCCGCCGCCTGCGCCGACTTTGCGCAGCCCGGTGGCGCGCACGAACGCGATCTTCTCGCTGCTCGCGCCGGCCGAGGTGGGGCCGATCATCAGCACTTCGGCGTGCTCGGCGGTCCAGCCGGTTTCTTCTTCCAGTTCACGGATCGCCGACAGCTCGATCGACTCATCGGCATGCACATCGCCGACCAGCCCGGCCGGCATTTCGATGGTGCGCGCTTGTAACGGTACGCGAAATTGCTCGACGAACAACATCGCATCGTCCGGCGTCACCGCCACGATGATCGCGGCCAGGCCGCCGGCGTGCACACGCTCGGAATATTCCCAGGTGCCGCGCACGACCATGCGCTGGTACTTGCCTTCGTAAACCACGGTGGGCGGGGTGTCGTGTCGGTTCATGGGTAGGTGCCTTGAGACAGGGAAGCGGGAGGGGGCGGCAGTGCGGCGCCGTCGCACACGGCCAGCAGGCGGCGGCGCGTGAGCGGCCCGAAACGCAGGCTGTCGCATAAGCCGATCAGCATGTCCGCATCGGCCTGCGTGCGCGTGAAGCCGGCATCGGTCAAGCCGAGCGGTGCGTCCAATGCGATGGTGGTGAGCTGGCGCCATAACAACGCATGGTCGCGCTGTTCGCGCAGCCGCACGGCCATTTGCGCGGCGCCGCGCAAGCGCAGAAACGGGATCTCGTCGATGCGCTCCAGCAAGGCATCCAGGCTGCCGAAATGCGCCAGCAGCACGGCTGCCGATTTTGCGCCGATGCCGGTGATGCCAGGAATGTTGTCGATCGCATCGCCGCACAGCGCCAGATAGTCGGCAATCTGATGCGCATGCACGCCATGGCGCGCCTTTACCCCGTCCATGCCCCAGCGCAAGTTGCGCGCGTAATCCCACTGTTCGTCATGCTCGAACAGCAACTGCGACAGATCCTTGTCGGCCGACACGATCACCCCGCGCAAGCCTTGCGCGCGCACGCTGTGCAAGGCGCTGCCGATCAGATCGTCGGCCTCGTACTCGCGGTGCGCCAGCACGCTCAGGCCCAGTGCCGCGCACAGTGCCTTGCAATGCGCAAACTGGCGCCGCAATGCATCCGGCGCCGGCTCGCGGTTGCCTTTGTAGGCTGGGTAGATGGCATGCCGAAAGCAGCTGTCCAACGCTTCGTCGAAGGCGATGGTGATGTACTGCGGGCGCTCGCGTTCCAGCAGGTCCAGCAGAAAACGCGCAAAGCCGTGCACCGCATTGGTCGGCCAGCCTTGCGCGTCCTGAAACTCGTCCGGGATCGAATGCCAGGCGCGAAACACGTACAGGCTGGCATCGATCAGATACAGCGGCTCCGGGCGCGGACCGCCCGGCAGCGCCGCGGCAATGGCACCCGGCAGCGTACTCATGGAGTCCAGTCGCGCAACAAGGCGCGCGGGTCCGGACGCTCGCGCTCGGGCACCTGCATGCGCGGCGTGCCGATATGAATGAAGCCGGCGATGCGCTCGTTTTCGCCCAGGCCCAGATAGCCGCTGACGGCCGGGTCGTAGGCCATCCAGGCGGTCAGCCACTGCGCGCCGAAGCCATGCGCCTGCGCGGCCTGCAGCAATGCAAAACACACGCAGCCGGCGGTGAGCAGCTGTTCCTGCTCGGGCACCTTGTGCTCGGGGCGCAGCGAGGCGATGACCACGATCGCCAACGGTGCGTCGCAGAAGCGGTTGCGGTCTTTTTCGACCGCCGCGGGCGGTGCCAGCGGATCGGCGGCCTGGGTGCGTTCGGCCAGAAAGTCGCCCAGGGCATGCCGCGCGTCGCCGCTGATGCGCAGGAAACGGAACGGCACCAGCTTGCCGTGGTCGGGCACCCGCACGGCCGATGTCAGCATGCGCAGCAAGGTGTCTTCATCCGGGCCGGGCTCGCCCAATTGTTTGGAGGGGACCGAACGACGCGCGTCCAGCGCCTGTAGCGAATACGGTGCATGCATAATTTGCGGTTCTGGGCGACGAATAAGTCAATTATAGACGGGCCCTTCCCAACGCCCGCCGCATGATGGCCGGCCGGGTGACGCCTGCTGCAACGGCATCACTCCTTCCTGCCCGCTCTTTCAGCGTTGTCCGATGACCCAGTTCGTGTCCACCGATCCTCTGCCCAGCCGCAACCCGCAACTACTCGATCAGGTGCGCGATATCGTGCTGGTGCCGCTGGCCGATGCATTCATCGACGTGCAGGACGCGCTGGCCGAGGCGTTGTTCCGCCTGGCGGCCGATGCCGGCGCGGCCCAGAACGATTTCATGGAAGCCATCCAGGCCTTGCGGCAGCAGCGCGAGCCGATCACCGCGCGTTTTCGCGGGCATCTGGCCAAGGCCTGGCAGGGCCTGGAGTCCGCGCGGCCGTTGTCGGCCGAACGCACGTTGGCACGCGGCGCGGCCGGGCTGACCCTGTTACCCGAACAGGATCTTGAAGTCCGGCTGGCGGTGCGCAATCTGGCCGGCGCGTTGCAGCATCAATGGCGGCCGGAATTGATGCGGCTCAATCGCTATCTGGGCTTCATCGCCGGCGGGCTGCGCATCGATGGCGACAGCAATCCCTTCGGGCCTGAGCACTTGGGCGTGGCGCTGTACGAGGCCTTCCAGGGCGTGACGCTGGCGGCGAAGGTGCATCTGGCGGTCATCAAGGTCTGCGAGCAGCAGCTGATGCCGCGCGTAGGCCAGCGTTACGCAGAGCTGGAACAGGCGTTGGCGCAGGTTGCCAGCCTGCGCGAGTTGCCGCAGGCGCGCCATCGCCGCGGCGGCATCCCGCGCCAGGGCAAGACCGGCAACGAGGACACCCCCGAGACGCCGGACTGGATCGCACGGTTCTTTGCCGACTGGTCCGGCGGGCAGGGGGCATTGGTCGGCGTCAAGGTGATCGACGTGCATCTGCGCAGCGGCCGCGAAGTGCTGCCGGCCGCGTTGCACCAGCGTCTGCAACAGGCGCGCCACCTGCGCGAGCCCGATGCCGGGCGGTTGGAGTCGTCTGCGCAGCGGCGGCTGTCGCCGCGTGAGGTGGTTTCGGCGTTGTCGCTGCTGCAGACCATGCCCGGCGCCGGGTTCGACAGCATCGACGACGGGCAGCGCGGCTTGCCGCACGCACTGCGGCAGCACCTCATGCGCGCGGCTGCCTCGCTTGGCGTCGACCCGGTCACCACCTGCCTGGACCCCAACGATGCCGATGCGCTGGACCTGATCGCGCTGCTGTTCGACGCGATCCTGGTGCAGAGTCAGCTTTCCGATGCGCAACGCCGCCTGCTGGGGCAGTTGCTGGTGCCGATGGCCAAGATGGCGATGCTCGACGGCCATCTGTTCGTGCGCGATGGCCACCCGGCGCGTCGTCTACTCAATCTGCTGGTGGATGCCTGCGACGGCAATGGCGGCGAAAGCGCGGCCGAACAGGCCTTGCTGGCGCAGGTGGAGGCGGCAGTCGTCACCATCGTGCGCGACTTCGACGAGCATCCAGCGGTGTTCTTGGCGTTGGAAGCCGAGTTCGGCGCCAGTTACGAGCAGTACCGGCGACGCGTGGAGATTGCCGAGCGCCGCGCCAACGAATTGCAACGTGCCGAAGAACGCCGCGAACGGGCACGCAGTATTGCCGCCCAGGCGCTGGCAGAGCGGCTGGCACGCGGATCGCTGTCGCCGGTGGTGGAGCACTTTCTCAGCCGCGTCTGGCATCCGAGCGTGCAACAGGCTGCGTTGCGCGCCGATGGCGCCGGCCCGGCCCTGGACGCCGCCATTGCGGTGGGCGACGCCGTGTTGGCGCAGCTGACGCCCGCGCGCAGCGATACCGGGCTGGATGCGCAGCGTGCGCCGTTGCTGCAGGCGTTTGCGCTGGCCGGGTTGGGGCCGCGCGAGGCTGAGCAGGCCTTGCAGGAATTGCTGCGCGCGCTGGCGCCCACGCCAGCTGCTGCCCATGCGGAAGCGCTTGCCCCCACCCTGACCGCATTGCGCTTGGTGCCCAGCCCCGCCGACCCGGTGGCAGAGCCGTTGACTCCGATGCTCGATGCGGGCGGGCAGGTGGAGTTCGACCGCATCACCGCTGACTTCTTTCGCGCCATGGCAATCGGCACCAGCCTGGACTTCGTCGACCGCGAAGGCCGCGTCCAACCGGGCAAACTGTCGTGGATCAGCCCGATTTCCGGGCGGCTGATGTTCGTCAATCGGCGCGGCGGGCGGCTGTGCGTGTCCTCGCCGGAAGAGCTGGCCATGATGGTCTGGCTGGACCGCCTGCGCCTGCACCGTGAAGAAGACGCTTTCTACAGCGCGATGCAGGACGTGGTCGACGGGCTGGACGCGTCTGACCCCCCTCAAGGCTTAACCCCCGCAGGCGTATAACGGGTGCCGGCAGGCTCCACCGCAAGGTTGCGGGCTACGATGTCTCCTTGACACGCAAACCCTGGGCGGTCACGAGTAAAGTGAGAGCTGCATCACACTTAACGAGCGAGCGAAACGCCTACCATGCGAGGGCGGAATTTGGGGCCGCGTCTGTTTTTACTCGTTTGAATATTTTCACGCCTGCAGAGGCGGGGAGCCTTTGCGCATGACTTTTCAGCCCAGTCCGTCGGGACAGCCGGGCCGTGACCAACGCTTGCTCGAGCAGGCGCACGACGCGTTCGTGCCCGCGCTGGTGCAGGTGTTTGCAGCTGCAGTCGCACATTTCGATGATGTCCTGTTCGATCGCGCCGAATCCGCCGGCGCGTCACAGTTGCTGTTTCTCGATGGCATGCGCGAGTTGCGCCGCAAGCGCGAAGACGTGACCACCCAATTCCGCCAACAGCTGGAAGACGGCTGGCAGGCGCTGTTGCTCGGCACGCCGTTGTCGGCCGAAGTGGTACTGGCCGGCGACATGGGCACCGGCCCGCTCAGTCTGGTGCCCGAGCACGTACTCGAATCGCGGCTGGCAGTGCGCAACCTTGCCACCGTGCTGCTGCGCGATTTCAAGCAGGTGCTGGCGCGTGTCGACCGCCGCCTGGGCTGGATTGCCGGTGGCCTGGAACTGGTGGCCGACACCAATCCGTTCGGTCCGGAACATCTTGGCGTGGCGATCCACGAAGCGTTCGCCACCTGCGATCTGGCGCCGGAAGTGCGCTTGGTATTGATCAAGCTATGCGAGCGCGACTTGGCCGAACCGATCGGCAAGTTGTATGCGCGTCTGGACGAAACCCTGGTCAAGGCCGGCGTGATGCCGGAAATTTCGCAGCCCAAGCGCCCGCCGCCGCGCATGCAGCCACGTGGCGAGACGCCCGAAGCGCGCGCGCAGGCCGACGCTTATGGCGGCGATGCCGAAATGGGCGGCGACGATCAAAACGACCAATACGCGCCAGCCTGGGCCAATCGCTTTCTGGACCGCTGGGCGCATAGCCGCGGCCGCATGCAGGCCGCTGCGCAGCGCGGCCATGCCGATGGTGGCGGCGCTGGCGGTATGGAAGGCGAGGCCGATCATCCTGGCGGCAGCCAGGGCATGCTGCTGGATGCCCTGCATGAACTGTTGCAGCAGACCCGTAGCGTGCGCGACAGCACGGCCTCGGCTGCGTCGGTGGCAGTGGGCCAGCAACGCCCGCTGAGCCAGCGCGAAATGATGTCGGTGCTGTCGTTGCTGCAGGCCACGCCCAGCGCAACGCTGCAGGCGGCCATCGGCGACGACAACGAATCGCTTGCGCAGCGTCTGAAAAACGAAGTGCTCAACAGCGCTACGCGTCTGGGCGTGGACCCGGCCACCGCAAAGCTGGACCCGATGGACGAGGATGCGATCGATCTGGTCGGCATGCTGTTCGACGTGATGCTGGACGAGCGCGATCTGGAAAATCGCTCGCGCGAGATGATCGGCCGGCTGGTGGTGCCCTTCGTCAAGGTGGCACTGCTGGACCGCAAGATGTTCGTGCAGAAGACTCACCCGGCGCGGCGCCTGCTCAATTCGCTGGCCGAGGCCTGCGAGGGCAACAACGGCGACAGCGCCGCCGAGCGCGTGCTGATGGGCAAGGTCGAAGAAATCGTCGACCGTCTGGTGGCCGAATTCAACGAGAACCTGGCGATCTTCCTGACCCTGGAAGAAGAGTTCCGTGACTTCCTGTCGCAGCACCGCCGCCGTGTGGAAATCGCCGAGCGCCGCGCCACCGAAACCCAGCGCGGCCAGGAAAAACTGGAGTTGGCGCGCAACCGCGCGCTGGCGGAGCTGGAGCAGCGCGTGCTGGCCGGTGCGCCGTTGCCCAAGGCGGTGGAAGACTTCCTGCGCCAGCCTTGGCTGCATCACCTGACCATGGCGATCCTGCGCGACGGCGACGAAGGTCCCGGCACGGTCGAGGCATTGGCGCTGGCCGATGGCGTGCTGGAAGAACTGAGCGAGGCGCGCCGCCACATCATCGGCAAGCCGTGGCTGCAGGTCTGGCAACCGGCGCTGCATCGCGTATTCGCCAGCGTGGGCCTGCATGGCGACGCGGTGGTGGTGGCGATCACGGCATTGCACGACACCTTGCAGGCCATCGCCGAGGCACGCCCGGAGCTGGAAAAAGCCTTGCCGGAATTGCCGCAGGTCAACCTGCCGCCGCCAGCGGCCGAAAGCGTCAGCGTAGTGCTGGGTGCCGAAGCGGTGGCGCAGAGCATCGACAGTGCCGACGCCGAACGGTTCCGTGCGATGGACATCGGCACCTGGCTGGATTTCGTCGACAAGGACGGCAAGGTGCAGGCCGGCAAGCTGTCGTGGGTCAGCCCGATTTCGCAGCGGCTATTGTTCGTCAACCGCCGCGGTGTGCGTTTCTGCGTCGCCTCGCCGGAAGAACTGGCGGTGATGGTGCGGCTGGGGCGCCTGCGCGAACACATCAACGACGGCGCGTTCGACAGCGCGATGCAGGGCGTGATCGACCGGCTGGATCCGCTGCACAACAACGGCACGGTGCACTGAGCGATTGCATCGATTGCGCAGCGCTTTCGCTGCGCGGCTGAGGCTGTATCGCTGCCTTCGGCGAGCGTGCTTTGAAGAATGGATGTGCGTCGCTGGCGTGACCGTTGCGAGGGTCTTGCTGTGCCGGCGTTTGGGCTCCTGGAGCCGTCGGGCTGCTGCAGCAGACGCCGGATGTTTGCGGCGTCGTGGCGGTTCGGATGGCCAGGCGACTCTTTCGAAGTGACTCATCGGCAGGCGCGGAATCATTGCAGCAGCAAACGCGACGTGTGCTGCCTTGTCGCGTAATACGTGAGCGCTGCATTTGCGATCGGATTGCGCAACACGCTTAGAACGGCTAACCAAACGTAACGAGCAGTCGCCAGGTGGGTGTGGACGGCCCGGAAGAACCGGAGCGTATGAGTGGCACATGCGGCACCGAGCACCGGCCGCGCCCGCTTGGCGGTGAGCACAGTCCTTTTTGTCAGCCGCTCTTACCCGATGCAGTTGCCTTGATCCTCGCACTCCGGCAATCACGCCCGCGATGACCGCATCCAGAGCGCAATTCTCAGCCGGATGCCGGGCCAATGAACTCCAGCGCCCGCGCGATCACCGAGGCGTGATCGACCATGCGGTTATGGCCCAGTCCTTCGGTACTGAACAGCTGCGCGCCTGGCCAGAGTGCGGCAAAGCGTGCGCCTTCTTCCCACGGCGTCTCGCGGTCGCGGCGGTCGTGGATGATCAGCGCCGGGCGATCGAAGTGCGGCAGGTGCGCGGTCGCATCGAAGTCGGCAAAACATTTGCCGGTGAGCTGGATCAGCCAGTTTTCGAACGGTGCGAATGCGCCGGGTGCAATACCGAACGCGCGGAACTGACGTTGCGCGCTGGCGGCCGGCGCCACCAGCGGGGCGATCAACACATAACGGGCCGGACGCCATGCCGGGTCGTCGGCAAACACCACCGAGGCTGCACCCAGCGAGTGGCCGATGAACACTGCAGGGCGGCCAAAGCGCTCGCCGATCTGGCGCAGTATCTTGACGAAATGCGGCATGTTGCTGATCTTGCCGCTGCTCAGGCCATGTGCCGCCTGGTCGAACGCGACCACCGCATAGCCAAGCGCGCGCAGCTGCGGCACCCAGGCCGCAAAGCGCAGGCCGTAGCTGGCCCAGCCATGCGACAGCAGCACATACGGCTGCTGCGCGGGGTCGCCCCATTGGTAGACGGCGATGTCGATGCCGTCGACGCGCAGGGTCTGCTGTTGCACATCGGTCAACGTCGCGGCGATGGTAGCCGCCTGCCGACGCCCTGCCGCACCCGGGGTGACGAAACGGCGCGCCAGAGAGCGGCCCGTCGGGCCGGGAGCCAGGCGACTGACTGTGCGCATCAGGCCGCGGAGCAGCCGCGCACGCAATTTGGCGATGGACGAGCTCATGGGGGAGTCCTTGTAGGGGAGGGCACGTCGCACATCTTGTCGCCGACAAGATGCGACACAAGTCTGCCGATTGAATCTTGTCAGCGTCAAGATGATCTGCTCCACTGAGCTCCCGATAAACGAAGCCGCCATGTCGCGATCAGACGTTCCTGCTGGCTATCACCACGGCGATCTGCCGGCCGCATTGCGTCGCGCTGGCTGGGAGCTGGTCGGCGAATCGGGCGTGCGTGGGCTGACCTTGCGCGAATGTGCGCGCCGCGCCGGGGTCTCGCATGCCGCACCCGCGCACCACTTCGGCTCGCTGGACGGGTTGTTGGCGGAAGTGGCGGCCGATGGCTACGAACGCATGCTCGCACGCATCCACGCAACCCAGCAGGAACTCGCCAACCCGCTGCTGGGCTGTGGACTGGGCTACCTGCGATTTGCCATCGACTATCCGCAGCAGTTCCGGCTGATGTTGGGCCTGGACCTGCGTTCGCGCAGCCTGCCACGGCTGCTGCAGGCCAGCGAGGCAGCCATGGCCTGCCTGCGCGACACGGTGCGCACACAGTGGAGTGCCCGTCACGGCAGCGCGCCAGACGCCGAGCTGCTGGAACAGCGCACCCTGCTGGCGTGGAGTGCAGTGCACGGCTATGCGTCGCTTGCGATCGACCGCAAGCATGACGCCTTGCGCGCGTTTGCGCCGGAACTGGTGTTCGCCCCGTTGCTGCATGCGGTGCTTGAACCCTGAGGCGCGATCTGCGGGGAAAACGCGGTACAGGCTGACGTGCGACCTGGCCGACAGCCAGCGCAGCACACGTGCCAGGCGCCGCGGCCACGCTCTGCTAGCATCGCCGCACTGAGCGCGAGACCGGAGCAACCCATGGCTGTGCAGGTGCTGGTGCTGAAAGAACAGGCAGCGGGCGAACGTCGGGTGGCGGCAACGCCGGAAACGGTCAAGAAGCTGGTCGCGCTCGGCGCCCATGTGTGGATCGAGCCGGACGCCGGCCGCGCCAGCAGCATGGACGATGCGGCGTATCTGCAGGCCGGTGCGCAACTTGCCAGCGCACACACGCTTGATCAGGCCGACATGCTGCTCTGCGTGCAGGCGCCGCCGAC
This sequence comes from Xanthomonas sp. WCS2018Noco2-27, assembly GCF_031843525.1. Lineage (NCBI taxonomy): Bacteria > Pseudomonadati > Pseudomonadota > Gammaproteobacteria > Lysobacterales > Lysobacteraceae > Xanthomonas > Xanthomonas sp. WCS2018Noco2-27. The sequence goes on along the minus strand of NZ_JAVTIK010000002.1, from coordinate 413,019 downwards.
CGAGGTCCTGCTGCACTGCAAGCCGCAGACGGTGGTGATCGGCATGCTCGCACCCGATGCCGACCCGGCGCGTGCGCAGGCATTTGCCACGCGCGAACTGGTCGCGTTTCCGCTGGAGCGCCTGCCGCGTACCACGCGCGCGCAGTCGATGGACGTGCTGAGTTCGCAAGCCGGCATGGCCGGTTACAAGGTCGTGTTACTGGCCGCGCAACTGGCGCCGCGGTTCTTCCCGATGCTCACTACTGCCGCGGGCACGATGCGCCCCTGCAAGGTGGTGGTAATCGGTGCGGGCGTGGCCGGCTTGCAGGCGATCGCCACTGCCAAACGGCTGGGCGCGCAGGTGGAAGGTTTCGATGTGCGCCCGGAAACCCGCGAGCAGATCGCGTCCCTGGGTGCGCGCTTTCTGGATCTGGGCGTCAGCGCTGCCGGCGAAGGCGGCTACGCACGCCAACTCACCGACGACGAACGCGCCGAGCAGCAGCGCCGCCTGGCCGAGCATCTCAAAGGCGTGGATGTGGTGGTCTGCACTGCGGCCGTGCCGGGGCGACCAGCGCCAAAGATCGTGACCACGGAGATGGTGCAGGGCATGCGCGCCGGCAGCGTGATCGTGGATCTGGCTGCGGAAACCGGCGGCAATTGCGCGGCCACGCGTCCGGGCGAAACCGTCGATCTCGATGGCGTGGTGGTCGCCGGGCCGCTCAATCTGGCAAGCCAGGGCGCCGTGCATGCCAGCGAGATGTTTGCGCGCAACGTCTACGCGTTCGCCGCGTTGTTGATCAGCGACGGTGCGCTGTCATTCGACTGGGACGATGAGTTGCTGGCGAAGACGCGTTGGTCGGCCACACCGGCGACGTAAGGCGCCGTCTGTCTGCAACGCACGCGGCGACTTTCGAAGACCCGCTGGCGCGTGCTGGTGTCTGAACTCTGAAGGTGTGATCGCACGCCGGAGCATCCGGGCGGCGAGTGCAGCAGCGTTCAATCGTCCGTCGGCGGGTGGTCGCGTAACCAGGCGCTGCGTTCGGCCGGGCTCATCTTCTGCCAGCGTTGTTGCAGCTCATTGCGCTGTTGCGGGTTGAGCGCGCGCATGCGGTCGAACAAGGCCTTGGCTTCGCGGCGCTGGTCCGGGCTCATGTTGCGGAAGCGGTCCATGCCGGCCTTGGCCTGCTTGCGTTGTTCGGGGGTCATGTCCAGCCAGCGACTGGCGTGCCGGTACATGCGCGGGCGTTCTTCGGGCACATCGTTCCAACGCTCGCGCAGCGCATCGATCAGCACCTGGCGCTGTTGCTGGGTCAGCTTGTCCCACTCCGGCATCGGTGTCTCGTTGCGTGGGCCCGGGCCATGCGGGCCGTGTCCGTCCATCGGCGGTGGCCCCGGCGGGCCCGGCGGCGGGCGATCCTGCGCCAACAGCGACGCGCACGGCCCGGCGCAGAGCAGCAGGGTCAACAGCAGGCGGGTGGTGCGGGTCATCGTGCTCATTCCATGGCCAAAGCGGTATCGGACCCGAGCCAGACATACAGGTCGGGGTTCTGGGTCAGCAGGTCGTCGGTGTCGGTGCCGGCGCTGTTGCCGGCCACTGCCTGGGTCGCCGCGACGCTTGTGGGTGCAGTGTCGCCCGGTCGCAGTTGCAGGCCGATAGCGATGGCCAGCAGACCCGAACAGGCGGTGGCCAGCAACCAGTAACCGCGGCGTGGACGCGGCGCCGACGCGTGGCGTGCCTGGCGCAGGCGTGCCAGGGTCTGCGGCGGCAGGCTGGTGAGCGCGGCGGCGTGCAGGTGGCGCAGTTGCGCATCGAACTGGGCCGGATCGTGGGAGCGGTTCACAGGAAATCCTCGAACTGTTTTTGTAACGCGTCGCGCGCGCGCGACAGGTGAGTTTTGACCGAGCCTTCGGAGCAGCCCATCGCCTTGGCGGTGGTGGCCACATCCAGGTCTTCCAGCACGCGCAGCGTGAATGCCTCGCGCTGGCGCGCCGGCAAGCTACGCAACGCCTCAACCAGCCGTTGGTAGGCCTGCTGATGTTGCTGCACGCCGACCGGGCCGATGCCGGGGTCGGCCCACTCGATCGGGCCTTCGTCATCGGCGCGCTCGGCCGGTGCCCAGAATTTCAGCCGGAACGTGCGGCGGCGCTGCAGGTCGATGATGCGGCTGCGCAGGATGCTCCAGAACAGCGGCGTCCATTCCTCGGCCGGCCGCTCGCGGTAGCCGAGCAGCTTGACCATGGCGTCCTGCACGGCATCCAGTGCGTCTTCGCGGTGACGCAGACCGGCCTCGGCAAAACGGAACGCACGCGGACCGATGCCGGCCAAAAAGGCGTCCAGCGACACCGGAACGGCGGCGGCCGTTGTAGAAGGCTGCGGATCGAAAGGGGTTCCCACCAGCACAGCGTAGCTTCCGCGAAGACGATACGACGTCAACGGCCCAGCGCCGATTCGGTTGACATGCCCGATGCGTGGGTATGATCGGCGGGCCGCACCGGCCAGTGGAGCGAAAGACGATGAGCGACGGGTTCGTAGCGCTGTACATCTTCATGCTGGCGGCCATCGCCGGCCACGTGATCATCTCGCGGGTGCCGGTGATCCTGCATACCCCGCTGATGTCCGGCTCCAACTTCATCCACGGCATCGTGCTGATCGGCGCGATGGTGGTGCTTGGGCATGCCGATACCACGCTGGAAAAAGCGCTGGGGTTCGTCGCGGTGGTGCTGGGCGCGGGCAATGCAGCTGGCGGCTATGTGGTGACCGAGCGGATGCTGGACATGTTCAAATCCAGCAAGCCGGATCCGGCCAAGCGCGACGCGAAAGATTGAACGTACGGCGCCTACGCATCGCAGCGGTGCTGGCCGCGGCCGTGCTTGTCCCGCTGCTCGGCTTCGCGCTGGGCTTCCTGGTTTATGTGCTGCCGTTCGGGCAGATGTCCTTCTCTGGAGCGTGGCTGCTGATGCACCTTTTGCCGATCCTCATCAAGAGTAGCTACCTGATCGCCGCGACCCTGTTCCTGCTCGGCCTGCAACGCATGGCCTCTCCCAGGACCGCGCGTAGCGGCATCCGCTGGGCCGGCGCCGGCATGCTGATCGCCACGGTGGCCACGTTCTTCCTGCCGGAACTGCACAACGTGCCGCTGATCCTGGCAGCGCTGGCGATCGGCACCGGGGTGGCGTGGTGGTCGGCCAAGAAGGTGGCCATCACCGACATGCCGCAAATGGTGGCGCTGTACAACGGCATGGGCGGCGGCTCGGCGGCGGCGATCGGCGCGGTGGAGCTGCTGCGGTTTTCCTTCTTCGCCAATCGCGACACTGCGCACTGGAGCGCGCAGGCGATCGCCGAACTGGCAGCGCGGCGTCCGGACACCACCACGGTGATGCTGGCAGTGATCGGCTCGGCGATCGGTGCGGTGTCGTTGTCCGGCTCGATCATCGCCTGGGCCAAACTGGACGGCCGGCTTGACCGACGGGTGACATTTCCCGGTCAGCAGGCGGTCAATCTGCTGGTGGCGCTGGCAGTCCTGGCACTCGGCATCTGGGCCGCCACCAGCCTGCAGCCGCTGGCGATCATCGCCTTCTTCGCCGTGGCGCTCGCGCTGGGCGTGTTGATGACGCTGCCGATCGGCGGTGCCGACATGCCGGTGGTGATTTCGCTCTACAACGCCTTTACCGGCCTGGCGGTGGCGTTCGAAGGCTATGTGCTGGGCAACGAGGCGCTGATCATCGCCGGCATGATGGTGGGCGCGGCCGGCATCCTGCTGACGCGGTTGATGGCCAAGGCGATGAACCGGCCGATCAGCGGCGTGCTGTTTTCCAACTTCGGTGGGGGCGGGCAGGCGCAGGAGATCAGCGGCGCGCAAAAACCCATCGAGGCCAGTGATGTGGCCGCGATGATGGCCTTCGCCGAACGAGTGGTGATCGTGCCCGGCTACGGCATGGCGGTGGCGCAGGCGCAGCACAAGATCTGGGAGCTGGCGCAGCGGCTGATCGCGCGCGGGGTCAAGGTGAAGTTTGCGATCCACCCGGTCGCCGGGCGCATGCCCGGGCATATGAACGTGCTGCTGGCCGAAGCCGGCGTGCCGTACGACCTGATCGCCGACATGGACGACATCAATCCCGAGTTCGCCAGCACCGATGTGTCGCTGGTGATTGGCGCTAACGACGTGGTCAACCCGGTCGCCAAGACCGACCCGGCCAGCCCGATCTACGGCATGCCGATCCTGGACGTGGTCAATTCACGCAATACGGTGGTGATCAAGCGCGGCAAAGGCACCGGCTTTGCCGGCATCGAAAATGCGCTGTTCTACGCCGACAACACCCGCATGCTCTACGGCGACGGTGCCGAAGCGGCCAGCGCGCTGGTCAGCGAGTTGAAGGCGCTGGATGGGGGCGGGCATTGAGACCTCGTACGACTGATGTCGCGGATGCACTTGAGAAGCCGATTGGTCGAGGGCGGTGTGCTCTCTGCCAAGTTCCTTGCAGCTGAGGCGCAGATCGGCAGCTCACGCGTGATCTATCCGCAATCTCCAGCCAGTCGCACATAACCTGCCGAGTTTTCGAATCGCAGCAGTGTCCAGAGGTAGTCCAACGCTCAGCTCGTCGAGGGCGCGGTGCCCTCACCGCTTGCGGGACACGCCGTGAATCCGTTCCTGGAGGCTCCTTGGCGGCATCCATGCCGCCAAGGGTCCCGCAATCGGCGAGGACACCGCACCAGAGAGTTGGTCGGCTGCTTTCTTCAAAGCGTGCTGCGGGTCATGCGCTGCGCTATGCAAATGAAAGTGTTTGGATTGCGTGTTTGAAGCCGGTCTGCTGCTCGGCTTGCGATGAGAAGGTGGTGAGAAGCTGGTCGACGCACAGTGACCCGATCAGCGCACGCCATGCCCTGCTCGCAACCACACACACCGACCAGCTTGACTGGTCCTTGCCCACCCACCGTCGCGGGACCTTTGGCGGCATTGATGCCGCCAAAGAGCTTACAAGGACGTACTTGCAGCGTGTCCCGCGAGGGTGGGCGGGTAAGGGCCCTGCAGCCAAGTCGCAGAGCTCCAGGCATCGCTGCGTCGGCACAATGAGCAAGACAGTCTTCGAAGAACAGCGCCATCTGGATCTGTGTGATCGAGGCATCCGCTTCAACGCATCGCTGCTTCGGCTACCGCGACAACTGCGCCTTGCTCAGCGCGCAGCCCACCACGCCACGAGCACCGCTGCGAAATAACACAGCAGGTCGAACGCATTATTGGCCAGTTGCAGCAGGGTCCAGGCCAGGCGAGGGCCCATTTTCTGGGCCGAGGTCCACGGGTCCAGGCCCAGCGATCCGCCCAGTTGCGCCGAGGCAATGCCCCAGTTGGCGCCGACGATGATCAATGCGGTGGTCGCCACCGCCACGCCGATACGCAACCGGCCGGCGCGCAGTGTGCCCAGGCGCAGCATCCAGACCACTTCCAGTGCGACCAGTACCGCCATCCAGCCGGCCTGGTTGCCGAGCGCAAGGGCGATGAGCAGCCAGGCGATGAGGGCGGTGACGCTTCCCAGCAACAGGAGCGGGGGCCAGAGCCAGTGGGCGCTTCTGGCGGACGCGGGGGTGGGCGGCATTGGAGCTCCTGACAGTGCGCACATGATAGAGCGCATGCCGCACTTTGCGACGCACTGCATCGGCAGATGGAATGCAGCGTCGTTGAAGGGATTGGCGGCCAGCGGCGGCGGCGCCATCGCGGTCGGCTAGAATGGCCGACTTGCGCGCGTCCGGCGCGGCCCCATATCCAGCCCATGTACTCCCGTAGCAGCGAACCCGTCCAGTTCGAACGCGATTGCGATGCCGTCATGGTGCCGCAGGGCGATTCGGTGACCCTGCCCGCAGGCAGTTATGGCTATATCACCCAGGCCCTGGGTGGCAGCTACACGGTCTTTGTCGAAGGCAATCTGTTCCGCATTGCCGGCAAGGATGGCGATGCGATCGGCAAGGAGGCCCCGCCGGGGCTGGAATTGCCCGCCAACGCCAGCGACGAAGAAGTGGAAGCGCTGGTGTGGCAGCAGTTGCGCACCTGCTTCGACCCGGAAATTCCGTTCAATATCGTCGATCTGGGCCTGGTCTACGAAGCGGTGGTCAGCCATCGCGAAGAGGACAACCAGCGCCGGGTGGACGTCAAGATGACGCTCACCGCACCCGGCTGCGGCATGGGCGAGATCCTGGTCGACGACGTGCGCAGCAAGGTGGAAATGATCCCGACCATTGCCGAGGCCGATGTCGAGCTGGTGTTCGACCCGCCGTGGGGCCGGCATATGATGTCCGAAGCGGCCCGTCTCGAGACCGGCATGCTCTGATCGTCAAGGCGCCATGTCCGCAGATGTGGCGCCGCGTCCTTTCGCCCGCCATACAGGAATCTTCCGGTGTCCGTGTCCTTCGCTTCCACCCGTTCTCCGTCGCCGCGCAGTGCCGACGAACTGTCCGTGATCCTGGCCGCGCCCGGTTTCGGGCTTCACTTCACCGACCACATGGTCGCCATTTCCTGGAACAACGAGCAGGGCTGGCACGACGCGCAAGTGCGTGCCTACGGCCCGCTGCAGTTGGACCCGGCCGCGTCGGTGCTGCATTACGGCCAGGAGATCTTCGAAGGCATCAAGGCCTACCGGCATGCCGATGGCTCGATCTGGACCTTCCGCCCGCAGTCCAACGGCGAACGCCTGCAGCGCTCGGCGCGTCGTCTGGCGCTGCCGGAATTGCCGGTGGACCTGTTTGTCGAATCGCTGCGCCAGCTGGTGGCCGTGGACGCCGGCTGGGTGCCGTCGGCGCCGGAGACCAGCCTGTATTTCCGCCCGTTCATGATCGCCGACGAGGCCTTTCTGGGCGTGCGCGCCGCGCACAAGGCCTCGTATTACGTGATCGCCAGTCCGGCCGGTCCGTACTTCGCCAAGGGCGTGGCGCCGGTGTCGATCTGGTTGTCCACCGAATACGCACGTGCGGCCAAGGGCGGCACCGGCGCGGCCAAGTGCGGCGGCAACTATGCCGCTTCGCTGCTGCCGCAGCAGAAAGCCTATGCGCAGGGCTGCTCGCAGGTGCTGTTTCTGGATCCGGTCGAAGGCAAGTACATCGAAGAACTGGGCGGCATGAACGTGTTCCTGGTCTACCAGGACGGCACCTTGGTGACCCCGGAACTGTCCGGCAGCATCCTGGAAGGCATCACCCGCGACAGCATCCTGCAGCTGGCGCGCGACCGCGGCATGCGCGTGGTCGAGCGCAAGGTGTCCATCGACGAATGGAAGCAGGGCGTGACATCGGGCGAGATTGTCGAAGTGTTTGCCTGCGGCACTGCCGCGGTGGTTACCCCGATCGGTGAGCTCAAGGGCGACGGCTTTGCGGTGGGCGATCTGTCCGCGCCGGCGGGCGAGGTGACCATGTCGCTGCGCCAGGAATTGACCGATATCCAGTACGGCCGCGTGCCGGACCGGCATGGCTGGTTGGTACGTTTGTCCTGAGTCAGCGCTACAGCGTCAAAAACAGGCCTCTGCGCGTCAGCGCAGGGGCTTTTTTTTGCCTGCCATGCAGCAGGGCGACATGCATCCCGTCAAAAAACTGTGGGAAGCGGACTGAACAGATATGACGCTTGTCACAAAACTGATATTTAAGTTTCAAAAGTGTCGATTTCGTATTGTCCAGTTTGGTTGGAGTGGGATAGGTTCGCTGAACGGATCAATAACAGGGGATTGATTCGGGGACTCGGCGCCGACCTATGCAGGCGGTGCCGGATTACACCGCCAAGGCGGTTCTCTTTGATTTGGAAGGGAATTCGATGTCGAACGAGTCATTCCGCAAGCGTCCTCGCACGCTTACCGTCCTGGGCGCCACCGCGCTGACCTCCCTGTTGCTGGCAACACCTGCGTTTGCCGGTGAGGTCTACCTGGACGGTCTTGCCACTGCCCAGACCCACCAGAAATTCATCGTGACCTACAAGGACGGCAGCACTGCGCTGGCCAGTCCCACCGTGCTGAGCACCTCGCTGCGCACCGCCGCACGCGCGGTTCCTGCCAAGACCGGCAAGGCGCTGGGGCTGAACGCGGTGCGCCGCCTGGCGCTGGGGCCCGAGCTGATCAAGGCCGACCGCGCGCTGGACCGTGCCGAGGCCGAGACCCTGATGCGTCAACTGGCCGCCGACCCGAACGTGCAGAGCGTGGAAGTCGACCAGATCCTGCGCGCCACGCTGACCCCGAACGACACCCGGCTGTCCGAGCAGTGGGGCTTTGGCACCACCAATGCCGGCCTCAACATCCGTCCGGCCTGGGACAAGGCCACCGGGTCCGGCGTCGTGGTCGCGGTGATCGACACCGGCATCACCACGCATGCCGACCTCAGCGCCAACATCCTGCCCGGCTACGACTTCATCAGCGACGCGACGGCTGCGCGCGATGGCAATGGCCGCGACAGCAACCCTGCAGACGAGGGCGACTGGTATGCCGCCAGCGAGTGCGGCACCGGGATTCCGGCCTCCAACTCCAGCTGGCACGGCACCCATGTGGCTGGCACGGTCGCTGCGGTGACCAACAACAACACCGGCGTGGCCGGTACCGCCTACAACGCCAAGGTCGTGCCGGTGCGCGTGCTCGGCAAGTGCGGCGGCTCGTTGTCGGACATCTCCGACGCCATCGTGTGGGCGTCGGGCGGCAGCGTCAGCGGCATTCCGGCCAACGCCAACCCGGCTGAAGTCATCAATATGTCGCTCGGCGGCGGCGGTGCCTGCTCGACCACCATGCAGAACGCCATCAGCGGTGCGGTGTCGCGCGGCACTACTGTGGTGGTGGCGGCCGGCAACAGCTCGGCCAACGTGTCCGGCTCGCTGCCGGCCAACTGCGCCAACGTGATCGCGGTGGCGGCCACCACCTCGGCGGGTGCCAAGGCCAGCTATTCCAACTTCGGCGCCGGCATCGATGTATCCGCGCCGGGCTCGGCGATCCTGTCCACGCTCAATAGCGGCACCACCACCCCGGGCAACGCCAGCTACGCGTCCTACAACGGCACCTCGATGGCGGCGCCGCATGTGGCCGGCGTGGTCGCGCTGGTGCAGTCGGTCGCGCCGACCGCGCTCACTCCGGCAGCGGTGGAAACCTTGCTGAAAAACACCGCACGCGCGTTGCCGGGTGCCTGTTCCGGCGGTTGTGGTGCGGGCATCGTCAATGCCGACGCCGCGGTGACGGCGGCCATCAGCGGTAGCAACGGTGGTGGCGGTGGCGGAACCGGCAACACGCTGACCAACGGCACGCCGGTCACCGGCCTGGGTGCGGCCAGCGGTGCAGAGCTGAACTACACCATCGCCGTTCCGGCTGGCAGCGGCACGCTGACCGTGGCGATCAGCGGCGGCACCGGCGATGCAGACCTGTACGTGCGCGCCGGCAGTGCACCGACCGACACCACCTACGCCTGCCGTCCGTACCTCAGCGGCAATACCGAAACCTGCAACATCAGCGTGCCCTCCGGCACGTATTACGTGCGGGTCAAGGCGTACAGCACGTTCTCTGGCGTGACCTTGAGCGCCAGCTACTAAACGTTGCCGTTCGACGCTGTTGCGCTGTCTGGCCGCGTGGCCAGGCAGCGCTGTCCCAGCGCGACACCCCATCTGCGATGTCCGCCCACGTCTGCCGTTTCGGCAGGCGCAGGCAGGGCATTGCCGCTCGGCCGGAATGGACACCGGTCAGTCGTTTCGACGGGCGCCAGCGCCCGTTTCGTCCGGCCCGATCCGCGGTGTTGCGGCAAGGGCTCGGTCATCTCGCCGCAGCTGCGGCACTTCTACTTCTTGAGGAACGATCGATGTCCAATGTGTCGCAACGTCGTGCACCTGCACGCGCACTGGTGGTGCTGGGTGTTTCCGCGCTGACCTCCCTGCTGGCCGTGCCGGCGTTTGCCGGTCAGGTCAATCTGTCCGGTCTGGAATCGCAGCCCACGCTGGACCGCTTCATCGTCAAGTACAAGGACGGCAGCAGCCCGACAGTGAGCCCGACGTCGATGCGCGCATCGCTCAATTCGGTCGCCTCAGCCGTGCCGGCCCGCGCCGGTCGCGCGCTGGGTCTGAGCCACGTGCGCCGCACCGCGCTGGGGTCGGAAGTGCTCAAGGCCAGCCGTGGCCTGGACCGTGCCGAAGCCGAGACGCTGATGCGCCGCATCGCCGCCGATCCGAGCGTGGATTACGTGGAAATCGATCAGATCATGTATCCGACGCTGACCCCGAACGACACGCGGCTGTCCGAGCAGTGGGGCTTCGGCACCACCGCATCCAGCATCAACGTGCGTCCGGCCTGGGACACCGCCACCGGCACCGGCGTGGTGGTGGCGGTGATCGACACCGGCATTACCAGCCACCCGGATCTCAATGCCAACGTGCTGCCGGGCTACGATTTCATCAGCGATGCCACGCGAGCGCGCGACAACAACGGCCGCGACAATAATCCGGCTGACCAGGGCGACTGGAGCACGGCCAACCAGTGCTTCTCGGGTTCGCCGGCCTCCAACTCGAGCTGGCACGGCACCCACGTGGCCGGCACGATAGCCGCAGTCACCAACAACAACACCGGCGTAGCCGGCACCGCATTCAATGCGCGCATCGTGCCGGTTCGCGCGTTGGGCCGGTGTGGCGGCTCCACCTCCGATATCGCCGACGCCATCGTGTGGGCCTCCGGCGGCACGGTGTCCGGCGTACCGGCCAACGCCAATCCGGCCGAGGTGATCAACATGTCGCTGGGCGGCAACGGCACCTGTTCCAGCACCTACCAGAACGCCATCAACGGTGCGGTGTCGCGCGGCACCACGGTGGTGGTGGCGGCCGGCAACAGCAATGCCAACGTGGCCAACTTCACCCCGGCCAGCTGCGCCAACGTGATCTCGGTGGCGTCGATCACCTCGGCCGGTGCGCGTTCGAGCTTCTCCAACTTCGGCACCACCATCGACATCTCCGGCCCGGGCTCGGCGATCCTGTCGACCTTGAACAGCGGCACCACCACGCCGGGCAGCGCCAGCTACGCGTCCTACAACGGCACCTCGATGGCGGCCCCGCACGTGGCCGGCGTGGTTGCGCTGGTCCAATCGGCGGCCAGCCGTCCGCTGACGCCGGCGGCAGTGGAAACCCTGTTGAAGAACACCGCACGTCCGTTGCCGGGCGCCTGCTCGGGCGGCTGCGGCGCCGGTATCGTCAACGCGGCGGGTGCGGTCAGCCAGACTCCGTAAGGCGAAGGCAAGGCGCGATGCCGGACTGACCGTCGGCATCGACGTCGGGCCGGCCCCGACGCCGCTGTCGGTGTTTTGAATCCTGCACTGCCCCGCTTCGGCGGGGCAGTGTGCGTTTGGGCATAGGCCACGACTGGGCGTCGGCCAACCGGCGGCGGCAATGGCTGAACAAAGCGCATGGAGCAGCCTTGCTGCCGCTTCAGCCCCGCAAACGGCGCGCCGATAGCCACCGCACGTGAGGCATGGCCGTGTGCAACCGCCCCACGATCAGGCAGTGCGCGTCGCAGAGGGCGTCAGCGCGTTGTCTTCCGAATTTTCAGCTCCTTGGGGAGGGTTGATCCATGTCGCATGTCTCGGTTGGTGTGCTGCGCCACGCTGCGTTTGTCTGTGCGTTGTCCTGCACGTTTTATGCCACTGCCGGCGAGGTCAGCCTGCAAGGGCTGGCGTCCAGTTCCACCCATCAACGTTTCATCGTCAGCTACAAGGACCGTGTCGGCAGCAGCCGTGCGACCGGCCTGTCTGCGCCGTGGCGCGAGATCGCCAGCGCCGTGCCTGCACAGCGCGGGCGCGCGCTGGGGTTGTCCGCTACGCGCCGGCTCAGCACCGGCCCGATGCTGTTGGTGGCCGATCGCAAACTTGATCGCGTGGATGCGGAAAGCCTGATGCGGCGCCTTGCCGCCGACCCGGCCGTCAAACGTGTGGAAGTGGACGTATTGATGCGCCCCTTACTGGTGCCCAACGATCCCGGCGTGCCGCAGCAGTGGGCGATGGGTACCAGCACCGCCGGTCTCAACATCCGGCCGGCATGGGACCGCACCACCGGCAAGGGCATCGTGGTGGCGGTGATCGATACCGGCATCACCAAGCATCCGGATCTGGACGCCAATGTGCTGCCCGGCTACGACTTCATCGTCGACCCGGCGACGGCGCGCGACGGCAATGCGCGCGATGCCAATGCCGCCGACCAGGGCGACTGGACGGCGGCAAACGAATGCGGGCCCGGTGCGTCCGCCTCCAGCTCCAGCTGGCATGGCACACATGTGGCCGGCATCGCGGCGGCGGTCGGCAACAATGCAGGCGGCGTGGTCGGCACGGCGTTCAATGCCAAGTTGCTGCCGCTGCGCGTATTAGGCCGCTGCGGCGGGTACATGTCCGATATCGCCGATGCGATCGTCTGGGCATCGGGCGGCAAGGTCACCGGTGTGCCGGCCAATCCGAATCCGGCCACGGTGATCAACCTGTCGCTGGGTGGTGCGGGGAATTGTTCGACAACGCTGAGCACGGCCATCGCCGGTGCGGTGACGCGCGGTAGCTCGGTGGTGGTGGCGGCAGGCAACAGCAATATGGATGTGGCCACCAGCGTGCCGGCCAATTGCCCGAACGTGATCGCAGTGGCGGCCACCACCTCGGCGGGCGCCAAGGCCAGCTTCTCCAACTTCGGCAAAGGCGTGGATATTGCAGCGCCGGGGCAGGCCATCGTCTCCACGCTCAATAGCGGCACCACGGTGCCGGGGAATGCGGCGTACGCGTCGTACAGCGGCACCTCGATGGCTGCACCGCATGTGGCTGGTGTGGTGGCGCTGATGCAGTCGGCGGCACTGAATCCGCTCACGCCGGCCATGGTGAAAGCCCTGCTCAAAAGTAGCGCCCGGCCGTTGCCGGTTGCCTGCACGCAGGGGTGCGGTGCGGGGCTGGTCAATGCCGATGGCGCGGTGGCGGCGGTGATCGCGTCGACCACCTTGGACAGGAATGTGGCACGTACCGGTTTGAGTGCAGCGCAGTCGGACGTGCTGTATTACCAGATCAACGTGCCGGCCGGTACGCGCTCGCTCAAGGTGGCGCTCAACGGAGGCAGCGGCAATGCGGATCTGTCGCTACGCGCAGCTGCACTGCCCACCGACACCGCCTACACCTGCCGCAGTCTGCTGCCGGGCAATGCCGACAGCTGCACATTGAACGCACCGGCGGCCGGCACGTATTACGTGCGGTTGAAGGCGACGCTGGCGTTTTCAGGGGTCAGCGTCACGGCGACGTACTGAGCATCGCGGGAGCACGGCTCCCGATGCGGCTTAAGACCGCCGACACACCGGCTGCGCTCGCCACCAGGTGGGCGCGGCCGATGCTGGGTGCGGGATGTACCACGCCTACGTTCCGGTGCTGAGCATGCCGTCCATGCGGACCTGACAAGTGCGCGCTAAGGTTTGGTGGCCGCTGTTACTCGCACAGCACGCAGGCGCGTGCAGTGAGTGCCTGCAGCAGCTGCGCGCCGGGCAATTCCAGCAGCAAGCCACGCTGGCCGGCATTGATCCACAGTGCCGGTGCGTCCAGCGCGGTGGCTTCGATCAGCACCGGCGCCTGCCGCTGCTGACCGAGCGGGCTGATACCGCCCACTTTGTAACCGGTGCGGCGTTCGGCATCGGCCACGTCCATCATGCGTGCGGACTTTCCACCGCACGCGCTGGCCAGTTGTTTCAGCGACAGGCGCCGGTTGCAGGGAATGACTGCGCACACGGCCAGGTCGTCGACCCAGGCCATCAATGTTTTCAGTACCGTCTGCGGTGCCAGCCCAAGCGCGTTTGCCGCCTGCAGGCCTTTGGCGTCTGCGTCGGGTTGATAGTCGTAACGGTGCAGCACGTAGGCCACGCCGGCAGCATCCAATGCCTTGGTCGCGCGAGTGGCCTTGCTCATGACCTCAGAGCGATTCGAAACGGTTGGCAGCGACGTTCTTGCGCACCTGTTCCGGATTCCAGATCCGCCCGTTCATGGCGATATACACGCCGGCCGGCAGCGACTGCACCGCACCGACCGCGCAACCGATATTGAACTCCGCATCCGAGCCGCGGAAACGCGCCGGGTTGAGCGCGCCGGTCATCACGATGGTCTTGTCGGCGATCGACTGCAGCACCTTGCCGGTTGCCACCATCGAATCGGTGCCATGGGTGATCAACACGTGGCGGGTCGGTTGGGCGGCAATGGTGGCGCGGATCAGCTCGCGATCAGCCTCGGTGATGTGCAACGAATCCTTGCGGATGATCGGAATGACCGAGAAGCGGAAGGTCACGCCCAGCTCTTTGAGGATCTGGCCAATCTGCGGGTCGCCGATCTGGTAGTCGGATTTGTCGTCGAAGTAGATCTTGTCGATCGTGCCACCGGTGGTGACGATCAGGAGGTCTTCCATTGCTGCGGATCCTGTAGGGCCGGCACGGTGCGGGCCGCGCAAGGCCGTCATGATACGGCCCCGGCCGGCGCCCTGCAGGGCGCTGCATCAGCAGTGCAAGGCACCCCAATTGGATGAGGTTGTCATGATGTGGCTGCCCGCCGCAGTGATGCAGTTGGATGGGCACCTGTACAAAGTCCGTGCTTGCTAGGCAAGCACGGACTCCTTGTGTCACACACTTCAGGTCACGCAAACACGCCGAGGGTGCAAGGCCCGACGCATGACGGTCGAGTGCCCAGACGCGATGCGATCAGTTCACCCACGGGCGAACATACTGGCATCCATAGGCTCTGTACTCGGGAAGATAGCCTTGCGTGATGATTGGCGCTCCCGTGTATTGCCAGATCTTGCGGCCTTGATAATTGCTTACAAAGTGATTGGCTTCCACCTTGACAAAGGGAATCGCAAACACGCCCAGATACTTCGTTCGGCCAATGCGCTCGCTCACCAAAACCGCTGTTCCGCCCTTGAATCCTACATGGGGCGTACATTCGGTCGATTCGGAGCGTTCGTTGCACTCGGTCCAGCTATGGCTGGCACTTCCGCTCAACGACAATCCTGGGATCTTCATCGGTAGCTCCCAGTCTGCGCCGATACCGAATTCGGTACTCCGGCACGCGCCAACGGTGGAGGACTTGGTGCTGGCGCTGCAGCTTCCGTTGGTCGAGCTGAAGCAAGTGGACCAATTCTTGAAATCGCCGTCTTCATAGAACGCCTTTTGCGTCTTGCCGACCCAGCCATTGAATAACTCGATATCCTTCGCATGGATGGTTGCGGCATTGGCGCAACTGCTTGCAAACAAAACAGCCGCCGCAGCAATCAACCAAGTGGTTTTGAATTTTTTATTCAGCATTTTTCAACTCCGTTGAGAATGATAAGTTTTTGAATATTTGAGCGTGCGCACGGCTTAGGCCGGAGGGCTTTAAGTCATTGGGGATGCACCTTGAGTGATTTAGCGGCTTAACGACGTACGCATTCCATCCAGATCAGGCGGCGACGCCGTTCATGACCGGCGACCACGATGATGTGGTGTCATGCACTTCCCCCTCGTTCACGGTGAAAGCAGTCCTACGAGCCGCGTGCCTTGGTCAACGCGGCAAAACTTTGTATTTCCGATTGGGATGCCTGTGGACGGGACACGGCTGCGGCAAGTTTGGATCTGAGTGGCGGAGTCAGCTCCACATCTCCGCTGCGCACCGAATTGAGCGTTTCCATTACCAACGGATTGCTCGGGTTATGCGAAAGATAGTTGGTGGCTGCCTCTGCAGCCGCCTCTGGGGAAGACAGGCGATAGACTTTTTGAGCGGCAATGGCGCGCACGGTGTCGTCGCCATCGCCTCTGATCAGGGACTCCAATTGCGACAGTGCGCTTTGTCGAAGCGCGGCACCTTCGATGGAGGTGTCCTGTTCCAGGGTCCCGATGAAGTTCAGTGCTGAAATCGACGGATAGTCGCCATTGCTGCGCTCGCCTAGCGAGGAAATCGCATCGGCCAGGATGTTAGGAGAAGCAGTCCCGGGCATGTTGGCATATGTCATGTACATGCCCCGATACAGTGTCTTGTCCTTGCTTTGCCAAATGCGGTTTGCCTCGGTAACCAGCATCTCCCTGCCGGTTGCGTTAAGCACCAGCATGTTGCCAAGTTCGTCCCGGAGCATGTCATCAGGCATCTTGCTGAGGTAGTCTGAAACGGCAAGCTTCGCTTTGTAATCGGCCTCAATGCTTGCAACTAGACGTGCCGCGAACGCGCTGCGCTGTGCATCGGAGAGCGATGGGTCGGACAGTAGGCGTTCGAAATACTCCTTGACCCGGGATGCGATCTCGTCAGCAGAAAAGATGCCTTCATCCTGCGGTGACAGTGGATTTTCAGAGGCCAGGGCACGCGCATCGGTGGCGGGTGGCGAAAAATAATTGCGTGAAGAAGAAGCTTTTTTACTCAAAGAACTCCCGCTGGTTGAATTGCCGTATTTCCCATTGGGTGAAGGGGTGCCGGAGTAACTGTAGATCGCTATGCAGGCGATCACGCTGCCGATAGCGACGAATAAAAGATTTCGGCGTCGCGGTGTGTATTGGTGCATCGTTGAATGTCCCAGGAAGAGTGGGGTGCTCGGTTATAATCGCGCAGTTCGTGCCGGATAGTGATTGAGGTTGGCAAGTAAAACGGGACCGCGACGACGTGATTTATTCCGTCGTTACAGATTCACATTTTTACGAAAGGCAGTGCGTACTTAAGTTGAAGCGGGTGCCGCCCTGCGTCGCAAACGTACTGGTGCCTTTGATTGGCTACGTGTCATCGACTGACACTGTGTGTCGCTGCGCTAAAGATTCAGGCAAAGATAAAAATTAGATAGTTCGTTTAAATAATACTACTTCGCCAGGCCGTTTTGCGGTTATTGATTGGTCTCTAGGTGTGGTCATGTCTCCTGTGGCGATAGCCGGTTGGGCAGGAGAATATTTGATCATTTTAACGAAGCATTAAGCCAGTGGCTTTGAGTGTTGTGGAATCGATCTATTCCGTGTTGCGAGAATGTATTGGGGATCCGCACGGAAAGACAAACTCTGTTTTGTAGGAGTGGTCTCTAATATTTTCTTTATCTCTAATAATTCGGAGATGGATGTGTCGGCAAAAAATTAACGTCGTGTTCTTAAAAAATCCCGCGGTGTTTGGTGATTCGGCACACCAAGGGCAGTCTGGCGCTAGTGCCAATGATCAACATCAACGCCTGGCGCGCTTGCCGGTGACTGGTGGTGGCGTGCAACAGCGCCCGCCCGCCGCTTGGCAACGGGGGTGTTCCAGTACGTTGAGTGCCCGCGTGTCGCTTGCGGTTAGGGTGTCGGGCGGCGCTTACCGAAGCGCGCGGCAACGCCGGGCCCGCTGACCAGCCCGATGACCAATAGCGCCAGCAGCAGCTCCAGCCATGCCAGCCCACGGACGTGGGGCTGGCTCCAGGCCGCCATCACGCCGTGACTGAACCAGCCCAGCGCAAAGGTGCCGGCCCAGAAGCGGGCACGGGCACTGCGCACAGCCAGCAGGCCGGTCAGTGCCGGCGGCAGCGCGAAGACCAGCAAGGCGGCGGTGCGACGCGGGTCGTCGTGAAACCAGATCACGTACACCACAGTCAGCGCCAGCAGCGCAAACGTCAGCGACCAATGCACGGCGCGCAGGCTCACGGCGCGGCGAGCCGGCGTGCGATGTCGGCCACGCGGCGGCCGAGCGCGCGCGCCAGCAGGGCTTCGTCCTCGCTGGGTTGCGGGTCGCCACCGGCGCCGGACACATGGCTGGCGCCGTACGGGGTGCCACCACTGGTGGTGTGGCTGAGCGCGGCCTCGGTAAACGGGATGCCGACGATCAAGCAACCGTGGTGCAGCAGCGGCAGGTGCATCGATAGCAGGGTGGATTCCTGGCCGCCATGCATCGAGGCGGTGGAGGTGAACACGCCTGCCGGCTTGCCGGCCAGGGTGCCGGTGGCCCATTCGGCGCCCAGGCTGTCGAGGAAGTGTTTCATCGGTGCGGCCATGTTGCCGAAGCGGGTCGGGCTGCCCAGCAGCAAGCCGCTGCATTCGGCCAGATCGGCGCGGTCCACATACGGCGCGCCTTCGTCCGGCACCGGCGGGGCGCTGGTCTGGGTCACCGCAGCCACCGGCGGCACCGTGCGCAGCCGCGCACTCATGCCCGGCACCTCACCGATGCCGCGCGCGATCTGCCGCGCCAGCCGCGCCACCGAGCCGCCGCGGCTGTAATACAGCACCAGAATCTCCGCCATCGTGCCTCTGCCGCCTGTTGAGTTGCCGCAGTATCGGCCATGCCGCCGCCTGCCTGCACGCCGCAGGTGCGACAAGGCCGCGATGACGGCGCATCGGGTACCCTTGCGCGATGTCGCGTGTGAACAAACTCCACCAATGGAAAGAGCGTCTGCGCGATCGCGCGCGGACGGTGAGCTTCGGGCGCTTTCTGTGGCGCCGCTTTCTGGACGACCGCCTGTTCCAGGCAGCGGCCTCGCTGGCCTACACCACGGTGTTTGCGCTGGTGCCGCTGGCAATCGTGGTGTTCGGCGTGTTGTCGGCGTTTCCTGCATTCAACGAATGGAAGGACGCGCTCACCGACTTCATCTTCAACAACTTCGTGCCCGGCGCTGCGCGCTCGGTGCAGAACTATCTCAACCGTTCGCTGGAAGATCTGGGCAAGTTCACCGTCGCCGGTATGGTGGCGCTGGTGGCCTCGTTGTTGATCACCCTGCACAGCATCGAACAGACCTTCAACAGCATCTGGCGGGTGGCTGCCGCGCGGCCCAAGGTGACCCGGTTTTTGATTTACTGGACCGTGCTGACACTGGGTACGATGCTCGCCGCCGCCTCGATGGCGATGGCGGCCTATGTGTTCGCGCTGCCGCTGTTCCGCACCACCGAAGGCCAGTGGCTGGCCGAATTCGCCTGGCGGCTGGCGCCGATGGCGGTGGAGTTCGTCTGCATCGTACTGATCTACCGCGTGGTGCCGCAGCATGTGGTGCGCCTGCGTCACGCGCTGCCTGGCGCGCTGCTGGCGGTGATCCTGATGGAAATCGTCAAATGGGGCTTTGGCTTCTATCTGGGCAATTTCCAGACCTATCAGCGCATCTACGGCGCGCTGTCGGCGCTGCCGATCCTGCTGCTGTGGATTTATCTCAGCTGGGTGTCGGTGTTGCTGGGCGCGTCGCTGGCATCGTCGATGTCCGCGTTCCGCTATCAGCCCGAAGCCATGCGCCTGCCGCCGGGCTTCGAAATTTATGGCCTGCTGCGTCTGCTCGGCCGTTTCCGGCAGGCACGCATCCACGGCAACGGCCTGGACGAAGACCGCATTCTTGCGCTGGAGCCGATGCTCACCGATACGCTGATGCAGGAGCTGCTGTGCGAGCTCAAACGCATCCGCCTGCTGCGGCGCGACGAGCGCGGCCAATGGCTGCTGGCGCGCGATCTGGACGTGGTGCCGTTGGCCGAACTCTACGAAAACTGCCAGCTGCGCGTGCCGATCGAAGACCGCCCGCTACCGTGCCGCGACGATGCCTACGGCCAGGCCGCCGCCGCCGCGCTGGAACAATTGCGTCAACCGTTGCGCGGCGTGCTGGCGCAACCGGTCGGCGACCTCTACACCCACCTCCCCGGAGATCCTCCATGACGATGCGTCTTGTGCGCGGCGCGTGCGCGCTGCTGTTGCCGCTGTTGCTGCTGACCGCCTGCAAGCCCACCGGCGAGGGCACGCCCGCTGCGGCCGATTCCGCGGTTACGCCTGCCACGGCCACCCAGGCACCCGAAAAACCCGCCGCTGACCCGGCCAGCGTGGCCAACACCTCGGTGGTGCAGCAGACCGCCGAGATGCCCAAGCTGTCGCTGCCCACAGTGTCGGGAGAGACCTACGACCTGGCCGCGCATCGCGGCAAGTGGGTGGTGGTCAACTTCTGGGCCACCTGGTGCGCGCCTTGCCTGAAGGAAATGCCGGAGCTGTCGGCACTGCACACCATGCGCGACAGCGTCGAAGTGGTGGGCCTGGCCTACGAAGACATCACCGCCGCCGACATGCTGGCGTTTTTGAAGGATCACCCAGTGTCCTACCCGGTAGCGATCCTGGACCCGTATCAGCCGCCGCAGGACTTCGCCACGCCACGCGGCCTGCCAATGACCTATTTGATCGGCCCGGACGGCAAGGTCGCCAAGCAGTTCCTCGGCCCGGTCACCGCCCGCGACATCGAAGCGGCGGTCGGCATCACCGGCAAGGCGGGGTGATGCAGGCGGCGCGTTTTGTGGTCAGCGGGACAGTGCAGGGCGTGTGGTACCGCGCCTCCACCCGCGAGCGCGCGCTGGCGCTGGGTGTGTACGGGCACGCCCGCAACCAGCCGGACGGCAGCGTGGAGGTGGTCGCCGTCGGCAGCCAGGCCGCACTGGATGCGTTGGAAACCTGGCTGTGGCAAGGCCCGCCAGCGGCGCAGGTGACGTCGGTGACACGCACGGCGTGCGCGGTTCCGCCGACTGAAGAATTTGTAACTGGCTGAGTGCGTGCCGCCACGGCGGGGCAACAGAGTTGCGTTGCTTCGCCGATAACCTTCTCAACGCGATCAGGCGTTCAGGGGAATGTAATGGCCGCTCCATCTCAAGATCACAACGACGGGCACGCTCCGGCGGCACATCGCCGCAATCACCAGCTGACGCAGTTCGGGCCGTGGCTGTATCTCGGCGCGCTGCTGGGCAGTGGCTGGTTGCTGTTCGTGCAGCCGTCCACCCGCGTCCTGCAACCCGAACAGGCGGCTACCAGCTGGCTGCTGGCGTGGACGTTTGGCGGCATCGTGATCGGTGCGGTGGCGTGGAGCCTGCGTCTGGCGCGTCGCGGTCTGGCGCAGCCGGCGGCGACCTACCCGATGTCGGCACGCCTGCCCGAATCGTGGACCGATGCCTACGCGGCGCTGCTGCGCCCGGCGGCTCCGGTAGTGCCTGCCACCCCCCGCCTCGACCCGACCGACACCCAGCGTGGCGCCGCCTGGCACCGCTTTGGCGCCGGCATGCTCAGTGCCGAAACTTTCGACCCCAACGATGCCACCCGCGCGCCGTGGGATGGAATGGATGCCCAGGCCTGCATCGCACGTCTGGACGAGGTGCGCACCGCCTGGCAGAACGCCTCGGTCAACCGCGCGCTGCAGCAGGATCGCCGCTACTGGCTCGACGTGGTGCTGTCGCTGCTCGATCACGGTGTGATGCGCCCGCTGCAGGACGGTTATCTGCCGGATACCGCCGCGTTGCGCACCGAGCGTTTCCTGCTGGGTGCCGATGCGGGCCCGGTGGTCCTGGCCGATGTGCCGGCCCTGTTCTCGCGCCGCCTGGCACTGGCGATCGAAGCGATGCCGACCGCACAACGCGACGCGGCCGGCGTGCAGTGGCGGCTGCTGCAGCAACTGCATGCATTGGTGGCCGAAGGCCGCATGCTGGACGAGCGCTCGCAGGTGATCCAGGTGCTGGCATGGAACCCGGACGTGGACCTGGACCAGGTCGAAGTGGCCTACATCCTGGCCGCCGAATACCGCGAAGGCATGCGCGACTGGTTGCGTCGCGCTGCGCTGGTCCGTTTGCCCGACAGCGCCTTACGCCTGGACGAAGTGCTGTTGTCGTCCTGCAGCCCGCTCGGCGCACAAGCCGACGATGTGGACTACATGGAAGCGATGCGCCCGCTGCACCGCGGTTTCATGCAGTTGTTCAGTCAGCGCCTGAGCCAGCTGGTGCTGCAGGCCGAGCAGGCCGAACGTCAGGCCGGCCTGCATCCGCTGCCGCGCGCCACCACGGCCAGCGACGAAGTTTCTCAGGACTGGCCGGCGTAATCGTCGATCGGTTCCAGCACGCCGTAGCGCTCCTTGTGCGGCTTGCCGTGCAGGGGCGGCAGCGCTAGCGGCTCGTCGGGCACCGCGGTGTCCGGCAGCCGATCCAGCAGATCGCGGATCAGGCTCAGCCGGCCACGTTTCTGGTCGTTGAAGTCCACCAGCGTCCACGGCGCATCCGGAATATGGGTCACTTCGAGCATGCGCTCGCGGGCGGCGGTGTAATCGTCGTATTTGGTGCGCGATTGCAGATCCACCGGCGACAGCTTCCAGCCCTTGAGCGGGTCTTCGTGACGCTCGGCAAAGCGGTCTTCCTGCTCGGCCTGGTCCACGCACAACCAGTACTTGAACAGCAGAATGCCGTCATCGACCAGCATCTGTTCAAAGCGTGGCGCCTGCTCCAGAAACGCCTCGTATTGCGCGTCGGTGCAATAGCCCATCACCCGTTCCACGCCGGCGCGGTTGTACCAACTGCGGTCCATCAGGACCAACTCGCCGCCGGCCGGCAGATGCGTTACATAGCGCTGGAAATACCATTGCGTGCTTTCGCGGTCGTTGGGCTTGGGCAGCGCCACCACCCGGCACTGGCGCGGGTTGAGGTGGCTGGCGATGGTCTGGATCACGCCGCCCTTGCCGGCGGTGTCGCGGCCTTCCACCAGCACCAGGGCGCGTTGATTGGTGTGGCGCAACCAGCGCGCCATGCCGACCAGCTCCAACTGCAGCGGTGCCAGCAACTTTTTATAGGCCTTGCGTTTCAGGTGCGACATGCGGGTTCCGTTCGACGATCGAACGCGCAGGCTATTCGCCCAGCCGTGGACGCAATGTCGCCAGATTGCATGGCTTGGTGCGCGCATCCAGCTGCGCACGCACGATCTTTTCCCACGCCGTGCGGCACGCCGAGGTGGAACCGGGCAGGCAGAACACGAAGCTGTGATTGGCCAGCCCCGCAAACGCGCGCGATTGCAGCGAAGACGTGCCGATTTCTTCCACGCTGATGGCGCGGAACATCTCGCCGAAGCCCGGCATGATCTTGTCCAGCAGCGGCGTGATCGCCTCAGGCGTGCTGTCGCGGCCCGTAAAGCCAGTGCCGCCGGTGACCAGGATGCCGTCCACCTGCGCATCGGCAATCCATGCCGACACGACCGCACGCATGCGGTAACGGTCGTCCGGACATAGCGCACGGTCGTGCAGCACATGGCCTTCCTGGGTGAGGGCGTCGGCCAGGTAATCGCCGGAACGGTCGTCGGCCAGCGTGCGGCTGTCGGACACCGTCAGCACGCACAGGCGCAGGGGAATGAAGTCTGGAGTAGAAGGCATGCCGCAGCGTAACCAGCTGCAGCGGCCGGGTACAGCGCCGCAGTGTGAATTTGAAGGAAGCCTAGCGGTGGAGATCGATCACTGCTGGAATTCGTTCAATGTTGGACGTCGATCAGTGTTGGACTATCAAGCGTCAGCCACTACGCGCGCTGCGACTCTCGGCGCGCAGTGAAAAAAGCCCCTCTCCTGCGGGAGAGGGGTTGGGGTGAGAGTACGGGCGAAGCCTGCATGGCAACACTTGCTACATGGGGTGAGCACAAGGCAGCAGCGCTCAGTAGAGTCTCGAGCATTGACGATCGGTCGCAGCCTGCGCATTGCAGGCTTGCTCGCACCCTCATCCGGCGCTGCGCGCCACCTTCTCCCGACGGGAGAAGGGAGTAGGTCTATCGGCAGTGTTTGGCCTACATCTAAACCCCCAACCAACCACGCTCCCGCGCCATCGTCTGCAGCAGGGCCGCAAGATCGTCCGCAAACCCATCCATATCGAAAACGCCACTGCGCTGCCGTTGCTCAGCCAGCCGCGCACGCAGATCGGCCAACGCATCCGCATCGCTTGCCAATGCCACCGCCTTGGCCACAAACGCCGCGTCGTCGGCCACGTTCATCTCTTCCAGCCCCAGATGCTGATTGAGGCTGCCCGCGACCCGCGCGGCAAACGTCTCGCCGGGCGTGGTCAGCACCGGACAACCCGTCCACAACGCATCGGAGGCGGTGGTGTGCGCGTTATAAGGATGCGTATCCAGAAACAGATCCGCGTGCCGGTAACGTGCCAGATACTGCGGGTGAGGCAACTTCGGCATGAAGACCAGGCGCTGCGCATCCACGCCCTGCGCCTGTGCTGCCGCTCGCAACCGCGCATCGGCCTGGCCCGGCCCCGACAACAGCCACAGCACGCTGCCGGGCACCGCATGCAGTACCGCCAGCATGCGCGCCATGCTGCGCGGATTGAGTTTGTAGCTATTGTTGAAACAGCAAAACACCGTGCCCTGCGCGGGTAACCCACACGCGGCGCGTGACGGCGGTTCGCCAAGCGTGCGCGTGGTGTCCGACGGCTGAAACGCGCGGTTCAAGCGCAGCACCTGCTCGCTGTAAAACGGCACCAGCGACGGTGGCAATGCAAACGCGTCGCCCAGTACGTAATCCATCCACGGTGCACCGGAGGTGCCCGGGTACGCCAGCCAATTGATCTGCACCGGCGCCGGCCGCAGCGCGAACACTTCCGGGCGTCCGCCACCGCCCCAGCCGCGCAGATCGAACAACACGTCGATGCCCTGCGCACGGATGTGCTGCGCGGTGGCCAGATGCTCAAGCGCGGTGACATCGTGCAGGGTCGTGGCCTGCGTCAAGCGCGCGCGAATCGCGCTGCCGTCGTCCTGGCTGGTCGCGAACAGGTGCAGCTGCAGCTCCGGTTGGCGCCGCTGCAATGCCTCCAACAATGCCACCGTCAACACACCGGTGGGATGTGCGCCGAAGCCATTGGATACGAAGCCCACGCGCAACCCGCCGCGGCTGCGTAGCGCAACTGGTGGCAGTGGCTGCAGGCTTGAAGCGATCGCCTGCGCACGCGTGCGCGCACAGGCCAGTTGCTCGGCCGCAGTGGCGTCTTCGCTCAGAAACGCGAACGGCTCCACCGCCGCGGCGCCCTGTGCCACGGCGTTGCGGACCTGCGCGGCCAAGGCATCCAGGCCGCGCCAATCGCATAAACGACGTCGCCAGTTGAGCAGCTGCGCGGCGATGTACGGCTCGTCGGGCAGCAGGTGATACGCGCGTGTGTAGGCCGCTGCCGCTTGCTCCGGCTGATCGGCGTCTTCCAAGGCATGGCCCAGCCACAGCGCAATGCCTGGATGCTGCGGCACCAGGTCCGATGCCTGCTGCAGCAGACGCGACGCCTCGGCATGCCGCTGTTGCGCCCAACGCACGCGCCCAAGCCGCGCAATCGCTTCCGGGTGGCCGGGATGCAAGGCCAACGCGCGTTGCACGGCCAACTCGCCAGCAGCGATGCCGCCCATGCCGAGTTCGGCATCGGCCAGCATCAACCATGCAACGAAATCGCCGGGCTGCCGCTGCACCGCCTCGCGCAGCTGCAGCAGCTCGCGCGGGACGTTGGCACTCACGGGCTGTCGCTCAACCGCGCCAGTTCGTCGGCCTGATGCTCGTGCAGCAACCGTGCGACCAACGCATCCAGATCGCCTTCGATGATGTTGGGCAGGTCGTACAGGGTCAGCCCCTCCACGCGGTGGTCGGTGATGCGGCCCTGCGGAAAGCTGTAGGTACGGATGCGCTGGCTGCGGTCGCCGCTGCCCACCTGCAACTTGCGCGTGTGCGCTTCGGCGGCCGCGGCCTTGCTGCGTTCGGCTTCCACCAATTGCGCCTTCAGGCGCTTCATCGCCTTGTCGCGATTGGCGTGCTGGCTGCGCTCGGTCTGGCATTCCACCACCACGCCGCTGGGCACGTGGGTGATGCGGATGGCCGATTCAGTCTTGTTGACGTGCTGGCCGCCGGCGCCGGACGAGCGGAAGGTATCCACCTTCAAATCCGCCGGGTTGATCACGATCTCTTCCACGTCGTCGGCTTCGGGAATGATCGCCACCGTCGCCGCCGAGGTATGGATACGGCCCTGCGACTCGGTTGCGGGCACACGTTGCACGCGATGGGTACCGGATTCGAACTTCAGCCGCGAATACGCGCCGCGCCCGACCACGCGTGCCACCACTTCTTTGTAGCCGCCGTGTTCGCCGGGGCTGTCGGATTCGATTTCGACCTTCCAGCCCTGGCGCTCGGCATAGCGCGCGTACATGCGGAACAGGTCGCCGGCAAAGATCGCCGCCTCATCGCCGCCGGTACCGGCGCGTACTTCCAGAAACAGGTTGCCGTCGTCTCGCGGATCGCGCGGGACCAGCAGCAATGCCAGCTGTGCATCCAGTTCGTCCAGGCGCGCCTGTGCCGCAGCGATTTCCTCTTCGGCCAACTCGCGCATTTCCGGATCGTTGCGCATGGCTTCGGCAGCGCTCAGGTCGGCCTTGGCGCGCGCCTCGTCTTCCAGCGCTACGGCCACCGGCTCCAGTTGCGACAGTTCGCGCGACAAGCTGCGGAACTTGTCGTTGTTGTTGACCACGTCCGGGTCGGACAACAGGTGCTGCAGTTCTTCGCGGCGCTCGGCCAGCGCTTCGAGCTTACGGCGCAGGGTCGGCGTCATCAGTCCTCACGATCGGGGTAGCTACAGGGGGATGTGGGTAACCGGGTTTTTCCGGGAACAGCCGGTCGGCCGCGCTGGTCAATTCCAGGTCGTTGTTGAGCGCGGCATCGCGCAGCGCGGCGGTCGGCGGGTGCAACAGGCGATTGGTCAGCGCATGCGCCAGTTGCTCCAGTACTTCGTCGGCCGGCTTGCCGTTGCTCAACTGTTGACGCGCCTTGGCCAGCAGTTCGTCGCGGGTGCTGTCGCCGAACGCGCGCAGCCGCTTGAGCGGTGCCTGGCGCGCGTTGGCCTGCACGGTCTCGACATAGCGCGCCACCTGCAGGTCGATGATCGCCTCGGCCTGGTCTGCGGCTTCGCGGCGGCTGCGGCGGTTGTCTTCGACCGCGCGTTCCAGATCGTCCACGGTGTACAGGTAGGCATCGCTCAGCGTCGCCACCGAGGCTTCGATATCGCGCGGCACCGCCAGGTCGAACAACAACATCGGCTTGCGTTTGCGCGCGCGCAGCGCCTGTTCCACCTGCACCCGCGTGATGACCGGCTCGCGCGCGGCGGTGGCCGAAAACACCACATCGGCCTCGGCCAGATGGCGTTCCAGATCCGTCAGCGGCAAGGCATAGCCGCCGTGCTGGCTGGCCAGTGTCTGCGCATGCGCAAGCGTGCGATTGGCGATCAACAGGCGCCGCACGCGTCCTTCGCTCAGGTGCTTGGCGGCCAGCTCGATGGTTTCACCGGCGCCGACCAGCAACACGGTCGATTCGTTGAGCCGGGCAAAGGACTCCTGTGCCAGGCGCACGGCGGTGGAGGCCACCGACACCGGATTGGCGCCGACACGGGTATCGGTCCGCGCGCGCTTGGCTACCGAAAAGGTCTGCTGGAACAACCGATCCAACCCGCTTCCCAGTGCGCCATGCGCGCGCGCCACCGCCCAGGCATCCTTCACCTGGCCCAGGATCTGCGGCTCGCCCAGCACCATCGAATCCAGCCCGGTAGCGACCCGGAACAAGTGGCGCACCGCGTCGGCATCCTGATGCTGGTACAGATAGCTACTCAGTCCCGGCGCATGCGCGTCCAGCCAGCCGGCCAGCGCCTGCACGTCGTCCGCCATCGCATACAGCTCGGTGCGGTTGCAGGTGGACAGCAGCGCGGCCTCACGCACCTGCGGCAAGGCCCGCAACGATTCGAGCGCGCGCGGCAACGCGTCACCTGCGAACGCCGCGCGTTCGCGCAGGTCCACAGGTGCGGTCTGGTGATTCAGTCCGAGCACCCACAACGTCATTGTTCAGTTGCTTGCGATAAGCTGGCGGCCATTCAGGGCCCCATTTTACGGCCCGGTTGCCCCCGATGCCTGTACCGATTCGCATCCTGAGTGTTCTTTTGCTGGTAGCAGTGTCCGCCAACGCCACGGCAGCACCCAAAAAAGCACCGCCCGCTCCACCCGCCAGCAGTGCCGGCGCCACCTCGCTGGAACCTGTGCTCGCCGGCGAATTCGCCTTGCAGGCCGGGCAGCTGGACGAAGCCGCCCGCGCCTATCTGGACGCCGCCAAGGCCGAAGCCGGCGACGCCGGGCTGGCTGAACGTGCCGCCCGTATCGCCATGCTGGCCAATGACGACCCGCGTGCCATCGAAGCCCTGGCGCTGTGGCGCGCCCGTGCGCCGGCCTCGATGTCGATGCGCAGCACCGAAGCCTCGCTGGCCCTGCGCCGCAACGATCTGCGCACCGCGCGCCGCGACTTGCTGGGCCTGCTCAAAGAACCCGACCCGCGCGGCTGGCGTTTTGCATTGATCGCGCTGGCCAACGGCGGCCGCGAGCCGGAAGCCTCCGCCGACGTACTCGAAGACCTGGTCAAGGCCGGCGCCATCCCCAACCAGATCGAGGTGTGGCAGGAATTCGGCCGGCTCGCGCTGCGCATGGAGCGCCCGGCGCTGGCCAAACGCATCGTCGACGAAGTGGTGCGCCGCTTCCCCGAGGAGCCGCGCGTGGCCTTGCTGCATGCCACCCAGCTGCAGCAGGAAGGCAAGAACGACGAAGCGCTGGCGCTGCTGAAGAATGTCGAACCGCAGGCGGTGAAGGATTCCGAGCTGCGCGGCGCGCTGGCTTTCGCCTACGACGCCATGGGCCAGACCGAAGCGGCGGCGCGTGTGCTGTCCACCGGCCCGCAGGACACCCAGACCTACGGGCTGCGCGCGTCCATGCTCGCCAAAGAGAAGGACCGCACCGCGTTGGAAGCGCTGTATGGCGAGCTCAAGAGCAACGCCACCAAGCCCGACCCGGATCGCCGCCTGCTGCTGGGCAAGATCGCCGAATTCCTCAAGCGCTATGACGAAGCCGTTGAGTGGTACCGCGGCGTACCCGGCGGGCCGCAGATGAGCGAAGCGCGCTTGCGCGCCGCCAGCGCGCTGTACGAGCTGGGCCGCAAGCCCGAAGCCTTGGCCGAAGTACGTGCATTGCAGGGCGATGCCAGCGCCGACGACGATGCCCGTCGCGATGCCTATGTGCTGGAAGCCGAGCTGCATCAGCGCGCCGACGATGCCCCGGGCGAGCTGGATGCCTTCGAACGTGGCTTGGCCGCCTACCCGGACGACAGCGCGTTGCTGTACGCCCGCGGCCTGGCCTGGGAGCGTCGCGACGACGTGGCGCGCGCCGAGGCCGACCTGCGCAAGATCCTGGTCGCCGAGCCGGAAAACGTGGCGGCCTTGAACGCGCTGGGCTACACCCTGGCCGACCGCACCACCCGCTACAAGGAAGCGCTGGCGCTGATCGATCGCGCCCGCACCGCCGACCCGGACAACCCGGCCATCGTCGACAGCTATGGCTGGGTGCTGTATCGCATGGGCCGCACCAAGGAAGCGCTGGTGCAGCTGCGCCGCGCCTGGGCGCTGGTCAAGGACCCGGAGATTGCCGCGCACGTGGGCGAGGTGCTGTGGGTCAGCGGCAAGCAGGACGAGGCGCGGCGCTACTTCGACGAAGCCCGCCGGTTGGATCCTGACAACCGCGCGCTGCAACGCGCCGTGGAAAAGTTCGGGCTATGAGCGCTGCACGACGCGCGCTGGCCCTGAGCGGGCTGGTGCTGGTCGGCCTGTCCGGCTGCGTCAGCGTGCCGCGCGGGCAGGGTGGCGGCGCGGCGGTGGTCGAGCGCGTCTCCGATGAAGCACGTAACGCCGAAGCTGCGCGCCAGGCCTGGTTGCAGGCCCACCCACAGTGGTCGTTCCAGGGGCGGGTGGCGATCAGCAAGGACCGCAACGGCGGCAGCGGGCGCATCGACTGGCAGCAGAACGGCCCGCAGTACCGCGTGCAGCTCAGTGCCCCGGTGACCCGGCAGAGCTGGGTGCTCACCGGCGATACCACCACCGGCGCCGGTCGGCTCGAAGGGCTGGACGGCGGTCCGCGCAGCGGCCCAGATGCCGAACAGGTCTTGCTGGAAGCGACCGGCTGGACCATCCCGGTCAATCAGATGCCGGACTGGGTGCGCGCGCTGCGCATTGCCGATGCCGGCGCGCAGCGCGTCGATCTCGACGCTGCCGGGCGCCCGCGCACCGTGCAACAGGATGGCT
Source organism: Xanthomonas sp. WCS2018Noco2-27 (assembly GCF_031843525.1). NCBI lineage: Bacteria > Pseudomonadati > Pseudomonadota > Gammaproteobacteria > Lysobacterales > Lysobacteraceae > Xanthomonas > Xanthomonas sp. WCS2018Noco2-27. Next base: position 383,220 of record NZ_JAVTIK010000002.1, on the reverse strand, counting down.
GGACCATCGAATTTCTCGCTTGGGCGCCTGCCAGCGACGGCCAGCCCGCGCTGCCGCAGCGCATCGAAGCCCATAACGGCACCGCCAAGGTCCGCCTGTTGGTCGATCAATGGACGGTATCGCCCTGATGGCAGCGCTGGATAGCTGGTCGGCGTGGCCTGCGCCGGCCAAGCTGAACCTGTTTCTGCAGATCGTCGGGCGCCGTGCCGACGGCTACCACCTGCTGCAGACCGTGTTCCGGCTGCTGGACTGGGGGGACACCATTCATCTTCGTTTGCGCAGCGACGGCCTGATCCGGCGCATCGGCGACAGTTTGCCTGGCGTTGCCGAAGACGATGACCTGGTGATCCGCGCCGCACGCCTGCTGCAATCGTCTACCGGCACACGGGCGGGCGCGGAGATCCGCGTCGACAAGCGCATCCCCGCCGGTGGCGGATTTGGTGGCGGCTCGTCGGACGCAGCAACCGTGCTGGTCGCGCTCAATGCCTTATGGCGCCTGGGCTTGCCGGTCGATGCATTGGCCGCGCTGGGTCTGCGGCTGGGTGCGGACGTGCCGGTGTTCGTCCGCGGACACAACGCCTGGGCCGAAGGCGTGGGCGAGCAACTCACCCCGATTGCGCTTCCCGACGCCGCCTATGTGCTGGTCGATCCAGGCGTCCACGTGCCGACGCCGGCGTTATTTCAATCACAGGAATTGACGCGGGATGCTGCGCCCGTGAAAATAGCGGACTTCGCTTCCGGTTCTCTGCTCGACAATGCGTTCGAGCCGGTCCTGCGGCGCCGCGAACCTGCCGTCGAGGCCGTGTTCCAGGCGTTGTCCCAGATCGGCACGCCACGTTTGACCGGGTCAGGGAGTGGGTGTTTCGTCGAATTCGCCACGCGCGCTGCTGCAGAGCAGGCCTTGGCGCAATTGCCGGACAGCCTGCGGGCGTGGGTGGTGGAGGGTGCAGCGCACTCGCCATTGCTCGACGCACTGGACGCAACAAAGGTTTGATGCAGGGGCGTCGCCAAGAGGCCCAAGGCACCAGGTTTTGATCCTGGCATTCGTAGGTTCGAATCCTACCGCCCCTGCCAATGTACCGATGCAGGTCGCCCTGCAAGAGTTGTAGACGCAGATTCTTCTGCAAACGCCCGCACATCCACGTGCGGAGATCGAGGAACGGCCGGGCAACGGCTTGGCTCGTCTGCTCTTTCACCCACCCGCACGCTCTATCGCCGCCGCCTGAGAGATCCCATGCAAGACCAACGTAATCTGCTGGTGTTCTCCGGCAATGCCAACAAGCCGCTTGCCCAGAGCATCTGCAAGGAGCTGGGCGTTCGCATGGGCAAGGCGCTGGTCACGCGCTTTTCCGATGGCGAAGTGCAGGTTGAGATCGAAGAAAGCGTGCGCCGGCAGGAAGTGTTCGTCATCCAGCCGACCTGCGCGCCGAGCGCGGAAAACCTGATGGAGCTGCTGGTGCTGATCGACGCGCTCAAGCGCGCCAGCGCCGCCTCGGTGACTGCGGTGATTCCGTATTTCGGCTATTCGCGTCAGGACCGTCGCATGCGCTCCTCGCGCGTGCCGATCACCGCCAAGGTCGCCGCCAAGATGATCTGCGCGATGGAGGCCGACCGCGTGCTGACGGTCGACTTGCATGCCGACCAGATCCAGGGCTTCTTCGATGTCCCGGTCGACAACGTCTACGCCTCGCCGCTGCTGCTGGCCGACATCTGGCGCGCCTACGGCACCGACAACCTGATCGTGGTCTCGCCCGACGTGGGTGGTGTGGTGCGCGCGCGCGCCGTCGCCAAGCGCCTGGACGACGCCGATCTGGCCATCATCGACAAGCGCCGTCCGCGCGCCAATGTTGCCACCGTGATGAACATCATCGGCGACGTGCAGGGCAAGACCTGCGTGCTGGTCGACGACCTGGTCGATACCGCCGGCACCCTGTGTGCGGCCGCCGCAGCGCTCAAGCAGCGCGGCGCGCTCAAGGTGGTGGCCTACATCACCCACCCGGTGCTGTCCGGCCCGGCGGTGGACAACATCAATAACTCGCAGCTCGACGAGCTGGTGGTCACCGACACGATCCCGTTGAACGAAGCGGCGCGTACCTGCCCGAAGATTCGTCAGCTGAGCGTGGCCGAACTGCTGGCAGAGACCATCCGCCGCATCGCCTTCGGCGAATCGGTCAGCTCGCTCTACGTCGACTGATATCCCATTCGGCGCCCGGATCTCCGGGTGCCGTACTACGTCTCTCCTGGTCGCGGGTGAGACGCTTCATCGCCGCGAGGCGGTATTCCAATCTAGGTAGTGAAACAACATGGCAAAGACTCACGAAATCAAGGTCGAGCGCCGCGCGAACGAGGGGAAGGGTGCGAGCCGCCGCCTACGTCACGCTGGCGTCATTCCGGCCATCGTCTACGGTGGCGAACTCGAGCCGGTCAGCATCCAGCTCAACCACGAGCAGATCTGGCTCGCCCAGCAGAACGAGTGGTTCTACTCGTCGATCCTGGACCTGAACCTCAATGGCGACGTGCAGCAGGTGCTGCTGCGTGACATGCAGCGCCATCCGTTCAAGCAGTTGATCATCCACATCGACTTCCAGCGCGTCAGCGCCAACGAGAAGCTCAGCGCCGCGGTGCCGTTGCACTTCGTCAACGAAGCAACTTCGCCGGCTGGTAAGTCGAGCGAAGTGGTCGTGACCCACGAGCTCAACGAAGTCCAGGTGGTCTGCCTGCCGAAGGATCTGCCGGAGTTCATCGAAGTCGACCTCGGTGCGCTGGAAGTGGGCAATGTGATCCACTTGTCCGAAATCAAGCTGCCGGCCGGTGTGGAAATCCCCGAGCTGAAGCTGGGCAAGGAACACGATGTCGCCGTGGTTGCTGCCAAGCACGTGCGTATCGAAGAAGAAGACGCTGCCGGTGAAGAAGGCAGCGAAGGCGCAGAAACCAAGTAATCCGTCGGCCGGTTCCTCGTATCTGCGGGGAATCGGCTGCGGTGACTGGCATGTCTGCACTTCGGCTGATCGTCGGGCTCGGGAATCCGGGTCCGGAACACGCGCAAACCCGGCACAACGCCGGGTTTCGTTTCGTCGATGCCCTCATCGAGCGCAGTGGCGCCCGCTGGGGTCTGGACAGCAAGTTGTTCGGCGAAACGGCCAAGGTCGATATCGCAGGACAGCCGGTCTGGCTGCTCAAGCCGGCCACTTTCATGAATCTCAGTGGCAAATCGATCACCGCCGCCCTGCGGTTCTGGAAGATCGAACCGGAGCAGATGCTCGTCGCTCACGACGAACTGGATCTGGCGCCGGGCACGGCACGGCTCAAGTTCGACGGCGGACACGGTGGGCAGAACGGCCTGCGTGACACGATCCGCCTGCTCGGGCATGGCAAATTTCACCGCTTGCGCGTCGGCATCGGTCACCCTGGTCACAAGGACCGTGTGGTGCCGTGGGTGCTGGGGCGGGCAGGGCGTGACGATGATGCGGCGATCGGTAGTGCGGTGGATGCGGCCATCGATGTCCTGCCGTTGGCGATGGACGGCAATTTCAACCAGGCGATGAAGCGGCTGCATACCGCCAGGGACGCGTGATTGGGGAGTGGGGATTCGCAGCCGTAGGCGACGAATCTCCACTCCCGAATCCCGAATCCCGGATGTGACCCATGGGTATCAAATGCGGCATCGTCGGCCTGCCCAACGTCGGCAAGTCGACCCTGTTCAATGCGCTGACCAAGGCGGGCATCGCTGCGGCCAACTTTCCGTTCTGCACCATCGAGCCGAACGTCGGCATCGTGCCGGTGCCGGATCCGCGCCTCAACCAGCTGGCCGAGATCGTCAAGCCGCAAAAGTTGATTCCCACCGCGGTCGAGTTCGTCGATATCGCCGGCCTGGTTGCCGGTGCGGCGAGCGGCGAAGGGCTGGGTAACAAGTTCCTGGCGCACATCCGCGAAGTCGATGCGATCACCCACGTGGTGCGTTGCTTCGAGAACGACGACGTCATCCACGTCAACAACAAGGTCGACCCGATCGCCGATATCGAAACCATCGATACCGAACTGGCGCTGGCCGACCTGGACAGCGTGGAAAAGGCGCTCAATCGCGCCGAACGCAGTGCCAAAGGCGGCGACAAGGACGCAGCGGCACGCAAGCCGGTGCTGGCCAAGTTGCAGGCCGCGCTGGCCGAGGGTAAATCCGGCCGTGCAGCGGGTCTGGATGAGGAAGAGAAGGCGCTGGTGCGCGATCTGTTCCTGCTGACGCTCAAGCCGGTGCTGTACATCGCCAACGTGCTCGAAGACGGCTTTGAAAATAATCCGCACCTGGACGCAGTGCGCGCGCATGCCGCCGCCGAAGGTGCAGAAGTGGTGCCGGTCTCGGCCGCCATCGAAGAAGAACTGTCCCAGCTCGACGACGAGGACCGCGACACCTTCCTTGCCGATCTCGGCCTGAGCGAGCCCGGCCTGAATCGCGTCATTCGCGCGGCCTACAAGCTGCTCGGCCTGCAAACCTACTTCACTGCGGGCGTCAAGGAAGTGCGCGCGTGGACGGTCAGGGCCGGCTCCACTGCACCGCAGGCGGCGGCGGTGATCCATACCGATTTCGAGAAGGGCTTCATTCGCGCCGAGACGATCGGCTTTGATGATTTCATCAAGTATCGCGGCGAAGCTGGCGCGCGAGACGCGGGTCGTCTGCGCCTGGAAGGCAAGGAATACCGGGTCCAGGAAGGCGACGTGCTGCACTTCCGTTTCAACGTCTGATCCGGTGCGCGCGGCGCTGAGCGTCGCGCGTATTCAGTGGTGACGAAGAGTTCAAAATTTTTGTTGACACCGGGTGCGTCCCACAACAAAATAACGGGCTGCTTCACCCCGAACCGATTCGCCTCACGGCGCAACGGTCCGGTAGTAAAAGCTGGAGGGATACCCAAGCGGCCAACGGGGGCAGACTGTAAATCTGCTGGCTTACGCCTTCGGTGGTTCGAATCCACCTCCCTCCACCAGTTTAACGTTGTGGCATGCAGTTCCCGGCGCGGGAGTAGTTCAACGGTAGAACCTCAGCCTTCCAAGCTGATGGTGCGGGTTCGATTCCCGTCTCCCGCTCCATTGAACGCAAATGCATGGCATAATGCAAAACTCGCTCACGTAGCTCAGTCGGTAGAGCACCTCCTTGGTAAGGAGGAGGTCGAAGGTTCGATTCCTTTCGTGAGCACCATTACTCAATCGTCTTAAACTCCAAACGATTACCGAGACCTGCACCCATGGCAAAAGCTAAATTCGAGCGCAACAAGCTGCACGTCAATGTCGGCACCATTGGTCACGTTGACCATGGCAAGACCACGTTGACCGCTGCGCTGACCAAGATCGGTGCTGAGCGTTTCGGTGGTGAGTTCAAGGCGTACGACGCGATCGACGCAGCGCCGGAAGAGAAGGCGCGTGGTATCACGATCTCGACCGCGCACGTCGAATACGAATCCCCGAACCGTCACTACGCACACGTTGACTGCCCCGGCCACGCCGACTACGTCAAGAACATGATCACCGGTGCTGCGCAGATGGACGGCGCGATTCTGGTGTGTTCGGCCGCTGACGGCCCGATGCCGCAGACCCGTGAGCACATCCTGCTGTCGCGTCAGGTCGGCGTGCCGCACATCGTGGTGTTCCTGAACAAGGCTGACATGGTCGACGACGCCGAGCTGCTCGAGCTGGTCGAAATGGAAGTGCGCGAGCTGCTGAGCAAGTACGACTTCCCGGGCGACGACACCCCGATCATTCATGGTTCGGCGCGTCTGGCGCTGGACGGTGATCAGAGCGAAATCGGCGTGCCGGCGATCCTGAAGCTGGTCGATGCACTGGACAGCTTCATTCCGGATCCGACCCGCGACGTGGACCGCCCGTTCCTGATGCCGGTCGAAGACGTGTTCTCGATCTCCGGCCGCGGCACCGTGGTGACCGGTCGTATCGAGCGCGGCATCATCAAGGTTGGCGACGAAATCGAAATCGTCGGTATCCGTGATACGCAGAAGACCACCGTCACCGGCGTGGAAATGTTCCGCAAGCTGCTGGACCAGGGTCAGGCAGGCGACAACGCCGGTCTGCTGCTGCGCGGCACCAAGCGTGACGACGTCGAGCGCGGCCAGGTGCTGTGCAAGCCGGGTTCGATCAAGCCGCATACCGAGTTTGAAGCCGAAGTTTACGTGCTGTCCAAGGATGAGGGTGGTCGTCATACCCCGTTCTTCAAGGGCTACCGTCCGCAGTTCTACTTCCGTACCACCGACATCACTGGCGCGTGCCAGCTGCCGGAAGGCGTGGAGATGGTGATGCCGGGCGACAACGTGAAGATGGTCGTGACGCTGATCAACCCGGTCGCGATGGATGAAGGTCTGCGCTTCGCAATTCGCGAAGGCGGCCGGACCGTCGGCGCTGGTGTGGTTGCCAAGATCGTCAAGTAAGCAATGCCTGCAGTTCGGCGGCTTTGGCCGCCGACACTGCGCGAATGGCGGGCCGGCTGAACATCGGTCCGCCTTCGTTGTCTTGGGGTTTGCGGTAAACGAGTACATACGCCAGTAGCTCAATTGGCAGAGCAGCGGTCTCCAAAACCGCAGGTTGGGGGTTCGAGTCCCTCCTGGCGTGCCACTCCTCTTTCCGGCCCAGCGACTCGGGTCAGATCGGTAACTAGAGCCGGATGAATAGCAAAATCGAGCCTTCCAAAAGCGCGTCTTCTGCCAGCGCTGATATTGTGAAATACGTTCTCTCCGCGATCCTGGTGGTTGCGGGGTTGTTTGTGTGGTTCTGGTTTTCTGCGCCCGAGCGCGCCACGCAGTTGGGAGCCTGGACGCCGCAGTTGCGCGCGCTGGCTGTCATTGTTGGATTGGCGGCGGGTGCATTTGTGTTTTTGGGGACTGGCAAAGGCCGGGAAACCCGCGAATTCATGTCCGAATCCAGGTTTGAGTTGCGCAAGGTGGTCTGGCCGACGCGTCAGGAAGCCATTCGCACTACCTGGGTGGTGATTGTTGTTGTGATCATTCTGAGTTTGCTGTTGGGCGGCTTCGACTTCGTCATCCAGAAGCTCACGCAGTGGTTCCTGGCTCGTTAAGGAGAATCAAGCAGTGAAGCGTTGGTATGTCGTTCACGCCTATTCAGGCTTTGAAAAATCGGTTGCGCAGGCATTGCGCGATCGCATCGTTCGCACCGAAATGGAAGATCGTTTTGGTGACGTGCTGGTGCCGACCGAAGAAGTGATTGAAATGCGCGCCGGCCAGAAGCGTCGGTCCGAGCGCAAGTTCTTCCCCGGCTACGTGCTGGTGCAGATCGAAACCCACGAAGAAGCCGGTATTCCGCGCATCGACAATGAAAGCTGGCACTTGGTGAAGGAAACTTCCAAGGTCATGGGTTTCATCGGCGGTACGGCTGATCGTCCATTGCCGATTCGCGACGAAGAGGCTGATGCGATCCTGCAGCGTGTGCAGGATGGCGTCGAAAAGCCGCGTCCGAAGGTGCTGTTCGAGCCGGGTCAGATGGTGCGCGTCACCGATGGTCCGTTCAACGATTTCAATGGCGTTGTCGAAGAAGTCAACTACGAGAAGAGCCGGTTGCGTGTCGCCGTGCTCATCTTTGGTCGCTCCACGCCGGTCGAGCTCGAGTTCGGCCAGGTCGAGAAGGGCTGACCTGGGCGGGCGCCTGCTAGGCGCCTGCTTTAAATACTGCTATAGTGCGCGGCTCGCTGACCTGGCGACCGCCGGGAAATAATGGCTGCCGCATGGCAGCCATCTGCGTGTGGTACACAGCGCGACGCCGGGACGCGTGATTCTCCCGGTCCGATGGGGAGCCTGTTGTCAGGCGTTAGCACCCGGAGAGCATCGAAATGGCTAAGAAGATTACTTCCTACATCAAGTTGCAGGTTAAGGCCGGCCAGGCCAATCCTGCACCGCCGGTCGGCCCTGCACTGGGTCAGCGTGGTTTGAACATCATGGAATTCTGCAAAGCGTTCAACGCTGCGACTTCCAAGCTGGAGCCGGGTCTGCCGACGCCAGTGATCATCACCGCGTATTCCGACCGTACCTTCACCTTCGTCACCAAGAGCACGCCCGCCAGCGTGTTGCTCAAGAAGGTGGCAGGTGTTACTTCCGGTTCGAAGCGTCCCAATACCGACAAGGTCGGCAAGGTGACACGCAAGCAGCTGGAAGAGATCGCCAAGACCAAGGAAGCCGATCTGACGGCAGCCGAGCTCGAAGCGGCAGTTCGCACGATTGCGGGTACTGCCCGCAGCATGGGTTTGACGGTGGAGGGCTAAGACATGGCACAGAATAAGCGCGTTAAGGCCATTGCGGCCGCTGTCGTCCCGGGCAAGAACTATGCCTTCGAAGACGCAATCAAGATCCTGAAGACCGCCACCAAGGCCAAGTTCGTCGAATCCATCGACGTTGCTGTGCGCCTGGGCGTGGACGCCAAGAAGTCCGACCAGCAGGTGCGCGGTTCGACCGTGCTGCCGGCCGGTACCGGCAAGAGCGTGCGCGTTGCGGTGTTCGCACCGGCGGGCGCCAAGGCTGACGAAGCCCTGGCTGCAGGCGCCGAGGCAGTGGGCATGGACGACCTGGCCGAGAAGATGCAGGCCGGCGATCTGAACTACGACGTGGTCATCGCGACCCCGGATGCCATGCGCGTTGTCGGTAAGCTCGGCACCCTGCTGGGTCCGCGCGGTCTGATGCCGAATCCGAAGGTCGGCACCGTGTCGGCGAACCCGGGCGAAGCGGTCAAGAACGCCAAGTCGGGCCAGGTGCGTTACCGCACCGACAAGGCCGGCATCATCCACTGCACCATCGGCAAGGCCAGCTTCGACGACGAAGCGCTGAAGTCGAACCTGCAGGCGCTGCTGCTGGACCTGATCAAGGCCAAGCCGGCCACCTCGAAGGGGACCTACCTGCAGAAGGTATCGGTCAGCTCGACCATGGGTCCGGGCGTGACGGTTGATCAGTCGAGCCTGTCGCTGAAGTAATTGAATTCGTCGGGCGTCATGCGCCTGACGTGTTTGTGCAGTACTGCATTGTTTTTCCGGCCCGGGTAACCGTGTGCTGGGAGTCCGTTCCCTCCTTTGGGGTAACGGACATTTTGAAGGCGATCGCCGGCATGTCCGGCGGTAGCCGTCAAAGACCGCAGGCGCGGTCAGCGCAGATCGGCGACGGGCAGGGATGCTCGCACTGGCATGGAGTCGCCGTCGATGCAGCGGGATCGCTTAATTGGTTCGTTTCGAACTGGCCGGCGTAGATGGTGTCGCCCTTCTGGAGTTTTCTGGTTTACGCGCGTCTGGGACATCCCGGATCGAGTCCACTCCAGGTCTAGAACGGCCACCAAAGGAACATCGGTCGATGTTCCCGGCTTCCAGGATGGAAGCTGCCCTGGACCGCAACCGGCAGGAGCCGCGAGCGGAGTAGTTTGAAGCGGGGATGAAAGGGTCGGCATTGGGGATTTTCAGGGCTGCTGCATGGCCTTCGGCGAATCCCGAATCGCAAATCTCGCGTCCCAGCTTTAACGGAGGAGTGCAATGGCTCTCAATCTGTCCCAGAAGCAAGAAGTAGTCGCCGAGCTGGCAGACATCGCCGCCAAGGCCCACTCCCTGATCGCCGCCGAATACGCTGGCACCACGGTCTCCCAGATGACCGCGATGCGCAAGCAGGCCCGCGAAACCGGTGTGTTCTTGAAAGTTGTCAAGAACACCCTGGCTGTGCGTGCCGTCGAAGGTACCGAATTTGCTGTCGCGTCTGACAAGCTGGTCGGTCCTTTGGTGTATGCGTTTTCGATGGAGGAGCCCGGCGCTGCCGGTCGCCTGATCAAGGAATTCGCCAAGAGCAACGACAAGCTGCAGGCCAAGGTTGTGGCAATCGGCGGGGAACTGTTCCCGGCGAGCCACGTTGACGTGTTGGCTTCGCTGCCGACCCGTGACCAGGCTCTGGCCATGCTGGCCCGCGTGCTGTCCGAACCGGCTGCCATGTTCGCCCGTGCCGTCAAGGCCGTTGGCGACAAGCAGGGCGGTGGCGACGAAGCCGCCGAGCCGGTCGCCGAGACTGCCGAAGCTTGATGTCCTAGCGTCTGCTAGAAACCATTCCAGAATTAATTTCTAAAAGGTAATCACAATGTCCCTTACCAACGAACAGATCGTCGACGCCATCGCCGAGAAGTCCCTGATGGAAGTGATGGAGCTGGTCAAGGCCATCGAAGAGAAGTTCGGCGTCTCCGCCGCCGCTCCGGTCGCTGCCGCTGCAGCTGGCCCGGCTGCTGTGGTCGAAGAGCAGACCGAGTTCAACGTGGTGCTGGTCAACTGCGGCACCAATAAGGTCGGCGTCATTAAGGCCGTCCGTGCCGTGACCGGCCTGGGTCTGAAGGAAGCCAAGGATCTGACCGAAGCCGGTGGCATCCTGAAGGAAGGCGCGTCCAAGGACGAAGCCGAGAAGATCAAGAAGGAATTGACCGAAGCCGGCGCGACCGTCGAAGTCAAGTAAGCAGCATCTTGCATCGCCAGCGTTTTACGGTGATGCACTGAAGGCTGGGGGCCCAAAGCCCCCGGCCTTTGGCCGTTTCGGACGTGAGTCGGGAATGGGAGTTGGAGATCTGCAACTGCGAGGTTGCGCTTTTCCGAATCCCACATCTCCACTCCCGATTCGCGGCCTCACCGAGTTGGTAGTTGGAAGTAGCAAGAGAAGGCGTGCTGGTGCCGGCAATACCAGCGACTTCCAACTGACAATTTTGTTATTTCAGGGCCGCCGCGACGCGGCCCCCGCAGCCTAGGGTGAAGACCTCATGACGTCTTATTCGTTCACCGAAAAAAAGCGTATCCGCAAGGATTTCGGTAAGCAGCGCTCGATTCTCGAAGTGCCGTTTTTGCTTGCCATCCAGGTGGATTCCTATCGCGAATTCCTGCAGGAAGATGTGGAGCCGACCAAGCGCAAGGACCTCGGTCTGCATGCTGCTCTGAAGTCGGTGTTCCCGATCTCCAGCTACAGTGGCAACGCTGCGCTCGAGTACGTGGGCTACAAGCTGGGTCAGCCGGTGTTTGACGAGCGCGAATGCCGTCAGCGCGGCATGAGCTATGGCGCGCCGCTGCGCGTGACCGTGCGTCTGGTGATCTACGACCGCGAGTCGTCGACCAAGGCCATCAAGTACGTGAAGGAGCAGGAGGTCTATCTCGGCGAAATCCCGCTGATGACCGGCAACGGTACCTTCATCGTCAACGGCACCGAGCGCGTGATCGTGTCGCAGCTGCACCGCTCGCCGGGCGTGTTCTTCGACCACGACCGTGGCAAGACCCACAGCTCGGGCAAGCTGCTGTACAGCGCCCGCATCATTCCGTACCGCGGTTCCTGGTTGGACTTCGAGTTCGATCCGAAGGACGCGCTGTTCACCCGTATCGACCGTCGCCGCAAGCTGCCGGTGTCGATCCTGTTGCGCGCGCTTGGCTACAACAACGAAGAGATGTTGGCCGAGTTCTTCGAGATCAACACGTTCCATATCAATCCGGACGAAGGCGTGCAGCTGGAGCTGGTGCCGGAGCGTCTGCGTGGTGAAACGCTGAACTTCGACCTGGCCGATGGCGACAAGGTCATCGTGGAAGCGGGCAAGCGCATCACCGCCCGTCACGTCAAGCAGCTGGAAGCCGCCGGCGTTGCCGCGCTGGCCGTGCCGGACGACTATTTGGTCGGCCGCATCCTGTCGCACGACGTGGTCGATGGTTCGACCGGCGAACTGCTGGCCAATGCCAACGACGAGATCAGCGAAGACCAGTTGGCTGCCTTCCGTAAGGCCGGCGTCGACGCGGTTGGCACCCTGTGGGTGAACGATCTGGATCGCGGTCCGTACCTGTCCAACACCTTGCGCATCGATCCGACCAAGACGCAGCTCGAAGCGCTGGTCGAAATCTACCGCATGATGCGTCCGGGCGAGCCGCCGACCAAGGAAGCCGCGCAGAACCTGTTCCACAACCTGTTCTTCACCTTCGAGCGCTACGACCTGTCCACGGTCGGCCGCATGAAGTTCAACCGTCGCGTCGGCCGCAAGGAAGTGCTGGGCGAGTCGGTGCTGTACGACAAGAAGTATTTTGCCGAGCGTAACGACGAAGAATCCAAGCGTCTGGTCGCCGAGCACACCGACACCTCCGACATCCTGGAAGTGATCAAGGTGCTCACCGAAATCCGTAACGGTCGCGGCGTGGTCGATGACATCGATCACCTGGGTAACCGTCGCGTGCGTTCGGTCGGCGAAATGGCCGAGAACGTGTTCCGCGTGGGCCTGGTCCGCGTCGAGCGCGCGGTCAAGGAGCGTCTGTCGATGGCGGAGTCGGAAGGTCTGACCCCGCAGGAATTGATCAACGCCAAGCCGGTGGCCGCAGCGATCAAGGAATTCTTCGGTTCCTCGCAGCTGTCGCAGTTCATGGATCAGAACAACCCGCTGTCGGAAGTGACGCACAAGCGTCGCGTCTCCGCACTGGGCCCGGGCGGTCTGACCCGCGAGCGTGCAGGCTTCGAAGTGCGCGACGTGCATCCGACCCATTACGGCCGCGTCTGCACCATCGAAACGCCGGAAGGCCCGAACATCGGCCTGATCAACTCGCTGGCCGTGTTCGCCCGCACCAATCAGTACGGCTTCCTCGAGACGCCGTACCGGAAGGTGCTGGACGGCAAGGTGTCCGACGACGTCGAATACCTGTCGGCGATCGAAGAAAACGAGTACGTGATCGCCCAGGCGAACGCGTTGACCGACGTCAAGAACATGCTCACCGAGCAGTTCGTGCCGTGCCGGTTCCAGGGTGAGTCGCTGCTCAAGCCGCCGGCAGAAGTCCACTTCATGGACGTCTCGCCAATGCAGACCGTGTCGGTCGCAGCGGCGCTGGTGCCGTTCCTGGAACACGATGACGCGAACCGCGCACTGATGGGCGCCAACATGCAGCGCCAGGCCGTGCCGACGTTGCGTTCGCAGAAGCCGCTGGTCGGTACCGGCATCGAGCGTGCGGTTGCGCGCGACTCGGGCGTGACCGTCAACGCGCTGCGTGGTGGCGTGATCGAGCAGATCGATGCAGCCCGCATCGTGGTCAAGGTCAACGAGGCAGAAATTGGCGGCGGCACTGATGCCGGCGTGGATATCTACAACCTGATCAAGTACACCCGCTCCAACCAGAACACCTGCATCAACCAGCGTCCGCTGGTGAATGTGGGCGACGTGATCGCGCGCGGCGACGTGCTGGCCGACGGCCCGTCCACCGACATCGGTGAGCTGGCGCTGGGTCAGAACATGCTGATCGCCTTCATGCCGTGGAACGGCTACAACTTCGAAGACTCCATCCTGCTATCCGAGCGCGTGGTGGAAGAGGATCGTTACACCACGATCCACATCGAAGAACTGACCTGCGTTGCACGCGACACCAAGCTGGGGCCGGAGGAAATTTCCGCCGACATTCCGAACGTGTCCGAGCAGGCCTTGAACCGTCTGGACGAAAGCGGCGTGGTGTACATCGGTGCGGAAGTGCGCGCTGGCGACATCATGGTCGGCAAGGTCACACCGAAGGGCGAAAGCCAGCTGACCCCGGAAGAGAAGCTGCTGCGTGCGATCTTCGGTGAGAAGGCGTCCGACGTGAAGGACAGCTCGCTGCGCGTGCCCCCGGGCATGGACGGCACCGTCATCGATGTGCAGGTCTTCACCCGCGACGGCATCGAGAAGGACAAGCGTGCGCGCCAGATCGAAGAATCCGAGATCAAGCGCGTCAAGAAGGACTTCGACGACCAGTTCCGCATTCTGGAAGCGGCCATCTACGCACGTCTGCGCTCGCAGATCGTGGGCAAGGTCGCCAATGGCGGTCCGAACCTGAAGAAGGGCGACAACGTCACCGACGCGTATCTGGACGGACTGAAGAAGTCCGATTGGTTCCAGCTGCGCATGAAGGACGAAGACGCTGCCGACGCCATCGAACGCGCGCAGAAGCAGATCCAGGCGCACGAGAAGGAATTCGAAGCACGCTTTGCCGACAAGCGCGGCAAGATCACCCAGGGCGACGACCTCGCACCGGGCGTGCTGAAGATGGTCAAGGTGTTCCTGGCGGTGAAGCGCCGCATCCAGCCGGGCGACAAGATGGCAGGCCGCCACGGCAACAAGGGTGTGGTCTCCAACGTCGTGCCTGTCGAAGACATGCCGTACATGGCGACCGGCGAGCCGGTGGACATCGTGCTGAACCCGCTCGGCGTGCCGTCGCGTATGAATATCGGCCAGATTCTGGAAGTGCATCTGGGCTGGGCCGCCAAGGGCCTGGGTCGCAAGATCCAGCGCATGCTGGAAGCGCAGACCGCGGTCAGCGAGCTGCGCAAGTTCCTGGACGACATCTACAACCACGACAGCGCGATCAATGCGCAGCGTGTGGATCTGTCGCAGTTCAGCGATGAGGAACTGCTCAACCTGGGCAAGAACCTGATCGACGGCGTGCCGATGGCCACCCCGGTGTTCGACGGCGCCAGCGAAGCGGAAATCAAGCGCATGCTGGAACTGGCCGAACTGCCGCAGAGCGGTCAGACCCAGCTGTACGACGGTCGCACTGGCGAAGCGTTCGATCGCAAGACCACCGTTGGCTACATGCATTACCTGAAGTTGAACCACTTGGTCGACGACAAGATGCATGCCCGTTCGACCGGCCCGTACTCGCTCGTGACCCAGCAGCCGCTGGGCGGCAAGGCGCAGTTCGGTGGTCAGCGCTTCGGCGAAATGGAAGTCTGGGCGCTGGAAGCCTACGGCGCGGCCTACACCCTGCAGGAAATGCTGACGGTGAAGTCCGACGACGTGCAGGGCCGCAACCAGATGTACAAGAACATCGTCGATGGTGAGCACGAGATGGTCGCGGGCATGCCGGAGTCCTTCAACGTGTTGGTGAAGGAAATCCGCTCGCTGGCGATCAACATGGAACTGGAAGAGTAAGAGCCGGGACCCGGGACAAGGGGACCGGGGACCCGGGAAAGACAAGAGCCCAGCGCTCTTGATCTTCCGGGTCCCCGGGCCCGGGTCCCCAGTCCCGAACAGAGTTCTTCGCGTTTCATCTCAGATACGAAATTCCTCCGACCCGGAGATATCCAATGAAAGACCTGCTCAACCTCTTCAATCAACAGCGCCAGACGCTGGATTTCGACGCGATCAAGATCGCGCTGGCATCGCCTGACCTGATCCGTTCGTGGTCCTACGGCGAAGTGAAGAAGCCCGAAACCATCAACTACCGCACCTTCAAGCCGGAGCGTGACGGCCTGTTCTGCGCCGCGATCTTTGGCCCGATCAAGGATTACGAGTGCCTGTGCGGCAAGTACAAGCGCATGAAGCACCGCGGTGTGGTCTGCGAAAAGTGCGGCACCGAAGTCACCCTGGCCAAGGTGCGTCGCGAGCGCATGGGTCACATCGACCTGGCCTCGCCGGTCGCGCACATCTGGTTCCTCAAGTCGCTGCCCTCGCGTATCGGTTTGATGCTGGACATGACCCTGCGTGACATCGAGCGCGTGCTGTACTTCGAAGCCTACGTGGTCACCGAGCCGGGCCTCACCCCGCTCGAGCGCCGCCAGCTGCTGACCGAAGAGCAGTACCTGACCGCACGCCAGGAGTACAACGACGACTTCGACGCCGCCATGGGCGCCGAGGCCGTGTACGAGCTGCTGCGCACGATCGACCTGCAGTCGGAAATGACCCGCCTGCGCGAAGAAATCGCCAGCACCGGTTCGGAAACCAAGCTCAAGCGCCTGACCAAGCGCATCAAGTTGATCGAAGCCTTCCTGGAATCGGGTAACCGTCCGGAGTGGATGGTCATGACCGTGCTTCCCGTGCTGCCGCCGGACCTGCGTCCGCTGGTGCCGCTGGACGGCGGCCGCTTCGCGACCTCGGATCTGAACGATCTGTACCGCCGCGTGATCAACCGCAACAACCGTCTGCGTCGCCTGCTGGAGCTCAACGCGCCGGACATCATCGTGCGCAACGAAAAGCGCATGTTGCAGGAATCGGTCGATGCGCTGCTGGACAACGGCCGTCGCGGCCGTGCCATCACCGGCACCAATAAGCGTCCGCTGAAGTCGCTGGCCGACATGATCAAGGGCAAGCAGGGTCGGTTCCGTCAGAACCTGCTCGGCAAGCGCGTGGATTACTCCGGTCGTTCGGTCATCACCGTCGGTCCGTACCTCAAGCTGCACCAGTGCGGCCTGCCGAAGAAGATGGCGCTCGAGCTGTTCAAGCCGTTCGTGTTCGCCAAGCTGCAGCGTCGTGGCCTGGCCACCACCATCAAGGCCGCTAAGAAGCTCGTCGAGCGCGAAGAGGCCGAGGTGTGGGACATCCTCGAAGAAGTCATTCGCGAGCATCCGGTGCTGCTGAACCGTGCGCCGACCCTGCACCGTCTGGGCATCCAGGCGTTCGAGCCGGTGTTGATCGAAGGCAAGGCCATCCAGCTGCATCCGCTGGTATGTACCGCCTTCAACGCCGACTTCGACGGTGACCAGATGGCCGTCCACGTGCCGCTTTCGCTGGAAGCCCAGCTGGAAGCGCGTGCGCTGATGATGTCCACCAACAACATCCTGTCGCCGGCCAACGGCGAGCCGATCATCGTGCCGTCGCAGGACGTGGTGTTGGGCCTGTACTACATGAGCCGCGCCCTGGAGAACAAGAAGGGCGAGGGCATGGTGTTTGCGAACACCAGCGAAGTGAAGCGCGCCTACGACAACCGCGTGGTGGAACTGCACGCCAAGGTCAAGGTTCGCATCACCCAGGTGGACGTCGACGCCGTCGACGGCAAGCGCACCAGCGGCACCTCGATCGTGGACACCACGGTCGGTCGTGCGTTGCTGAGCGAAATCCTGCCCGAAGGCCTGCCGTTCCAGCTGGCCAACACCGAGATGACCAAGAAGAACATCTCGCGTCTGATCAACTCCAGCTACCGTCTGCTGGGCTTGAAGGACACCGTCGTGTTCGCCGACAAGCTGATGTACACCGGCTATGCCTACGCCACCCGCGCAGGCGTGTCGATCGGCATCGACGACATGCTGATCCCGGACGAGAAGAAGGGCATCCTCACCGAGGCAGAAGCCGAAGTGCTGGAAATCCAGGAGCAGTATCAGTCGGGCCTGGTCACCGCCGGCGAGCGTTACAACAAGGTCGTGGACATCTGGTCGCGTACCAGCGAGCGCATCGCCAAGGCGATGATGGACACCATCGGTACCGAGAAGGTCGAGAATGCCAAGGGCGAAACCATCGACCAGAAGTCGATGAACTCGCTCTACATCATGGCCGACTCCGGTGCGCGTGGTAGCCAGGCGCAGATCCGTCAGCTGGCCGGTATGCGCGGCCTGATGGCGCGTCCGGACGGCTCGATCATCGAGACGCCCATCAAGGCGAACTTCCGCGAAGGCTTGAACGTGCAGGAGTACTTCAACTCCACCCACGGTGCGCGTAAGGGTCTGGCCGATACCGCGTTGAAGACCGCGAACTCGGGTTACCTGACCCGTCGTCTGGTCGACGTCGCGCAGGACGTGGTGATCACCGAAGTCGATTGCGGCACCACCGAAGGGTTGATCATGACCCCGATCGTGGAAGGCGGCGACGTGGTGGAGCCGTTGAAGGAGCGCGTGCTGGGCCGTGTCGTGGCCGAGGACGTGTACCTGCCGGGCAACGACGAAGAGCCGATCGTCACCCGCAATACGCTGCTCGACGAAGCCTGGGTTGCCAAGCTGGAAGACGCCAGCGTGCAGTCGGTGAAGGTGCGTTCGACCATCAGCTGCGAATCGTCGTTCGGCGTGTGCGCACGTTGCTACGGTCGCGATCTTGCACGTGGTCACCAGGTCAACATCGGTGAAGCGGTCGGCGTCATCGCCGCCCAGTCCATCGGTGAGCCGGGTACCCAGCTGACCATGCGTACGTTCCACATCGGTGGTGCGGCATCGCGTGCGGCTGCGGTGGACAACATCACCGTCAAGACCACCGGTTCGGTGAAGTTCAACAACCTCAAGTCGGTGGCGCATGCCAGCGGCGCACTGGTTGCGGTCTCGCGTTCTGGCGAACTGTCCGTGCTCGATGGCCATGGCCGCGAGCGCGAGCGTTACAAGCTGCCGTACGGCGCCACCATCACCGCCAAAGACGGCGATGCGGTCAAGGCCGGGCAGGGCGTTGCCAACTGGGATCCGCATAACCACCCGATCGTGTCGGAAGTGGCCGGTTTCATTCGCTTCATCGACTTCGTCGACGGCGTCACCGTCATCGAGAAGACCGACGAACTGACTGGCCTGGCCTCGCGCGAAATCACCGACCCGAAGCGTCGCGGTGCGCATGCCAAGGAACTGCGCCCGATCGTGCGCATCGTCGATGGCAAGGGCAACGACCTGACGATCCCGAATACGGATCTGCCGGCGCAGTACCTGTTGCCGCCGCGCTCCATCGTCAACCTGCAGGACGGCGCCGCTGTCGGCGTGGGCGACGTGGTCGCAAAGATCCCGCAGGAAGCGTCCAAGACCCGCGACATTACCGGTGGTCTGCCGCGCGTTGCCGACTTGTTCGAAGCACGCAAGCCGAAGGATCCGGCGATCCTGGCCGAGCGCTCGGGCATCATCAGCTTCGGTAAGGACACCAAGGGCAAGCAGCGTCTGATCATCAAGGACACCGATGGCAGTGAACACGAAGAGCTGATCCCGAAGTACCGCCAGATCATCGTGTTCGAAGGCGAGCATGTGACCAAGGGCGAGACCGTGGTGGACGGCGAGCCGAGCCCGCAGGACATCCTGCGTCTGCTGGGTGTCGAGCCGCTGGCCGCGTATCTGGTCAAGGAAATCCAGGACGTGTATCGCCTGCAGGGCGTGAAGATCAACGACAAGCACATCGAGGTGATCACTCGCCAGATGCTGCGCAAGGTCGAGATCACCGACCAGGGCACCAGCAAGTTCCTCAATGGCGAGCAGGTCGAGCGTCAGCGCGTCATCGAGGAAAATGTCCGCCTGGTCAAGCGCAACGAACTGCCGGCCAAGTACGATCCGGTGCTGCTGGGTATCACCAAGGCCTCGCTGGCCACCGAGTCGTTCATCTCGGCGGCCTCGTTCCAGGAGACCACGCGTGTGTTGACCGAGGCTGCCGTGCGCGGTACCCGCGACAACCTGCGCGGTCTGAAGGAAAACGTGATCGTGGGTCGCCTGATCCCGGCCGGTACCGGTCTTGCCTACCACGCCGGGCGGCGTAAATCGTCCGGTCTGACCGACTCGGAAATGGAAACCTTGTCGGGCAAGCCGACGGTTGCTGAACCGGTCGTCGCTGTGGCGGACGCCGGCGCGGACGAGGAGTAAGCGCTTGCGACGGCGCTCGCAAGAGCGCCGTCAGCCAAGCGAGAGGAGGGCAGGAGGCCCTCCGTTTTCGGGCCTTTGGACGGGCCAGCAGGGTTGGGTTTCCGTGAAGTTGACGGAGTTTCGTCCTGCCAGCTATACTTCCCTGTCTCGGCGGGCCGTTTTTCGGCCTGCCTTCGTTTTCGTGCAAGGCCGTCTCGGCCTCTCTAATCAGAAGAATCAACTGATGACGACGATCAATCAGCTGGTCCGCAAGCCTCGGCAAGCGACCACCTACAAGAGTGCCTCCCCGGCACTGGACAAGTGTCCGCAGCGCCGCGGCGTCTGCACACGCGTCTATACCACTACCCCGAAGAAGCCGAACTCGGCCCTGCGTAAGGTTGCCAAAGTGCGCCTGACCAATCAGGAAGAGGTCATCAGCTACATCGGTGGTGAAGGTCACAACCTGCAGGAGCACTCCGTGGTCCTGATTCGTGGTGGCCGCGTCAAGGATCTTCCCGGTGTGCGTTATCACACCGTCCGTGGTTCGCTGGACGCCGCCGGCGTCGCAAAGCGCCGTCAAGGTCGTTCCAAGTACGGCGCCAAGCGCCCGAAGAGCTAAGGAAATACTCCAATGTCCCGTAAAGGTTCTACTCCGCAGCGCACCGTCCTGCCTGATCCAAAGCATGGCAGCGAAACCATTGCCCGCTTCATCAATATGGTGATGCAAAGTGGCAAGAAGTCGGTTGCTGAGAAAATTGTCTATGGCGCGATGGACGTCATTGGCGAAAAGAATCCGAATGCCGTCGAGCTAGTGCAGAAAGCACTGGACAACGTGGCCCCGGCTGTCGAAGTTAAATCGCGTCGCGTTGGTGGTGCTACCTATCAGGTGCCCGTCGAAGTGCGCTCCTCCCGTCGCACGGCGCTGGCAATGCGCTGGTTGATCGATTCCGCGCGCAAGCGTGGCGAGAACACCATGCCGCGCAAGCTGGCTGCAGAACTGTTGGACGCCTCGGAAAGCCGTGGCGGCGCGATCAAGAAGCGCGAAGAGACTCACCGTATGGCGGAAGCGAACAAGGCGTTCGCACACTACCGCTGGTGACCTCGGGGGCCTTGGTAACGGGGCCCTTCAGCACCATATGAGTGCTGTTTGCGACGCGTCTCGCGTCGCATTCAATCCGAAGGCCGCCGAAAGGCGGCGTTCGGCCATCCGAAATCCAAGAAATTGAGAGGCTCCCCGTGGCCCGCACCACCCCTATCGAGCGTTACCGCAACTTCGGCATCATGGCCCACATCGATGCCGGCAAGACCACCACTTCCGAGCGCATCCTGTTCTACACCGGTGTCAGTCACAAGATCGGCGAAGTCCATGACGGCGCTGCAGTGATGGACTGGATGGAGCAGGAGCAGGAGCGTGGTATTACCATCACCTCCGCTGCGACCACCGCGTTCTGGTCGGGTATGGACAAGTCCATGCCGCAGCATCGCCTGAACATCATCGACACCCCCGGGCACGTCGACTTCACCATCGAAGTGGAGCGCTCCTTGCGCGTGCTCGACGGTGCGGTGTTCGTGCTGTGCGCCGTGGGTGGCGTGCAGCCGCAGTCCGAGACTGTGTGGCGCCAGGCCAACAAGTATTCCGTGCCGCGCATGGCCTTCGTCAACAAGATGGATCGTACCGGTGCCAACTTCGACAAGGTCGTTGAGCAGCTGAGAGCCCGTCTGGGTGCCTACGCCGTGCCGATGCAGGTGCCGATCGGCGCCGAAGACGGTTTCGAGGGCGTGGTCGACCTGTTGAAGATGAAGGCGATTCATTGGGATATCGCGTCGCAGGGCACCACCTTTGAATACGGCGACATCCCGGCTGACCTGGTCGAGATTGCGACCGAGGCGCGTTCGTTCATGGTCGAAGCGGCTGCAGAAGCCAGCGAAGAACTCATGGACAAGTACCTCAACGAAGGCGACCTGAGCGAAGAAGAGATCCTGGTGGGTCTGCGCGAGCGCACCCTGAAGGTCGAGATCGTGCCGGTGTTCTGCGGCTCGGCGTTCAAGAACAAGGGCGTGCAGGCCATGCTCGACGGCGTCGTGCATCTGCTGCCGTCGCCGGCCGACCGTCCGCCGGTTGCCGGCATCGACGAAGACGAGAAGGAAGACAGCCGTCCTGCGACCGACACCGCGCCGTTCTCGGCGTTGGCGTTCAAGATCATGACCGATCCGTTCGTGGGCTCGCTGACGTTCTTCCGTGTCTACTCAGGCACGCTGAACTCCGGTGACCAGGTCTATAACCCGGTCAAGTCGAAGAAAGAGCGCGTGGGCCGCATCCTGCAGATGCATTCCAACAATCGCGAAGAGATCAAGGAAGTGCGCGCTGGTGACATCGCCGCGGCCGTGGGTCTGAAGGACGTCACCACCGGCGATACGCTGTGTGCGCAGGACAAGATCATCACCCTGGAGCGCATGATTTTCCCGGAGCCGGTGATCTCGATGGCGGTGGAGCCCAAGACCAAGTCGGACCAGGAAAAGATGGGTACGGCGCTGGGTCGTCTGGCGCAGGAAGATCCCTCGTTCCGCGTCAAGACCGACGAAGAATCCGGCCAGACCATCATCTCCGGCATGGGCGAGTTGCACCTGGACATCATCGTCGACCGCATGCGTCGCGAGTTCAATGTCGAGGCCAACGTTGGCAAGCCGCAGGTTGCGTATCGCGAAACGATCCGCAAGACCGACGTCAAGTCCGACTACAAGCACGCCAAGCAGTCCGGTGGTAAGGGGCAGTACGGTCACGTCGTGATCGAGCTGTCGCCGATGACCGAAGAAGATCGTAAGAACGATAGCGTCAAGGACGATTTCCTCTTCATCAACGACATCACCGGCGGCATCATTCCGAAGGAATTCATCCCCTCGGTCGAGAAGGGTCTGCGCGAAACGATCACCAGCGGTCCCATCGCTGGCTTCCCGGTGGTGGGTGTCAAGGTCAAGCTGGTGTTCGGCTCGTACCATGACGTCGACTCCTCGGAAATGGCGTTCAAGCTGGCCGCGTCGATGGCGTTCAAGCAGGGCTTTGCGAAAGCCAGCCCGGTGTTGCTCGAGCCGATCATGAAAGTCGAGATCGTCAGCCCGGAGGATTACCTGGGCGACGTGATGGGCGACGTGAGCCGCCGTCGCGGCGTGTTGCAGGGTCAGGACGACAGCCCGTCGGGCAAGATCATCAATGCGATGATTCCGCTGGGTGAGATGTTCGGTTACGCGACCTCGCTGCGCTCGATGAGCCAGGGGCGCGCAACGTTCTCAATGGAATTCGACCATTACGAAGAGGCGCCGACCAACATCGCCGACGCCGTCACCAAGAAGGGCTGAGTTCGCTCAGCCGCTTCAAAAATTTTCTAATTAGAGGTAGCAAGTCATGGCAAAAGCTAAATTCGAGCGCAACAAGCTGCACGTCAATGTCGGCACCATTGGTCACGTTGACCATGGCAAGACCACGTTGACCGCTGCGCTGACCAAGATCGGTGCTGAGCGTTTCGGTGGTGAGTTCAAGGCGTACGACGCGATCGACGCAGCGCCGGAAGAGAAGGCGCGTGGTATCACGATCTCGACCGCGCACGTCGAATACGAATCCCCGAACCGTCACTACGCACACGTTGACTGCCCCGGCCACGCCGACTACGTCAAGAACATGATCACCGGTGCTGCGCAGATGGACGGCGCGATTCTGGTGTGTTCGGCCGCTGACGGCCCGATGCCGCAGACCCGTGAGCACATCCTGCTGTCGCGTCAGGTCGGCGTGCCGCACATCGTGGTGTTCCTGAACAAGGCTGACATGGTCGACGACGCCGAGCTGCTCGAGCTGGTCGAAATGGAAGTGCGCGAGCTGCTGAGCAAGTACGACTTCCCGGGCGACGACACCCCGATCATTCATGGTTCGGCGCGTCTGGCGCTGGACGGTGATCAGAGCGAAATCGGCGTGCCGGCGATCCTGAAGCTGGTCGATGCACTGGACAGCTTCATTCCGGATCCGACCCGCGACGTGGACCGCCCGTTCCTGATGCCGGTCGAAGACGTGTTCTCGATCTCCGGCCGCGGCACCGTGGTGACCGGTCGTATCGAGCGCGGCATCATCAAGGTTGGCGACGAAATCGAAATCGTCGGTATCCGTGATACGCAGAAGACCACCGTCACCGGCGTGGAAATGTTCCGCAAGCTGCTGGACCAGGGTCAGGCAGGCGACAACGCCGGTCTGCTGCTGCGCGGCACCAAGCGTGACGACGTCGAGCGCGGCCAGGTGCTGTGCAAGCCGGGTTCGATCAAGCCGCATACCGAGTTTGAAGCCGAAGTTTACGTGCTGTCCAAGGATGAGGGTGGTCGTCATACCCCGTTCTTCAAGGGCTACCGTCCGCAGTTCTACTTCCGTACCACCGACATCACTGGCGCGTGCCAGCTGCCGGAAGGCGTGGAGATGGTGATGCCGGGCGACAACGTGAAGATGGTCGTGACGCTGATCAACCCGGTCGCGATGGATGAAGGTCTGCGCTTCGCAATTCGCGAAGGCGGCCGGACCGTCGGCGCTGGTGTGGTTGCCAAGATCGTCAAGTAAGCAATGCCTGCAGTTCGGCGACTCTGGTCGCCGGCGCAAATGAAAAAGGGTCGGCGCAAGCCGGCCCTTTTTTTTGGTAGCGGGTAGGTCAGGTGGGCGAGAAGCAGGATTAATTGAATGGACGCTTGTGCACCTAGATATCGCTCGCTATAATGCGCGGCTCGGTGTCCCTGGGTAGGGCGCTGAGTTCACAGCGAAAAGAACGGCAGGAAGCCGCTCGTGTTCGCCAGACCGGGAAGGTCGCGTTGCATGGAGCACTCAACAACTCAGTCGTTGTTGACCGTGCTCTAGCTGCGCATTATACTTTTCCGTCTGGGCAGGCCGGTTTACCGGGCTGCCTCAGTTTTTGGGCGGAGGAAAGCCCTCGTCGGCAGGATGTCTGGCGATTTCACCAATGCAGGAATACCGGGGCAGGTATCCCAGAGGCCTTGCCCGTCGCTCTTTTAACGAAGGAAGCTTCCGTCATGTCGGAACAAAAGATCCGGATTCGGTTGAAGGCGTTCGATCATCGTTTGATCGACCGTTCGGCCAGCGAGATCGTCGAAACGGCTAAGCGGACCGGCGCGCAAGTGCGTGGCCCGATCCCGTTGCCGACCAAGATCGAACGTTACACCATCCTCGTATCCCCGCATGCCGACAAGGATGCGCGTGACCAATACGAAACCCGCACGCATAAGCGTGTGCTCGATATCGTCGACCCGAACGACAAGACCGTGGACGCGCTGATGAAGCTCGAACTCGCGGCTGGCGTCGACGTACAGATCAAGTTGACCTGAGGACTACGACCATGACGAAGAAATATTCGTTGGGCTTCGTAGGCCGCAAGGCTGGCATGAGCCGCGTCTTCACTGAAGATGGCCGCTCCGTGCCGGTTACGCTGATCGAAGCAACTCCGAACCGCATCGCGCAGATCAAGACCGTTGAAACCGACGGCTACAGCGCAGTGCAGATTACCGTTGGCGCGCGTCGCGCCGCACTGGTCAACAAGCCGGCCTCCGGTCACTTCGCCAAGGCGAAGGTCGAAGCGGGTCGCGGCTTGTGGGAATTCCGCGTTGAAGATGCGCAGCTCGGCGATTTCGCCGTCGGCGGCGAAATCAAGGCGGACATCTTTGAGGTCGGCCAAAAGGTCGACGTCCAGGGCGTCACCAAGGGTAAGGGTTTCCAGGGCACCATCAAGCGCTACAACTTCCGTATGGGCGATGCAACTCACGGTAACTCGCTGTCGCATCGCGCGCCGGGTTCGTTGGGTCAGCGCCAGACCCCGGGTCGCGTTTTCCCGGGTAAGAAGATGTCGGGCCACATGGGCGCCGTGCAGCAAAGCACGCTGAACCTGGAAGTGGTCAAGGTCGACGTCGAGCGTGGTCTGATTGCTATCCGCGGCGCCGTGCCTGGCGCAGCTGGTGGCGACGTGATCGTCCGTCCGGCGAGCAAGGCATAAGGAGAGATGACGATGGAACTCGTTATCACGGGTAGCAATAACAAGGTCTCGGTCTCCGATGCCGTGTTCGGTCGCGAATTCAGCGAAGATCTGGTTCACCAGGTCGTCGTCGCTTATCGCAACGCCGGTCGCGCTGGTACCAAGGCACAGAAGACGCGTTCGGAAGTTGCGGGCACGACCAAGAAGTCGAAGAAGCAGAAGGGCGGCGGTGCGCGTCACGGCGCGTTGACGGCTCCAATCTTCGTCGGCGGCGGCGTGACCTTCGCGGCCAAGCCGCGCAGCTTCGAGCAGAAAGTCAACCGCAAGATGTACCGTGCGGCCATCTGCGCGATCTTCTCTGAGCTTAATCGCCAGGGTCGCCTGATGATCGTCGATGCGTTCGACGTCGAAACCACCAAGACCCAGGGTCTGATCGAGAAGTTGAAGGGACTGGATGTGGGCAAGCGCCCGCTGATCGTCACCGAAGAAGCTTCCGAGCACCTGTATCTGTCCGCTCGCAATCTGCCGTATGTGCAGGTGCGTGATGTGCAGGGTCTGGATCCGGTCGCTTTGGTCGGGGCCGATACGGTCGTGATCACCGCCGATGCGGTCAAGAAGATCGAGGAGTGGCTGGCATGAGCAGCAACGAAAAAATCTTCAGCGTGCTGCGTGCTCCGCGAGTCTCTGAAAAGACCGCGCGCCTGCAGGAAATCTCCAACCAGTATGTCTTCGAAGTTTCGAACGAAGCCACCAAGGCCGATGTAAAGGCCGCGGTTGAGCAGCTGTTCGACGTCAAGGTCAAGGCAGTCAACGTGGTCAACGTCAAGGGCAAGAGCAAGTCCTTCCGTAACCGTGCTGGCAGCCGTGGCAATTGGCGCAAGGCGTACGTCCGCCTGGTTGATGGTCAGTCCATCGACGTAACGGCCAAGGCCTGAGGTCCATCCCATGCCATTGATGAAGTTCAAACCCACCTCTCCCGGCCGTCGTTCCGCCGTGCGCGTGGTTACTCCCGATCTGCACAAGGGCGCACCGCACGCGGCGCTGCTCGATTCGCAGAGCAAGTCCGGTGGTCGTAACCACCATGGCCGCATCACCGTGCGTCACGTCGGTGGTGGCCACAAGCAGCACTACCGCATCATCGACTTCAAGCGCAACAAGGAAGGTATTCCGGCGCGTGTGGAGCGGATCGAATACGATCCGAACCGTACCGCTCATATCGCCCTGCTGTGCTATGTCGACGGCGAGCGTCGCTACATCATCGCCCCCAAGGGCCTGAAGGCTGGCGACCAGGTTATTGCCGGTGCCAATGCACCGATCAAGACTGGTAACACGCTGCCGCTGCGTAACATCCCGGTCGGTACGACGGTGCACGGTATCGAGCTGAAGCCGGGTAAGGGCGCTCAGATCGCACGTGCTGCCGGTGCAGCTGTCCAGCTGGTCGCTCGCGAAGGCATCTATGCCACGCTGCGTCTGCGCTCGGGCGAAATGCGCAAGGTGCCTGTCGAATGCCGTGCCACCATCGGTGAAGTCGGCAACGACGAGCACAACCTCGAGAAGTTGGGCAAGGCCGGCGCCAAGCGTTGGCGCGGTGTTCGCCCGACCGTTCGCGGTGCGGCCATGAACCCGGTCGATCACCCGCACGGTGGTGGTGAAGCGAAGGCTGGTCAGGGTAATCCGCATCCGGTCACCCCGTGGGGTGTTCCGACCAAGGGTTACAAGACGCGCAAGAACAAGCGCACCCAGCAATTCATCGTCCGCGATCGTAGGGGCTAATCGACCATGGCACGTTCACTTAAGAAGGGCCCGTTCGTCGATCACCACCTTGCAAAGAAGGTGGAGTCCGCTGCGGGTAGCAAGAAGCCGATCAAGACCTGGTCGCGCCGTTCGATGATCCTGCCGGAAATGGTAGGCATAACCATCGCCGTGCATAACGGCAAGAACCACATTCCGGTGCTCGTCAACGAGAATATGGTCGGCCACAAGCTTGGCGAATTTGCCGTCACCCGGACCTTCAAGGGTCACGGTGGCGACAAGAAGTCGAGCAGGTAAGGAGAGATGACGATGGAAGCGAAAGCAATCCTGCGCACCGCGCGCATCTCCCCGCAGAAGGCCCGCCTGGTCGCTGACCAGGTGCGTGGTTTGTCCGCCGAGCGTGCGGTCAATCTGCTGAAGTTCTCGGACAAAAAGGCTGCACACCTGATCAAAAAGGTTGTGGAGTCGGCTATTGCCAATGCCGAGAACAATCAGGGCGCGGATGTCGACGAGCTGAAGGTCAAGACCATCATGGTTGATGAAGGTCCGTCCCTGAAGCGTTTCATGGCGCGGGCGAAAGGCCGCGGTACCCGCATCCTCAAGCGCACCAGTCACATCACTGTGATTGTTGGCGCCGCCAAGTAAGCGGAAAGGAAAAGACCATGGGTCATAAAGTTCATCCGACTGGAATCCGTCTTGGTATCTCCAAAGACTGGAATTCCAAGTGGTACGCAAACAAGGGCGATTTCGCTGCCTATTTGGCAGCCGACCTGAAAGTGCGTGAAATGCTGCGCAAGAAGCTCGCGCAGGCAGGTGTCAGCAAGATCTTGATCGAGCGCCCTGCCAAAACCGCCCGCGTGACGATTCACACTGCCCGTCCGGGCGTGGTGATCGGCAAGCGTGGCGAGGACATCGAAAAGCTGCGTAAGGAAGTGAGCGAGCTGATGGGCGTTCCGGCGCACATCAACGTCACCGAAGTGCGCAAGCCGGAGCTGGATGCGCAGCTGGTCGCTGAATCGATCGCGCAGCAGCTTGAGCGTCGCATCATGTTCCGCCGCGCAATGAAGCGCTCGGTCGGTAACGCGATGCGCTTGGGTGCCCTGGGCATCAAGGTCAATGTGGCTGGCCGCCTCAACGGTGCAGAAATCGCCCGTTCGGAGTGGTACCGCGAAGGCCGCGTGCCGCTGCACACGCTACGTGCCGACATTGATTACGGTTTTGCCGAGGCGTCCACGACGTACGGCATCATCGGCATCAAGGTCTGGATCTATAAGGGCGAAGTCTTCGACTTCTCTCAGGTTGGCCAGGAAAAGCAGGACGACAGCCCGCGCAACGATCGTAACGATCGTGGCGACCGTGGTGACCGCCCGTCGCGCCCGGCTCGTGAAGCGAGGTAACGGCAATGTTGCAACCCAAGCGAACCAAATATCGCAAGATGCACAAGGGCCGCAATGACGGCCTGGCATGGAGCGGAAACGCCGTCAGCTTCGGCGAATACGGTCTGAAGGCCACGGCGCACGGTCAGCTGACCGCACGCCAGATTGAAGCAGCACGCCGCACGATCAGCCGCCACGTCAAAAAGGGCGGCAAGATGTGGATCCGTGTGTTCCCCGACAAGCCGATCACCAAGAAGCCGATCGAAGTCCGCATGGGCTCCGGTAAGGGCAACGTGGAGTACTGGGTCGCGCAGATTCAGCCGGGCCGCATGATCTATGAAATCGAGGGTATTCCCGAAGAGACTGCACGTGAGGCGTTCCGCCTTGCCGCTGCCAAGCTCTCGGTGACGACCACTTTCGTGACCCGGACGGTGCGCTGATGGATATCAAACAACTCCGCGAGAAGTCGGCTGACGAACTGAAGGCCCACCTGACCGATCTGCGTAAGGAGCAGTTCTCGCTCCGCATGCAGCAGGTCACCGGCCAGCTGCCGAAGACCCACGATACCCGCCGGGTGCGCCGCGAGATTGCTCGCGTCAAGCACCTGCTCGGCAGCACCAAGTAAGGACGGCCGCGATGAGCGACAACAACGAAAAGCAAACGCTGCGCACGGTCGAAGGCCGTGTCGTCAGCAACAAGATGGACAAGACGGTCACCGTGTTGGTGGAGCGCCAGGTCAAGCATGCTCTGTACGGTAAGTACATCAAGCGCTCGACCAAGCTGCACGCACACGATGCCGACAATGCCTGTAATGAAGGCGACGTCGTGCGTGTGACCGAGATTGCTCCAATGTCCAAGACCAAGAACTGGCGGGTGGTCGAAATCGTCACCCGTTCGGCCGGCTAAGGGAGATCTGAATCATGATCCAGATGCAGAGCTACCTCGATGTGGCCGACAATTCGGGCGCCAAGGAAGTGATGTGCATCAAGGTGCTGGGCGGCTCGAAGCGCCGCTACGCACACATTGGTGACATCATCAAGGTGACCGTCAAGGACGCCATTCCGCGTGGCAAGGTCAAGAAAGGCGAAGTCTACGACGCCGTCGTGGTGCGTACCCGCAAGGGTGTGCGCCGTCCCGACGGTTCGCTGATCCGCTTCGATGGCAATGCCGCTGTGCTGTTGAACAATAAGCAGGAGCCGATCGGGACCCGCATCTTCGGGCCGGTGACGCGCGAGCTGCGTTCCGAGAAGTTCATGAAGATCGTCTCGCTCGCTCCCGAAGTGCTGTGAGCGGAGGACATACACATGGCTAACCGTATAAAGAAGGGCGACCAGGTCGTCATCAACACCGGCAAGGACAAGGGTAAGCAGGGTGAAGTTGTGCGTGTGGATGGCGATCGCGTGATCGTCTCCAATGCCAACATCATCAAGCGCCACACCAAGCCGAACCCGCAGGCGGGTGTCGCCGGCGGCGTGGTCGAGCGTGAAGCGTCGATCCATATCTCCAACGTCAATATCGTCAACCCGGCAACGGGCAAGGGCGAGCGCGTTGGCTTCAAGGTGCTGGAGGATGGACGCAAATTGCGTGTGTTCCGCTCCAGCGGTGAGGCGCTCGACGCCTGAGGAATGAGATCATGAACACTCGTCTCGAAAAGTTTTACAAGGAAAACGTGGTGCCGGCCCTGATGAAGGAATTCGGCTACTCCAATCCGATGGAAGTGCCGAAGCTGGTCAAGGTCACGCTCAACATGGGCGTGGGTGAGGCGGCTACCAACAAGAAGATTCTTGAAAATGCGGTCGCCGACATGTCCAAGATCTCCGGTCAAAAGCCGGTGGTCACCAAGTCGCGCGTTTCGGTCGCATCGTTCAAGATTCGTGACGGTTGGCCGATCGGCTGCAAGACCACCTTGCGTCGCGCCAAGATGTACGAGTTCCTGGATCGCCTGATCAACATCTCGTTGCCGCGCGTGCGCGACTTCCGTGGTGTGTCCGGTCGTTCCTTCGACGGTCGTGGCAACTTCAACATGGGTGTGAAGGAACAGATCATCTTCCCGGAAATCGACTTCGACGCCGTCGATGCGATTCGCGGTATGGATATCGCCATCACCACCACCGCCAAGACAGATGCGGAAGCGAAGGCGCTGCTGGCAGCGTTCAAGTTCCCGTTCCGTAACTGACCGTCGAGGACATCCGAAATGGCAAAGACCTCCATGATCCACCGCGACATCAAGCGTGCAAAGTTGGCGAAGAAATTCGCCGGCAAGCGTGATGCGCTGAAGAAGATCCTCTCCAGTCAGGATGCGTCCTACGAAGAGAAGATCGATGCTTCGACCAAGTTGCAGAAGCTGCCGCGCGATTCGTCGCCGAGCCGCCACCGCAACCGTTGCGAGCTGTCCGGTCGTCCGCGCGGTGTGTACCGCAAGTTCGGTCTGGGTCGCAACATGCTCCGCAAGGCCACGATGAACGGTGACGTTCCGGGTCTGCGTAAGGCAAGCTGGTAACAGCATTCCGGCCGTTCGCGGCCGGTTTGAGCAGGATTGTTCTGTTCAACAAGGGAGTCCGACGCAAGTCGGGCTCTTTTGTCGTATACTTCCGCTTCTGTCTTGCCCGTACGGGCTCGGCGTAGCGTCAAGGGTCCTGGCCCATCCCCAGGAAAACACAAGATTTTCGCGAAAGCGGATATCGGTGCACTCAAAGGTACTCACATGAGCATGACTGATCCCATCGCCGACCTGCTGGTTCGCATCAAGAATGCGGCCGCGGTTGGTAAGCAGACGGTGAAATTGCCGTCATCCAAGATCAAGGTTGCGATCGCCCAAGTCCTGAAGGACGAGGGTTACATCACCGACCTGCGCGTAACGGCCACCGAGAACAATAAATCGGAGCTGGAAATCGTGCTGAAGTATTTCGAAGGCCGTCCGGTCATCGAGTCCCTGAAGCGTTTCTCGCGCTCGGGTCTGCGTCAGTACCGCGGCAAGACCGAGCTGCCCAAGGTCCTCGGTGGCCTGGGTATCGCCATCATCTCCACGTCGAAGGGCATCATGACCGATGCGCAGGCTCGCGAAGCCGGCGTTGGTGGTGAAGTCCTGTGCTTCGTGGCCTAAGGGAAGGAATCGAACATGTCCCGTGTAGCCAAGAAGCCTGTATCCCTTCCGAAGGGTGTTGAGCTCAACGTCCAGCCTGAGCTGGTTAGCGTCAAGGGCCCGAAGGGCACGTTGACCCTGCCGAAGCCGGTGGGCGTCGAAATCGCCATCGACGGCGATGTTGCAACCCTGTCGGCCAACGATCCGTCGCAGCTCGCCATCACCGGCACTGTGCGCGCCATCCTTGCCAATATGGTCAAGGGTGTGTCCGAAGGTTTCGAGCGCAAGCTCGAGCTCGTCGGCGTCGGTTACCGTGCTGCCATGCAGGGCAAGGATCTGAGCCTGGCGCTCGGTTTCTCGCACCCGCTGGTGTTCGTGGCGCCGGAAGGCATCACGTTGTCGACCCCGACCCAGACCGAAATTCTGGTCCAGGGCGCCGACAAGCAGCGCGTCGGCGAAGTTGCCGCCAAGATTCGCGGTTTCCGTCCGCCGGAGCCCTACAAGGGCAAGGGTGTGAAGTACGCCGGTGAAGTCATCATTCGCAAGGAAGCCAAGAAGGCTTAATGGCGAGTCCCTCGCAAGAGCCCGCACATCCATGTGCGGACTTTTAACAGGAGCGCGCTTTCCCTTCAGCTTCCGTAGGATAAATATCATGAGCATCAACAAGAACATCGCCCGTCTGCGTCGCGCCAAATCCACCCGCTCGCACATCCGCGAACTGGGTGTCGCCCGTCTGTCGGTGCTGCGCACCGGTCAGCACCTATATGCACAGGTCTTCACTGCCGATGGTTCCAAGGTGATCGCTGCGGCGAATACCCTGCAGGCCGACGTCAAGGATGGTCTCAAGAACGGCAAGAACAGCGATGCAGCCGTCAAGGTTGGCAGGTTGATCGCCGAGCGCGCCAAGGCTGCTGGTATCGAGAAGGTCGCATTCGATCGCTCGGGCTACCGCTACCACGGCCGCATCAAGGCGCTGGCCGATGCAGCTCGCGAAGGCGGCCTGCAGTTCTAAGCACTGCTGCGGATGTGGCCATCGGCTGCATCCGCGTTTCCGCCGGCAGGGAGATGCCGGACCGTCCTGTTCTTTTGTAGCGGCTACGGGAACACCGCTTCACTCCACAACCATAAGCGGCCTAGAGCCGTACATACTCAATCAATCAAGGAATCAAGATGGCAGAAGAACGTGCACCGCGGGGTCGTGATCGCGACCGTAACCGCGAAGAGAAAGTCGACGATGGCATGATCGAAAAGCTGGTCGCGGTTAATCGCGTCAGCAAGACGGTCAAGGGCGGTCGTCAGTTCACCTTTACCGCGCTGACCGTGGTCGGCGATGGTTTGGGCAAGGTTGGTTTTGGTTATGGCAAGGCGCGTGAAGTGCCGGTCGCCATCCAGAAGTCGATGGAACAGGCGCGCAAGAACCTGGCCAGCGTCGATCTGAATAACGGCACCTTGTGGCACGCCGTCAAGTCCGGCCATGGCGCAGCGCGTGTTTACATGCAGCCCGCCTCGGAAGGTACTGGCGTCATTGCTGGTGGCGCCATGCGCGCTGTGCTGGAAGCGGTTGGCGTGAAGAACGTGCTGGCCAAGGCAGTTGGTTCGCGTAATCCGATCAACCTGGTCCGTGCAACCCTGAAGGGTCTGTCGGAAGTGCAGTCGCCGACGCGTGTTGCGGCCAAGCGCGGCAAGAAGGTGGAGGAGCTCAACCATGGCTAAGGACACTGGCAAGACTGTGAAGGTGCGCCTGGTGCGCGGCCTGCGTGGTACCCAGTCGCGTCACCGCTTGTCGGTGCATGCGTTGGGCCTGAATAAGATCAACGATGTGCGTGAACTCAAGGACAGCCCGCAGGTGCGCGGCCTGATCAATACGGTTCACTACCTCGTCAAGGTTGAGGACTAATCCAATGACTATGCATCTCAATGACCTCAAGCCTGCCGATGGTGCCCGTACCGAGCGTACGCGCGTCGGTCGCGGCATCGGTTCTGGCCTTGGCAAGACCTGTGGCCGTGGCCACAAGGGCTCGTTCGCGCGTAAGGGCGGCGGCAAGATCAAGGCTGGCTTCGAAGGCGGCCAGACTCCGATGCAGCGTCGTCTGCCGAAGATCGGTTTCCGCTCCAAGATGGCGCGCGACAGCGCAGAAGTGCTGTCCTACCAGCTGGATAAGCTGGAAGCAGGTGAAATCGACTTTGCAGCGCTGCGTGCGGCCAATCTGGTCCCGAGCCGCGCCAAGAAGGCGAAGATCGTGCTGAAGGGCGAGCTGAGCAAGAAGTTCGTGCTGAAGGGCGTTGCGGCTACCGCAGGCGCCAAGGCAGCAATCGAAGCTGCCGGCGGCAGCGTAGAGGAGTAATCGGCAGATGGCGCAGGCTGGCATTGGTAACCTCGGTGGCGGGCTCGGCAAGTTCACGGAACTTCGTCAGCGGCTACTGTTCGTCCTCGGGGCATTGATCGTCTATCGCATCGGCTGCTATGTGCCGGTGCCGGGCGTGAATCCCGATGCCATGCTTTCGTTGATGCAGGCGCAGGGTGGCGGCATCGTGGACATGTTCAACATGTTCTCGGGCGGCGCCCTGCACCGTTTCAGCATTTTTGCATTGAACGTCATGCCGTACATTTCGGCATCGATCGTGATTCAGTTGGCCACGCACATCTTTCCCGCCCTCAAGGCGATGCAGAAGGAAGGCGAGTCCGGTCGACGCAAGATCACCCAATATTCGCGTATCGGCGCGGTGCTTCTGGCAGTAGTGCAGGGCGGCAGTATTGCGCTCGCGCTGCAGAACCAGACGGCGCCAGGCGGCGCTCCGGTTGTGTACGCGCCAGGCATGGGCTTCGTGCTGACCGCGGTCATTGCGTTGACCGCCGGCACTATCTTTTTGATGTGGGTTGGCGAGCAGGTTACCGAGCGCGGTATCGGTAACGGCGTGTCGCTGATCATCTTTGCCGGCATCGTTGCTGGTCTGCCGTCGGGCGCGATTCAAACCGTCGAAGCATTCCGCGAAGGCAACCTGAGCTTCATCTCGCTGTTGCTGATCGTCATCACCATTTTGGCGTTTACGCTGTTTGTGGTGTTCGTCGAACGCGGGCAACGGCGTATTACGGTCAACTACGCGCGCCGCCAGGGCGGTCGCAATGCGTATATGAATCAGACCTCGTTCCTGCCCTTGAAGCTCAATATGGCAGGCGTGATTCCGCCGATCTTCGCGTCGAGCATCCTGGCATTTCCCGCCACTTTGTCGATGTGGTCCGGTCAGGCTGCATCGGGTAGTGGTGTAGGCTCGTGGCTGCAGAAGATCGCCAATGCGCTTGGACCGGGTGAGCCGGTGCACATGTTGGTGTTCGCGGCACTGATCATCGGCTTCGCGTTCTTCTACACGGCGCTGGTATTCAACTCACAGGAAACCGCCGACAACCTCAAGAAGTCTGGCGCGTTGATTCCGGGTATCCGTCCGGGCAAGGCCACGGCCGATTATGTCGATGGCGTGCTGACGCGGCTGACGGCGGCGGGTTCGTTGTACCTGGTGATCGTCTGCTTGCTGCCGGAAATCATGCGCACGCAGCTCGGCACGTCGTTTCACTTCGGCGGCACCTCGCTGTTGATTGCGGTGGTGGTGGTGATGGATTTCATTGCACAGATCCAGGCGCACCTGATGTCGCATCAGTATGAGAGCTTGCTGAAGAAGGCCAACCTGAAGGGCGGCTCGCGCGGCGGTCTCGCTCGCGGTTAAGTGGTACACTAGATCTTCATTACGTGAAGACGGCCTGGTTCCCGGGCCACGATCTTCCGATCAGAAGGGCGGCTCGCGCGACGTCTCGCGCGCGGGTGTGACGGGGTGGTCCTGTGCGGGAGTAGCACAGGCGATTCGGAGAAGTTTTCTGGATCAACACCGTCCGGCGCCGGAGCGAGGGCACACTCCCCACGCCGGGTCCATGGAACTTCTGGTTCCACGGGCTTCAAAGCAATCCGAGGCCTTGCTATAATTCCGAGTTCACTTTTTGATCCATCCTGCCGGATGGCGCCTGGGCGCTGTCGGGCCATCACTCAGTTGGAGAATCGCGTCATGGCGCGTATTGCAGGCGTCAACCTGCCAGCCCAGAAGCACGTCTGGGTCGGGTTGCAAAGCATCTACGGCATCGGCCGTACCCGTTCGAAGAAGCTCTGCGAATCCGCAGGCGTTACCTCGACCACGAAGATTCGTGATCTGTCCGAACCCGAAATCGAGCGCCTGCGCGCCGAAGTCGGCAAGTATGTCGTCGAAGGCGACCTGCGCCGCGAAATCGGTATCGCGATCAAGCGACTGATGGACCTGGGCTGCTATCGCGGTCTGCGTCATCGCCGTGGTCTCCCGCTGCGTGGTCAGCGCACCCGTACCAACGCCCGCACCCGTAAGGGTCCGCGCAAGGCGATCAGGAAGTAAGGGATAGATCATGGCAAAGCCAGCAGAAAAGAAAACGAAGAAGAAGATCAAGCGCGTCATCACTGACGGCGTTGCTCACGTCCATGCTTCGTTCAACAACACCATCGTCACCATCACCGATCGCCAGGGCAACGCCTTGTCGTGGGCTACGTCCGGCGGCGCCGGGTTCCGTGGTTCGCGTAAGTCGACCCCGTTCGCTGCTCAGGTTGCCGCCGAAAAGGCTGGCCGCGCTGCGCTCGACTACGGCGTGAAGTCGCTGGAAGTACGTATCAAGGGTCCGGGTCCGGGCCGTGAGTCGGCCGTGCGTTCGTTGAACAACGTGGGCTACAAGATCACCAACATCATCGACGTGACGCCAATCCCGCACAACGGGTGCCGTCCGCCGAAGAAGCGTCGCGTCTAAAGGGAGCGATAAGAAATGGCTCGTTATATCGGTCCTACCTGTAAGCTCGCGCGCCGTGAAGGCGCCGACCTTTCCCTCAAGAGCCCGGCGCGTGCGCTGGACTCCAAGTGCAAGCTTGAGCAGAAGCCCGGCCAACACGGCGCGGCTCGCAAGGGCAAGCTCTCCGACTACGCTACCCAGCTGCGTGAAAAGCAGAAGGTCAAGCGTATTTACGGTCTGCTGGAACGTCAGTTCCGCAACTACTACAAGAAGGCCTCGACCAAGAAGGGCAACACCGGCGAGAACCTGCTGCAGTTGTTGGAAACCCGTCTGGACAACGTCTGCTACCGCATGGGCTTTGCCGTCACCCGTCCGGCCGCGCGCCAGCTGGTGTCGCACCGTGGCGTGCTGGTCAATGGCAAGTCGGTGAATCTGGCTTCGTACCAGATCAAGGCTGGCGATGCGATCACGCTGTCGGAGAAGGCACAGAAGCAGCTCCGCGTGCAGGAAGCCCTGACCGTGGCTGAGCAGCACGACATGACGCCGTCGTGGGTCGAAGTCGATTCGAAGAAGTTCAGCGGCGTGTTCAAGGCCGTGCCGGATCGCGCTGACCTGCCTTCGGATATCAACGAAGCGCTGATCGTCGAGTTGTATTCGAAGTAATTCACATTGGAGAGCCTCCGGCACTGCCGGAGGTTCGCAGGAGACCCCGCAACATGACGGTTACCGCCAACCAGGTTCTGCGCCCTCGTGGTCCGCAGATCGAACGTCTTACCGACAACCGTGCCAAGGTCGTGATCGAGCCCTTGGAGCGCGGTTACGGGCACACGCTGGGCAATGCCCTGCGTCGTGTGCTGTTGTCGTCGATCCCCGGTTTTGCGATTACCGAGGTCGAAATCGACGGCGTGCTGCACGAGTACACCACGGTCGAGGGTTTGCAGGAAGACGTGCTTGACGTCCTGCTGAACCTGAAAGACGTGGCGATTCGTATGCACAGTGGCGACAGCGCCACGCTTTCGCTGTCCAAGCAGGGTCCGGGTACGGTCACTGCGGCCGACATCAGGACCGATCACAACGTTGAGATCATCAACGGTGACCACGTGATCTGCCACCTGACCAAAGACACCGCACTGAACATGCGTTTGAAGATCGAGCGTGGGTTCGGCTATCAGCCGGCTGCTGCACGTCGTCGTCCGGACGAAGAGACCCGTACCATCGGTCGCCTGATGCTGGATGCGTCGTTCTCGCCGGTGCGTCGCGTTGCCTACGCCGTGGAAGCTGCACGTGTCGAACAGCGCACCGACCTCGACAAGCTGGTCATCGATATCGAAACCAACGGCACGATCGATGCCGAGGAAGCCGTGCGCACCGCCGCCGACATCCTCAGCGATCAGCTCTCGGTGTTTGGTGACTTCACCCACCGCGATCGCGGTGCGGCCAAGCCGGCTGCCAGCGGCGTGGATCCGGTGCTGCTGCGCCCGATCGACGACCTCGAGCTGACCGTGCGTTCGGCCAACTGCCTCAAGGCCGAGAGCATCTATTACATCGGCGATCTGATCCAGAAGACCGAAGTTGAACTGCTCAAGACCCCGAATCTGGGCAAGAAGTCGCTGACCGAAATCAAGGAAGTGCTTGCACAGCGCGGCCTTGCATTGGGCATGAAGCTGGAAAACTGGCCGCCGGCCGGTGTCGCCCAGCACGGCATGCTTGGTTAATGTTTCAAGGCATGGGCGTCTTCGGGCGCCCATGTTTGTTTTTCCACATCGACGGGCCAAAGCCCGCGATGACACCCGGTCGAAGGACGGCCGGTTCGGACCAACCGCAGTCCATTCAACAGCGCCAGGATGGCGACAACGTCTTTCAGTAGTCTCAACATTCCTTAGGAAATCACACTCATGCGTCACCAGAAATCCGGTCGTAAGTTCAACCGCACCAGCGCGCACCGCGAAGCCATGTTCCGCAACATGGCGGCTTCGCTGTTCAAGCACGAGCTGATCAAGACCACCTTGCCGAAGGCCAAGGAACTGCGTCGCGTCGCCGAGCCGCTGATCACCATCGGCAAGGTCGATGGCGTGGCCAATCGTCGTCTGGCGTTTGCTCGCCTGCGCGACAAGGAAGCCGTGGGCAAGCTGTTCGTCGAACTGGGCCCGCGTTACGCGACCCGTCCCGGCGGCTACCTGCGCATCCTGAAGGCCGGCTTCCGTGCCGGTGACAATGCGCCGATGGCGTATGTCGAGCTGGTCGACCGTCCGGTCGTGGCAGAAGAAGTGGCCGAGTAATCGGATCGCTTCACACAGATTCTCGAAAAAGCCCGGCTCACGCCGGGCTTTTTTATTGGGGCGTTTGGATTATCGATGGACGCGGCATGGGGTGCGCGGTTGGTTTGGTGCGCTTACGTGGCGCTGCGGTACTGCCTGCGTGGGTTGAAGAATCCGCAAATTCGTGTCGCCTGGGTTTGAATGCAGAAATGCGAGTTTGGAGCCGGGGAAGTTGGAGTGTGTGGGATAGGCGAGGCGGTATTGGGGCGCTGGAGCGACGCGCCGCAGATCAAGTGAGAGCCATCAACGTCGTGGATGGGGCGTGGGTCGACGGCTTGTTTCCGGCATCCGTTGGGCTCCCAGGTACCTGGTGGAGAGCGCAGATGGGGAGGTGGCGGATTCCCCGTGTAACGCCTTCATCTGTGTCCGTGTCAGGCAGTTAGCGGTGATGTGGTCAATGTGCGTCACCTGTTCGTGCCCGACCCCAGTCACCATCCACGCCGAGCGATCTGGATGGCTCGCCATCCGGGAGGGTCGCCTGAGTGCTCTGCACCTAAGCGATAAAGCCGACAGCACCACAGAGGTGTTGCAGCGCTTCGCAGCAGGCGCTCCGTCAGACGCATGCATCCGTGGTCATGGCGGCGGTCATGGCTGATAATCGACGCCTTGGTCCTAGGCAAGCAGTCACGATGAATCCATTCCGTTGGGGTTTCCGGGCACAGTTTCTGTTGGGGTTTGTTGCTTGCGCAGGGCTGCTGGCCTACGCGATCTATGTGCAATTGCACCTGGGGCTCGAGCCTTGCCCGCTGTGTATTTTTCAGCGGATCGCGTTTGCCGCGCTGGCGGTGTTTTTCCTGCTGGGTGCGCTGCACGGGCCGCGTGCTGCCGGTGGGCGCAAGGTATATGGCGTGCTGAGTTTCATCGCCGCCGGTGTGGGTATGGGTATCGCGGCACGGCACGTCTGGGTGCAGATCCGGCCCAAGGACATGATGTCGTCATGCGGCCCGCCGCTGAGCTTTCTGAGCGAGACGATGGGGCCGTTCGAAGTGTTCCGCACCGTGCTGACCGGCACCGGGGATTGCGGCAACATCGACTGGCGGTTTCTGGGCCTGAGCATGCCGATGTGGAGCATGGTCTGGTTCGTGTCGCTGGCCTTGTGGGCGCTGTACGCCGGCTTCAAAGCACGCCGGACGTCTGTGCATCACTGACGGACGTTGATCGCCGGCGATCAACTGCTCCGATGACCGGGGCAGTAGGACCGCTGCGCGAAATCGCGTTCTGTAAGCAGTCCGCTTCTGTGCGCAGTGCGCTGCGCGCTCACTCTCCGCTTGCTGGCCGTTACTCGTCGCGTAAGCCTGTGCCGTGGGTTGCGCATAGGTGATGCGGCTGGTTTGGTTGAGCATGTCGCTTCCGTGAGGTCGGCCGATTGCGTCAGCGATGGCACCGGCACGCGCTGGTCGGCGCCTGGGCAAGGCGTTACGTTGATGGACGTTACGACGCGCCGAAGCGCTGAGCTTGAGCCAGGAACATGGCAGGGACAGGCGTTTGACTACTCAGATCCAATACCCTGATTTTCGTTGTGCCTGAAAAAGCAGAAGGACCCGGAATCGACCAGGTCCTTTTGCTGCGTTGCGCAGTTACCGGTGCGCCGCGTGTTGCGCTCAGAATGTCTGCTGCAGACTCAGGTAAACACCACGGCGCGGCGCCCATTGCGGGGCGAACACGCCGATGCCGCCGCCGTCGCGTAGCTGGTAGCTGCGATCGAGCACGTTGAGGACGGCCAGTTGCGCGTGCAGCGGATGCGCGGTAAGCGCGAAATCGTGCCCTGCGCTGAGATTCAACTGGAAGTACGAGGGCAGTTCGCCGCCATTGGGCACAGTGTCGGTATCGGTGCGCAAGCCGCTGCCGTAGAGGTAATTCGCACCGATCCGGCTGCTGTCGCTGATGGCGTAGTTGATGCCGCCGGAGGAGGTCAGCTTCTGGTCGTGGTCCAGATGGATCCAGTTGTTTTGCGCGTACGCCAATGCGTCCGGGTCGAAGTTGTACAGGCTGGTCAGGACCTGTTTGCCCATCGCCTTGCTGTAGGCCAGATTGAAATATGCGGTGACCGGGCCATTGCTGTAGTCAGCGCTGAACTCGGCACCACGGATGCGGCCGTTGCGGTAGTTGAAGGTGGAATAGACATAAGCGGCGCCGAACTGGCCTTCGTCCTGCAACCGGGCGGCTTTGCGGTAGTAAGTATCCAGGCCAAGGGTCAGGTGATCGCTCACCACTTGCGAGATGCCGAGGTCGTAGTAATCGCTGCGTTCGCTGAGCGGCGTGGTCGGTCCGCCGTCGGTGGACTGCTGGTTGGTGGTGCCGTCGTACAGCGCGATATCACTGGTAGAGATCAGCTCGCTGGCAGGCGGCGTGAAGTAGCGCGCGTAGCCCGCATGCACGGTGGTGCTGTCGCTTGCTGTCCAGACCACGCCCAGGCGCGGGCTGAGCTGGCCCTCGCTTGCCCCGAAGGCCTTGTAACGGTCGCCACGCACGCCGTAGTTGACGGTCCAGTCGTCGCCGATCTTCCATTCGTCCTGCAGATACAGCGCGTACGTGCTGGCGTGGAAGCGGCTGCCATCGGCAATGAACACCGGCACGTTGCTGCTCTGGTTGCCGTCGGTATCGGCCGGGAAGATAAAAGAATTGTTGCTGGCGATGGCGTGTTCAAAATTGCCGTACAGGCCATAGCGCAGCGTGTGCGCATTGCCCCAGGGCGTGGAGAAATCCGCCTGCACGGTGTTGGCGCGATTGCTGCGGTCCACCTGGGAGGCGATGCCGTTGAAGATCAGATCGCCAGCCACATCGGGCGAGAAGGCGACGCTGCTGTAACGCTGGCCAGCCGACAGCTGATAGCTGGTGTCGCCGAGCATGCCCTGCAGTGCCAAGGTGCCAAAACGGGTGGTTTCGCGCTGGTTTTCGTCCAGGCGCGAGGAATCGAAATCGGTGGTGCCGAGGTAATCGAACGCCGGAGTCTGGCCGGGATTATTGGGAATCTGAAAGCGATTGTTGGCATAGCCGACCAACAGGCTGAGGCGGGTATTTTCGTCGATCAGATAGCTCAGATCGGCAAAGCCTTTGCCCTGATGGGTCTTGTCGTGGTCGGGCGAGCGGCTGTCGATCGGGTTTTCCAGCCCGTGGCTGTTCTGTTCGTAGTCGCCGGTCACGAACCAGCTCCAGCGCCCACTGCTGCCCCACAGCGAGGCGTTTGGATTGACGGTGTCGTAGGAGCCGCCGGTGATGCCGACGCTGCCGCCATTGCCCAGCTCGGCGCCGTTCTTGGTGGTGATGTCCACAACTGCGGCGGTGCGGTCGCCGAACTGCGCGGGCAAGGCGCCATCGAGCAGTTTGAGGTTCTTGATGATGCGCGGCTCCAGGCTCTGGCCGAAGCCGGAGATGGATTCGGGCAACATCACGCCATTGATGCGGTACTGCAGGTTGGCATGATCGCCGCGCACGTGAATGCCGCCGTACGAGTCCTGTACCACGCCCGGCGCTTGCAGCAGCACCTGGTTGAGCGGTGTGGAGGCGCCGAGTGGAAGGCGGTCGATGTCTTCGGCAGTGATGGTGTACTGGCTGCTGCCGATATCCGGGGACAAGGCGTTGCGCGCCGCCTCGAGCTTGGCGATGACGTTGACGGTGTCCAAATCGGTGGTTTGGTCGGCAACGGCATCTGCGGCGATTGCGGTACCGGCACAGGAAGACAGCAGGATGGAAACGATGGCGGCTGGGAGGCGGCGAGGGGTCATGGCGGTCGCAGGACGGCTAGGGAGGAGGGTGTTACCTCGTAACATTCTGCTTACGGGCGGGCGCTAGCGTAGGCCGAAAGTCATGCCTGGCCCGACGGCTTTGCTTGCGGTTCAGTCGCTCGCAACCGCTTGGCAGGCATTGCCGCGCCAACAGTGCTTTCGTCCCTGGGCGGCATCGGTGCAGAGCGCTTTGCGGGACGCGCCGGCTCTGCCACCATCGCAGGCTGTCCAGGAGTGCTGTTGCCATGAATCTTTCCGCCCCTTCTCCCGTTTCCGATTCCGCTGCCTCGGCGTGGGCGCCCGGTAGCTGGCGTGGCAAACCCGCGCTGCAGCTGCCGGTGTATCCGGATCAAGCCGCACTGCAGAGCGCCATGGACGAGTTGGGGCAGTTGCCACCGTTGGTGACCTCCTGGGAGATCTTCGCGCTCAAACGCCAGCTGGCAGAAGCGCAGGAGGGCAAGCGCTTCCTGCTGCAGGGCGGCGATTGCGCGGAGAACTTCAGCGATTGCGAGTCGGGCACGATCTCCAATCGGCTGAAAGTGCTGCTGCAAATGAGCCTGGTGCTGGTGCATGGCCTGCACCTGCCGGTGGTGCGGGTAGGGCGCTTTGCCGGGCAGTACGCCAAGCCGCGATCGGCCGATACCGAAACGCGCGATGGCGTGACCTTGCCCAGCTACCGCGGCGATGTGATCAATGCGCCGGCCTTCACCGAGGCGGCGCGTGTGCCTGATCCGCGCCGCATGATCACCGCGCACTCGCGTTCGGCGATGACGATGAACTTCGTACGCGCGTTGATCGATGGAGGCTTCGCCGACCTGCATCACCCCGAATACTGGAATCTGGATTGGGTGGGCTATTCGCCGCTGGCGGCGGACTACCAGAAGATGGTTGCGTCGATCGGCGATGCAGTGCGCTTCATGGAAACCCTGTCCG
This sequence comes from Xanthomonas sp. WCS2018Noco2-27, assembly GCF_031843525.1. Classification (NCBI taxonomy): domain Bacteria; kingdom Pseudomonadati; phylum Pseudomonadota; class Gammaproteobacteria; order Lysobacterales; family Lysobacteraceae; genus Xanthomonas; species Xanthomonas sp. WCS2018Noco2-27. The sequence continues at coordinate 339,963 of NZ_JAVTIK010000002.1, read as the reverse complement.
GATCGGAGGTGTACAACCTCAATCGCATCGATTTCTATACGTCTCACGAAGCATTGTTGCTGCCGTACGAAGAAGGCCTGACCCGGCAGGTGCCGCGCCAGTGGGGCTGGTTCAATCTCAGCACGCATTACCCATGGATTGGCATGCGTACCGCGGCGCTGGATGGCGCGCACGTGGAGTATCTGCGTGGCGTGCGCAATCCGATCGCGATCAAGGTGGGACCGTCGGTGCAGCCGGACCAGTTGCTGCGCCTGATCGATGTGCTCAATCCGGAAGACGAACCTGGCCGCCTGAGTTTCATTCATCGCATGGGTGCCACGCAGATTGCCGAGAAACTGCCGCCGTTGCTGGATGCGGTCAAGCGCGATGGCCGACGCGTGCTATGGGTCTGCGATGCGATGCATGGCAACACCGAAAGCACCGGAAATGGCTATAAAACAAGGCGTTTCGACAATATTCGCAGCGAAGTGGAAACCTCGTTCGATCTGCATGCGGCGGCCGGCACGCGGCTGGGTGGCGTGCATCTGGAACTCACCGGCGAAGATGTCACCGAATGCACTGGCGGCGCGCGCGAGTTGACCGAGCGCGATCTGGAGCGTGCGTATCGCTCCAGCGTGGACCCGCGCTTGAACTACGAGCAGTCGCTGGAAATCGCGATGGCGATCGTGCGCAAGCAGCAACAGGTGGCATCGCAGCCGCTGGGCGCATGAAGTCACTGTGCGTATGACGTGATGCTCATGCCGCATGCGGCATGCTCTTGCAGCCATCCCTCTTTCCCCCCACAGGAGGAACGGTTTGACTGCCGATTGGAACGTCATCCGCGAATACGCAATCCCGCTGGGCGCCGCGCTGCTGGCGGGCGTCGTTACCTGGTCGCTGATGCTGTGGCTGTTTCGCCGCATGCAGGGCCGCGATTACCGTCGCGCACGCATCATTCGCGTGGTCACGCTGCCGGCGGCCTTTATTCTGCCGCTGCTGTTTCTGGGTATCGCCACCGAGGCCACGCCGTTATCCGGCAAGGCGCTGGCCGCGGTGCAGCACTTGTTGCATGTCGGCATTGTCGGCTGCGTCACCTGGTTGTTGGTGCGTGCGGTCGCCGCCGGCGAAATGGCGATCCTGCGCAGCAATCCGATCGAGGTGTCGGACAATCTCACCGCGCGGCGTATCCAGACCCAGACACGGGTCTTGAGTCGCGTGGTGATGGGCACGGTGATCCTGCTCGGTATCTCGGTGGTGCTGCTCGGTTTTGAGCAGGTGCGCCAGATCGGCAAGACGCTGCTGGCGTCGGCGGGGATCATCGGGCTGGTGGCCGGTATTGCGGCCAAGCCGGTGTTCGGCAACCTGATCGCCGGCTTGCAGATTGCGCTGACTCAGCCGATCCGCCTGGATGACGTGGTGATCGTGGAAGGGGAATGGGGCCGTATCGAAGAGATCGGCAGCTCGTACGTGGTGGTGCGGATCTGGGACGAACGGCGCATGGTGGTCCCGTTGACCTGGTTCATCGAAAACCCGTTTCAGAACTGGACGCGCGCCAGTGCGGACCTGCTCGGTACCGCGTTCCTGTGGCTGGATTACCGCACGCCGATTGCGGCAGTGCGCGCGGAACTGGAACGCATCTGCCACAGCGAGCCGTTATGGGATGGGCGCGTCTGCGTCACCCAGATCACCGACACCAGCGACAACACCATCCAGGTGCGTTTGCTGGTGAGCGCGCGCAATTCCGGCGATGCGTTCGATCTGCGTTGCTTGGTGCGCGAACGCATGATCGATTTTCTGACCCGCGAGCACGCCTACGCGCTGCCCAGAATCCGCGCCGAGATTGCAACGCAGGAAAAACCGTCATCAGGCGCGAAGGAGCCGATCGCACCGGACAGCGTGCGTTCGCCAGGTGCAGAAGACGGCGAGCCTGCGGCTTCGATCTAGCTGTGCCTGCCGACAGGCTGCGGCAGGTTCGGTTGTGCGGCGTGCGGCATGCGTATCAATCGATGACCAGTGCTGCTTTACGGATTCTCAGTCAGTCGGGCGCCTTCGGCTGCGGTGCGGCCGGTGCCGCCGGCGATGCGCTGGGCGCATAGCTGGGCGCAAATCGCGCGTGGCTGCGTTGCTCATAGGCGTAGGCCAGTTCGATCAGGCGCGGCTCGCTCCAGGCGGTGCCCATGAACAGCAATCCGAGCGGCAGACCCTGGGTCTGCCCCATCGGCACGTTCAGGCTGGGATACCCGGCCACTGCTGCGGCGCCGTAGCCGGCACCGGGAAAGGTGTCGCCCTTGCCGAGCGTGGTGACCCAGGCAGCGCCGGTGGTCGGCACGATCAGTGCGTCCAGGCGGTCGGCTTTCAGGGCTGCGTCGATGCCTTGCTCGCCAGCGAGCCGCCTGGCGCTGGCGCGCGCGCTCAAATAGCCCGGGTCCTTCAGGCCGGGCGCAGCCTGCGCCTGTTCGAACAATTCCTGTCCGAAGTAGGGCATTTCACGCTGTGCATTGGCGCGATTGAAGGCGATCAGCGCGTCCAGATCTTTGATCGGCGCAGCGTGGCTGCGCAGATAGGCATTCAAACCGGCCTTGAATTCGACCAGTAAGACCGTCTGCTCAGCAGCATCCCACTTGCCATCCGTGACCAGGGCGGTCTCAACTACCGTGGCGCCGGCCGCGCGCAAGGTCTGTACGGCGCGATCCAAAGCTGCGGCGATCGCGGGATCCTCGCGCAGTGGATTGCGCAGCAGGCCCAGACGCGCGCCGCGCAGGCCATCGGGCTTGAGGTGGGCGAGATAGTTTGGTGTGGACGACGGCGCATGGCGCGTGGCCGGGTCCTGCGGATCGGGCGCGGCGATCGCCTGCAGCAGCGCGGCGGCGTCGGCGACGCTGCGGGTCATCGGGCCGGCGGTGTCCTGGCTGGCCGAGATCGGAATGATGCCGTCGCGGCTGACCAGGCCGACGGTGGGTTTGAGCCCGACCAGGCCATTGACCGCAGCCGGGCAGGTGATGCTGCCGTCAGTTTCGGTGCCGATGCCTACCGTGGCCAGGCTGGCAGCGATTGCTGCGCCGGTGCCGGCGCTGGAGCCGCACGGATTGCGATCCAGCGCATAGGGATTGCGGGTCAGCCCGCCGCGGGCGCTCCAGCCGGAGCTGGACTGGGTGGAACGGAAGTTGGCCCATTCGCTCAGGTTGGTCTTGCCCAGGATCACCGCACCGGCCGCGCGCAGGCGCTGCACCAGAAACGCATCGCGAGCAGGGCGAAACTCGGCCAGTGCCAGCGAGCCTGCACTGTTGACCATCGGCAGCGCGTCGATGTTGTCCTTGAGCAGCACCGGGATGCCGTGCAGCGGTCCGCGCACGCGGCCGGCGGCACGTTCTGCGTCCAGGGTGCGGGCGTCCGTTTCGGCCTGCGCATTGCGCTCGATCACGGCGTTGAGCGTGGGGCCGGCGCGGTCGATGGTCTCGATGCGCTGCAGATAGGCGCGCGTCAGTGCCAGGCTGGTGGTGTCGCCACGGGCCATGCGCGCTTGCAGGCCGGCGACGTCGGCATCGATCAGGTCGAGCGGTTTGGCAGCCGAAGCGGCGTCGGTTGCCGGACGCATCGTGTCATCGGCATGCGCACAGCCGCACAACGCCAGCAGCAGCGCAAAAGACAGGGTGGTGGAGCGCATGGTGGTTTTCCGCGGGGACTTTCCGCAGGCTAACGTCGCTGCGTCGGGGTGACAACGTGATCGCGCGCCCGTGGACGGGCAGGCAGGGTCAGCGACGTCGGCGCTTGACCAGATCGCGTGCCAGTACGCCGACCACGATCAGGTTGATCGCCAGCACGGCCCAAGCGGTCCAGCCAGGATGGCGGACGATGGCGTAGATATCGAAGGGCAGATAGATGGCCGCCGACAGGCAGCCCAGTACCGAGGCCCAGGCCTTGGCACGCCACAGACCCCAGGCTTCCACCACATGCAGCAGGCCGTAGGCCAGCATTGCGGCGGCCGCCAGATGCACCGCATCGGGGCTGATGGTCTTGAGTAACGACGGCAATGCGCCGTGGTCCGGATCTAGGTTGAAGCGGCGAATCAGCGTACTGACCGCATGTTGCAGCGGGAGCGGGCCCAGAATTTCCAGGCCCGTCGCCGCCAATAGCGCAAGCCCGCCCTTGACCGCCTCTAGCAAGGCGATCGCGTGGAGGCCCGGATGCGCGCGCGGATCCGGGCTGTAAGGCTTGTTGCTCACGACTGTGGCTTAGTCAGTAACTCAGCCGGAACGGCCAGAGCGCTTACGGTCGCTTTCGGTCAAACCCTTCTTGCGCAGACGGATTTCCTTCGGGGTGACTTCGACCAGCTCGTCGTCCTCGATGAAGTCCAGTGCCTGCTCCAGCGTGTACTTGATCGCAGGGGTCAGCTTGATCGCATCGTCCTTGCCCGAAGCACGCATGTTGGTCAGCGGCTTGGTCTTGATCGCGTTGACGGTCAGATCGTTGTCCTTGGAGTGGATACCGATCAGCTGACCTTCGTACACGTTGTCGCCTTCAGCGGCGAACAGACGGCCACGCTCTTCCAACGGCCCCAGCGCATAGGCCGGAGTGGCGCCCGGTGCGTTGGCAATCATCACGCCGTTCTGGCGCTTGGCGATGGCGCCCTGTTCCTTCGGGCCGTAATGGTCGAAAACGTGGAACAGCAGGCCCGAGCCCTGGGTCAGGGTGCGGAACTCGTTCTGGAAGCCGATCAAGCCACGCGCCGGGATCATGTAATCCAGACGCACGCGGCCCTTGCCGTCCGACTCCATGTTCTTCAGCTGGCCCTTGCGGCTGCCCAGCTTTTCCATCACGCCGCCCTGGTGCTGTTCTTCGATGTCCACCACGAGCTGTTCGATCGGCTCCATCTGCTTGCCGTCGATCTCCTTGATGATCACTTCCGGACGCGACACGGCCAGTTCGTAGCCTTCACGACGCATGTTTTCGATCAGCACCGACAGATGCAGTTCGCCACGGCCGGAGACCAGGAACTTGTCGGCGTCGGAACCTTCCTCGACCTTCAGTGCCACGTTGTGCACCTGCTCGCGGTCCAGACGATCGCGCAGCTGGCGGCTGGTCAGGAACTTGCCACCGGACAGGTCCTTGTTGCCGGCGAACGGCGAGTTGTTGACCTGGAAGGTCATCGAGATGGTCGGCTCGTCCACGGTCAGCGGCGGCAGGCCTTCCGGGGCGTCAAGCGCACACACGGTGTCGGAGATGGTCAGCTCGGCCACGCCGGAGATGGCGACGATGTCGCCGGCCTCGGCGGTGTCCTGCTCGATGCGCTCCAGGCCGAGGAAGCCCAGCACCTGCAGCACCTTGCCCTGACGCTTCTTGCCTTCGCGGTCGATCACGCTGACCGGCATGTTCTTCTTCAACACGCCGCGCTGGATGCGGCCGATGCCGATCACACCGACAAAATTGTTGTAATCCAGCTGGCTGATGCGCATCTGGAACGGGCCGTCCGGATCAACGTCCGGTGCCGACACGTGCTGCATGATCGCTTCGTACAGCGGGGTCATGTCGCCGTCGCGCACGTCCGAATCCAGGCTGGCGTAGCCGTTCAATGCGGAGGTGTAGACGATCGGGAAGTCCAGCTGCTCGTCGGTTGCGCCGAGCTTGTCGAACAGGTCGAACACCTGGTCGATCACCCAGTCCGGACGTGCGCCGGGACGGTCGATCTTGTTGACCACCACGATCGGCTTGAAGCCCATCGCAAAGGCCTTCTGGGTCACGAAGCGCGTCTGCGGCATCGGGCCGTCCATCGCGTCGACCAGGATCAGCACCGAGTCCACCATCGACAGCACGCGCTCGACTTCGCCACCGAAGTCGGCGTGTCCCGGGGTGTCGACGATGTTAATGCGGTTGCCCTGCCAGGTGATGGCCGTGTTCTTGGCCAGGATCGTGATGCCACGTTCCTTTTCCTGATCATTGCTGTCCATCACACGCTCAGCCAAGACGGTGCGTTCGGACAGGGTGCCGGACTGCTTCAGCAGGCAGTCGACGAGGGTGGTCTTGCCATGGTCGACGTGCGCGACGATGGCGATATTGCGGAGTTTTTCAATGGACATGCGGAAAGGGCCCCTGTCTGGCGCCAGTCTTGAGATGAGGTAAGCCGAATATTATAGCGGTTTCGTTGCGCTGCCGTTGCGGATTAGCTGAAGGCAATTCAGATCCCCCATTCAGGCAGCGTGACGGCGGGCGGATCCAGGCCCGGCGACGGCCTTGGACCATGGTCGTAACTGCGCGGTCGTCCACGCGCCCGGGTGTATCCTAATGGGCTGTTGATCACCCCAGAACCTGCAAGGATTTCCATGTCCCTGATCGCCACTTTCGACACGTCCCGCGGCCCGATCGTTGTTGAGCTGTACCCGGAGAAGGCACCGCTCACCGTCGCCAACTTCGTCAACTTGGCCAAGCGCGGCTTCTACAACGGCCTGAGCTTCCACCGCGTCATCGCCGACTTCATGGTCCAGGGCGGTTGCCCGGAAGGTTCCGGCCGCGGCGGCCCGGGCTATCGCTTCGAAGACGAAACCAACAATGGCGTCGGCCACGAGCGCGGCGTGCTGTCCATGGCCAATGCCGGCCCGAACACCAATGGCAGCCAGTTTTTCATCACCCACACCGCCACCCCGTGGCTGGACGGCAAGCACACCGTGTTCGGCAAGGTTACCCAGGGCCTGGACGTGGTGGATAGCGTTGCCCAGGGCGACACCATCAACACGCTCACCATTGAAGGCGACACCGACGCCGTGCTGGCCGCCAAGGCCGACCGCGTTGCGGAGTGGAACAAGATCCTCGCCGCCTGATCGCACCCCATCGAACGGCCGCCATGTGCGGCCGTTTGCTTGTCAAAGCGCGCCGCCAGGCCTTGCGCCACGCCAGCGCGCGACCCCCACCAACGCTTTTTAGCAGAGGAAACACCCCATGAAAGCACCTGTTCGTGTTGCTGTGACCGGCGCTGCCGGCCAGATCGGCTACGCCCTGCTGTTCCGTATCGCTTCGGGCGAAATGCTGGGCAAGGATCAGCCGGTGATCCTGCAATTGCTGGAACTGTCCAACGAGAAGGCCCAGGCCGCGCTCAAGGGCGTGATGATGGAGCTGGAAGACTGCGCGTTCCCGCTGCTGGCCGGCATGGTCGGCACCGACGACGCCGAAGTGGCGTTCAAGGACATCGACGTGGCCCTGCTGGTCGGCGCGCGTCCGCGCGGCCCGGGCATGGAGCGCAAGGACCTGCTGCTGGAGAACGCCAAGATCTTCACCGCGCAGGGCGCGGCGTTGAACAAGGTGGCCAAGCGTGACGTCAAGGTGCTGGTGGTCGGTAACCCGGCCAACACCAATGCCTACATCGCAATGAAGTCGGCGCCGGATCTGAACCCGAAGAACTTCACCGCCATGCTGCGTCTGGACCACAACCGCGCCCTGAGCCAGCTCTCGCTCAAGCTCGGCAAGCCGGTCGGCGGCATCGAAAAGCTGGTGGTGTGGGGCAACCACAGCCCGACCATGTACCCGGACTACCGTTTCGCCACCTCCGATGGCGCGTCCATCGGCGATGCGATCAACGACCAGGAATGGAACGCGTCTACCTTTATCCCGACCGTGGGCAAGCGCGGCGCGGCGATCATCGAAGCGCGCGGCCTGTCGTCGGCCGCATCGGCTGCCAATGCCGCCATCGATCACGTGCGTGATTGGGTGCTGGGCAGCAACGGCAAGTGGGTCACCATGGGCGTGCCGTCCGACGGTTCCTACGGGATTCCGGAAGGCGTGATCTTCGGCTTCCCGGTGATCACCGAAAATGGCCAGTACACCCTGGTCAAGGATTTGCCGATCGACGACTTCAGCCAGAAGTACATCGACAAGACCCTGGCCGAGCTGGAAGAAGAGCGCAGCGGCGTGTCGCACCTGCTGGGCTGAGGTTCGCAGCTGTAGTTGCTACAAGAACGCCGGGCACTGCCCGGCGTTTTTTTGTCTGCATGCAGGCGATGAACGTGCATGCGGAGTTCGATCTGCTGCGATGGTCTGCGGGCGACACAGCGCGATGATCTGCACGCGCTGCGATGCGCTGCCTTATCGTGTGACGTGGCATCACGTCACCCGTTACACCGCAGTGCCGATTACGACAGACCTTCGGCGTTCAGCGCGGCCTGTACATCCGCATCGGCCTGCATGCGCTTGAAGAACGCATCCAGTGCGGTCAGGCCGCTGAGGTCCACGCCTGCCTTATTGGCCCAGCGCAAGGTCACGAACAGATAGGCATCGGCGCCGGTATGGCTGTCGCCGGCCAACCACTCGCGGCCCTGCAGATGCGCATCGACGCGCGTGTAGAGCGCGCGCAACTTGCTGCGTGCATCGTCGTGACTGCGCGCGATCAATGCCTCGTCCTGCAGATACGCGGTGCTGCCGAAGATCGGCTTGAAGGTCGGATGCACATCGGCATTCGAAAAGGCGATCCAGCGATTGATTTCGGCGCGGCTACGCGCACTGCCGTCACCGCCCAGGCTGGTGAGCGGCGCAACATCGGCGACGTAATTCAGGATGGCCGCGTTCTGGGTCAACGCCCAATCATCGACTACCAGCAACGGCACGGCGCCTGCGGGATTGAGCTGCAGATACTCGGGCGACTTCATGGTGGCTGCATCGACCACGACCAGGTCGAACGGCAGCCCGGACCAACGCAGCACAATGTGGTCTGCAAGTGAACAGGCGCCGGGCTTGGTGTATAGCTTCATGTGCATCCAGGGAGGACTAGGGGATGCAAGCTTAGCCGGGTTGGGCGGCCAGCTGTGCTGCCATGAGATCAACGGCAATGCGCTGTAACGCTCGGCGCACTGCGACCTGCAGCGCGACGTGTAGCGCACTGCGTAACGTGGAAAAGCGTTTTCGTTCGAGACGACATGGCCGCGTGCACTGACGCTGTTGCCGCGTCGATGGCGATCGCATCAGTGCTGCAATCGCGCACGTGCGGCGCGGCCGTTGTCATGGGCGAACAGCATTCGCTACGCGACGCAGCCGATCACATGGCCGGCGCCGATGTTGGGTGCTTGTTGTCGCGGTCGCGCCACAAATGCTGCGCGTCATCGGCGTCATACGAGTAGCGATTTGCCGGCAGCGCACAAGTGGCGCTTGCGTGCATCGCGAGACACCGTGCGTAGAGCTACGCACTGATCGGCTCGTGCGAAAACGCGGCGTTATCAGCCGAATGCGGTATCGCAACGGTGTGGACACGTTGCACCGCGATCAGCCCACGAGGTCGTTACGACGCAGTGCGCGGCCGCAACTTCTGCACGCGGTAGAACGTGTGATCGCCGATGGTGGCAACCTGATACGCATTCCGCCAACTCGGGCTAGCAATCGCGCTCGCGGCAAAGTGGCTGGCGCCAGGCACGATCTCCTTGCGCTGACCCACAGGCAACGCCCAGTTACGTTCTGCGGCGAGTGCAACGCCCAATGCCTTGTTCCAGGCATCGTCGTTCTTCAACTGCGTGCCCGGCGCGACGATTGTCGGTGCGAACTGCTTGCGTGCAGTGACTACCTCGCACATCGAGTCGCCCCACAAACCGCTATCCAGTCGACGCAACGCAACTTCCGCAACAGCCTGCTGGCCGCGCAAGGTCTGGTCGCGCGCTTCCAGATAAACGGTCGTGCTCAAACACAGCGAATCTGCAGCTGGCTGCGGCATCAACTGCGCCAGCCAGAATATCCAAATCATCTTCATACAACTCCTTGCTCCGTATGGGCCGGTTCGTAGAGCATCCAAAGTGGATGCACCAGTACGAAAGGCTTGGCGTCATGGGGAGGCGACCTGTCACGGGCCGCCCGGTCTTCGGTGAAAGAGAGATCTACCGAAGGTGCCCACCAAATGAGGTGGGTCAAAAAGTTGGCGCAAGGTAGGCGCCAATCACACAATCTTGGCTGAATGGGCGGGGTTGACGCGGGCTTGCCTCGGCTGCGTCTAGGTTGCGTCAGTGATGCCTCACGCATCGCACCATGCGATGCGCGTCGCATTCGCGCGGCGACAGGGGATCATGTGCGTTGGGTGTGTTTTGACATTACGCAGATGGCACACCTGGATCGTTGGTGAGTTCTGCTTTCACGCTGGCTGCACGCGTTATCTGGGAACGAAAAAAACAGTCATTGAATTCGGGTGTCGTTGAAGTGGACGCACACAAGCAGTCGCACGTTTTGTACGCGTCGGCGCCGCACATCCTGCGGCATTGTTGAGCGAGCAGTTGTCTGCCCATGTACGCATGAAGTGTCGTAGACGATTACAAAACTGCGCTGCTGCATCGGTGTCGCAACGATCTCCACGACCCTCTCGTCGCAATCATCATTTGCTCAACTGTAGCGAGATCTGCGCGGGGTCTTGTTGGCTGGGCGGATATCCGAGATCGCCACATCTTATGGCGTGGTCGTCGCGGTCATGCGTCATCAGTGATCGATGTACACGGCCCTATCTACGATCACGCGTATTGCTCAGATTCGCATGTTCGAGGTGGCGCAATGATTCGGACGATTGCGTGTCTTGATTGCGAACGTGGTGTTGGCTAATGCAGCGACTGGATCTGCATCGTGCTTCGGCAATGGCGGCTAACACGACAGTGACGCGTGCGTGTCTGGTGCGCACCAACGACACGTTTTCGCACGGTAATCGTCGAGGAAATGCGTAACGTGCAACTAGGTGTGCGCGGTCAAGTTTATAGCGGTGTCGGTGTTGTTTCTGCAGGCAATCGCCGTGCAAGCGAGAAGGCGCGGGTGCTCCAGGCCAGCAGCAGGCAGGCCAAGCCGCAGGCGATGGGCCCGAGCGCCATCGACCATGCCAGGGACTCTTGAGGTGCATCGTGGTCGTTGTAGAGATGGAGCAGCAGCCCGACCACAGCACTGCCTAGCGCAAGCGCAATCTGTGCGACGGCGGTCAGCATGGCAAAGCGGCGAGCTTGGTGCGCCGGGTCGTAGTGCATGGAGAGTTCGGCATGACGCGCCCACACCCAGTTCCCCACGCTGCCCGCCGCCATGCCCACGCCAAGGGCCAGTGCTGCATCCGGCCAGACGCTGCGCGTTGTTTGCAATGCAAACAGCAGCCCGCAGCCGACCAACGCGATACCGCTGTATCCCAGTCGCTGGCGCGCGCTGGTAGGCAGGCGCGCGGCCAGCGGTTGTACGACCACGGAGCCAATGGCGTAGCTGATCAGGAGCGCGCTACCCCAACGCTGCGAGATGACCAGCGTCTGCGCCAGATACGGCGCCAGTTTGGTAAACGTCGGCAAGGCCAGCGACAGCAGCGCAATCACCACTATCGGCAACAGTGGATGGCTACGCGACGATGCGATCGATCGATCGGCAGGTGGGCTACTAACGCGCTGCGTGTGCGTCTGCAGCGTCTGGCGCAGCCACCAGGACGAGGTCATTGCGATGGTACTCACCGTGCCCACAACCGTCATTGCAGTCGCGGCCCCAGCATGATGCCCTGTGTGCAACAGCAGCCCGATCGCTGCACTCATCAATAATGCGGCCAAGCCGCTGCCGATCAATCGCAGCGCACTCACGCCTTGCGCTCCGCGCCATGGCCAACGGCACAGTCCAAGCAACGTGTTCTGCGCGACGTCACCCATGGCGTAGGCCGCACGAAACGGCAGGCTGAGTAACAGCACGCAAGGCAGGCGTGCAGGTGGTGGCAACACCGGTACCAGAAACAACAACGACATCGTCACTGCCGCCAGCGACATGCCTCGCCATTGCACGCGCCCCGCCCATGCGAGGCTGACACCCGCACGCCAGCGGTGCGCAGCGAACACCCCCATGCCTGCACTGACGAGCAGCCCGGCTGCAACCGACAAGCCGGCAGCGGTTGCACTCAGTTCCACGTATTCGGTCAAGGCGAAGATCAGCAACAATTCGCCGGTGTACCAGAGCAGGCTTTTGCCGAAGTGTGCAGCCGTATACGCCAGCAACGTGTCCGTTGACAGGGGAGGGAGCAAGCGCGTTGTCGGTGACGTCCGCATCCGCCGCTTATAGCCCCGATCCAAGACAATAAGAAGAACGCTGCATGCCACGGCAGCGAGAAGGCGATGAGGGCGTTATTGCAGGCGAGGGTCGCAGCCGTTCCGCTGCAACGTCAACGCCGCTTTCCCGTGGAGAAAGCGGCCTGCCGCTCGATTGCTATCGCGACTGGACGGTGCACCACAACCTTATCCCGGCCTTGTCTGGTGCGTCATCGGCTCACGCATTACAACGCCGCAGCGAGTCGGCTGGCCTGGTTGATCGCACGTTTGGCGTCCAGTTCGGCGGCCACGTCCGCGCCGCCGATCAGGTGCGGTTGCTGACCATTGGCCTGCAGGGCGGCCAGCAGCTCGCGTCGCGGTTCCTGACCGGCACAGATCACCACCGTGCCGACATCGAGCAATTGCTCGGCGCCGTCCACGCGAATGCGCAGGCCGGCATCGTCCACGCCCAGGTACTCCACGCCACCGAGCATCTTGACGCCCTTGGCCTTGAGCGTTGCGCGGTGGATCCAGCCGGTGGTCTTGCCCAGGCGGGCACCGGGGCGGCCGGAGCTGCGCTGCAGCAGCCAGACCTGACGGGTAGGGGGCTCGGGTTGCGGTTTGGCCAGCGCGCCGCGCGCTTCGAAGGTCGGGTCCACGCCCCATTCGGCCATCCAGCGCTGCGGATCCAGCGCTGGCGACTCCCCGGCGTGCACCAGAAATTCGCCGACATCGAAACCGATGCCACCCGCGCCGATGATCGCCACCTTGGTGGCGGCCACATGCCGACCCAGCACCACATCCAGGTAGTTCACCACCATCGGGTGATCGGCGCCGGGGAAGTCGACCTTGCGCGGCTCGATGCCGGTCGCCAATACAACCTCGTCGAAGTCCTTGAGGTCCGCTGCCTGCACGTGCGTGTCCAGACGCAGCTGGACGCCAGTCGCTTCGATGCGGTGACGGAAATAGCGCAGCGTTTCGTTGAATTCTTCCTTGCCGGGGATACGCCTGGCGACATTGAACTGCCCGCCAATCTCGCTGCTCGCATCGAACAAGGTGACGCGATGCCCGCGCTCGGCCGCCACCGTCGCGCACGCCAGCCCCGCCGGTCCGGCGCCGACCACGGCAATGCGCTTGGGTGTCGTGGTGGGCGTATAGATCAGCTCGGTTTCGTGCACGGCGCGCGGGTTGACCAGGCAGGTAGCCAGTTTGTTTTCGAACACGTGATCCAGGCAGGCCTGATTGCAGGCGATACACGTATTGATGGTGTGCGACTGCCCGGCGCGGGCCTTGTTGGTCCACTCCGGGTCGGCCAGCAGCGGGCGCGCCAGCGACACCATGTCCGCTGCGCCGTCGGACAGAATGCGTTCTGCCACTTCCGGCATGTTGATGCGGTTGCTCGCCACCACCGGAATGCCCAGGTGCGGTTTGAGCTTGGCGGTTACGCCGGCGAATGCGGCGCGTGGCACCGAGGTGGCGATGGTCGGTACGCGCGCTTCATGCCAACCGATGCCGGAGTTGATGATGGTCGCGCCGGCGGCTTCGATTGCCTGCGCCTGCGCCACGATCTCCTGCCACTGGTTGCCGTCTTCGACCAGGTCCACCAGCGACAACCGGTAAATGATGATGAAGTCCGGCCCGCAGGCTTCACGGATGCGACGCACGATCTCCACCGCAAACCGCATGCGCTTGGCTGCGTCGCCACCCCAGGCATCGGTGCGCTTGTTGGTCCGCGCGGCGGTGAACTCGTTGATCAGATAGCCTTCCGAGCCCATCACCTCGACACCGTCGTAGCCGGCCTCGCGCGCCAGCCGCGCAGCGCGCGCATACGCGGCGATCTGCCGGTCCACCGCCGCTGCCGACAGCGCGCGCGGGGTGAACGGGTTGATCGGCGCCTGCAGCTTGGACGGCGCCACCGACAACGGGTGATACGCATAGCGCCCGGCGTGCAGCAACTGCATGCAGATCTTGGCGCCGTTTTGGTGCACCGCGCGGGTGACCTGGCGGTGCGGGCGCACTTCCCAGGGCCACGACAGCTTGCCGCCGAACGGCTTGAGCCAACCCACCACGTTCGGCGAGAAGCCGCCGGTGACAATCAGGCCCACTCCGCCTGCCGCCCGTTCGGCGAAATAGGCGGCCAGCCTGGGGAAATCGCGCGCACGATCTTCCAGCCCGGTGTGCATCGAGCCCATCAGGACGCGATTGCGCAATTGGGTGAAACCCAGATCGAGTGGCGTGAACAGGTGCGGAAAGGAGGAGGCGGAAGGGCCGGTGGCGGGCGACATGATATGGATACGCTGGCGTACGGAGTGCGCACGATGCAGGCAAACGCGCGTGGCGGCAAGCCCTGGGTGTCGAATTCTGCGCTGCCGGCCGCGACGCAGCTGCAGGTTGGCCGACGTCACACCGTCCGCTAGGCCAAGACCTGCCTTGCGGAGCGTCTGCCCATGCGGCGGTGGCGCTTGATCACGGCGCTCGTGCAACCCGAAGGCGGGCGCGGGCGTCCTCGGGCTGCCTCACTGCCGTGCAAACAGGCGGCGCCAGCCACCGCGGCTACCACCCGGCCAGCACCAGTTTGCCGATCGTGCTGCCGCCCTCCAGCCGCCGATGTGCTTCGCGCAGGTTGTCTGCATTGATCGGCGACAGCGTCTCGGTGTGCGTCGTGCGCAGCTCACCAGCATCGATCAGGCTCGCAGTACGGTTGAGGATGCGATGCTGCTCCACCATGTCGTCGGTGGCGTAGCGCGACCGCGCAAACATCAGCTCCCAATGGATGCCGATGCACTTGGATTTGTACGGGTCGCCAATCATCAGCGGGCCGCGTGGCTCGACGATCAGACCGACATGCCCCTGCGGCGCCAGGATCTCGCCCAGCTGCTGCCAGTAGCGGTCGGTGTCGGCCAGATTCAGCGCTGCATCCACGTGCGGCAGACCTAACGCCTGCAACTGCGGCTGCAGCGGCTGGTGGTGGTCGATCACTTGCTGCGCGCCCATCTGCCGCACCCATTCGACGCTCTCCGGGCGCGAGGCGGTGGCAATCACCGTGAAGCCGGCGTGCCGCGCCAGCTGGATCGCGATCGACCCCACGCCGCCGGCACCGCCGATGATCAACAGATGCCGGCCGCGATTGCGTGCGCCATCGAACGCGAACGGCATGCGTTGGAACAGAAGCTCCCACGCAGTTAGTGTGGTCAACGGCAGTGCGGCCGCCTGCGCAAAACTCAGCGAGGTGGGCTTGCACCCGGCAATGCGCGCATCCACCAGCTGGTACTGCGCGTTGCTCCCCGGCCGGCCGATATCGCCGGCGTAGTACACCTCGTCGCCCACGGCAAACGCGGTGACCTCCGGGCCGACTGCTTCGATCACGCCAGCCGCGTCGTATCCCAGGATTTTCGGCTCGGTCAGGGGCTGCGGCTTCGGCGCCCGCAGTTTGGTATCGACCGGATTCACGGAGATCGCTTCTACACGTACCAATAAGTCATACCCCGACGGCGCCGCAGGGACGGGGATGTCGATGTCAAGCAGCGATGCCGGATCGTCGATCGGCAGATAGCGGGTGAGGGCGACGGCTTTCATCGGGGCTCTCCTGATGGGAAGTTCAGGGTGCGTTGTGAAGCGAGTCAGCTGCAACTACCGGCCCCACAATTCAGCTCGCACGGGGCCTTGCGTTCACCAATGTGGTTTTTGGCATGGTCGTGGCCATTGAAAACCAGCAGGCTTGTAATCGTATTCAACACGCTTGAGTCGGCTGCCGTTCAGATGGAGTGGCCGGTAAAAGTGAGTGCCCGGTCCTTTCCTTCATGAAACTGTATACGTAGTATTGGCTGGGGTTTGCAACCCTGGTGATTGCTTTCACATGTTATATGACCGTTAACGCGATCTTCACTGAGGCCGGCTTAATCTGCGCCCCGATGGCTCTGGATGTGACGAGCATCTTTACCAAGAACAACGCCTCTATCGGTTTATCTCCCAAAGAAGGAGCTGTATAAATGAACAAGAAAATTCTCACTGCCGCGTTGCTCGGCGGTCTGGCAGTTGCCCAGGCTGCGTCCGCGCAGGAGTTCGATGACCGTTGGTACCTGACCGGTAGCGCTGGCTTCAACTTCCAGGACAGCGATCGTCTGACCAATGATGCTCCGTTCGTCACCCTGGGCTTGGGCAAGTTTGTCAGCCCGAACTGGTCGATCGACGGTGAACTGAACTATCAGAACCCGAACTTCGATGCCAACCAGGATCAGAACTGGAGCCAGTACGGCATCTCGTTCGACCTGCGTCGCCACTTCATCCAGGAAGGCCGCGGCTGGAACCCCTACCTGCTGTTCGGTCTGGGCTATCAGCGTTCGGAAGAAGAGTTCGACGCAACCCCGAACCCGGTTTCGCCGGGCCAGCAGAAAGACGGCAACTTTGCCGCCAAGGCTGGTGTCGGTCTGCAGACCACCTTCGACAAGCGCGTCGCCGTGCGTGCTGAACTGGCCTACCGCGCCGACTTCAACGACCAGAGCGTTGCTGCTCCGCAGGAAGACTGGTTCGGCGACGTGCTGGCTTCGGTCGGCGTCGTGATCCCGTTGGGACCGGCTCCGTCGACCGCTCCGCCGCCGGCTCCGGCTCCGGTTGCTCCGAGCTGCGCAGACCTGGATGACGACGGTGACGGCGTCAACAACTGCGACGACAAGTGCCCGGCTTCGCAGCCTGGCCAGACCATCGGTCCGGACGGTTGCCCGGTGCCTGTGTCGATCGACCTGAAGGGCGTGAACTTCGACTTCAACAAGTCGACCCTGCGTCCTGACGCAATGTCGATCCTGAGCGAAGCGACCGAGATCCTGAAGCGTTACCCCGACCTGAAGGTCGAGGTTGCCGGTCACACCGACTCGAAGGGTACCGACGCGTACAACCAGAAGCTGTCCGAGCGTCGTGCGACCACCGTGTACGACTACCTGACCAAGAACGGCGTTGATGCGTCGCGTCTGGTCGGCCCGATCGGCTACGGCGAGAGCCGTCCGATTGCTCCGAACGCCAACCCGGATGGTTCTGACAATCCGGAAGGCCGTGCGAAGAACCGTCGTACCGAGCTGAACGTCCAGAACTAATTGGACCGCTAGCTTGTTCCATACAAAACCCGGCCTTGTGCCGGGTTTTGTCTATGTGCGCTCCAAACATCCCCAAATTCCTTCGCACACAGGCCGCAATGCTGTCTGTGTTGCCATCCAGGCACGGTTCCGGTTGAAACAGCGTTCATCGCTGCCTACACTCGCCGCGTCGACACCACACTTTTATTGGAAGAACCAACGATGCTGCGTACCGCTTCGGCAGGATTGCTCTGTCTCGCCTTGATTCCCGCCGCCTACGCCGCTCCGAACTGCGCCGGCAGCACGGTGTCCCAGCCGCTGCCGTTGCCCGCCACCGTCATCGCACCGGCAGCCGCCGAGTTCTACACCCGCAGCGTGCAGCTGGGCATGCCCACCGGCGTGCTGGCACAGCCGTACAGCAGCGATCAGTCGGTGGACCGCGTGCTACTGCGCCTGCGCGTGGAAGGTTGCCAGGATCTGGCCAAGGTCATTCCGCCGGGCGGCACCGTCAATCCGAACGATCCGGCGGCCTACAAGGCCACCACTGCGTTCGACAACACGCCGTGGCGCTTCGACATGAGCCAGAACGGCAAGCGCATGACCGCCGAAGAGTTCGATGCCTGGATGAAGGCGCGCGGCGTGCGTGTGGTCAAGGCGCGTCCGGTTGCGGCTCCGGCTCCGGCTGCGCCCGCAGCCGACGCCAAGCCGATCGAAAACAAGTAAGCCGCACGGTCGGGACGGCATGACCCGGCGGCCTCCGCCGGCAACGTCCCGGCATCGCAACCGTGGTTCGGCAGCGCCGACGCGCGTCTCGCGCCCATCGGCTGCAGGACCGGTGACCGCCGCGCCACGCCATGGGCTGGCGCGGGTGTTGTCCAAGCTAGGGGTGTGTTCGCGCACCGAAGCGGCACGCTGGATCGCCGATGGGCGGGTCAGCGTGGACGCGCGGGTGATCCGCGACCCTGAATATCCGATCCGTGCCGACCAGCATGAGGCGATCACGGTCGATGGCCAGCCGTTGGCCGGGCCTGCGCGGGTCTATTTGATGCTCAACAAGCCGCGCGGCGTGGTCACCACCGTGCGCGACGAGCAGGGCAGGGACACGGTGTATCGCTGTTTCGACGGCGCCGGCCTGCCGTGGATTGCGCCGGTGGGGCGTCTGGACAAGGCCAGCGAAGGTCTGCTGCTTTTCAGCAACGACCCGCAATGGGCGGCGGCGGTGACTGACCCGGCCACTGGCCCGGACAAGACCTATCACGTACAGATCGACTGCCGCCCTGGCGCCGAGCAGCTGGCGCAGTTGCAGGCCGGGGTGATCGATCCCGCTCCCGATGGCGACGGCGCGCTGCTGCGCGCCAAGCAGGTGCGTTTGCTGCGCGAGGGCGAGCGTAATGCGTGGCTGGAAATCGTGCTGGACGAAGGCCGTAACCGGCAGATTCGTCGGCTGCTGGCGGCCGTGGACATCGGTGTGCTGCGGCTGGTGCGCGTGGCGATCGGGCCGCTGCCGATGGGCGAGTTGGGCAAAGGCGCCTGGCGGATGCTCAGCGCGGAGGAAGTTCAGGCGCTGACGTCGGTTCCCACCAGCGTGCCAGACGCGCACTGAGCAGCGCGCTGACGACCTCGACGGCGCGTGCATCGCCGGCGCCATTTGCATCGTGGCGCCGTCCTTTGGCGTGATTGCAGCCGGCACAGGCCAGCGCCAGATTGCGCGCGTCGTTGGGGTGGTCGCCAACCACTGCGCACAGCGCTGCCGCCGCGCGGCGTCCGAACCAGGCCTGCGGGACCACGTGTTCGAGCGTGGTGTGGCCCAGCGGTTCGCCATCGATACGAATCTGCAGGCGGCGACGGCAATGCAGGCAGCGGGTTTCCCAACTGCCGGCGAGCAGCTGCGCCTGGGCATCGGTGTGCGCCGCGAGCAGGAGCCGTTGGCGCAGCACCGTGCGCATGCTCAGGCCTTGATGACGTCGAGTTCGCGGCCGATCTTGATGAAGGCGTCGATGGCCAGATCCAGATGCTCGCGGGTATGCGCGGCACTGATCTGGGTGCGGATACGCGCCTGCCCCTTGGGCACCACCGGAAAGAAGAAGCCGATGGCGTAGATGCCTTCTTCCAGCAGGCGCTCGGCAAACTTTTGCGCCAACGGTGCGTCGTAGAGCATCACCGGGCTGATCGGATGCACGCCGGGCTTGAGGTCGAAGCCGGCGGCGGTCATGCGCTCGCGGAAATAGCGGGTGTTGTCGACCAGTTGCGTGCGCAGGTCGCCGGCCGCTTCCAGCATGTCGAACGCCTTGATGCCGGCGGCTACCACGTGCGGCGGCAACGAATTGGAGAACAGGTAGGGGCGCGAGCGCTGGCGCAGCAGTTCGATCACCTCGCGCTTTGCGGTGGTGAAACCGCCCAGTGCGCCGCCCATCGCCTTGCCCAGGGTGCCGGTGAAGATGTCGATCTGGTCCAGCACGCCCTTGACCTCGGCCGAGCCGCGCCCGGTGGCGCCCAGGAAGCCGGTGGCGTGGCATTCGTCGATATGCACCAGCGCGTTGTACTTGCGTGCCAGCGCAGTGATTTCGTCCAGCGGCGCGATGAAGCCGTCCATCGAGAACACGCCGTCGCTGGTGATCAGTTTGGTCTTGCAGCCGGCCGCATCGGCGGCCTGCAGCTGCGCTTCCAGATCGGCCATGTCGCAGTTGGCGTAGCGGAAGCGCTTGGCCTTGCACAGGCGCACGCCGTCGATGATGGAGGCATGGTTGAGCGCGTCGGAAATGATGGCGTCGTGCTCGCCGAGCAGCGGCTCGAACAGGCCGCCATTGGCATCGAAGCAGGCTGCATAGAGGATGGTGTCTTCGGTGCCGAAGAAATCGGCAATGGTGTGTTCGAGCTGCTTATGCAGATCCTGGGTGCCGCAGATAAAACGCACCGAGGCCATGCCGAAGCCGTGCGTGTCCAGTGCGTCCTTGGCGGCCTGGATGATGTCCGGGTGGTCGGCCAGGCCCAGGTAGTTGTTGGCGCAGAAGTTGAGCACGCTGCGGCCGTCGGCCAGCGTGATCCGCGCCGACTGCGGGCCGGTGATGATGCGCTCGGACTTGAACAGGCCCTGGGACTGGATCGTCTCCAGTTCGGCGGCGTAGTGGGCGGTGAGCGCGGCAGGCGGACGGGTCATGGCGGTCGCTGTGGCAAAGAAAGAAGCGCAATGTTAACGATCACAATGGCATACCACTACGTCATGCAAAATCGGCATAAGCGGCGGCACTGATGTCATTTCACCGCCCGCGTGCCGCTGCGCAGCATGGCATGCTTGCTGTTCAGCTGCGCCCACCGGCCAGGAGATCGTTGTGACACACCCCCGTATCCGTCTTGCTTCCCTTCTTTGCACCCTGCTGGCCCTGGCCGGCCCGGCGGGGGCGCGCGACATCGGGCTGCTCAATGTGAGCTACGACCCTACGCGCGAGTTTTACCGCGACTACAACACGGTGTTTGCGGCGCAGTGGAAGCAGCAGCACCCGAAGGACACGGTCACCGTGGAGACCTCGCATGGTGGCTCCGGCAAGCAGGCGCGCGCGGTGATCGACGGGATCGAGGCGGACGTGGTCACGCTGGCGCTGGCGTATGACGTGGATGCCATCGCGCAGAAGGCCAAGCTGATCGATACCGATTGGGAGAAGCGACTGCCCGACAACAGTGCGCCCTACACGTCGACGATTGTGTTCCTGGTGCGCAAGGGCAACCCGAAGAACATCCACGATTGGCCGGACCTGCTGCGCTCGGGCGTGGCGGTGGTGACCCCCAACCCCAAGACCTCCGGTGGCGCGCGCTGGAACTATCTGGCTGCCTGGGCCTACGCCGATCACATCTTCAAGGGCGACCGCGAACGCATCCTGCGCTACATGCAGGCGCTGTTCCGCAACGTGCCGGTGCTGGATACCGGCGCGCGCGGCGCCACGACGACCTTCGTGCAGCGCGGCATCGGCGATGTGCTGCTGGCCTGGGAAAACGAGGCGTTGCTGGCGCGCGAAGAGTTGGGCAAGGACAAGTTCGAGATCGTGGTACCGAAGTTGTCGATCCTGGCCGAGCCGTCGGTGGCGCTGGTCGACAGGAACGTCGACAAGCACGGCACACGCGATGTGGCCGAGGCCTATCTGCGTTATCTCTACGCGCCGGAAGGCCAGAAGCTGGCCGCCAAGCATTTCTATCGCCCGCGCCACCCCGAATTCGCCGACCCGGCGGACCTGGCCCGTTTTCCGGACATCAAGCTGGTCACCATCCAGCAGGCGTTCGGCTCCTGGGATAAGGCGCAGCAGGAACACTTCGCCGATGGTGGCCTGTTCGACCAGATCCAGGCCAAGAAGTAGGCATGCAGACGTCGGTTGCACGCCCAGCGTCGCCATCGCGCCGACGCGTGATGCCGGGGCTGGGCCTGAGTCTGGGCATCACCCTGACCTGGCTCGGATTGATCGTGCTGATCCCGCTGCTGGGGATTTTCATCAAGACCAGCGGCCTGGGCTGGGAGGGCTTGTGGAAGGTGTGGAGCGAGCCGCGCGTGCTGTCGGCGCTGCGGGTGAGCTTTGGCACGGCCTTCGTGGCGGGCGCATTCAATGCGGTGATGGGCACCTGGGTGGCGTGGGTGTTCGTGCGTTACAGCTTTCCGGGCAAGCGCTTGTTCGATGCGGTGATCGATCTACCGTTTGCGTTGCCAACTGCGGTGGCCGGCATTGCGCTGACCGCGTTGTACGGTGAAAACGGCTGGGTCGGGCGCTGGCTGGAGGCGATCGGCATCAAGGTGGCCTACACCCAGCTGGGTATCGTGCTGGCGCTGGTGTTCGTGGGCTTGCCGTTTGTGGTGCGGGTGGTGCAGCCGGTGCTGGCCGAGAGCGAGCGTGAGCTGGAAGCCGCCGCTGCCACGCTGGGCGCCTCGCGCTGGCAGACCGTGTGGCGGGTGGTGCTGCCGGGGCTGTGGCCGGCAGTGCTGACCGGGTTTGCATTGGCCTTCGCGCGTGGGGTGGGCGAGTACGGCTCGGTGATCTTCATCGCCGGCAATCTGCCCAATTCCACCGAGATCGCGCCGCTGCTGATCACCATCCGGCTGGAGGAATTCGACTATGCCGGTGCTACTGCAATTGCAGCGGCAATGCTGTTGCTGTCGTTCGTGATCCTGCTGCTGGTCAACACGCTGCAGGCACGCCTGCTGCGCTATCAACAGAGGCCCGCATGAGTAATGCTGCTTCGTCGCTGCCTTCCATGTTGCAGACCCGCACGATGACCGAGCAGGCGCGCCGCATCACCGACTCGGCCACCAATGAGCCGCGCTGGGTGCAGTGGTTGATGATTCTGGGGGCGCTGGTCTTTCTGCTGGCGTTCCTGCTGCTGCCGCTGGTGCTGGTATTTGCCGAAGCGCTGCGCGGTGGTTGGGACGTGTTTCTGCGCGCGGTGGTCGACCCGGATGCGTTGTCGGCGATCAAGCTGACGCTGCTGGTGACGGCGATCGTGTTGCCGTTGAATCTGATCTTCGGCGTTGCCGCGGCGTGGGCCATCAGTAAACATCAGTTCTGGGGCAAGCGCCTGCTGGTCAGCCTGATCGATCTGCCGTTCTCGGTTTCGCCGGTGGTGGCGGGCTTGATCTTCGTGCTGATCTTCGGCCGCAGCGGTTGGGCCTGGCCGTTGATCGACGAAGGTTGGCGGGTGCAGTTGCCGGCCTTGGGCGAGCTGGTGATCCAGCTACCGCGGATCGTGTTCGCGCTGCCGGGCATCGTGCTGGCGACGACCTTCGTCACCTTCCCGTTCATTGCGCGCGAGTTGATGCCGCTGATGGAGCAACAGGGCAGCGACGAAGAACTGGCTGCGCTGAGTCTGGGTGCGAACGGCTGGCAGATGTTCTGGCGCGTGACCTTGCCCAATATCCGCTGGGGCCTGTTGTATGGCGTGTTGCTGTGCGCGGCGCGCGCGATGGGCGAGTTCGGTGCGGTGTCGGTGGTGTCCGGGCATATTCGCGGACGCACCAATACGCTGCCGCTGCATGTGGAAATTCTTTACAACGAATACGCCTACAGCGCCGCATTTGCGTGCGCGTCGCTGCTGGCCTTGACCGCGCTGCTGACGCTGGCGCTGAAGACGTATCTGGAATGGCGGCACGGCGATTCGCTGGCCGCCAACCACCGCCATTGAGGTGACCATGGGCATCCGCATCCACCGCCTGCGCAAGCAGTTCGAGACCTTCACCGCCTTGGACGACATCACCCTGGATGTGCGTCAGGGCGAGTTGCTGGCCTTGCTCGGCCCCTCCGGCTCGGGCAAGACCACGCTGCTGCGGATCATGGCCGGGCTGGAGCACGCCGATGGCGGGCAGGTGCTGTTCGGCGATGAAGATGCCACGCGTATGAGCGTGCAGTCGCGCCGGGTCGGTTTCGTGTTTCAGCACTACGCATTGTTCAAGCATATGGACGTGTTCGAGAACATCGCCTTCGGGCTGCGGGTGCGCCGCGGCAACGAGCGCTGGGCCGAAGCGCGTATCCGTGCGCGGGTGGAAGAACTGCTGGCGCTGGTGCAATTGCAGGGCCTGGAGCAACGCTATCCCACCCAGCTCTCGGGTGGGCAACGCCAGCGTGTGGCACTGGCGCGTGCGCTGGCGATCGAGCCGCGCGTGCTGCTGCTGGACGAGCCGTTCGGCGCGCTGGATGCGCAGGTGCGCCGCGATCTGCGGCGCTGGCTGCGCGCGCTGCACGAGCAGACCGGTTTGACTACGGTGTTCGTGACTCATGATCAGGAAGAAGCACTGGAACTGGCCGACCGCGTCGCCATCCTCAACCGTGGCCGCATCGAGCAACTCGACACCCCGGCGATGATCTACGACAAGCCGGCTTCGCCGTTCGTGTATTCGTTCGTGGGTGCGGTGAACCGCATTCCCGGTGTGCTGGCGCAAGGGCAGATCCAGGTGGCAGGTCACGCGTTGCCGGCTGCCAACGCCGCACTGGCCGCCGGCCCGGTCGAGGTGTATGTGCGTCCGGAAGATCTGGTGCCCGACGACGCCGGCTGGCCGGCCACGGTGGCATGGTCGCAGCGTAGTGGGGCGCGCCTGCGCCTGCGTGCCACGCTGCAGCCGGCCGGCAACGAGGTGGAAGTGGAACTGCCGGCCTCGGCAGGAAGCTTCGAGCCCGGCCAACAGCTGCGACTGTCCGCACGGCACTACGGCGTGTTTCCAGTCTGATGCAGGCAGGTGGGCGACGCCCTGCGTCTGGATAAGCGATCGGCACCAAAGATTCGCCAAAGGCGTCTTGCTGTGGCTGTTGCGAATCTCGACTCCCCACTCCCTGCCATCAAGATTCGGCCCGATCGGTCGATGAAACAGGCATCTGACCAGCGCATCGGCGACCAGAGATGTGCGCTGGATCGAGCGAGCGCGACTTTTATGTTGCGCTGCAATGACAGTTGGACTAAGAAGTCATTGCAGTCTTCGCTCGCCAACCGACCGCCCATCGTTTCAGGAGATGCCCATGAAGCCTTCCCCGCTCGCTTGTTGTCTGTCGTCGTTGCTGCTGTTGGGTGTGGTGCCGCTTGCACAGGCACAGGACGAAGAAGCGCCCGCGTCGCCGCTCAGCGGCACCTTTGCGGTGACCAGCGATTACCTGTTCCGCGGTATCTCGCAGACCAACGAAGAACCCGCGTTTCAGGCCGGGCTGACCTACAAATTGCCGTACGGGTTCTACGTCGGCACCTGGGCCTCCAATGTCGATTTCGGCGCTGGCGATCCGGATTGGGAAGTGGATGGCTTTGTCGGCTACAACACCGACCTGAGCACCAATTTCAACCTCGACGTGATGGTGAACCGCTACCAGTACCTGGGCGCGGGCGCTTCCAACTACGCCGAGCTGATCACTAAAACCACGTTCCTCAAGACCTACAGCCTGACCGTTGCCTACACCAACGATCTGTACGGCACCGACACCGATGGGTATTACTACGCACTGGACGCCAACTGGGCGTTGCCGCATGACTTCACCGTTGGCGCGCATGCCGGGCACAGCATTTACACCTCGGCGCTGAGCCAGGTGGACCACGACTACAACGACTTCGGCGTGAACGTGGGCAAGACCTTCGGCCCGCTGGGTCTCACCGTGGGCTATTACGACACCAGCGAAGCGGCCGAGTTCGGCTTTGGGCGGCAAAATTCGCAGAATCATCTGGTGGCGACCGCCACCGTCACCTGGCCGTGAGTGCGATGCGTTAGACGCGTGGCTGGTGCATGCGTGGCGGGCGATGACTGCCACGCGTGATGCAACTGTCTGACACCGAACACGCGACATGCAAAAGGCGCCTTGCGGCGCCTTTTGCGTTGCTCACTGCCGCTCGGTCAATTCCAGCTCAACACGACCTTGCCGGCCTTGCCTTCTTCCATCAGGTCGAAGCCTTTCTGGAAGTCGTCGATCGGCAGTTGATGCGTTAGCACTTTCTGCAGCGGGAAACCCGACAGCACCAGCTGGGTCATCTTGTACCAGGTCTCGTACATCTTGCGGCCGTAGATGCCTTGCACGGTGAGGCCCTTGAAGATGATCTTGTCCCAGTCGCAGCCGGCGCCGCGCGGCATGATGCCGAGCATGGCGATCTTGCCGCCGTGGTACATGCAATCGAGCATGTCGTTGAACGCGCGCGGGTTACCGCTCATTTCCAGGCCCACGTCGAAGCCTTCCATATGCAGGTCCTTCATCACCTCCTTCAACGAGGTGTTGGACACGTTGACCACGCGCGTGGCGCCCATGTCGGCGGCCAGCTTCAGGCGGAAATCGTTGACGTCGGTGACCACCACGTTGCGCGCACCGATGTGCTTGCAGATGCCGGCGGCAATGATGCCGATCGGGCCGGCGCCGGTGATCAGCACGTCTTCGCCGATGACATCGAACTCCAGCGCGCAATGCGCGGCGTTGCCGTACGGGTCGAAGAACGCGGCCAGCTCGGAGGGGATCTGGTCCGGGATCGGCCACAGATTGGACGCCGGCATCACCATGTATTCGGCGAATGCGCCGTTGACGTTGACGCCGATGCCCACCGTGTTGGGGCACAGGTGCGGGCGGCCACCACGGCAGTTGCGGCAGTGACCGCAGACGATGTGGCCCTCGGCCGAGACGCGCTGGCCGACCTGGTAACCGGTGACCGCTGAACCGAGCTCGGCCACACGGCCGACAAACTCATGGCCGATGGTCAGGCCAGGCGTGATGGTGCGCTGGCTCCATTCGTCCCACAGGTAGATATGCAGATCGGTGCCGCAAATGGCGGTCTTTTCCAGCTTGATCAGCACCTCGTTGGGGCCTGGCGTGGGCACGGGAACCTGCTCCATCCAGATGCCTTTGTTCGCTTCGCGCTTGACCAGCGCCTTCATCGTCTGCGCCATCTGGCGGGGCCTGCTGAGTAAAAGTAAGTTGCCGATTATATGCGGGGCGAGGTGGCTGCCATGCGGCGGTGCAAGAACCGGTCTGCAGTGATGGCTGCCGTTCGGGTGGGCGCTGGATGGGGTGGGGGCCGCATGCGTGGGTTGGCTGACGACTGCTGCCCCCATCCGCCCTACGGGCACCTTCCCCCGCTGGCGGGGGAAGGGTGGGGATGCCAGAGAAGCAGTGCACGTCGAGAAGGCGAATACGTCGACAAGTCGACAAGGCCAGAAGGCTCGCAGGCGAGAAGGCCAGGAGGCGAGAGGGCCAGGAGGCCAGGAGAAGGCCAGGAGTCCGGGAGGCCAGGAGGCAAGAGGGCGAGAAGGCAAGAGGACGAGAAGGATTGGGTCGGGCTACGCAGCGGCGGATCGACGCCAGATGCCAGGCGATCGTCCGCATCCCTTCTCCCGCGTGCGGGAGAAGGTGGCGCGCAGCGCCGGATGAGGGGTGCCTCAGGCACCGAGGCAGTCAGCCACACAACCGCGTCGCCATGCGCCCTCGCTTGGCGCCCGTCTCATCACCCCAACCTCTTCCCCAGCGGGAGAACGGCGATTGCAGGGCTGCTCAGAACTTCACGTCCAGACTCATGAAGTACTGGCGCGGGGCGCCGACCACCATGGTCTGGTTGTAGCCGTCCGGATCGGAAGCGACGTAGCCGTTGGTGCCGGTGCTGGCGAAGTAGCGCTTGTCGGTGAGGTTGGTGATATTGAGCGCCAGCGCGATATCCGCCACGCCGCCGACGCGACCGAAGTCGTAGCGCGCACCGGCGTTGAACAGCCAGTACGAGGGCACCTGCGAATCGTTGAGAAAGGTGATGTAGCGCTTGTCGACGTACTTGCCGTCCAGATCCAGGCGCAGGTTACCCAGCTGATAGCTGGCGCTGGAAGAGAACATCAGCGCCGGGATGCCAACCACGTCCTTACCCGAGGTCGCCACCACACCGTTGTTGAGGTAATCGTCCTGATAGCGCGAGCGATTCCACGACAGCGAGTTCAACCAGCTCAGGCCGTCGGTCGGGCGCCACATCACCGCCAGATCCGCACCGGCGCTATGCACCGCGCCGACATTGCTCAGGATCGAAGCGCAGGTCTGCACCGCGCTGCACGGCGAGGTGGTCAACAGACGGTTGGAGAACTTGGTGAAGTAGGCATCGGCCGAGAGCTGGAACTGCTCGTCCTGCATGCGGTAGCCCATCTGTACGGTTTGCGACTCTTCCGGCTCCAGCGTGGAGCGGCTGCGATCGAACGCGGCCTGCGAGGTGGCGAACGGGGTGAACCCGAAGGCGGCGATGTTCTTGCTGTAGGACGCGTAGATGTCCTGCCGTTCGTCGAGTTTGTAGTTCACGCCGACTTGCGGCAGAAAGCTGTCTTCGGCACGAATGCGGCCTTGCGCCAGTGATGTGGTGGGCACCAGCGACTGCGCGCGCGTGGTGGTGTTGAGCGCCTTTGCGCCGTAGTTGAGCGTCAGGCGGTCATCGAGCAAACGCACGGTGTCCTGCACGTAGAGCATGCGGGTCTGGGTGGTGTAGCGCTGCAGAAAATCGCGGCGGAACGGGGTCTGCGCTTCGTACACGTTGTACAGCGAGGTGTAGCCCTCGTTGCCGAGCGCGAAGTAGTTGCGGCCCTGCGTGGTGCGCGCATTCTCGGCCCACACGCCGGCTTCCAGATCGTGAGTGCCCCACGACCACTTCACCGCGCTGGTACCGCCGAAACGGTCCAGGCCATAGTCGGTGGTGCGCATCGACACCGGAATCTGCGCCGAGGTGACGACATACGGCGTGACCCACTGTCCTTCACCGCGATTGGCGTGGTAGTAGCCGGTGGCATCCAACGTGACACCGCCGAACACGAACGTACCCGACAGGCCGGCAAGATTGTCGCGGCGCAGGCCGCCGCCGGCGTAGTAACTGGCATCGAGCCAGCTGTAATCGCTGGGCAATCCGGCCAGCGATTGCGGGTAACCGTTGGCCACGCCGCTGGTGGCGCCTGTGCTCTGGTAGGCGCGCGCCATCTGCACGGCGGTGGCCCAATCCGGTTGCAGGTAGTCGTAGTCCCAGCCCAGTGCGCGCTGGCTGGTCAACGACAGATCCATGTAGTCGTATTCCTTGCGCCGCGAGGTATCCAGGAACAGGCTCAGACGATTGCCGTCGCCCCACTGGTACACGGTCTTGAGGTTGGCCTGTTCGGATTGCTGATCGCCGAAGCCTTTCCACTTGTCGGTAGTGGCATTGGCGTAGGACAGGTACGCCGACAAGCCATCGCGATCGCCGGTGTCGGCACGCACGAAGGTGCGTCGCGTGGCATCGCTGCCCACCGTCTGCACCAGCCGCGCGCCGGGCGTGGTCTGCGGATCGGCGGAGTAGAACTGCATGGTGCCGCCAAGGTTGGTGTTGGACGCGGTGCCGAGTGCGCCGGCGCCTTGTGCGATCTCTACCGAGCCGAGGTTTTCGGAAATGATGGCGCGGGTGATGTGCAGGCCGTTGGTGACGCCGTAGCTCATGTTGCCCAGCGGAATGCCGTCGAGCGTGTAGCCCAGGCGGCTCTGGTCGAAGCCATGCAGGGTGACCTGGGTAGACCACTCGTAGGTGCCGAACGGATCGGCGGACTGGAACTGCACGCCGGGCAGTTTTTCCACCGCCTTGAAGGCGCTGCTGCCTGGCGTCAGCTGCTCGATATCCTGCCGGCTGATGCGCTGCACCTGCCGCGTGCTGCCTTGCGAGACCACGTTGATCGCATCCAGCTGAGTCGCGTTGCTTACGGCATCGGCGGACGTGACCGGTGCGTCCGCCACGCTGGCAGCGATCGGATCGGTGGCGTGCGCAATGACGGGAAGCAGCGCGGCGAGGGCGAGTGCCAGTGGCGTGACATGGAAACGACGGGCGGGAGTCATGGGGGAGTCCTGTTCGAGCACGGCTGAGGGCGGACGCACGGTGCAAGACCGGCGTTTCGCGACGCAGGGTGTCAATGGCTCATGAAACATTGATGACGGTGGCTGTCGCAAAACTGTCGCGTAGGCCCGCTATACGTGTCGTGTGCGGCCGCCGTGTGCGCTGCACGTCACCGACTTTTGCAGGGTTTTTCGTCATGACGTCATCTTCTTCGCGCCGCGATTTCCTCAAGCGCGTTGCTGCGCTCACCGCCGCCGGGGCATTGCCGTCGTCGATCGGTCGCGCGCTGGCACTGCCAGCCAATGCGCGTACCGGTACGCTGCGCGATATCGAACATGTGGTGATCCTGATGCAGGAGAATCGCTCGTTCGATCATTACTTCGGCACGCTGCGCGGTGTGCGCGGGTTCGGCGATCCGCATGCACTGCAGTTGCGCGATGGTCAGCCGGTGTGGAGTCAGCCGGCGGCCGATGGGCGCCGACTGCTGCCGTTTGCCTTCGATGCGCAAACCACGAGCGCGCCGCTGATCAAAAGCCTGGATCATTCGTGGAAGGCCGGCCACGGGCAGGACCCGGCGCGCTGGGCCGAATACGACGCGTGGGTGCCCTACAAGGGCGAGTTGACGATGGGCTACTTCCAACGTCACGACATTCCGTACTACCACGCACTCGCCGATGCGTTCACCATCTGCGACGGCTACTTCTGCTCGATGCACGGGCCGACCAATCCCAATCGCATGTATCTGTTCACCGGCACCAGCGGGCTGAGTGTGGGCGATACCCGCGCGCAGGTGGCCGACAACGCCGATGACGGCAACTGGACCGCCGACATGGCGCGCGACAAACCCGGTTACGCGGCGATGGGTTGGACCACCTATGCGCAGCGCTTGCAGGCGGCCGGCATCGATTGGCGCGTGTATCAGGAATACGACAATTTCGGCTGCAACTCGTTGGCGTATTTTGCGCACTATCGAGGACTGGACACAGCCGACGAACGTTATCGCCGCGCGCGTGCCTGTGTGCCCGGATCCACCGCAGACAATGCAGCCAGCACCCAGGCTGACCACCTAATTGCCGCGATCGCTGCCGACGTGCAGAGCAATCGCTTGCCGCAGGTGTCGTGGATCATTCCGCCGACTGCATATTGCGAACATCCCGAAGCGCCGCCGGCTTACGGCGAATCGCTGGTGGCGCGGTTGATCGATGCGCTGACCTCCAATCCGCAGGTCTGGGCGAAAACAGCCTTGATCATCAATTACGACGAGAACGACGGCTTTTTCGACCATGTGCCGGCGCCATTGCCAGCGCTGGACGCGCGCATGGGTCGCAGCAATGTCGATGTGCGCGGCGAGGCCTACAACGGCGTGCCAGTGGGTCTGGGCATCCGCGTGCCGATGCTGGTGATTTCGCCATGGACGCGTGGCGGTTGGGTCAATTCGCAAGTGTTCGATCACACTTCGGTGCTGCGGTTGCTGGAACGTCGCTTCGGTGTGGCCGAGCCGAATATCAGCCCGTGGCGTCGCGCGGTCAGTGGCGATCTCACCAGTGTGTTCGATTTTCGCAAGCCGGACGATTCGGCGCTAAGCGCATTGCCGTCCATCGGCGACTACCGCGCACGCACGGCGGCGCTACGCAATAAGCCGTTGCCGGTGCCGCCGACCAACGCCGTCATGCCGCGACAAGAGCCCGGCCAACGCCCGGCGCGCGCGTTGCCATATGCCGTACAGGTGCACGC
This sequence comes from Xanthomonas sp. WCS2018Noco2-27, assembly GCF_031843525.1. NCBI lineage: Bacteria > Pseudomonadati > Pseudomonadota > Gammaproteobacteria > Lysobacterales > Lysobacteraceae > Xanthomonas > Xanthomonas sp. WCS2018Noco2-27. The sequence continues at coordinate 308,906 of NZ_JAVTIK010000002.1, read as the reverse complement.
ACGCGTGCAGGGCGATGGCGCGCTGCAGTTGCAGTTCGTCAACACAGGGACGGCTGCGGCGGCATTCAACGTCTACACCAGCGCGTCCACTGGCGGGCCTTGGTACTACACGGTATTACCTGGCACCCGGCTCGATGACGTTCCGATGGGCGCCGCGCACGACGGCGCATATGCGCTGCGCGTGCACGGGCCGAATGGATTTCTGCGCGAATTTGCCGGCGATCTGGCGACCACGCCGCAACCAGCGGCAGCACCATGGCTCGAAGCGCGCCAGGACGGCGGCACGCTGATCCTGGAGATCGGTAACGCCGGGCAACAGCCTTGCACGCTGCAACTGCGCGCGCTGGACTACGCAGATCCGATCCCGCGCGCGCTGCAACTTTCTGCAGGTCAGCGCCAGATCCTGCAGTTGCCGCTCGCCGCAAGCGATCACTGGTACGACGTGGTCGTCGAGCAACCGGGCGGCGCGTTCCGGCGGCGTCTGGCCGGCCATCTGGAAACCGGCAAGCCCAGTCGCAGCGATCCGGCGTTCGGTCGCGTCTGAGTGCGCCTGGCAGAGTGGCGGATATTGGCCCGGAACAGCGCCCTGCCGTATCGGGACGCGTACTGCGTGCAAGGGGCTGCAGGTCCAGCGTGGCGGCGCTGTTCGCTGCATCGCGCGCGTGACACCGGCACACAGCGGCCGATCTCCAGGTTGAACGCGCCGGCACCGCTGCCGGCCTCGACAAGTTCACCAGGATCCGAGGATCGGAAGCGCACAGCCTCAGCTTGGAGGGTCTAGAGGCTCAGATGGGGTGCGTAACGGCCGCGCGGCGGTCAGCAGGGAACAGGGCGTGCGCTGAAGCGCAGAGGGAAGGGGCGGGGAGCGGTTATGATGCGGTCCGGTTTCGCCGCGGCGTGCCGGCCCCTCCCCCAAGGAACTCTCAGCGCATGCGCATCCTGCTTGCTCGTCACGGCGAGACGCCGTGGAACGCCGAAGGCCGTTACCAGGGCCAGATCGATATTCCGCTGTCGCCGGTTGGCGAAGGCCAGGCACGTGCGTTGGGCGAGCGGCTGCAGGCGCTGCAGATCACCCGTGCGGTCGCCTCGCCGCTGTCGCGCGCGCAGGCCACTGCCAAGGCTGCATTGGGCGCATCGCGCGAAAGCCTGCTGCAGACCGATCCAGACCTGCAGGAAATTGCCCATGGGGAGTGGGAAGGCCTGCTGGCCAGCGAGATCAACGACAAGGACCCCGCGCGCCTGCGCGCCTGGCGCGAAGAGCCGGACACCGTGCTGATGCCGGGCGGCGAATCGCTGCGTCAGGTGCTGGACCGCAGCTGGCGCGGACTAACGCGCGCGGCCGATGGCCTGGGCGCCGACGACACCTTGCTGGTGGTCGCGCACGACGCGGTCAACCGCGTGATCCTGTGCAAGATCCTGGGCCTGCCGCTGTCCAAGCTGTGGAGCTTCCGCCAGGCCCCGACCACGCTCAACCTGCTCGAAGGCGACGACGTCGATCACCTGGAAGTGGTGCGCCTCAACGACTGCGCGCACCACACCCCGTTCTTTGGGGAAGCCAAGCATCGGGCGTTGTAGCTTTAGGAGCGACAGCGTTGCCCTCATGAAAGCTTGTTGCGGCGTTCTCGGTGCCCAGGCATGCGTGGTTTGTCTAGGTCAGGTGTATTGCCGCTTGCATCGCCCGTGGAATGTTGGCTGAGCCGAGTCCAGCTCTTCATTGTTCTGTTTTGTTCGGGTTATCTGATAATGCTTCCGAAGGGTTTTTTGGTGATGCCGAAGCCAAAGCTATTTGCGTTACTGAAAGTGGCTTCGATATTCGTGATCATGGGCCTCATTTTGCTGAGCCTGTTCACTGAATTCATCCCGGCCGAATTTCTACAGGGGCGTTACTGGAAGTGGCCCGCCTTAGTGGTCGGGATCCTGCTGGCTATGCTGCTTCGCAGGCGTAACCGTCGTCTCGGTTTGCCGCTCGAGCTTGATGGCGAAGGGAGGGTTACCAAGGTGGCCATGTTCTTCGGAATGCCGGTGATGATGGGATTTCTGTTTTGGTTGCTGTTGGCAAAAACCTTGCCTTGGCTATTGACGTTGACTTTTGGCAGTGAGTTTGAGGAGGCCTATGTCATGCAGACTTATTACCAGTCGAGTGCGGGATGTAAGTATCAGTTGCGAGGTGGGCCAGTGGAGCATGCATTTCCAAACTATCTGTGCATCAGTGAAGCGTCTTACCAGCGCTACCCTGATCAGCAGATTGCGGTGACATTGAACGGCCAGCGCTCACTCTTAGGCTTACGTGTCAGCAAAATCTACGGACCACAATAAGCAGCAAGGAAGCTTGCTTTCTCGTCACGCCCGTGCACGCCGCATGCCAGCTCCGTCAAATCAGTTCAGCTACGCTACGCAGAGCATCGGACAGTAAGCCGATTTTCTTGATGCATGGTGAAAGCGCGATAATGGCGGTTGCAAAACTCCAGGTAACCCCGTGACCACTCCCACCACACTCACCGACTGGCTCGCCTACATCGAGCAGCAACACCCCAGCAGCATTGCGATGGGGCTGGAGCGCGTGCGCGAGGTGGCTGCGCGGCTGCAGATCGAGGCGCCGGCCAAGCATGTCATCGTTGTGGGCGGCACCAACGGCAAGGGCTCGACGGTGGCTTTTGTCGAGGCGATCGGCCGCGCCGCTGGGTGGAAGGTGGGGGCGTACACGTCGCCGCATCTGCTGCGTTACAACGAGCGTGTGCGCATTGATGGTGTCGATGCGAGCGATGCCGCGCTGGTCGCCGCACTTGCGGCAGTGGAGGCGGCACGTGGCACGACGCCGCTGACCTATTTCGAGTACGGCACGCTGGCGGCGCTGTGGTTGTTTCAGCGGTCCGAACTTGACCTGGCGGTGCTGGAAATCGGCCTGGGTGGGCGCCTGGATGCGGTCAACCTCATCGATTCGGATGTGGCGGTAATCACCACCGTGGATATCGACCACACCGACTGGCTAGGCGAGGACCGAGAGGCGATCGGTGCCGAGAAGGCGGGCATCATCCGCGCGTGGAAGCCGGTGGTGCTGGGCGAGATCGACCCGCCCTCCAGCGTGCTGCGCCGCGCCTACCAACTTGGTGCCAACGCGATCCGCGCCGGCAGCGATTATTTCTTCGAGCCGATCGACGCACAGCATTGGCGCTGGCGCGATGTGGCGGTGCGCCTGGAGCTGCCGATGCCGGCATTGCAGGCCCCCGTGCAACTAGCCAACGCTGCCGCGGCCATCGCTGCGCTGCAGGCCTTGCCGGTGGAGCTGCCGCAAACGGCATGGGCGCTGGGCATCGCCGATGCCCAGGTGGCGGGGCGCCTGCAGCGCAGCGACGTTGCAGGCGTGGAAGTGTTGCTGGATGTTGGGCATAACCCGCAGGCCGCGCGCGCGCTGGCGCAGGCGCTAGGCGCGCAGCCAATTGCCGGCAGCACGCATGCGATCTACGCGGCGCTGGCAGACAAGGACGTCTCGGCGGTGGTGGAGGCAGTCGCCGCGCAGGTCGATCATTGGGCATTGGCCGGCTTGGAAGGCACGCGTGGCCAGTCTGCACAGGCTCTGCGGCAGCGCCTGCAAGACACGGTTGCTGCGCAGGCGCCATGCCATGACACCGTCGCCGGCGCCGTGCATGCGGTGCTCGCCATGGCCAACCCGGGCGACCGCGTGCTGGTGTTTGGCTCGTTTCATACCGTTGCCGACGCGCTGAACGCACTTCGTTCAGCCCACTAGGGTCGGCGAGGTGGCGCCGGCCTTATAATCGCCGCGGCACCCCGCCACGCCTGTAGCTCTCTTTACTGTGGACACTGCTCTGAAACAGCGACTGATTGGCGCCATCGTTCTGGTGGCGCTTGCCGTGATCTTCCTGCCGATGCTGGTCAAGGGCCCCGCGCCGTCCAGCGGTGTCGCCGATGTGCCGCTGGAGGCGCCTGCCGCGCCCGGCAATGGCGAGTTCGAAACCCGCGAATTGCCGCTGGTCACCCCTGGCAATGCGCCGGCGGGTGGTGCGCTGGGCATGGCGGGTGCCCCCAGCGCTCCGGCCGCGGTGCAGGACAACCCGGACGCAGCCGACCTGGCGAACCCCAGCAGCGCGCCGTCAGCTCCGGACGTGGCGGCCGGCAACTACGCGGTGAATTTTGGCGCGTATGCCACCAACGCCGATGCCGATGCGGTGATTGCGCGGCTTAAGCAGGCGCAGTTGCCCGGCTTCAGCGAGAAGACCCAGATCAATGGCCGCCCAGCCTGGCGCGTGCGCGTGGGGCCGTATGCCGATCAGGCGCAGGCCGAATCGGCCAGGCTGCAGGCAGTGAAGGTGCGCGGCGACGTCAATGCGCAGGTGGTGACGCTGGACGCCAATGCCGCCGCACCGGCGCCGGTTGCGACGCCAACGCCCGCGTCGGCTGCAAAACCCAGCAGCGTGGCCGCTGCCAGCGCGCCTGCTGCGCCCAAGATCGAAAGCCTGCCGCCGGAACCGGTCAAGCCGGTCGCCGCCGCTCCCAAGCCGGCCGAAGCGCCCAAACCGGCGCCGGCCAAGCCGGAAGTTGCCAAGGTAGAACCGACCAAGCCCGAGGCTGCGAAGCCCGTTGCCGCCGCACCCACCGTGCCGGCGGCCCCTGCCGCGAGCGGCGTCGGGTTTGCCGTGCAGCTCGGCGCGTTCGGCCGCGCCGAAGACGCCAATGCCCTGCGCGACCGTGTGCGCGCTGCCGGCTTCAGCGCCTTTGTCGAACAGGTCCGTACCGACAAGGGCGCGCTCAACCGCGTGCGCGTCGGCCCGGTCGCCAACCGTGGCGATGCCGAGCAGTTGCGCGCGCAGGTCGCGGCCAAGGTCGGCATTTCCGGCATGGTGCGTCCGCATCCTTGAGATGACCTCAACGCGTCGCGTCCCCGCCAGGCGAGCGCGGCAGTGGTGCGAATCGGTGGGAGCGACGCGTCCCGTCCACGTGTTGTAGGCACCGCAGTGGCGGATGATCAGCGCTGGCATCTTTCGGCCATACCCGCAATTTCGACAGCCTCACGCCCACGGAGGGGAAGGCAATGATCAGCAAGCCACGTTGGACCGGCCCATGCGCCGAGCGGAGAAGTCGCCAATGATCGACATGGTGCTGGGCGTCATCATTCTGGTGTCGGCCCTGTTGGGCTTGCTGCGCGGCTTTGTCGCCATCGTGGTCGGCACCTTGTCGTGGTTGCTGGCGGGCTGGGCCACATTTCTGTTTGGCGGCGCGGCCGCGCGTTGGCTGGCCGATGGCAAGCATCCGTCGGCCACTGAGTCGTTTGGTGGCTACGCCATGGTGTTTGTGGGTGTGCTGATCAGCGTGGCGGTGATCGGCATGGTCATTCGCGCCGGCGTGGATGCGGTCAAACTCGGCGGGACCGACCGCATGCTCGGGTTCGGTCTGGGCGTGGTGCGTGGCGGGTTTCTGGCCAGTGTGCTGGTGCTGCTGATGGGGTTTACGCCATTGCCGCGTGAGCCGGCGTGGCGGCAATCGGTACTGTTGCCGATCCTGCAGCCCGGCGCCGGCTGGATGCGAGCGCAACTGCCGGCCTGGCGCATGCCGTCGATGGACATGCCATCCATGGAACTCGGCAACTTGCCCACGGAGTTGGGGAAGTTGCCCTCGACAGGCGATAATACCGACCTGGGCAAAATGCTGTCCGGGTCCGGCTTGAGCGACACCGTGTCGCGGGCGCTCGGTAAACCTGGCAAACCCGGCAATGCCGCCAGCGACGGACGCGATCCGGCGCAGGCGATGCCGGCCAATATCGATCCGGCGCAGGTTCGCGGCGGAGAAAGCGACCCGGCTCGGGTCGAATCCCAAGGCCAGGCACGGCCACCTTCACAGTAACGGCGCAAGCCGCAGCGGAGAACGCGCACCATGTGTGGCATCGTCGGTATTGTCGGCAACCAAAACGTCGCCGGGCAACTTTATGACGGCCTGACCGTCCTGCAGCATCGTGGGCAGGACGCCGCAGGCATCGCCACCGCCGACGGCACGCGCTTGCGCGTGCAAAAAGCCAATGGCCTGGTGCGAGATGTCTTCGACGAAAAGAAGATGGCGGTGCTGGAAGGCCGCGTCGGCATCGCGCATTGCCGCTACCCGACCGCAGGCTCGGAAGGCATGGACGAGGCGCAGCCGTTCTACGTCAATTCGCCCTACGGCATCGCGCTGGCGCACAACGGCAACCTGATCAACACCGAGGCGTTGCGCCAGCAGGTGTTCGAAGCCGACCGCCGCAACATCAACACCGATTCGGACAGCGAAGTGCTGCTGAACGTGTTCGCCTACGAACTGGACGCACAGCGCATGCTGACTCCCGAGGCGGCGATCCGCGCGGTGGCCGGCGTGCACCGTCGTTGCAAGGGTGGCTACGCGGTAGTGAGCGTGGTGCTGGGTCTGGGCCTGGTGGCGTTCCGCGACCCGCACGGCATCCGTCCGCTGGTGCTGGGCAAGCGCGAGCACGCCGAAGGTACCGAATACATCGTGTCCTCCGAATCGGCTGCGCTGGACATCCTCGGCTACCAGCGCGTGCGCGACGTGCGTCCCGGCGAGGCGATGGTGATCACTGCGCGCGGCGAGCTGTTCTCGGAAGTCTGCGCAGCCCCGACCATCAATGCGCCGTGCATCTTCGAGTACGTGTACTTCGCGCGTCCCGATTCGATGATCGACAACATCTCGGTGCACAAGGCGCGCATGCGCATGGGCCTGAAGCTGGGCGAAAAGATCCTGCGCCTGCGCCCGGATCACGACATCGACACCATCATTCCGATCCCGGACACCTCGCGCGATGTGGCGCTGGAAATGTCCAACGTGCTCGGCGTGAAGTACCGCGAAGGCTTCGTCAAAAATCGCTACGTGGGCCGCACCTTCATCATGCCGGGGCAGGGCGAGCGGCAGAAATCGGTGCGTCGCAAGCTCAACCCGATCCACCTGGAATTCCGCAACCGCGTGGTGCTGCTGGTGGACGATTCCATCGTGCGCGGCACCACCAGCCGGCAGATCGTGCAGATGGCGCGCGATGCCGGCGCGCGGAAGGTGTATCTGGCCTCGGCCGCGCCGCCGGTGCGCTATCCCAACATCTACGGCATCGACATGCCGGCCGCCGAAGAACTCATCGCGCATGGCCGCAGCGAGCTGGAAATTCAGGAGTTTCTCGGCTGCGACTGGCTGATCTACCAGGACCTGGAAGATCTGGAAGTGGCGGTGCGCGAAGGCAACCCGGACATCAAGCAGTTCGATTCCTCGTGCTTCAACGGCGAGTACATCACTGGCATCGAACCGGGCTATTTCGAACGCATCCAGCAACTGCGCTCGGACGATGCCAAGAAGCGTCGCCGCGCCTGAACTGCTGCGTCGCCGCGGCCACCTGACCGTGGTCGCTGCCGGGGTGGCAGCGCTGCTGGCGGGCTGCGCCGCCGATGAGGCTGCGGCGATCCGCACGCTGGACGACCCGCGTTTGCGCAACGGGCAGGTGCCTGTTGCGCTGAGCACCACCTTGGACATGCAATTGGATTGGCAGCAACAGGCCGCGCTGGACCCCGCATTCGCCACGCCTGCCGGCGCGCAGCGGCTGGATCTAGCCGGCGCCACGCGCGTGGGCGAGTCACTTGTTGTCGTGCGCCTGCGCGCAGCGGCAGCCGCAGGCGCGCCGCCAGCGGGTTTGGCGGAATGGACGTACGCGGTGGATTGCCGCAGCGACCAGGCGCGTTTGCTCGGGGCAGGAATCGGTGTTGGTGCGGGTGGTCCGGGCGCGCTGCCGTCATCGGTGCCAGCGCCTGCGCAGGCCGATCGCACCCGTCTGTTCGCGCTGGTGTGTGCCAAACGCACCGCCTGCGAGTTGCGGATCAAGGCAAACGCCTGCGAACGGGTGCGTGCCGCATCGCTCGCGGCACTGGGTCAGCAACAGGTGCGGCAGGCGCCGTGATCACCGATCTGTTCGACGCCGCACGCGCCTGCCTGGATGCTGCCGATCCGCTGCAAAAAGTCGCGTTGACGCAACAATACGCCGCCGCGTTTCGCGATGGCGAGCTGCGGTTGAATGCGGCCGCGCCAGCACCTGCGCCGATCTGCATGCCGGGCCGGCCGGCCACACCGGCACTGGTGCATCCGCGCGAGTTGCCGCGGCGGGGACTGGGGACAGTGGAAGGGCGCGCGGCCTTCATCCATGCGATTGCGCATATCGAACTCAATGCGATCGATCTGGCCTGGGATGCGGCCTATCGCTTCCGCGGCCTGCCCGATGCGTTCTATGCCGATTGGGTGGCGGTGGCCGACGACGAATCCCGCCACTTCCTGCTGCTGCGCGCGCGCCTGCAGGCGCATGGACACGATTACGGCGACTTTGCCGCGCATAACGGGCTGTGGGAAATGTGCGAGAAAACCGCGCATGACGGTCTGGCGCGCATGGCGCTGGTGCCGCGGGTGCTGGAAGCGCGCGGCCTGGACGTGACACCGGCGATGATCGTCAAATTGCGCTCGCTCGGTGATGCCGCCACGGCCGAGGTACTGGAGACCATCCTGCGCGAGGAAGTGGCGCACGTCGCGGCCGGCTCGCGCTGGTACCGCTGGTATTGCGCGCAGGCCGGTATCGAACCACGGGCGCGCTTCAAGGCGTTGCTGCGCGAATACGCCGGCGGCTACCTGCATGGCCCGTTCAATCTGCAGGCACGGCTGCTTGCCGGTTTCGACGAAGACGAGCTGGCCGATCTGGTGGAGCAGGCTGGCTGAGTAAGCGGGTTGATCGTGCTGTTGTGGAGCGGAACACGCGCATGCCTGGTCGGGCACTGGCCGCAGAGTGGTGCGGTACGTGCGCTTGGCGTCATCGGAACTTCGCAAGCTGCGCTGGTCGATGCCGTAGTGCCTTCACCAGTCGGAAGGCACGCAGTGAATCCATTCCTGCCGCCGCCGTTTTTCCCGCAGGCAATGAGTACATCGCGTCGGAGCCTTGGCCGACTGTGCGATTGAAAACCAGACACACCGACCATCACGGCGTGTCCCGCGATGGTGGGCGGGCAAGGGCCCTGCAGATAAAACGCAGATCAAGCGCTCCGCAACCGACCCAGTCAAAGCACCCAAGCTTCCTAAGACAACGGAGAGCTCCATGGATGGATGCACGGCGTGTCCCGCGATGGTGGGCGGGCAAGGGCCCTGCAGATAAAACGCAGATCAAGCGCTCCGCAACCGACCCAGTCAAAGCACCCAAGCTTCCTAAGACAACGGAGAGCTCCATGGATGGATGCACGGCGTGTCCCGCGATGGTGGGCGGGCAAGGGCCCTGCAGATAAAACGCAGATCAAGCACTCCGTAACCGACCCAGTCAAAGCACCCAGGCTTCCCAAGACAGCGGAGAGCTCCATGGATGGATGCACGGCGTGTCCCGTGATGGTGGGCGGCCAAGGGCCCTGCAGATAAAGCGCAGATCAAGCGCTCCGCAACCGACCCAGTCAAAGCACCCAAGCTTCCCAAGAAACCGAGAACCCCCCTCGCTGTTAGAGCGGCTGACAAAACGCCGCGAGCGAGAGGCCGATGGCTGCAGAAGGCGCACCCAGAACCGGCATCCCGCATGTCCGCGTCATACAGGCAAAGCCGAACAACACCGACACCCGGCTGATCGACACGTAGTGGTGTGCTACCGGCTCTCAGTCTGTCGATGCACCTGCGTGAACCGGCTGACTCTCGCCGCCGCGATATCCGGGGTGCGGCACAACGCACGCGCATCACCGCCACCCCGGGTGACCGGAACTGTGCGCTACGTCGTTGCGCAGGCGCGCCGGAATCGCATCCAGTCATCGGCAAGCATCACAGAAATGTAATTTTCTTTTGCAACAACTTGCATTCGGTACATTCAGGCGCGCCCTAATGGCGTCCCGGGGACAGGGGCCCGGTGTTTCGCACCCGTTGCTTCCATGTCTTAGGAGAGAGAGACGATGAAGTCGAAGTCGATGTGCACCACAGTGGGTCTGATCGCCATGTGCCTGGCCGGATCGGCTGCCGCTGCCGGCAAGCCGCTGTATCAAACCGGTCCGGCACTCAGCCGCGGCGCCGCGGCAACCGCTACCGCAGAACCCTCGTTGCAACGCCTGTTGAGCGCCCCGTCCACCACCAACGCACAGGTGGTGCAGCTCGACGCCGGTGCAGTGGTTGCCGGTGAAAAACTGCTGGAACTGCAGCTGGATGGCCAGACCATCACCGCCACGCAGGCCAAGGTGGATGCGTTGGAAGGCGGCGATAGCGTGTGGTACGGCAACCTCGGCCCGCGTGCCGGCACCCGTGCACGCACCTTGTCGGGCGTGGATCCGCTGAACTCGGCCATCCTGGTGCGTAGCGGCGACACCGTCACCGGCACCATTCGCTATGCCGGCAAGCTGTATCGCCTGCGTCCACTGGCCGATGGCCGCCATGTGCTGGTGCAGGTCGACGAGCAGCGCATGCCGCAGGAGCATCCGGCCGAATACAGCCTGCTGCCCAAGTTCGACATGCCTGGCGATGGGCGCGTGACCGCGGCGGCCGCCTCATCCGGCAGCCCGGCCACCATCCGTGTGCTGGTCGTGGCCACCAACAAGGCGGTAACCGCGTACGGCGGCAACATGCAGTCGCTGGTGCAACTGGCGGTGGCCGAAGCCAACCAGGGCTACATCAACAGCAATGTCGGCATCACCTTGCAGCTGGCGCGGTACGAGACCACCAGCTACACCGAAACCGGCAACTTCACCACCGACCTGCAGCGCTTCCGCGTCACCAATGACGGTTACATGGACAGCATCCACACCAGCCGCAACACCTACACGGCCGATGTGGGGGTGATCGTGCTGGACAACAGCAGCTACTGCGGCTTGGCCTCGGGCATCGGCTCCACGGCCGCCAGCGCCTTCGCATCTGTGTACTGGGATTGCGCCACTGGCTACTACAGCTTTGCGCATGAAATCGGGCATTTGCAGAGTGCCCGCCACGATTCCACCAACGACCCGAGCACCTCGCCATACGCCTACGGTCACGGCTATCGCTACGGCAACAGCTGGCGCACCATCATGGCCTACGACTGCACCAGCGGCTGCCCCCGGCTGAACTACTGGTCCAACCCCAACATCAGCTACAACGGCGTGCCCATGGGCAATGCCAGCACCGCCGACAATCAGCGCGTGCTGGTCAACACCAAGGCCACGATCGCCGGCTTCCGCTGATCTTTGCGGCTTTCGCCGATTCCTTGTGTGATTGCGATGGCCCGGCACCGAGAGGTGTCGGGCCATTGCGCTACACCCGAGCGCGGTGATCGCGCAGACTAGACGCACCGTCGGCACCTGCCGGCCACGTCCCGTCAGCGGAGCACTCATGTCCATGTCCTCGCGTTATGCGCTGCTGTGCCTGGCCGCGCTGGCAGTTGCCGGATGCAAACAGCAACCGGCCGAGCCCGCCGCCACTCCACCCAAGCCCGCAGTTGCGGCGCCAGCGCCGACCACCGAAAACGCTGCCGAAGCGCGTGCGTTGCAGGTACTCGAAACGCGCTTGCAGAGCGACAAGGTGTACCCGGACAACTGCATCAGCATCATGGCCGAACAAGACGATCCGCCATCGCCGGACGTGTTTGAATTTGCCGTGCACGAACGCCACGGCGACGGCTGCCCAGGCGACCCGCAGACCAGCCCGGTGCGTGACCGCTTCCGCGTCCAGGCCGACGGCACGCTGTTCTGGTACGACGTGGTCAATGCGGATTTCGTCGACTATGCCGAGCGTGCGCGCAGCATGCAGTGACGCGTTGAAGTGGTTTGGTCAGGCAGGAGTGCGCGCCCGCGTTGGGTCGCCGCCGAGCGCTGAGAATTGAGGATTTCCGCACCAAAGCGCGCTATTGCTAGCGGCATCGGTTGTCGATGAGCGTTGCCAAGTGCGGCCCTTCAACAGCGCGATTCATCGATATGTCCGATGCCGGGTGGACTCGCTGCGACACTCGGATTGAAATGCAGAACGCGCGCGCTGCGTCGTTTTGAGCGCGCTCTTCATTGGCTGGCCTTACCGAACGTCCTTGCCGGTATCCGGTGGCACGCTGTCTTGCTTGCGAAGCGTGAGTCACGATTGGCCTGCGATGCGGATAGCAGCGGCGACGCGCGCGCAACCGGCGGCGTCAGGGCTCACCGCGGCGTGATCCTCGCATGCAGGTGCAGCTGCGAGTGCCGGATCTAAAGCGGCAACTGCTCCAACGCAACGCCATCGGCATCCACATGCAGTACCGAACCTTGCTCGTACCAGTCGCCCAGCACGATGCGCGTGCAGGTGTTGCCACCGGCGTGCAGGGTGTGGATTGCAGGGCGATGGGTATGGCCGTGGATCATGCGATCCAGCCCGTACCGCGCGAAGGTCGCTTCCACCTCGGCCGGCGACACGTCGGTGACGGTTTCGAGCTGCGCCTGGTCGCCCTGCTTGAGTTCGGCGTAGCGGGCCTGGCTAGCCGCACGCGCCTGCTGCGCAAACGCCACGCGCGCTGCCAGCGGCTGCGCCAGAAACTGCGCCTGGAACGCCGGGTCGCGCGTCTGCGTGCGAAACGCCTGGTAGGCGGTGTCGTCGGTGCACAGCAGGTCGCCGTGCATCAGCAGCGTCGTATGGCCGTAGAGATCGATCACGGTGGGGTCGGGCAGGATGCGGAAGCCCGCGCGCTGTGCGTATGCATCGCCCACCAGGAAATCGCGGTTGCCCGGCATGAAGAAGACCGGGACGCCGGAATCGGCCACTGCGTGCAGTGCCACCGCCACCTCGTCTGCCGCGGTGGACGGCGTGTCATCGCCGATCCAGGCTTCGAACAGATCGCCAAGGATGTAGAGCGCATCGCTACCGGGCACCTGCGTCCGCAGGAAATCCAGAAACAGCGTGGTGATCGCCGGCCGGGCCGGATCCAGATGCAGGTCGGAAATGAACAGTGTCGTCATCGCGCCATTGTACGGCGCGACCGCCGGATGGCGAGGCGCGGGAACTGCGATTGCGTGAGCGGGCGATTAGCGCATCGCAGCGGGACATGCCTGCGCAGGCAACTCGGGCAGAGTCCGCTCTCCTGCGGAAAACGACGAGGGCATGGAGCGAGGGCACATGCGAGGACGCGCAGTGCAGTGTCGCAACACAGCGCTACCCAATCAGTGCCGGCAGCCCCCACAACGACAGGCTTGCCAGCACCACCCCAATCGCCGTGGCGGCCAGTACGTCGCTTGGGTAATGCAGCCCGAGCACTACGCGCGACAGCGCCACGCATGCCGAAAATGGCACCAGCAACGGCGCGAGCCATGGGTAATAGGCCAGCGCCACGATGCTGAAGGACACCGCATGCAAGGTATGGCCGGACGGAAAACTGAACTCGTCCAGCGGTGCCACCCAGGCGCGGATACGCACGTCGGCCGCATACGGGCGCGGGCGGCGGGTCCAGCGTTTGAGTGCCTTGTACAGGGTCAATGCGAGCACGCCAGTGGCGGCCATGTGCGCCGATGCGCGAACGCCGTCCATGCCGTCGAGCAGCACCAGAATGCCCATCAGGCTGTACCAGAACACGCCATCGCCCAGGCGGCTGACGGTGGCGAATGCGCGGCGTACCGGGTGGCGCCGGCACCAGTGATTTGCGCGCCGGCACCAGCGCGCTTCGTGGCCGCGCAAGACCTCAAGCCGCGTTGACGACATAACGCCCCCGTGCCGCAGTGATGCCCAACAACAAGCCATCGAAGTCGGACACCACATTGTCCGGATGCAGCCTTTTCATCGCCTGCGCCGCCGCCGCACCGAGGCGTTGGCGCAGCGCGTCGTCTTGGGTAAGCGCGACGGCGGCCTGGATGAAGGCCGCATCGGTGTCTACCGCCGCGCCGGTCTGACCATTGCGCAGATATTCGCGGGCGGCACCGTAGTCGAAGGCGACCGTCGCCACACCGCTGGCCATCGCCTCCAGGGTCACGTTGCCGAAAGTCTCGCTGCGGCTGGGGAACAGGAACAGATCGCCGCTGGCAAAATGGCGCGCCAAGGCATCGCCACGCTGCACACCGCAGAAGATGAAGTCCGGATTTTCATGCGCGATCTTTGCGCGCGCCGGGCCATCGCCGACCCACACAAAACGCGCTTTCGGGCGGATCTGTTGCAACTTGCGAAATGCCTGCACCGCCAAGGGCAGATTTTTTTCGTTGGCGATCCGTCCCACATAGATCGCCGCAAAGCCGTCGCCTTCGATGCCCCACTCGGCGCGCAAGGCATGATCGCGACGGCCCGGATCGAACTGCTGGCTGTCCACAGCGCGTGCCAGCAACTGCACACGTTCGAAGCCGTCGTCGCGCAGCAACTGTTGCAGCTCGCGCGTTGGTACCAGCGTGGCGTCGGCCTGGTTATGAAAGCGCCGCATCCAGCGTAGCGCGGTGCCTTGCAGCCAGGCGGCACCGTAGTTCGGCAGGTATTCGTCAAAGCGTGTGTGGAAGCCGGATGCGACCGGAATGCCCAGCCGGCGTGCCGCCCGCATCGCCGACCAGCCCAGCGGGCCTTCCGTGGCCACGTAGATCGCATCCGGTTGCGTCGTTCGCCAATGACGGATCAGTCGCTGGGTCGCTGGCAGCCCGAATTTCAGCCCCGGGTAGCGCGGCAGCGCAGCGCCACGCACCAGCAACGCATCGGATGTGCCGGTGTCGCTGCTCTGACGTGGACGCACAACGTCCACCTGATGTCCGCGTGCGCGCAGGCCGGTTTCCAGGCCGTGGACGGTCAGCGCAACACCGTTGACCTCGGGGGGATAGGTTTCGGTAACGATCGCGTAGCGCATGCCGCTCTCCCGTTTTCGCTAGCTTCCGGCAGGGCGATGGCATTGATGTTGCGCCGACAAGACGCGGCAGTGACAGTGGAGCCGGGAATGGGGAATGGGGAATCGGGAATCGCAAAGGCAGCGTGCTGCATTCGTTCGGCGTAATCGCCGCCAGTCAGAAACTTCTCAGAGCCCCGTGGTCGTCTATTCCCGAATCCCCATTCCCGATTCCCGCCTGAGGCCGCAGGCCTCAGGTCACAAACGGTTTGAACGCGATGCCCAGGCCGGCCATGCTTTCGACTTCTCCGATCAGATCGGCGCGCAGCAGCGGGCGCGAATCGATCCAGCTTTGCGACAGGATCAACGACAGCCGCGTGTCGTCGGCGGTGAGTTCCAGTGTCGGAATCGGGTCCGATTCGTGCGCACGGTGCAGCAGCACTGCCAGCCGCAGCAGCGCAGCCTTGCGGCGGGTGGGCAGCAGCAGCCGGTCGGGAAGCGCGTCGAAGGCGGTCTTGGGCACGTTGCGTCGATGCGTGCGCACCAGCGAGGCCACGACCTGTTGTTCCTGCCGCGAAAAACCGGCGATATCCGAATGTTCCAGGATGTAGCTGCCATGCACGTGGTACTGGCTGTGCGCGATGATCAGGCCCAGCTCGTGCAGGCGTGCGGCACGCCGCAGCACCTGCGCGTCGTCGCCATCCAGCTGCCAGGATTCGCACACCTGATCGAACAGGCGGCAGGCCGTGGCTTCCACACGTTGCGCCTGTACCTCATCGATGCCGTAGCGCTGCACCAGCGAGGCCACCGAGCTATCGCGCGGGTCGTTTTCGCCGCCGCGGCCGAGCATGTCGTACAGGATGCCTTCGCGCATCGCCGCCTTGCTGACCATCAGCTTCTCCAGCCCCAGGGCCTGGAAGGCCGCTTCGAGCACCAGAATTCCACCGGCGATGATCGGCCGGCGCTCGGCCGCCAGGCCGGGCAACTGGATATCTTCGATGCGCTTGGCCTTGAGCAGCTCATCGCGCAGTGCCGGCAGTGCCTGCGCGGTGATCGCACCCTTGGTGAGCTTCATCGCCGCGCACATGTCGCCGATCGCCTTGTGCGTGCCGGACGAGCCGATCGCCTCATGCCAGCCCAGCGCCTTGTACTGGCCAGCAAATTGCTGGAATTCGGCGCCGATCTCGGTCAGCGCATCTTTCCATTTTTTCTTCGATAGCTTGCCACCCGGGAAAAACCGCCGCGTGCTGGCGATGCAGCCGGCCTGCAGACTCTCGCGTTCCAGCGTCTGAAACCCGCGGCCGATGATGAATTCGGTCGAGCCACCGCCGATGTCGATCACCAGCCGGCGTTGATCGGGTTTGGGCGGTTGCGCATGGGCAACGCCCAGGTAGATCAGGCGCGCTTCCTCACGCCCGCTGACCACTTCGATCGCGTGCCCGAGCGCAGTTTCCGCCGGCATCAAAAACGCTTGCGGCGAACGCAGCTGACGCACCGTGTTGGTCGCCAGCGCGCGCACGCGCAGCGAGGGCACTTCACGGATGCGTTGACCGAAGCGCGCCAGACACTCGAGCGCACGTTGCCGCGCTTCGTTGGACAGGCCACCCTTGCCATCCAGGCCGTCGGCCATGCGCACGGTTTCGCGCAGGCGGTCGACGACGCGCAGCTGACCCATCAGGTAGCGCGCAATGACCATGTGGAAACTGTTGGACCCTAAGTCGATGGCGGCAAGAAAATCACCGTCGCGCAGGGGCGGAATCGTGGGGGAGGGCATTGGCATGGCCGCATGGTAGCCGATGGGCGGTCGGCCACGTGAGAGGCCACAGCCGCGGCGTTCTCAGATCCGATCGAGCAAGGTCATCTGCGCCGAATGGGCCGGTTCGCCAGGGCCAGGGGTGCGCTTGTGGTACACGCCTTCGGCATCCAGTTCCCAGGCACTGACGTTGTCGTCCAGGTAGTTCTGCAGCACTTCGCGATAGACGCGCTTGGCCAGATCCGGGTCCAGGATCGGGAAGCAGGTTTCCACGCGGCGCAACAGGTTGCGTTCCAGCCAATCGGCGCTGGCGCAGTACAACTCGGCCGCCCCGTCGTTGCCGAACCAGTAGACACGGCTGTGTTCCAGGAACCGCCCCACGATCGAACGCACGCGGATGTTGTCCGACACACCCGGCACTCCCGGCCGCAGCGTGCAGGCGCCACGCACGATCAGATCGATCTGCACCCCGGCTTGCGAGGCGGAATACAACGCACGCACCACCTGCGGTTCGTTGAGGGCATTCATCTTGGCGATGATGCGGCCGGGGCGGCCGTTACGCGCCAGTCGGGTCTCGCGTTCGATCCGCTTCAGCACACCGGCATGCAAGGTGAATGGTGACTGCAGCAATTGTTCCAGCTTCATGCGCGGGGCAAGCCCCGACAACTGCTGAAACAGCATGTGCACGTCGTTGCCGATCTCCGCATCGGCGGTGATCAGGCTGATGTCGGTATACAGCCGCGCGGTACCGCTGTGGTAGTTGCCGGTGCCCAGATGCACATAGCGTTTGAGCTTGCGCCCCTCGCGCCGCACGATCAGCAGCATCTTGGCGTGGGTCTTGAAACCGACCACGCCGTAGACCACCTGCACGCCGGCTTCCTGCAACTTGTCGGCCAGGCCCAGGTTGGCCTCTTCGTCGAAGCGCGCACGCAGCTCCACCACCACGGTGACGTCCTTGCCGTTGCGCGCGGCCAGAATCAGCGCATCGACAATCAGCGAATCCTTGCCGGTGCGATACAGCGTCTGCTTGATCGCCAGCACGTTCGGGTCGACGGCGGCCTGGCGAATCACATCCAGCACCGCGGTAAACGCATCGAAGGGATGATGCAGCAGCACATCGCCCTTGCTGACAATCTGGAAGATGCCCTCGCTGTCGCGCAAAGTGCGCGGGTTGAACGAGGGGTACTTGAGCTCCGGGCGCTGCACCAGGTCGTAGACCTGGGTGACGCGGCTCAGATTGACCGGCCCGACGATGCGATACACCGCGTTCTCGTTCAAGCCGAAGTTCTGCAGCAAGGTGCGCATGATCGGCGCCGGGCAATCGTGCGCAATCTCCAGCCGCACCGCCGGCCGGTAGCCGCGCGTGACCAGCTCGTCGCGCAACGCAAGCGCCAGGTTTTCGACTTCTTCTTCGTCCACCACCAGTTCGGAATTGCGGGTGACGCGGAACTGGTAGGAGCCCTTGACCTGCATGCCCGGGAACAATTCGTCCACGAACTCCGACAACACCGAGGACAGGAACACAAAGCTCTGCGCACCCTCCGGCGACAGGCTGGCCGGCAACTGGATGATGCGCGGCAACGAGCGCGGCGCACGCACGATGGCCAGATGGCCGGCACGCCCGAACGCATCCTGGCCTTCCAGCACCACCACGATGTTCAAGGTCTTGTTGAGAATCTTCGGGAACGGATGCGCCGGGTCCAGACCCAACGGCGACAGCACCGGCATGATTTCGTTGCGGAAGTAGGCACGCAACCAGCGCTTCTGGCGCGAGGTCCACGTCGCGCGGCCGAGCACGGCAACGCCGGCCTCTTCCATCGCCGGGCGCAGCACGTCGTTCCATGCGTGGTACTGCTGCTCCACCAGTTTGGCCGCGCGGTCGTGCACAGCGTTGAGGATGGCCGTGGGGCTCAAACCGTCCGGCGCCGGCGGCAGGCCGAACTCCTGCGCATGCCGCACGGTGGCGGCGCGGATCTCGAAGAACTCGTCCAGGTTGGTGCACGAAATGCACAGGAACCGCAGCCGTTCCAGCAGCGGCACCTGTTCGTCCAGCGCCTGCGCCAGCACCCGGAAATTGAAGTCCAGTTGCGACAGTTCCCGATTGATGTACAGCGCCGGATCACGCAAGGGATCGGTGGCGATGTCTTCGGAAGGTGTGACGTCGTGCAGTTGTTTGGCGTGGCCCATGGAGTCGGTCATCAAGACGAGTTGGTGTGCGGTGTTGCTACAGGCGCGTTGCGGTGCAGCGCGTGCAACGTGCGTTGCGCAGGTGCATCGCGTCGCGCGGCGACGCGCACTCCCTACATATCATGCCAAGCGTGACAGTGGCAGGGACTGTTCGCGCTGCACGATGCGTGCGCCCACAAAATGGCACGAGAATTCGCTGCCGCGTCCCACTTCGCTTTCGATCTCCAGCCGTGCCTGGTGCAGCCCCAGGATGTGCTTGACGATCGACAGCCCCAGCCCGGTGCCGCCGCTCTCGCGCGAGCGGCTGCTGGACACGCGATAGAAGCGCTCGGTGATGCGCGGCAGATGCGAGGCAGGAATGCCGTAGCCGGTGTCGCGCACTGCCAACGCCGCGCCATCGCCTTCGCGCATGAAGCGGATCGTCACCGTGCCGCCGCCGGGCGTGTAACGCACCGCGTTGGTGACCAGATTGGAAAACGCGCTGTGCAATTCCTTGTTGGAGCCGAGCAGGTCCACGCCGGCCTCATCAATCACGTCCACCGTATGCCGGCCCTGGCTATGCGCCTCGGCCTCGCGGCGGAGTGTCGAAAGCATCGGCGCCATCGCCACGTGTTCTTCGCCGAGTTCTTCCTGCGATTCCAGCCGCGACAGGGTCAGCAGATCTTCGACCAGCTGCGCCATGCGCTGCGACTGCTTGCGCATCTCCGCCAGCATCGGGCCGGAGTCCGGGAAGTCCTCCGGATCGAGCATGTCCAGATAGCCGTGCACCACCGTCAATGGCGTGCGCAGCTCGTGCGACACATTGGCCACGAAATCGCGACGTACCTGTTCCAGACGCAGCAGCTTGCTGACATCGCGTGCCACCAACAGCCAGTAGTCGTCGGAGTAGGGGATCAGGCGCAGATTCAGGCGCAGATCCGGGTCCACTGGCGAGGCCGCATCCAGCATCGGCTCGGCGTTGCGACCGGCTGCCAGCCAGTGCGCCAGCGGCAACGGCTGCAGCCGCTCCACCACCGACACGCCCATGTCGCCGGGATGGTGCAAGCCCAGCAGCCCGCCGGCAGCCTTGTTGAACCACTGCACGCGCTGGCTGTTGCGATCCACTACCACCACCGCATCCGGCAGCGCCTGCGCGGCGGCGCGGTAGGTGCGCAGCATGTCGATCAAGCGGCGCTTGCGCCCACGCATTTCGGCCTGGCTGCGATACAGCAGACGGTCCAGTTCGTTCCAGGCACCCACGCCGGCGGCAGGTTCGGCACGCTGGCGTGCGGTGAGGCGACGCAGCACTTGGCGCAGCCGCCAGTAATGCCAGGCCAGCACGCCCAGCGCGGTGAGCGTCAGTGCCATCCACACATGCCCGATCAGCACGCCCGCTACGACGGCAGCGCCCAATAACAGCGCAAGGGTGCCGAGCGTCTTGAGCCAGGCGGAACGGATATGTTGGGGCATGGAAGGCGTTACCACGAAGCGTCAGGTAGGCAGCCAACCCGGCCAGGCAGCGGCCGGGTTGCCGTGCGGCACGTACTTAAGTTGCCGACGAAAAACGATAGCCCGAGCCACGCACGGTCTGCACCATGTTTTCCAGGCCGAACGGTTCCAGCGTCTTGCGCAGGCGGCGAATGTGCACATCGATGGTGCGTTCTTCCACATACACGCTGCCGCCCCAGACATGGTCCAGCAACTGGGTGCGGGTGTACACACGCTCCGGATGGGTCATGAAGAAGTGCAGCAGGCGGTATTCGGTCGGGCCGATCGGCACCGGCGCATCACCGGCAAACACGCGGTGCGCCGCGCCATCGATGCGCAGCCGGCCCACGGCCACGCTGCCGTCTTCGTCGTCCTCGCGGGTGCGGCGCATCACCGCACGGATACGCGCCAGCAACTCGCGCGCCGAAAACGGCTTGACCACGTAGTCGTCGACGCCTGCTTCCAACCCGCCGACACGGTCGTTTTCTTCGCCACGCGCGGTCAGCATGATGATCGGAATCTCGCGCGTCAGCTGTTCCTTGCGCCAGCGCCGCGCCAGATCCAGCCCGCTGGTGCCCGGCAGCATCCAGTCCAGCAGGATCAGGTCGGGGACGCGGTCGGCAATGGCGGTCTGTGCTTCGCGCGCGTCGCCGGCATGGATGGGCTCGAACTCGCCTTTGCGCAGCGCGAACGCCACCATGTCGCGGATCGCGGGTTCGTCATCGACGATTAGAATGCGTTTTTGCACGCGGGGCTTACCGTCTGGCTTTGGTGATCGCCAGTAGACTACGGTTTTGTGACTCTAATGTGACATCGCTGGCGCTGCTTGTAGACAGGCTGCCATTTTGCGAAGCGGGCTGAGCCGTTGCGAGCGGCTCCAGGCCCGGGCGCCGCATGCCGCCGTCGGCGCCAATGCGGTGCCAGCTGTCAACGCGTGGAAAGGTCCGGGTCGCGAATGCCCTGGCGACGCAGCTCCAGCACGGTGGGCGTAATCGCAGCGATGCGCGCATCCACACGCGCCCGCGTCACATAATCCAGATCCTTCTTTTTCAGTGCTTCCAGCTGGATCAGGGCCTGCTCCGGGCGCCCGTTTAACGATGCCGATTCGGCATAGGCTTCGCTGGCGCGCAGATGGTCGCCAGCGAGTTCGCAGGCGCGGGCGTAGGTCTGCTGCAGCAACGGGTCTTCGCCGTTGCGGTAGAGCAGGGGTTCCAGCACCTGGCGCGCGCGCTGACCGGATTCCTTGCTGGCTTGTTCGTTGAGCGCGCCGGCATAGGTCAACGCCACCGCACGGTTGTTCGGCAGCCGCTTGAGTAGCGCATCGAAGCGCGCATTGGCCGCCTCGCGCTGCCCCACGCGCGCCTGCGCCTCGCTCAGGCCCAACGCCAGCCACAAGTTGTCCGGATGCGCCTCCAGCAGGCCGGCCAGCTCGGCCACCGGCTCGCTCGGCCGGCTTCCGCTGTTGCGCAGCTGTGCCAGCGCCAGCCCGTAACGCTGCGCATCGGTCAGGCCTTGCTTGGCACTGCGGCGCAGGTTTTCGTATTCGCGAATGGCCGCATCGGGCGTGCTCGCACTGAGCACGCGCAGACGTTCCTTGGCCCAGTCGAAACTCTGTTGATCCCCGCCACGGCTCAACGCATCCACCGGCAGCCGCAGCGCATACGGCAGCAGCGCGTTGCCATTGCGGCTCAATGGTTCCGACAACGACGGGTCGGCCGGGTCCACGCGCTCCTGGCGCGTTCCGCCCGGCACAGAGGTGGTCAACACCACGGTGTTCTTCTTCATCTGCTCGGCGCGCGCCTTGGCCTCGCTGATGCGCGTGGTGGTGACCGGGTGGGTCTGCAGGAAGTCCGGCGCGCTATAGCCGCCCTCGTTGGCGCGCATCGCCACCGACATGCGCTCGAAGAAGCCGGCCATCGCGTCCACGTCGTAGCCGCTGCGCACCAGCGTACGGATGCCCAGTCGGTCGGCTTCGGATTCGTTGGAGCGGGTGTAGTCGATCTGGCGTTGCTGCATCAGCCCCATCGCACTGGTGATGGTGGCCATGGTGGCATCGCCTTTGGAATTGCCACCGGCCTGCTGCGCCGCCACCACCGCCGCCAGCATGCCGAGCAAGATCGGAATCTGGTCGCGCTGCGCCCGCTCCACTCCGCGCAGCACGTGCTGCTGGGTGACGTGGGCGATTTCGTGCGAGAGCACCGCCGCCACTTCATCCTCGCGCTCGGCGGTCAGCACCAGCCCGGCGTTGACCGCGATATAGCCGCCCAGCGTGGCGAACGCGTTGATCTGGCGGTCGCGCAGCATGAAAAAGGTAAATGGCTGCTGCGGTTGGTCGCTGTTGGCGCCCAGGCGGGTGCCCATGGTCTGCAGCCAGTCGCCGATCAACGGGTCGTCCAGCACGTAGTCGTAGTTGCGCAACTCGGCCAGCATCATCTTGCCGTACTCGGCCTGACGGGCCGGGGTCAGCAGCTCGCCCGCCGACGAGCCGATATCGGGCAGGCGGCTTTCCTGGGCAGGTGCCACGCCCATGGCAAGGGCCAGGGTGAGGGCGGTGGCGAGCGGAAGCAGGCGCAAGTGAAACTCCCAGGTGGTGCGCGGAGCATGCGGGCAGCGCAGCGCAGCGGTGTGAATCGGCAATTAATCCACAGTGTTGCGGTGACGACATGGAAATTCCAGTCGCCCGCTACCATGTATCAAACCTCAGACCCACCACGGAGTTTCCTGTGAGCCAAGACCACACCGGGCAGGACGCGGCCACCGGCCCGCAGATCACCCTGTATTCCACCGCCATCTGCCCTTACTGCGTGGCGGCCAAGAACTTCCTCAAGAGCAAGGGCCAGACCTGGACCGAGGTGCGGATCGACCTCGACCCGGTCGAGCGCGACAAAATGGTCGCCCTGGCGCGACGCACCAGCGTGCCGCAGATCTTCGTTGGCGACACCCACGTGGGCGGCTACGACGACATGATGGCCATGCACCGCGCGGGCAAACTCGAACCGCTGTTCTCCGCTGCGGGCGGCCAGGCATGAGTGGTTCCGACGACGGCAGCGCCGATCGCCTGCGCGAGTTCACCGACTTCCGCCAGCGCATGAACCAGCGAATCCTGGCCGAGCCCAATCAGGTCGTGCGGCGCTTTTTCGCGCTGGATACCCAGACCTACCAGGCCGGCGCGCTGGATGTGAAAACCAAGGAGCTGCTCGGCCTGGTCGCCTCGATGGTGCTGCGTTGCGACGACTGCATCAGCTACCACGTGGCGCAATGCAAGGAGGCCGGCGTCACCCGCGAAGAGTTCTTCGAGACCTTCTCGGTTGGCCTGGTGGTCGGTGGCTCCATCGTGATCCCGCATCTGCGCCGCGCGGTGGATTTCCTCGACCAGCTCGAAGGCGGCGCGCCTGCGCCGGCCGAACACAGCCACGGCTGATCCACCGCTGCTGTGGCTTCAGTGCGCCGCCCACCGAGGCGGCGCGCTGCGTTTTTGGGCCTGGTGGCCATCCGGCGCATGGGATCTGGTTCGCGCTGCCGCGCGGGCTGTCGTGGAGAGCCTGCAGGGGTTGGGAGGACACGCACCGGTTCGGCATCCGTCCGGGGCCACGTGCGCTGCGGCCGCTGCCCCTGTTGCCGGCCCCTTAGACGATGGTCGGTTTGGGCGCGGTCACCGGCATCGGGCATAATTGCCGGTGAAACCTCCTTGCGCCGCTCTGCCGGGTTTGACGGCTGGCGCTCCCCCCTTCAAGTTCGGAACCCCAACCTTATGACGCAGACAATCACGGTCATCCGCGGCGACGGTATTGGCCCGGAGATCATGGATGCCACGCTGTTCGTGCTCGACGCGCTGCAAGCTGGCCTGACCTACGAGTACGCCGACGCTGGCCTGGTCGCGCTGGAAAAGCACGGCGATCTGCTGCCCGAGTCCACCCTGGCCTCGATCACCAAGAACAAAGTGGCGTTGAAAAGCCCGCTGACCACGCCGGTTGGCGAAGGTTTCAGCTCGATCAACGTCGCCATGCGTCGCAAGTTCGACCTGTACGCCAACGTGCGTCCGGCCAAGTCGTTCCCCAACACCAAATCGCGTTTCGCCGATGGCGTTGACCTGATCACGGTGCGCGAAAACACCGAAGGCGCGTATCTGAGCGAAGGCCAGACCGTGTCCGAGGATGGCGAGACCGCATTCTCCGGCGCCCGCGTCACCCGCAAGGGCTCCGAGCGCATCGTGCGCTACGCCTTCGACCTGGCGCGCGCCACCGGCCGCAAGAAGGTCACCGCGGTGCATAAGGCCAACATCATCAAGTCGACCTCGGGCCTGTTCCTGAAAGTCGCCCGTGACGTCGCCACGCAGTACCCGGAAATCGAATTCCAGGAAATGATCGTCGACAACACCTGCATGCAGCTGGTGATGCGTCCGGAACAGTTCGACATCATCGTGACCACCAACCTGTTCGGCGACATCATCTCCGACCTGTGCGCCGGTCTGGTCGGTGGCCTGGGTCTGGCCCCGGGTGCCAACATCGGCCTGGATGCGGCGATCTTCGAGGCCGTGCATGGCTCGGCACCGGACATCGCAGGGCAGGGCAAGGCCAATCCATGCGCGCTGCTGCTTGGCGCCGCGCAGATGCTGGACCACATCGGTCAGCCGCAGAACGCCGAGCGCCTGCGCGAAGCGATTGTCGCCACGCTGGAAGCCAAGGACTCGCTGACCCCCGACCTGGGCGGCACCGGCAACACCATGGGCTTCGCCAAGGCCATCGCCAGCCGCCTCTGAGCGCGCGGGTAGATCGCACAAAAAGAAAGGGCGCCTAGGCGCCCTTTCTTTTTGGTGGAAGCGGATTGCTTAACGTCGGTGTCAAACCATCAGGCCAAGCGATCGCTGTTGCGATTCCCCAATCCCGATTCCCCGTTTAATTGCGCGACTGCAGCTTCGACAGCAGGCGCAAAAACTCGATGTATAGCCACACCAGCGTCACCATCAGGCCGAACGCGCCGTACCACTCCATGTGCTTGGGTGCACCCTGCTCGACGCCGCTTTCGATGAAGTCGAAGTCCAGCACCAGATTCAGTGCTGCCACCACCACCACGAACAGACTGAAGCCGATGCCGATCAGGCCCGAGTCGTGGATGAAGGGAATGCGCACACCGAAGAAGCCCAGCACGATGGTGGCCAGATACACCAGTGCGATGCCGCCGGTGGCCGCGACCACACCCAGCTTGAAGTTCTCGGTGGCCTTGATCAAGCCGCTGCGATACGCGAACAACAGCGCGAACATGGTGCCGAAGGTCAGCAGCACCGCCTGGAACACGATGCCGTTGAAACGTGCCTCGTACACGGCCGAGATCGAGCCCAGGAAAAAGCCTTCAATCAGCGCGTACAGCGGCGCGGTGACCGGTGCCCAGGTCGGCTTGAAGCTGGTCGCCAGTGCAAACACCAGCCCGCCGATCGCACCGGCGATCATGTACAGGCGTGCTGCCGGCAGCGGCGCGCCGTCCGCGCCGATCGATTGCGACCAGGCAAACGCAGCGGTGGCGACGGCCATCAGCAACAGCAGGCCGGTCTTGTTGACGGTGCCGTTGAGTGTCATTGCCTGACCGTCGCGGGTGACCACCGAGCCGGAGCCGAGGTCGAGGAACGTGGATTCCCGAAGAGCCGGGTTACCGCTGCGCATGCGTGTTCTCCATGAAAGTGGTGCTCGCCGTACCGGTGAGCGTTGCTGCGAGGATACCGGATCGCCGAATTTACACAGAGTGATTGACAGCGAGGCCAATCGTTCCCAAAATAGCCGACCTTTCCAGCCTTCGGGATGGAAAGGTCCCGCCGGGGTATAGCGCAGTCTGGTAGCGCGCCTGCTTTGGGAGCAGGATGTCGGGGGTTCGAATCCCTCTACCCCGACCATTCCGAGCTCTTGACGGCGTGGGAATGCGAAGTTCGGTCCGGGCGCCCGTAGCTCAACCGGATAGAGCACCGGCCTTCTAAGCCGGCGGTTACAGGTTCGAGTCCTGTCGGGCGCGCCATCGGCGGTGCGGTAGGAAGTAGGTTTTCAGTGGTGGCTGTAGCTCAGCTGGTTAGAGTACTGGATTGTGATTCCAGATGTCGGGGGTTCGAGTCCCCTCAGCCACCCCACTGATTGCAGGAAAGTTCGACCCGATGCATCGCGGGGTGTTGCAACGAAGCAAAAATGCACATACAATGTGCGACCAGTTTCAGGGCCGTTAGCTCAGTTGGTAGAGCAGTTGACTCTTAATCAATAGGTCCAAGGTTCGAATCCTTGACGGCCCACCAGACAGGCAGCCACTCAGCGTAAGTTGAGTGGCTGTTTTTCTTTGTGCCGATGTCTGGTCCGGGCGCACTGCATTCCCAGCATCGCTGCGTAGCCATCTACGCGTTCATCGCAACGCTTGGTGCCCAAGTCGGTGCGCGAAGTCGATCGGATCGCCACTTCGTCATCTTGGAGATGACGAAGTGGCGATCCGAAGGCGGCGACAATGCTCCGCGTACCGCCTGATGCGTTGTCGCCTCGCCTCGCAGCGATGCATCACGCGCCCTGGCTTTAGCGCTGCTTGTCCAGCAGTTGCTGGCGCACGGCGATCATGCAGCTCTCCTTGATGATCAGGTGCTCCAGAGCGCTGTTGTCGTCGCTGTTGCCGCTTCCCAGATCCAGCACCGAAACCTGCGTACTGCCGTGTCGCCTGAAGCTGTCGATGGCGGTGGTGGCGTTCTTCAGTGGCACGGTGGCGTCATTGGACGAGCCGCACAGCAGCGTGCGTGTGTGTGGCGTCCAGTCCAGTAGATCGTTGCGCGCCAGATCCTTGCGGAACGGGTTGTTCGGATTGCGTGGCACGTCCTTGTAGAAACTCGGCTGGAAATAGCTGCCGATCTTGTCGATGCCCGGCAGCGCGTCGCCGATCGCAAGATCGGTCAGCTCATCCTTACCCGGAAAGTAACCCTCGACCTTGCTCGCCCACGGGTCCTGAAAGACCTGCGACGGAGCGAGATAGATGTTGTGATAAGCATGCTGCATGCCGACCAGCGCGTAAGTGGCCAGCACCAGGCCGAAGGTGCTTTCGCCAACCGCATTGGTTCCGCTCCAGCTGTCCAGGAAGGTCTGACTCAGCGCATACGGCCCGGAGATCGGCGCGCTGGCAACCAGATTGAATTCCTTGGAATCGTGCGCCTCGATCTCGCGCTGGGTCGCCATCGCGGCATGCCCGCCTTGCGAATATCCCGACAGCATGACCTTGCTCGATAGTGGCGTGTGCAAACGTGCCAGAACCTGGCGTGCGGCGCGCATCGCGTCGATGCTCGCACTGGCCTCGGTGGCCGCGTGCAGATAAGGATGGAACGGATACTGCGACTTGCCCAATCCCAGATAATCGGTGCTGACCACCACATAGCCCTTGCCTGCCAATCGAGTGACAAGCGGGTCGTCGCCCTTTGCATCGCGGATGTCCTTCGCCTGTTCCGCAGTACGTTTGGGTTGGGTGCCCTGGTTCCAGCTCAGCAACGGGTATGGGCCTGTGCAGCGTGTGCCGCCCGGCACCAGCAGAACGCCCGACGCGGTGGTCGGCTCTCCCTGGACACCGATCGTGGCGTAGGTGAACTCGGCCACGCGAACATCGCATGTCGGAAGGTCGCTGGCCTTGTCGTCGGGCAGCAAGGCGGCAAGTGCCGAGCGGGTATAGCTGGTCAGGAAGTTACTGTTGAGCAGGGTGCCGCGCGCAGGCGATGCCATTGCGATCATCGGCAGAAAAGCCAGTGCAGTGCCAATGGCAGTGAACAGGCGTGACGCATTGCGATTCCGTATCTGGACCATGGAGTGGTGTCTCATGTGTAGTTACCCGAGAAGTGCGGATTGCGTGGGGAGCGACCGGGAACTCGAAAGCTTCCGCTGCGACGCAATCCCTTGCTGGCGTTGGTGCAAGTTTTGTATCCGATAACGACGTGCAGTCGGGTGCGTATCGGCCAGTGGGCTTTCAAAAAAAGCGGCACGCGATATGCCGACAATGCGAGTGCGAGTTAACAGCGCCAGATGATGTGCTTGTGGGGCAGGCCAGGATTTCCCAACAACGAAGCCCGCACTCCCAGCGCGAACGCGCGCGGTCTGACGCGATTAATCGCCGCTCCGCGTTTATCGGGTGTTTGACGCAATAGATTCGCAGAGTGATGGAAGGTGGCAGAGAGGTGCGCGACGCCTGGTTCCCTGCTTGTAACTCACTATGGCGGCGACTGCATGCAGTCGCCCGGTAGGCAGCGCGACATATCTATGTCGGAACGACCTGCATGGGCATTAAGTAAGAAGTATCGAATACCGAATGGATGCTGCTGCATCACTGGATCAGCAGGCTACCAACTGCCGCCTTAGATATTCGAAACTTCCCTTTACCTCGATTAAGGCAAGGGTGTTGCCGATATGTTGCAGGCAGTGGTGAAAGAAGTCTGCAATTACAACGCCGCGTGCAATCGACGCAATTAGCGATTTACGTCAATTTACCTGCACCGCGCGCGCATGCAGCCGTGCATGTCTGCATTCGCCAACCGAGTGTTACGCCTGGTCCACGCGCGGAAACGCAAGCAGGAAACGCGCGCCCTTGCCCGGTGCCGATGTCACGTCGATAAAGCCGCCTGCCTGGCGCACCGCGCTGTAAACCTGCGCCAGGCCCAGCCCGGCTCCCTTGTCTGCGCTCTTGGTGGTGAAGTACGCCTCGAATAGACGCGACTGCACATGGCTGTCCATGCCATGCCCGTCATCGGCAACCGCGATGGTGGCGAACTCGCCAGCGGGTTTGGTCAAGGTTGCATCGGCCTTGGCGACCTGCGTTTGGCCGGTCTCC
Source organism: Xanthomonas sp. WCS2018Noco2-27 (assembly GCF_031843525.1). NCBI lineage: Bacteria > Pseudomonadati > Pseudomonadota > Gammaproteobacteria > Lysobacterales > Lysobacteraceae > Xanthomonas > Xanthomonas sp. WCS2018Noco2-27. The sequence goes on along the minus strand of NZ_JAVTIK010000002.1, from coordinate 279,927 downwards.
ACACGGATGACGCCACCGCTTGCGCAGGCATCGCGTGCATTGATGACCAGGTTCAAGATCGCGCGTTCCACCGTATGCCGGTCGACCATGGCGCAGCATCCGCCCGCAGCAGTGTTCACCTGCAAGCGCAGGTCTGTGCCGATGACCTGTTCCAGCAACGGATTGAGCTGGTCGGCTAGTGCGGCAAGGTCAACAGGTTCGGGGCTATACGGATACTGGCGCGAAAATCCAACCAGGCGCTGCGCCATGACCGAGCCATGTTGAAGCGCGGCATCGGCCACGCCGAGCAGTTTGGTGTCCTGTGCGTCGATCTGCCCACGCTGGACCACCAGGTCGATCGCCGAGGTGGCGGCTTGCAGCACATTGTTCAGATCGTGCACCACGCCGGCCAGCAGTTGCCCGACCGCCTCGCCTTTCTGTGCCTGTTCGGAAATTCGTTCGGCAGCACCTTGTGCGGCGCGCGCAATGTCCAGATCGTCCTCGATGCGCTCTTGCAGATCGCGCAGGCTGTGCAGCTCGGTCGATAGAGAATTCTCGCGCGTGCGTGCCAGCATCAATGCGCCCGTGGAGAACTCGCGCTCTGCCTTCAAGGTACGATCCAGTGTATGGAAGGCAGCTTCCAACGCACGGCGGTCGGAAATGTTCTTGCTGACCGCCAGGATCGCCTCGACGTTGCCGTCTGCGTCGAACAACGGACTGGTGACCACCTGCCAGGTCTGGCGCACGCCAACGAAGTTGACGCAGCTGGCCTCGAACTCGTGCACCGCGCCCGCGAGCGATGCAGTAAGTGCCGTATCGATCAAGCCGACGGCTCCCGCAGGCCAGAAGTCCCGCCACGGGCGAGAAAGCAACTGCTCGGGGCGACTGGCGCCCAAGACTGTCAGTCCATTGGCATTGATCGCCGTGATCCGCCCGTCGAGGTCGATCTCTTTGATGCAGTCTCGCGACAGTGCCACGATCTGACGGTATCGGTCTCTCATTGCGACGGCGCGCTCTCTCGACTTGGGCTTAACGGAATTTTCGCAAATATTGACGCAGTCATGTACACGCAAAAGCATCAGGTTTGGGCTGGGATCAGGCTGTGGGGTGAATCGTTCACTTGAGTTCGGTTGGCGGGCACCTCCGGAGCGCCGATTTGGCAGGTGCATGCCTGCCATGCCTGCCTGAACCCGGCGCGCGGCCTTGGCAGCCCGTTCGCGGCGCTTTTTCTTTGCCGGCATCCCTGCAACAATGCGCACGCACCTGCGACATCGCGAAAGTGGCGGAATTGGTAGACGCACCAGATTTAGGTTCTGACGCCGCAAGGCGTGGGGGTTCGAGTCCCCCCTTTCGCACCAATGCAGTGCGGCCGTGAGTGCTCCGGCCGCTGCCGCTCCGGCAAAACCGTCTTTTCCGCTGCAAACGCCAGTGCGCTCGTTCCGCTGGCAGCCGTCGCCGTTATCGGCGAAACTACAAGGCTCGGCGGCATTCTCGCCATCCGTCAACCCGTCTCTTCCATCTCGTGCCGACGCTTGTGCTGTCGGTGGCAGGAGTCAACATGCAAGCATCGATCGAATCCACCGGCAATCTGGAACGCCGCCTGACCTTCACCCTGCCGCAGGAGCGTCTGGAGACCCACGTCGGTGGCCGCCTGCGCGAACTGGCGCGGACCACGCGCATCAAGGGCTTCCGTCCCGGCAAGGTGCCGACCAAGGTCATCGAGCAGCGCTTCGGTCAGCAGGTGCGTGCCGAGGCGATGGAAGGCCTGCTGCGTGAAACCTTCGACTCGGCCGTGCGCGAGCACTCGCTGCGTCTGGCCGGCAACCCGCGCATCGATCAGGGCGAAAGCGATTTCGACTTCGTCGCCACCTTCGAAGTGGTGCCGGACTTCGGCGATATCGATGTGGCCAAGCTGTCAGTGGTGCGTCACACCGCCGACGTGACCGACGCCGACATCGACCAGATGATCGAAAATCTGCGTCTGCAGCGCCGTACCTGGAACCCGGTCGTGCGCGGCGCGCAGGTTGGCGATCTGGTGGCGCTGGAGACCTGGTCGCAGGCCGGCGACGAGCGTCTGCCCGCCGAAGGCGTGGAAACCGGCAGCAGCGTGTTGGGCTCGGGCGTGATGTTCGACCAGATCGAAAAGGGCCTGGAAGGCCTGGCCAAGGGTGAAGACAAGGCCCTGACTATCGATTTCCCGGCCGAGTGGCGCGTGCCGCAGCTGGCTGGCAAGACCGTGCAGGTGCATGTCAAAGCAGTTGAAGTGTCCGAGCCGGTGCTGCCGGTGGTGGACAAGGAGTTCATCAAGAGCTTCGGCGTCAAGAGCGGCGATGCCGAGCAGTTCCGCGCCGACATCCGTACCAACCTGGAGCGCGAGCTCAAGGGTGCGCTGATGAACCGCCTGCGTCGCGAAGTGGGTGAGCAGCTGATCGCCGCCTACGCGCACGTCGAGATGCCGCCCCGTCTGGTCGAGAACGAGGCCCGTTCGATGCTGGCCCAGCAGGTCGAGCAGGTGCGCCGCAGCGGTCGCGATCCAGGCCAGGTGCCGGACGATGCACACCAGGGTTTCATGGATGCCGCCGCCAAGCGCGTGCTGGTCGGTCTGCTGGTCGGTGAAGTGGCACGCCGCAACGAACTGCGGCTGGAGTCCAAGCGCGTCAGCGAAACGCTGCGTCTGATCGCCTCGACCTACGAAGAGCCGGAACAGGTCATTGAGATGTACCGCAACGATCCCCAACTGATGGGTGGGCTGCAGAGCCGTGTGATGGAGGAGCAGGTGATCGACTGGATCGCCGAGCGCGCCCAGCACACCGAGCAGCCGCTGTCGTTCCAGGACGCGATCCGCGTCTAAAAGCGGCGGTGTGACACCAACCCGCATCCCGCTGGCTGGGATGCGGACGTCAAACCCGGTTATCGGCGCAAGCTGGTGCCACAACAGGAAGACCGATGAGCATTGTGACCAAAGCCCTGAATCTGGTGCCGATGGTGGTCGAACAGACCAGCCGTGGCGAGCGTGCGTATGACATCTACTCGCGTCTGCTCAAGGAGCGTCTGATCTTCCTGGTCGGTCCGATCGACGACCATATGGCCAACGTGATCGTGGCTCAGTTGCTGTTTCTGGAAGCGGATAATCCGGAAAAGGACATCAGCATCTACATCAATTCGCCCGGTGGCGTGGTCACCGCCGGCATGGCGATCTACGACACCATGCAGTACATCAAGCCGGACGTGGCCACCATCTGCGTCGGCCAGGCCGCCTCGATGGGCGCGCTGCTGCTGGCATCGGGCGCGGCCGGCAAGCGCTATGCGCTGCCGAATTCGCGCGTGATGATCCATCAGCCGCTGGGCGGTTTCCAGGGCCAGGCGACCGATATCGACATCCATGCGCGCGAGATCCTGACCCTGCGTTCGCGCCTGAACGAGATCCTCGCCAAGCACACTGGCCAGTCGTTGGAGACCATTGCGCGCGACACCGAACGCGACAACTTCAAGAGCGCGGTCGATGCACAGGCCTATGGTCTGGTGGATCAGGTGCTGGAGCGTCGTCCGGAAGAGTCGATCCAGCCGTCTTGATCGCCAGGTCGCTGAAATTGCAGGAAAAACCGGCAGGGTCGGGCGGGGCGAACGTCCTCCCGACCCTGTGCTATTCTCGAAATCGAACCCCCGTGCATCGGGTGGGGTAACTGGGTAACAGAAGCATGAGCGAAGACCGCCAAGGTCGTTCCGGCGACAGCAACAAGATTCTCTACTGCTCGTTCTGCGGTAAGAGTCAGCATGAAGTCCGCAAGCTGATTGCCGGTCCCAGCGTATTCATCTGCGATGAATGCGTTGAGCTGTGCAACGACATCATCCGTGAGGAACTCGAAGAGAAGGCGCAATCGGCACGTTCCAGTCTGCCCAAGCCGCGCGAGATCCTCGAAGTGCTGGATCAATACGTGATCGGGCAGCTGCGCGCCAAGCGCACGCTCGCCGTGGCGGTGTACAACCACTACAAGCGTATCGAGAGCCGCAGCAAGAACGACGAAGTCGAACTCGCCAAATCCAACATACTGCTGGTCGGTCCGACCGGTTCGGGTAAGACGCTGCTGGCCGAAACGCTGGCGCGCCTGCTCAATGTGCCGTTCACGATCGCCGATGCCACCACGCTGACCGAGGCCGGCTATGTCGGCGAGGACGTGGAAAACATCATCCAGAAGCTGCTGCAGAAGTGCGACTACGACGTCGAAAAAGCGCAGCAGGGCATCGTCTATATCGACGAAATCGACAAGATCTCGCGCAAGAGCGAGAACCCGTCGATCACCCGCGATGTGTCCGGCGAAGGTGTGCAGCAGGCGCTGCTGAAGCTGATCGAAGGCACGGTTGCCTCGGTGCCGCCGCAGGGTGGGCGTAAGCATCCGCAGCAGGAATTCCTGCAGGTCGACACCAAGAACATCCTGTTCATCTGCGGCGGCGCGTTCGCCGGTCTGGATAAGGTCATCCAGGCGCGCTCTAACGACGCTGGCGGCATCGGCTTCGGTGCCAAGGTCAAGAGCAGCGAGCGCAAGCAGGAAGTCGGCAAGATCCTGGCAGAGGTCGAGCCGGAAGATTTGATCAAGTTCGGTCTGATTCCCGAGTTCGTGGGCCGCCTGCCGGTGGTCGCCACGCTTGAGGAGCTGGACGAGCCGGCACTGATCAAGATTCTGACCGAGCCCAAGAACGCCATTACCAAGCAGTTCAAGAAGCTGTTCGACATGGAAGGCGTGGAACTTGAGTTCCGCCCGGACGCACTGTCTGCGATCGCCAAGAAGGCGCTCAAGCGCAAGACCGGCGCGCGTGGTCTGCGCACCATCGTCGAATCGGTGCTGCTGGATACGATGTACGAGCTGCCTTCGCAGGAAAATGTGAGCAAGGTCGTGGTGGACGAGTCGGTGATCGAGCACAAATCCGAGCCGTATCTGATCTACCAGGCGCAACCGGCCCCGGCCAAGGCTGCGTCCGGCGATTGAGCTCCGCATTCGCGTTGCCAGGCCTTGGCCCCGCTCGCGGATAAAGGGTTTCCGACAGCTACTTGCAACACCTCGCCGATGGCCCCATAACGGGGCCATCGGCTTTTTTTACGCCCTAATTTCCCCGATTCCTGCGGAGCGCCCCATGGCCCAGTCCCAACCAGAAGTTCTCGATCTGCCGGTGTTGCCGCTGCGCGACGTGGTGGTGTTTCCGCACATGGTGATCCCGCTGTTCGTCGGACGTGACAAGTCGATGCGCGCGCTGGAAAAGGCCATGGAGGCGGACAAGCGCATCCTGCTGGTGGCGCAGAAGTCGGCTGAAACCGACGACCCGGCGGCCGGCGATCTGTACACCGTCGGCACCCTGGCGCAGGTGCTGCAACTGCTCAAATTGCCCGATGGCACCATCAAGGTGCTGGTCGAGGGCTTGTCGCGGGTCACCGTCGACAAGGTCGTCGAACTGGACGGCGCACTGCAGGGGCAGGGCACCGAAGTGGAGGCCAGCGATGGCCGTGAGCCGCGCGAAGTCGAAGCGATCGCACGCTCGCTGATGTCCCTGTTCGAGCAGTACGTCAAGACCAACCGCAAGCTGCCGCCGGAGTTGCTGCAGACCCTGGCCGGCATCGACGAGCCGGGCCGTCTGGCCGACACCATCGCCGCCCATATCGGTGTGCGTCTGGCCGACAAGCAGCGCCTGCTGGAGATCACCGAGATCGGTGAACGCCTGGAGCTGCTGGTTGGGCTGGTGGATGGCGAAATCGACGTGCAGCAGCTGGAAAAGCGCATTCGCGGCCGCGTGAAGTCGCAGATGGAAAAGAGCCAGCGCGAGTATTACCTCAACGAACAGATGAAGGCGATCCAGAAGGAGCTGGGCGATCTGGACGATGCGCCGGGCGAACTGGAAGAGCTTGCGCGCAAGATCGCCGAGTCCGGCATGCCCAAGCCGGTCGAGACCAAGGCCAAGGCCGAGCTCAACAAGCTCAAGCAGATGTCGCCGATGTCTGCCGAGGCGGCGGTGGTACGCAACTATCTGGACTGGTTGCTGGGCGTGCCGTGGAAGAAGCGCACCAAGGTCCGCAAGGATCTGAAGGTTGCCGAAGACACGCTGGACGCCGATCACTACGGCCTGGACAAAGTCAAGGAGCGCATCCTCGAGTACTTGGCAGTGCAGTCGCGGGTGAAGCAGATGAAGGGTCCGATCCTGTGCCTGGTCGGCCCGCCTGGCGTGGGCAAGACCTCGCTCGGCCAGTCGATCGCCAAGGCGACCAACCGCAAGTTCGTGCGCATGAGCCTGGGCGGCATCCGTGACGAGGCCGAGATCCGTGGCCATCGCCGGACCTACGTCGGCTCGATGCCGGGTCGCCTAGTGCAGAACCTCAACAAGGTCGGCAGCAAGAACCCGCTGTTCCTGCTGGACGAGATCGACAAGATGTCGATGGACTTCCGCGGCGACCCGTCGTCGGCGTTGCTGGAAGTGCTCGATCCCGAGCAGAACCATTCCTTCAACGACCATTATCTGGAAGTGGATCTGGACCTGTCGGAAGTGATGTTCGTCGCCACCTCCAACTCGCTCAATATCCCTGGCCCGCTGCTGGACCGCATGGAAGTGATCCGCATCCCCGGCTACACCGAGGATGAAAAGCTCAACATCGCGATGCGTTACCTGGTGCCCAAGCAGATCAAGGCCAACGGCCTGAAGCCGGAAGAGATCGAAATCGGCAGCGACGCCATCCAGGATGTGGTGCGCTATTACACCCGCGAATCCGGCGTGCGTAATCTGGAGCGCGAAATCGCCAAGATCTGCCGCAAGGTGGTCAAGGAAATCGCGCTTGCCGGCCCGCAGCCGGCAGCGAAGAAAGTGGTCGCCAAGAAGGGCAAGCCGAAGGCGTTGATGACGGTCGGCTCGAAGAATCTCGACAAGTACCTGGGCGTGCGTCGCTTCGACTTCGGTCGCGCCGAAGAAGAAAACGAAATCGGTCTGGTCACCGGTCTGGCCTGGACCGAAGTCGGCGGCGAGTTGTTGCAGGTCGAATCGACGTTGGTGCCGGGCAAGGGCAACCTGATCCTGACCGGTCAGCTTGGTAACGTCATGAAGGAGTCTGCATCGGCTGCGCTGTCGGTGGTACGTTCGCGCGCCGAGCGTCTGGGCATCGATGTGGATTTCCTGCAGAAACAGGACGTACATGTGCACGTGCCCGATGGCGCCACACCGAAGGACGGCCCCAGCGCAGGTATCGCGATGGTGACGTCGTTGGTATCGGTATTGACCAAGGTGCCGATCCGCGCCGATGTGGCGATGACCGGCGAGATCACGCTGCGCGGTCGTGTGTCGGCAATCGGCGGCTTGAAGGAGAAATTGCTGGCGGCACTGCGCGGTGGCATCCGCACCGTGTTGATCCCGGACGAGAACCGCAAGGACCTGGCCGATATCCCGGCCAACGTCACGCGCGATTTGAAGATCGTGCCGGTCAAGTGGATCGACGAAGTGCTGGATCTCGCCCTGGAGCGTCCGCTCGCACCGAAGAAGGCAGGCAAGGAAAAGGCCCGCAAGACTGCGTCGCGCGTTGCCGTGCGCGGCAAGTCGCGTACTACCCCGGGTACCCGCGTCAAGCACTAACGTGCGCTGTCTAAGACGTCCCGAAACAAGCCAAAACCCGCGTCGTTATTGGGTTTTGGCTTGCGCGCTGTTGGGGGCGCTGGTATAAATGCACGACTCGTGGGCGCGGCAAAATGTGATGCGTCACGCGATACCACTTGTGTCGGGTTCTTCGCTAACGGCAAGAGCGCCGATTGTCGATTCCGCGGCATCTGCCGCAAAGGGAGTTTCAAGAATGAATAAAACCGAATTGATCGATGGCGTTGCCGCTGCCGCTGACATCTCCAAGGCTGAAGCTGGCCGTGCTGTCGACGCGGTTGTGAGCGAAATCACCAAGGCGCTGAAGAAGGGCGACGCTGTCACCCTCGTTGGCTTCGGCACCTTCCAGGTCCGCGAGCGCGCTGAGCGTACCGGCCGCAATCCGAAGACGGGCGACAGCATCAAGATCGCTGCTTCGAAGAATCCTGCATTCAAGGCTGGCAAAGCCCTGAAGGATGCAGTAAACTAATCGACTCGCTAGGGTGCTTAGCTCAGCGGTAGAGCGTCTCCCTTACACGGAGAGGGTCGGGGGTTCGAAACCCTCAGCACCCACCACTAAGCACCAAGCAAAGTTTTAAGCGCGGAGCGGTAGTTCAGCTGGTTAGAATGCTGGCCTGTCACGCCGGAGGTCGCGGGTTCGAGTCCCGTCCGCTCCGCCAGTTACACCGAAGCCCCTGAGCGATTGGGGGCTTCGTTTTCTCCACAGCATTTGCAATGCGAATGCCGTGGGGTAGATGTCTAAGTTTAAAGCGGAGCGGTAGTTCAGCTGGTTAGAATGCTGGCCTGTCACGCCGGAGGTCGCGGGTTCGAGTCCCGTCCGCTCCGCCAGTTACACCGAAGCCCTCGGCCTTGTGCCGGGGGCTTTTTTTTGGAGCGTTTGAACCTTGTCCCATGACGCGATAGCGCATGGGTCTGCGGTGAATGGAGCGCAGGCTGTGCGCGGCGGTAAGTCAATGCGCCGACTCCATGGCGCCTGTGAGGTGCGGCGATCTTCACGTCTCTTCCATTCACGACTGCACTTTTCTGCATCTTGACCCGCGCCTGACGGGCGTCGGGCTGGGTGCATGGCGTCAAGCGGGTTACACTGCCCGGCTCGCCCACAGGCCGTGATTTGCCAATGCTGCAGAAACTTCGCGACAAGACGTCAGGCTGGATCGCTACCGCCATCCTGGGGTTGCTGATGATTCCGTTCCTGTTCGTCATCGACAACAGCTACCTGGGCGGCATTGGCGCCAACAATGTGGCCAAGGTGCAGGCGCCGCCGACGTGGTGGAAATCCGCGCCGACCTGGTGGCCGATCTCGCTGCTGTGGCAGCACCACGAAATCAGCACGCAGGATTTCCGCGCACGCTTCGAACAGGCGCGCATGCAGGAGCGCCAGCGTCAGGGCGAGAACTTCGACCCGCGCACGTTCGAATCCCGCGAAAACAAGCTACAGGTGCTCGACCAGCTGGTGGACGAGCAAGTGATTCGCCTGGGTGCCGAAGATGCCGGTATCGTGATCGGCGACGCCACGGTGCGCGATTACATCACCAATATTCAGGCGTTCCAGGTCGATGGCAAGTTCAGCCCTGACCAGTACCGCGCCGCACTCGCACAAGGCACACCGCCGCGCACGCCGGCGCAGTTCGATGCGCTTGTGCGCGACAGCTTGCAGCAGTCGGTGATCCCGCAGGCCGTCGCCGAATCGGGTTTTGCAACCAAGGCCGAGTTCGAGCGCCTGCTCAAGCTGATGGGCGAAACGCGCGATGTGGAGTTGGCGATGTTGCCGGCGCCGGCCGCCGATACCGCGCCGGTCAACGATGCGCAGATCAAGCAGTGGTATGACGCGCATACACAGGATTTCCGTCAGCCGGAGACCGTGAGCATCGAATACGTCGAGCTCAATGCCGCCACGATGCCGCCGGCCACGGCAGCTGACGAGGCGACGTTGCGTAAGCGCTATGAAGAAGAAAAGGCGCGCTTTGTCGAGCCGGATCAACGGTTGGCGTCGCACATTCTGATCAGCGCCGGTAGCGATGCTGCTGCGCAAAAGGCTGCCGAAGCCAAGGCGGCCAAGCTCGCGACGGAGGCCAAGCAGCCAGGTGCCGATTTCGCAGCGCTGGCCAAGGCCAATTCGCAGGATCCGGGCTCCAAGGATGCCGGTGGCGATCTGGGTTGGGTCGAGAAGGGCACCATGGTCAAGCCGTTCGAAGACGCGCTGTTTTCGATGAAGGCTGGCGATGTGGTCGGGCCGATCAAGACCGAGTTCGGCTATCACGTGATCCAGCTGCGTGAGGTCAAGGGCGGGCAGGGCAAGTCGTTCGAGCAGGTGCGCGACCAGCTTGCTGCCGAGCAGCTCAAGGCCGATGCCGACAAGGCGTATGCCGATATCAGCGGCAAGCTGGTGGACCAGGTCTACAAGAATCCGACTGCGCTGGAGCCGGCGGCCAAGCAGGTCGGTCTGCCGGTGCAGACCCTCGGCCCGTTCTCGCGCACCAACGCCAGCGGTATTGCGGCCAATCCGGCGGTGCTGCGTTCGGCGTTCTCCGAAACGTTGGTGCAGGACGGCACGGTGAGCGACCCGATCACCATCGCTCCGAACCACAGTGTGATGTTGCGCGTGACCAACCACACCGCCGAGCAGGCGTTGCCGTTGGACAAGGTGCGCGACAAGGTGATTGCGGCGGTACATGCCGACCGTACCGAGAAGGCTGCAGCCGCGGCCGCCGATGCGCTGCTGGCACGCGTGCAGAAGGGTGAAACCCTGCAGGCGCTGGCGGCGAGCGAGAAGCTGCAGGTGCAGCCGATCCCGGGCCTGCCGCGCACTGCGCCGATTCCGACGCCGGCCGCAAATCGGACAATCTTCAGCGCGCCGCGTCCGACCGAGGGCAAGCCGTCGGTGGGTAAGGTGGAGCTGGATGGCGGCCGCTTTGCGGTGTTCGTGATCAGCAAGGCCACGCCGGGCGACCTGAAGCAGATGCCGGCCGAGCAGCAGACGATGCTGCGCGAGCAGCTGAGCCAGATCGACGGCAACAACGCCGCGCAGTCCTACGTCAAGGAGATGCGCAAGCGTTACAAGATTCAGATCGAAGAAACACAGCTGTAACGGCGTGTTGTCGACGGATGAAAAGAGCGAGCCCGGGCGACCGGGCTTTTTCTTTGGGGCTGTTTACGGTGTGCAGCGGAGTGGCGCTCGTGTTGTGCCATCGATGCGACGTGGGACGTAGTCGAAGCTCACGCAATCTGCGATTGGGTATGCACTGCGCGGTAAGAGCGGCTAATAAACCACCGCGTAGCCGCCAGACGGGCACGGCCTGTATGCGGTGCGGCATGTTCCGCTCCTAGGCTCCGGTTCCGAGTGCTCCGTCTACGCCCTCCTGACGATTACGCGCTACGTTCCTTTAGCCGCTCTTAGCGGTAAAGAGACGCGTTGCTTTCGTCGTGGACATGCGGCTTGGATGTTGGCCGCGAAGATGCGGCCAGCGCTGCTCCAGCCGCTCTTGGACCATGCGGGCGCCTCGTTCTCAAGTTCGGGCAGCTGAAATCAGTGCAGGAAGCTGAAGTCCGATGACTTGTTCACCGATGCACTACGTTGCTGTGTCGACCAGCGCGCTATCAAAGCGCACGCGATGCCATGCAATGCAGAGGTCAAAGCGCTCTCGAGGCCTGGATGTGTTCTTAAACGACAGTTATCGAGACAGCGAAGCTCGTGATAAGCAGCCGCTGGCGCGGCTGATCAAGCGGCTTGCTCAGGGAGTGTCGTTGAACGACAGCACCATGCCCGGCTTCAACACGGCCTGCTTGTCCAGGCCGTTGCTGGCGAGCAGGGTGGCGACCGTGATGCCGTAGCGCCGTGCGATGGCCCATGCAGACTCGCCGTTGCGTACGGTGTGAGTGGTGCGGGCGGGCGAAGAGCGGGATGCCTTGGTAGGTGTGATGGTGGCGACCGCTGTTGAACGGCCAGCCGTGTCGGCGTCCATGTTCACGGAGGTGAGCGCGACCACTGCACCGCTGGAACCAGGTTGGGCCGCCGCGACAGGGGCCAACACGTGGACACCCTTGGGTGCCGCGCGGGCGCCTGCCACTGCAGGATTCAGGCGCGCTAACAGTTGCGGCTCGATCGCACGCTGCCCGGCCCACGTATTGAGGCTGGTGCCGGCCGGAAGTGCATGTTCGGTCAGTACCGGGACTGGGCGATCCAGCGATGTCAGCAGCGTGCCCTGTTGCTGCGCATGATCGAGCACGCAGGCCAGTGCATGCAGCTTTTCGACATAGTCGTAAGTGACCTTGGACATGCCCGGTAGCTCAGACGGACGCGCGTTCTGCGCGTTCATGCCGGCACTGCGCATTGCCTGCAGGACGCGGTACTCGCCGGCGTTGTAGGCCATCAGCGCCAGGCGCCAGTCGCCGCCGAACATGCCGTACAGCGTTTTGAGATAACGCACCGCTGCGGTGGTGGAATCCACTGCCGACAGGCGGCCGTCGTACTGCGCGCCGACCGGCACGTGGTGGTTGCGCGCGGTGGTGGCGATGAACTGCCAAAGGCCAGCCGGGCCGCTGCCGTTGCGCGCGCCAGGGCGATAGCCGCTCTCGACAAACGGAATCAGCGCAAATTCGGTCGGCATGTCGGCAGCACGCAGTTCGTCGACCACATACCCGAACAGCGGCAGGACATCCTGCGCGTCATCGGCTAGGCGGGCCGGAGCGCGCGAGAAATGCTGTTCCCAGCGGGTATCGCTGTGTTCGCTGTCGCAGCCCGGGTCGGCACGGCCTTCCAGGAACGACGAAAAGATCTCACGTCCATTGCGCATGCTGGGAGCGTTGGACGCGACAGCGGTGCTGTCGACGGATGTAAGGCGGCTTGCGTCGTTGGACGAGGCGGCTGCCGGTGCGATGGCCGCGCAGGCGGCCAACACTGCCAGAACCAGGCGCCTCATGCGCGAAATTCGTCTTTCCAGCGCCGAAGTTCGGCGAAAACATCTACGTCAGAGGAAAGTGCGCCGGCTGCGCGCGGTGCGACTGCGGCGCGAATTTCGGAACGGCTGGTACGTAAGAACGGATTGGTGGCCAGTTCACTCTTGAGCGAAATCGGCAGGGTAGGACGGGCTGCTTGACGCATGGCCTGGGCTTCCTGTTGACGGCGCTGCAAGGCAGCGTTGGTGGGATCGACGTGCAGCGCAAAGGCCGCGTTGGCCAGGGTGTATTCGTGGCCGCAGCACACAAGCGTTTCGCCGGGCAGAGAGGCCAGGCGCTGCAACGAGTCGAACATCTGAGGAGCGGTACCTTCGAACATCCGCCCACAGCCTAGGCTGAACAGGGTATCACCACTAAACAGGTGGCGGTCTGTCACAAAGGCGATGTGGCTGCGGGTGTGGCCGGGCACCTCCAGCACATCGAAGCGGGTGTCCAGCAGTCGCAAGCGCTCGCCCTGGCCGACGCGGCGGGCGTCTGCGGGGATGCGCTCGTCGTCCGGGCCGAACAGTTCAAGCTCGGGCCAACGCTGCTGCAGCGCTGCCACGCCGCCGATATGGTCGGCATGATGATGGGTGAGCAGCACCGCGCTGGGCGTCCAGCCTTCGCGCGCGGCGGCGGCGATCACCGGCTCGGCCTGGCCCGGGTCGACAATGACGGCACGGCCCTCTGCGGCGACCAGTGCCCAGATGTAGTTATCGTCGAATGCGGGCAGGGCGGTCAGTCGCATAGAATTGGGACCATGCCTGCCGCCCCATTCTCCCGTCAAGCTGGCGTCTCATCCTGGTTTGATACGGATGCGGGGCGCAGCCTGCTCCAGTCCGAGCGCCGCCTGGCGTTGGAGGCGCTGCAGACGCGGCCATCCCAGCCCTGGTTGTGGGTGGCGCCGACCAAGGAGTTGCCGCCACGCGAGTTGCTCGATGGCCGCGGGCTGCGCCTGTTTCGCAGTGCCGGACGCTTTGCCGGCGATGCCCGGTGCGCGATGCCGTTTCCGTTGCCCACCGAAAGCCTGCAGGCCATCGTGGTGCAGCATGCGGTGGTTGGCGGTGCGGCGGAGTTTCTGGCCGAATGCGAGCGGCTGTTGATGCCAGGCGGGCGGCTGTGGTTGTTCACGCTCAATCCGCTGAGCCCGTACCGGTTTCATTGGGCGCGCCGCGGCCCGGTGGCATTGCGCCCGGATCGCTGGCGATCGCTGGCGCAGCAGGCCGGCTTGCAGTGCGTGGAAACCGAGCGCTACCTCGGGCCGATCTGGCGGACCGGGCGCGGTTCCTCCGATCCTGGCCGTGCCCCATGGCGCGCGGTGTATTTACTCGAAGTGGAAAAACGCGCCTCCGCACCGATTGCGCCGACACCGATTGCGCGGCCAACGCGCTGGCCGCAACCGGTGGCTACGATCTGACCTTAGTACGCGACAACTCTGGAAGCTGATGAAATCAATTGAAGTGCATACCGATGGCTCGTGCCTCGGCAATCCGGGGCCGGGCGGTTGGGCGGCCCTGCTGCGTTACAACGGCCGCGAAAAGGAATTGGCTGGCGGTGAAACGCTGTCCACCAACAACCGCATGGAATTGATGGCCGCGATCATGGCGCTGGAAACGCTCACCGAGCCGTGCCAGATCGTGCTGCATACCGATTCGCAGTACGTGCGCCAGGGCATCACCGAGTGGATGTCCGGCTGGGTGCGACGCGGCTGGAAAACCGCTGGCGGCGACCCGGTCAAGAATCGCGAACTGTGGGAGCGGCTGCACGCGGCCACCCAGCGCCACACCATCGATTGGCGCTGGGTGAAAGGCCACAATGGCGACCCGGACAACGAGCGCGTCGACGTGCTTGCCCGTCATCAGGCCACCATCGCCCAGCGCGGCGGCGCTGCAACTGCGTAAGAGGATTCATGCGTCAGATCATTCTCGATACAGAAACCACCGGCCTGGAATGGCGCAAAGGCAACCGCGTTGTCGAAATCGGTGCGGTAGAGCTGCTGGAGCGGCGCCCGAGCGGCCACAATTTTCATCGCTATCTGAAGCCGGATTGCGATTTCGAGCCGGGTGCGCAGGAAGTCACCGGGCTGACCCTGGAATTTCTGGCCGACAAACCGTTATTCGGCGATGTGGTCGAGGAATTCCTCGCCTATATCGACGGCGCGGAATTGATCATCCACAACGCTGCGTTCGATCTGGGTTTTCTAGATAACGAACTGTCGCTGCTGGGCAATGGCTACGGCCGCATCATCGACCGCGCCACCGTGGTCGATACCTTGATGATGGCGCGCGAGCGTTACCCGGGGCAGCGCAATTCGCTCGATGCCCTGTGCAAACGCTTGGGCGTGGACAACGCGCATCGCCAGTTGCACGGGGCCTTGCTCGATGCGCAGATCCTGGCCGATGTGTATATCGCGCTGACGTCGGGTCAGGAAGAGATCGGCTTTGCCAGCGCCGATGCCGGCCAGAACAGCAATGAGGGCAACGGCATGATCGCGTTCGATCCCGCGTTGCTGCTGCCGCGCCCGCGCGTGGTGGTGACCGCGTCGGAATCGCAGGCCCACGAGGCGCGGTTGGCGCAGTTGCGAAAGAAGGCCGGCCGCGCGCTGTGGGATGCGCCTGTCGAAGAGAGTGCAGTCGCCGGCTAGGTCGGCGGTGGCGGCGCTGCCGCCCGTTGCTTGCAGCACATGCCATCGACGGCATGTGCCGCGCTTGGTCAGGGCGCCAGCAGGTCTGCGGCGGACTCGAAGGCTGACATCCGACATCGACGCTGCGCAGCCTTGCTCAGTAGCTGCGCACCAGGATCGCGGTGATGTTATCCGAGCCGCCGCCATCCAGTGCCGCGGCGACCAGGCATTCCACGCATTCCTGTGCGCTGCAATCGGCCTGCGACAGGGTCGCCGCAATCGTCGCATCGTCCACTTCTTCGGTCAGCCCGTCGCTGCACAGCAACAGCTGCATACCGGATTTGAGCTCGCCCTGCATGGTGGCGACGTTGAGGTGCGCCGGGTCGGTGACGCCCAGTGCCTGGGTGACCACGTTGCGATGCGGATGCGCGCGCGCTTGCTCGCTGGTGAGCGTGCCTTGGGCGATGAGTTCCTGCACGTAACTATGGTCCTGGCTCAGTTGCGCCAGCCGCCCGTCGCGCCACAGATACGCACGGCTGTCGCCGACCCAGGCCACTTCGAAACGCTGGCCCAGCACGCGTGCCGCGACCACGGTGGTGCCCATCGGCAAGGTGTCGTTGCAGCGGCGCGAGGTCTTGATGATCTCTTCGTCGGCGATGCGCACCGCCTGCGCGAGCGGGGTGCCGGCGCGGACTTCGCGCACGATGGTTTCGCGTGCCAGCGCGCTGGCCACCTCGCCGCAGGCGTGCCCCCCCATGCCGTCGGCCACCAGCCACAGCCCCAGTTCGCTATCGCCGTAATAGGTGTCCTCGTTGAGGTCACGGCGCAGGCCGACGTGGGTGAGGTGTCCGAATTCGAGCATGGGGCCGGGTCGCCAGGGAGAAGATGCGTGCCCATCATCGCGGCCCGACCGGCCGGCAGCAACACGGCGATCGCGCCAGTCGCAGTGCCGGTTCACGCCGGGCCGGCGGCCGGGCCGCCCGGCGCTGGCCCAGGCCGCTTGTGGCCTGGCGCGTGTGCCCGTATGATGCACGGCCCCAGGACACTGGGGACCATCTGGAGAGGTGGCAGAGCGGTTGAATGTACCTGACTCGAAATCAGGCAGGCGTTTATAGCGCCTCGGGGGTTCGAATCCCCCCCTCTCCGCCAGATTGAGGCGACAAGGTGTGCCAGTGCCGCGTGAGTTTTGCCGGCGTCATTGGGGGGTGAAAAGCCCCGGATTCGACAGACAGCATCGCTGTCTGCACGGCGAAGCCGCCCGCAGGGCGAAGGCACGTAGTGCCGAGTGAATCTTCCCTCTTCGCCAGATTCGCATCAGCCCCCGCAAGGGGGCTTTTGTTTATGTGTCGCAGTCGGTTGTCGTTGCGATGACTACAATCCGTTCGATCCCCGTTGGAGGCTTGTCATGTCCGAGATCCTGGTGCCCGTGTCCTTTGGTGAGCTGCTCGACAAGATCGCGATCCTGCAGATCAAGTCCGAGCGCATGCGCGATGCGGCCAAGCTGGCCAATGTGCGTAACGAGTTGTCTGCGCTGGAAACCAGCTGGATGGCGCATCCGGCTGCCGGCCACGACATCGTGCGGCTGCGTGCCGAGCTCAAGGCCGTCAACGAGCGGCTGTGGGTGATCGAAGACGACATCCGGCTCAAGGAGCAGGCGCAAACCTTCGACGACAGCTTCGTGCAGCTGGCGCGCAGCGTCTACATCGAAAACGACGAGCGCGCGCGGATCAAGAAGGACATCAACCTGGCGCTGGGGTCTTCGTACGTGGAAGAGAAGTCCTACCAGGACTATCGCGCGACTGGCGCCTGAGCGGAGTGATGGGCCGAGTGCGCCAGTACCAGTACCAGTCGGCGCACGGATGCGAGGGCCGTCTTTCATCGCGATAGACGGCTTGCGCAATGCAGGTTGCATCGGCCTGAGGGTTTGCTGCCAAGTCACTCAGTCTTTGCGCGGACGAAGAACGGCGCGACGCGTCATTCGCCAGACGGATCCGGCCATCATTTGGATAGATCCAGTCGCCGGCCGTTAGCGTAGATGATCTGCCCGATAGCGCTCGAACGCAGCAATCGCGTCGTCGACGGTAATCAGCGTCATCACATCGTCGAACTCGATCTTGGTGCCCCAGCTGAGCTGATCGGCCGGCTTGTGCAGAAACTTGCGCGCCGCCGTGTCGTAACGGTCCACGCAATAGCGCACGTCCGAATACGGGCCGCTGCGTCGTGGATTGCTGGCCGCGTGCAACCCCAGCACCTTGCTGCCCATCGCGTTGGCGATATGCATTGGTCCCGAATCCGGCGTGACCACGAGGTTGGCGCGGGCGAGCAGCGCAGGCAGCTGCTTGAGGGTGTCTTTGCCGACCAGATCCAGCACCGGGGCATGCGCAGTCGCCACGATGGCATCGGCGGTGCTGCGTTCCAGTTCGCTGCGGCCGCCGCACAGCACCACGCGCCAGCCCTGCGCCGCCGCATGGTCGGCAAGCGCGGCGTGGCGGTCGGGATACCAGTTGCGCCGCACGTGACTGGAGCACGGGGAAATCATCAGTACCGGGCGGCCATCGTCGTCCCATTGCGCGTTCGCCCAGGCGTGCGCAGCGTCGGGCACCGGCAGGTCCCAGCGCACCTGGGTCTGGCGCAGGCCCAGCGGCTCGGCGAAGCTGCCGATGGCGTCGAGCACGTGGATGCCGGGGCGGTCGGCAATGCGTTCGTTGACGAACAGGCCGTGCAGATCCTTGGAGCGGCTGCGGTCGTAGCCGATGCGGCGGCGCGCCGGCACGAATGCCGACAGCACATTGGCGCGCAACGCCACCTGCATCTGCAACAAGGCGTCAAAGCGTCCCAGCGGTGCCAGTGCCTGGCGCAGCGCGCGCATGCCGGCCACGCCGCTGCGTTTGTCGTAGGCATGGAAGTGCACGCCGGGCAGGCCGTCGAGCAGCTTCAGGCCGGCATTGTCGATGATCCAATGCAGCTGCTTCTGCGGGAAACCCGCCTGCAGCGTGCGCACCAGCGGCACCACATGGGTCACGTCGCCCAGGGCGGACAAGCGCAGCAAACACAGCGATGCAGGCGTTACAGCCATGGTGTTGTTAGACTCGATAGATGGTTTCTTTCGACGCCACCGAAGCGCTGACGCCGTACCGCGAGGGCCGCGGCTATGGCGCCATTCTGTTCGACCGCGAACGGCTGCGGCAAGCCGACGCCGAGCTGTTTTCGCCGCAACACTGGGGCGACAGGGCGCGGCCGGTCGACGAAGGTGGGCGCGGCGGTGCCTGGTTTGTGGATGCGCCGTTCGGCCGCAGTGTGTTGCGGCAGTATCTGCGCGGCGGCATGGTCGCGCGCGTCAGCCGCGACCGGTATGTGTGGAAAGGCGCGGGGCGCACACGCAGTTTTGCCGAGTTCCGGCTGATGCGCGAACTGATCACACGCAAGCTGCCAGTGCCACGTCCACTGGCGGCCTGCTATCTGCGCGAAGGCCTGGGCTATCGCGCGGCACTGTTGATGGAGCGGCTGGAAGACGTGCGCTCGCTGGCCGACCATGCACAGGTGGCTGGGCGTGGCGCGCCGTGGGAAGCGACCGGGCAGTTGATTGCGCGTTTCCATCGCGCCGGCCTGGATCACGCCGATCTCAATGCGCACAACATCCTGTTCGATGCCGGCGGGCATGGTTGGCTGATCGATTTCGACCGTGGCGTGCTGCGCATTCCGGCCACGCGCTGGCGCGAGCGCAACCTCAAGCGGCTGCATCGCTCGCTGTTGAAGCTGCGCGGCAATCGCAGCCGCGAAGAGGTCGACAAGGATTACGAGCGGCTGCATCGCGCTTACGAGCTGGCCTGGGGCCGGGGCTACTGATGCAGTGGGCGTTGCGCGTGCAGGGGGTCGGCAATGCGTCGGCAGTGGCGCTTGGTTCGCCGATGGCCACGCTCGAGCGTGCTGGCGCGCCGTGGCTGACCATCGATTGCGGCAGCGAGGGGTTGACCGCCTATCAAGCGCATTACGGCCACCTGCCTCAGGCCATTTTCATCACCCATGTGCATCTGGACCATGTTGGCGGGCTGGAGCGAGTCTTCGTCGACAGCTATTTCTCCGAGCGACGCGGGCGCACGCGCCTGTATGTGCCGGCGCCGGTAGTGCCGCTGCTGCAGCGGCGCATCGCCGACTACCCCAACGTGCTGGCTGAGGGCGGGGCGAACTTCTGGGATGCGTTCCAGCTGGTGCCGGTCGGCGATGCCTTCTGGCACGACGGGGTGCGGCTGGAGGTGTTCCCGGTGCGCCACCACTGGCCGGAGACGGCCTATGGACTGCGTCTGAAAGGGGCGCTGGTGTGGACCGGCGACACCCGGCCGATCCCGGAAATGCTGAAGCGTTATGCGGACGACAACGAGCTCATCGCGCATGACTGCGGTGTTCACGGCAACCCGTCGCATACTGGCGTGGATGATCTGGAGCGGGAATACCCGCAGGACCTGTTGAGCCGCATGCTGCTGTACCACTACGCCAGCGACGCCGACGGCGACGTGCTGCGTGCACGCGGCCATCGCGTCGCCGTGCCTGGGCAACACCTGACGCTGGCGGACCCGACCGCCGAAACGGTGCGCTGATGGGCGCCTTGTCGCTGCCGACCCTGACCGGTGCCCCGATGCAGGACCGCTACGGTCGCCCGCTGCGCGATCTGCGCCTGTCGGTGATCGAAGCCTGCAATTTCCGCTGCGGTTATTGCATGCCGGCCGACCGCGTGCCCGACGATTACGGCTTCGATGCGCAACAGCGGTTGAGCTTCGATCAGCTGGAAACGCTGGTGCGGGCGTTCGTGTCGGTGGGTGTCACCAAGGTGCGCCTGACCGGTGGCGAGCCGTTGCTGCGTCGCGATTTGCCGATCTTGATTGCGCGACTCACTGCCATCGACGGCATCGAGGATCTGGCGCTGACCACCAATGGCACCTTGCTCGCGCGCCAGGCCAACGCGCTGCGCCAGGCTGGGTTGCGCCGTATCACGGTGAGCATGGACGCGCTCGAGCCGGCGCTGTTCAAGCGCATGAGCGGCGACCGTGGCGACATCGCGCAGGTACTGGCCGGCATTGCCGCCGCCGAACAGGCCGGCTTCAAACGGTTGAAGATCAATTGCGTGGTCCAGCGTGGCGTCAACGAAGATCAGGTGCTGCCGCTGGTGGAGCACTTCCGCGGCACCGGGCATGTGTTGCGCTTCATCGAATTCATGGACGTGGGCAGTTGCAACGGCTGGACGCCGGATGCGGTGGTGAGCTCTGCGCAGTTGCACGCGCGCATTCACGCACGCTGGCCGTTGATGGCACTGGACGCCAATTACACCGGCGAAGTCGCGCAACGCCACGCGTTTGTCGACGGCGCGGGCGAGGTGGGATTTGTCAGTTCGGTCAGCGTGCCGTTTTGCGGCGACTGCCAACGCGCGCGCGTGTCGGCCGACGGGCATCTGTACACCTGCCTGTTCGCCAGCCAGGGTCACGATCTGAAGCCGGCGTTGGCCGACGGCGAGCAAGGGTTGGCGACACACTTGCGTCAACGCTGGAGCATGCGTGGCGACCGCTACAGTGAAGTACGTGCATCAGCGGAGCCGCGTCGCGGCAAGCCGGTCGAGATGTTTTTGATCGGCGGATGAGTGAGCGCACGCTTCTGCGGCAGGTGCGTGCTGGAGCCGTGCTTGCTCGATCTATAGGTACGAGACGACAGGAACGCGCTAGAAGCACGGTTCTATCCTGAATTTTTGAATTCCTGAAGTCCGCCGCGTCCGCGCGCCACTGCACGCGGCGCGACGTCATCGCCGCGCCGCGTTCCAGTGCCGCTGTTGGCGGTTGCCACGCAGATGCCTTCGCGTGCGTGCTGCAGGCGCCGGATCTCGCGCAGCTGCGGTGCCCCACGGTCGATGGTAGCGGTGGGCTCGAACGGCATGCGTTGCGCAGCTCGTTATGGCGCAGGGGCCCGGATGATCACGGCGGCTGTTTCATCAAGGCACCCCATTCACCGACAATGCCGCATCCTGATCGCCTATCACCATGTCGTTTCCCATGCCTGCCAAGTCCCGTTCCACGCGCCTGACCCACCTGGATGATGCCGGGCTGCCCACGATGGTGGATGTCTCGGACAAGGCGGTCACCGCACGCAGCGCCACGGCGATCAGCCGGGTGCGGTTTCCGGCGTCCGTCGCCGCGCAGTTGCGCGCCAACGGCCTGCGCAGCGCCAAGGGCGGCATCGTCGAGACGGCGGTGATCGCCGGCACCATGGCCGTCAAACGCACGCACGAGCTGATTCCGTTCTGCCATCCCTTGCCGATCGATGGCTGTCGTTTCGAGATCGACTGGGCAGGCGAGCAGGTGCTGGAGATTCACTGCACCGTGCGCTGTGTGCATCGCACCGGTGTGGAGATGGAGGCGCTCACCGGCGCCAGCGTGGCGGCGCTGACGGTCTACGACATGTGCAAGGCGTTATCGCACGGCATGACGATCGGGCCGACCAAATTGGTGTCCAAGCGCGGCGGCAAGCGCGATATCGGAGTGGCGCAATGACTGCAACGGTGACGGTGTTGTATTTCGCCAGTCTGCGCGAAGCGGCCGGGATCGCCGATGAGCATGTGCAATCCAGCGCGCCGGATCTGCGTGGCCTGTATGCCGAACTCGACGCGCGGCACGGCCTGCGCTGGGCGCCTGCGCAGTTGCGCGTTGCCGTCGACGGCGCCTTCGCGCGCTGGGACGATGCGCTGCGCGATGGCAGCGAAGTGGTGTTTATTCCGCCAGTGTCGGGAGGTTGAGCGTGAGCGATGACATCGTGTCCATCTTTGCGCTTTCCGATCTGCCATTGCCGGTGGAGCAGTTGCGTTCCGGTGCCGCGCATCCGCATGCCGGTGCGTTTGCCAGTTTCGAAGGCTGGGTGCGCAATCACAACGAAGGCCGTGGCGTTGCCGGGTTGCGCTACGAAGCCTACGCCGCGCTGGCGCAGGCCGAAGGTCAGCGCGTGCTCGACGAAGCGACGCGCCAGTTCCCCATCGTGCATGCGCACTGTGTGCATCGGGTGGGCGAGCTGCAGATCGGCGACATGGCGGTCTGGGTGGGCGTCAGTGCGGCGCACCGCGGCGCCGCGTTCGACGCATGCCGCTACATCATCGACGAGGTCAAGGCGCGCGTGCCGATCTGGAAGCACGAGCATTACCTGGAAGGCGACGCGGGCTGGTTGCATCCTGAGTCGCAGTGACGTCCTCAACCGCGTGTGTGCGGTGGCGCGATGAACTGCTGGGGCTGCCGGTTTGGCGGGCGCCATCGTGTTCGATCATGCCGCGCCAAAAGTTAGCTGGTGTGGCCTAAGACGCTGCCGCAGCTACGCTGAAGCGCGCACCGCAATGGTCCGCGCGCTGAGGCATGCAGGAAGGTTAGGAAAGGCTCCGACGGTTGACCTCGGCGCCCGCATCGATCAATGCGTGTCGAGCATGGTGTTCCCGTTGCGGAGATGTCTGGCGCTGTCGTTACGGGCGTCAGTAATGCAAGCGAAGATCTTGGGCGTGGCGTGGCGTGGCGCACAGCACGCTCCGTGACGGATGCGGCTGAGTGCAGGCAACGGCATGCGCCTGTGGCATCGACCAGGTCGATCCAGCGCGTGCACAGACAAGTAGGGTGGTGTCCCCGCCGGTTGACCTCGGCGCCCGCATCAATCGATACCGTTGCTGCCTTCCGGCCCTGGCGGGATTTTCGATCTAGCGTCGCGAGGGACCGACGGGGCCACCATAAGACGTGGGCCACTGGCATGGCCCTGCGATTTGCGACGTTGGTGTCATTGCGCAAATCATGAAACTGGCGGAGAGAGGGGGATTCGAACCCCCGAAGCGCGGTTTAGACGCTTACACACTTTCCAGGCGTGCTCCTTCAACCACTCGGACACCTCTCCGTACCTGTACGACCGGGGTCTAACAGGGCCGCAAATTCTAGCGGTCGCCGGCCCGTACCACAAGCTGAATCTTTCCGGCGCAGTCGGTGAGACGGGCCGTGGCACAATATCGGCTCAGAACAAGCTGGTTGCCCGATGTCTTATCTCGTTCTTGCCCGCAAGTGGCGCCCGAAGCGTTTTGCCGAACTCGTGGGCCAGGAACACGTGGTCCGCGCGCTCACCAACGCGCTCGACAGCGGGCGCGTGCACCACGCGTTTTTGTTCACCGGCACGCGTGGCGTGGGCAAGACCACCATTGCGCGCATTTTCGCCAAGTCGCTGAACTGCGAGACCGGCACCAGTGCCGACCCGTGCGGCACCTGTCCGGCCTGCCTGGACATCGATGCCGGCCGCTATATCGACCTGCTGGAAATCGACGCCGCCTCCAACACCGGCGTGGACGATGTGCGCGAAGTGATCGAGAACGCGCAGTACATGCCCTCGCGCGGCAAGTTCAAGGTCTACCTGATCGACGAAGTGCACATGCTCTCCAAGGCGGCGTTCAACGCGCTGCTCAAAACCCTGGAAGAGCCGCCGGAACACGTGAAATTCTTGCTCGCCACCACCGACCCGCAAAAACTGCCGGTGACGGTGTTGTCGCGCTGCCTGCAGTTCAACCTCAAGCGCTTGGACGAGGACCAGATTCAGGGGCAGATGACCCGCATCCTGGCCGCCGAGGAGATCGAATCGGATCCGTCGGCGATCGTGCAGCTGTCCAAGGCGGCCGATGGCTCCCTGCGCGATGGCTTGTCGTTGCTGGATCAGGCGATCGCCTATGCCGGCGGTGCGCTGCGTGAGGATGTGGTGCGCACGATGCTGGGCACGGTGGACCGCACCCAGGTCGGGGCGATGCTGCAGTCGCTGGCCGACGGCGATGGCGCGCGCCTGCTGCAGGTGGTCGCCGCACTTGCGGAATTTTCGCCGGACTGGAGCGGCGTGCTGGAAGCCCTTGCCGAGGCTTTGCACCGCGTGCAGGTGCAGCAGCTGGTGCCGTCGGTAGCGTTCGTCGGCGACGGTATCGACCCGACCCCATTCGCCGCGCAGCTGCGGCCGGAAGTGGTGCAGCTGTGGTACCAGATGGCGCTCAACGGGCGCCGCGATCTGTATCTGGCGCCGAGCCCGCGCGCCGGCTTCGAGATGGCCGTGCTGCGCATGCTGGCGTTCCGCCCCGCTGCGGCGGTGCCGGCCGGAAGCAGCGACGATGGCCGCGGTGCCAGTGCGGGTGGCGGCGCACGCGCGTCCGCTGCGGGCGTACAGACGGCTGCACCGGTGACAGCGGCGGCTGCAGTGCCTGTCAGGCCGGTCGAGGTGGTTGAAGCGGCGTCGGGCGTGGGTGTTGCTACGGCGCCGGTAGCCACGGCAACGTCGGCTTCAACATCGGCACCAATAGCAACATCGGCACCGACACAAACACCACCGACACCAACGGCAACACCAGCCGACGCAGCCTCGGCGCCGGTTGTGGTGCTTCCTGCAGCAGAGCCGTCGCTCGATGGTCGCTCGTCCTCTGCTGCGCGCACTGACGACACGCCGCCGTGGGCGGTGGACGATGCGCCGGTGCGCACGCATGCTGCGCCAGCGTCCGTGTCCGACACGGCGGTTGTGCTGGCACCCGAATCTGCAATGGCGCTGCCGCCGGAAGCTGCTATTGCGGCGCCGATCATGGCGGTGCCCGAACTTGTGCCTGCGCTTGCTGCCGCCGCTGCTCCCGTGCCGACAGAGACGGCTGCAGATGCGCTCTCTGCTGGTCCTGCGTCTGCCGAAGCTTCGCCAGCTTCAGCATCGCTATCCGCATCGGCGCCCAGCAACGATGCGAGCACGCTGATCGAAGACAGCCGCATTGCCGACGCCGAACAGTGGCTCGAGTTGGTCACGCGTAGCGGGTTGAATGGCCCGTCGCGTCAGCTCGCGGCCAATGCGGCGTTTATCGGCCATCGCGATGGCGTGCTGCGGCTGGCGCTGGCGCCGGGCTTCGAATATCTCAACTCCGAGCGCTCCATCGCCAACCTGGCGCAGGCGTTGGCGCCAGTCCTCGGAGACACGCCGCGCATCGTGATCGAAACCGGCAGCGCCGATGTCGAGACCTTGCATGAGCGCGCCAACCGGCAGAAAGGCGAGCGCCAGAGCGCAGCCGAAACCGCTTTCATGAACGACCCGAATGTGCAGCAGCTGATCCAGCAGCAGGGCGCGCGGGTCGTTCCCGATTCCATCCGCCCTTACGACGAGTAACGACCATGCGTGGAAACATTGCCCAATTGATGCAGCAGGCGCAGAAGATGCAGGAAAACCTGCAGCGCGCCCAGGAAGAACTGGCCAAGCTGGAAGTCACCGGCACTGCCGGCGGCGGCATGGTCAGCGTGACGCTGACCGGCGCCAAGGAGTGCCGCAAGGTGCGGATCGACCCCAGCATCCTCTCCGACCAGGAAATGGCCGAGGACCTGATCGCCGCCGCCTTCAACGACGCCTCCAACAAGATCGATGCCGAATCCAAGGACCGCATGGGTTCGGCTACCGCCGGCATGCAGCTGCCGCCGGGCATGAAGTTGCCGTTCTAAGAATCAGGGATTGGGCATTCGGGATTGGAGATTGGCAAAAGCGAGATGGCTTTTGCCTTTGCGTATCCCGAGTCTCCATTCCCGAATCCCGGCCACGCGATGTCCTCCTTACTCGAACAATTGATCGAAGCCTTCCGGGTGTTACCGGGCGTGGGCCAGAAATCGGCGCAGCGCATGGCCTATCACGTGCTCGAGCGCGAGCGCGAGGGTGGGCGGCGGCTGGCGACGGCGCTTGCCAGTGCGGTGGAAAAGGTCGGCCATTGCGTGCAATGCCGCGACTTCACCGAGGCGGAAATCTGCCCGATCTGTGCCAATGCCAGCCGCGACCGGCAGCAGCTGTGCGTGGTGGAATCGCCAGCTGATCGTTTGGCGATCGAGCACGCTACCGGCTACCGCGGGGTGTATTTCATTCTGCAGGGACGGCTGTCGCCGCTGGATGGTATCGGCCCGCGCGAGCTGGGGTTGGACCAACTCGGCGAACGTCTGGCTGCCGGTGAAATCACCGAAATGATCATCGCCACCAACGCCACGGTGGAAGGCGAGGCCACCGCGCATTACCTGGCGCAGTTGGCGCGCCAGCATGGCGTGCGCCCCAGCCGGCTCGCGCAAGGCATGCCGCTGGGTGGCGAGCTGGAGTATGTGGATCGCGGGACGCTATCGCACGCCTTCGGTACCCGCAGTGAGGTGGTTTGAGCGCGGGGATTGGGGAGTCGGGATTTGGGATTGGTCAAAGCGGCCTGGCTGCGCGCTTCAGATTCTACGAAGCCCGAATCACCAATCCCGAATCTCGAATCACCAGCCGGCTGACCGCTGGGAGCATCCAGCTACCGCGTTGACAAAAACGGCGGAGGCGCCGGCCCTCTAAAAGAGGTGATTGCTGCTGGGCACGGATCGAGGATGCACAAAAGCTGCCAGACCACGCGCGCGGTAAGCTCTTATCAATCCCAAATGACCAATCCCTAATCTCCGCCATGTCCGACACCATCTTCAGCAAGATCATCCGTCGCGAAATCCCGGCCACCATCGTTTACGAAGACGGCGAGGTGCTGGGCTTTGAAGACATCGCGCCGCAGGCGCCGGTGCATGTGCTCTTCATTCCCAAGCTGCACGCCATTCCCACCCTGGACGACGTCCCGCCGGAGCAAGCGTTGCTGGTCGGCAAGTTGGCGCTCGCCGCTGCCGCGTACGCACGTGAGCAGGGCCTGGCGCAGGACGGCTACCGCATCGTGATGAATTGCCGCGAGCATGCCGGGCAGACGGTGTTTCATATCCATCTGCATCTGCTGGCCGGTGCACCGCTGGGCCGCTTCGGCACGCCTTGACGGAAGCGCTGGGCCTTGCCACCGATGTGACCAAACAGGTTCTCGAGCGGAAAGGGCAGGCCAGAGTTGAGCATCGCTGATTGCCAGTTCTGCGGTTGCGAGCCGATGTACACAAGCCGGCGCTCACAGCATCCGCGCAGTCGCGGTTCCAGCAGGGCTTGTTGCGCCCGCGCAGCGCCGGGCTGGCGAAATGGCGAAATAAGAATCCAGCAAAAACGCGCTAATGCCGGCGGCTTGCCCGCACAAACAAAAACGCCGCTCCTTCAAGAACGGCGTTTTGCATCACAGTTGACTCAGCAGTCGATTACCACCAGCCGCGGCCCCAGCCCCAACCGCCGCCCCAGCGCGGACCCCACGGGTCGCCCCAGGGGCTGTACGGGTACGCCTGAATCACGTCGACGTCGCGCACTTCCGGCCACAGGTAGACCACATCCGCCGCCACCTTGGGCAGCTTGTAGTCGTACTCGCCGATCTTGGTGGTCTCATAGCCTTCGATCTTGCCGATGAAGGTGACTTCGCGGCCGGGTTCGAACACCGCCGGGTCATAGAAGCCCGAGCGGCAGGCCAGGAAGCGGCCATCGCTGGCATCCACGGCATTGCGGTCCGGGCGGCCGCTGGCGTTGAGCGGGCGCGAGATCAACTCGAAGCAGGTCTGGCCCTGGCTCGGCTTGGTCTGGATGATCTTGCCGCCCCAGCGCACCGAAGTGCCGAGCTGCGCGCTGGCAGTGGAATCGCTCGGGCTGACCGTGGGGAACTGGCCCTGCAGCGGCTTGGGCGCGGTGGCGCAGGCTGCGAGCCCGAGCACGGCGACAATGGGAAAAAGAAAGCGGGTACTCATGAGGAAACTCCGGTTCGCGGGCGATGCTGCTGCAGATCTTTGAGGAGTGAGGCGCTGTCCGAATCAGCGCCAGCGTAGCGCGCGGCAGCGAAACGTTGGCTGAGTGCCAACAGTGTGGTGTCGGGGTGGGTGCGGGCGACGCGTTGCGCCCAGGCGATGGCCGGTTCGTGCAGTTCGCGAGCAAGACCCAGCTTGCCGTAGCGCCGGCTCAGCCGGTGCCAGGCGCGCAGCAGCGGGTCGCGTTCGCGTTCGCCGCGCGCCAGCAACCAGCTCATCCACGCCAGTGCGCTGACCGCGAACACGCCGAAGATGGCGGCCAGTTGGGTGGGCTCCAGGCGGTCGATGCCAAACGGCTGCAGCAGCCGTTGTTGGCGGTCAGCATTGAAGGACAGCACCAGATCGTTCCAGCCGCGCCGCAGCCAGTCGCTGACCTGGCCCAGGCCGGCCCAGGTGCCGAGCTGGGCAAAGTTGTTCCCATCGGTTTGCAGGCGATCTTCCAGCGTGTCGTAGATGCGTTCCGGCGCCACGGCGGCAGTGGGGTCCACACGCACCCAGCCGCGGCCGGCCAACCACACCTCGGTCCATGCATGCGCATCCATGCGGCGCACCACCCAGTAGTTGCCCAGCCCGTTGTAGGTGCCACCCGCATAGCCGGTGACCACGCGCGCGGGGATGCCGGCGGCGCGCATCAGCACCACGAACGAGGAGCTGAAGTGTTCGCAAAACCCGGCTTTCTGCTGGAACAGGAATTCATCCACGCTATTGCGGCCAAGCAGTGGCGTGTCCAGCGTGTAGGCGAATTCGCGGGTGATCCACCCCAGTGCGCGCTGCACCACGGCATCGTCGTTGTTGCCGGCTTCGGCCCGCCATTGCCTGGCAAGCGCAACGGTGCGCGGATTGAAGCCGGGCGGCAGCGCGAGTGCACGCTTGCGCAACTGATCGGGCAGGTCGGTATCGAAACGTGCCGGTGGCGCCGATTGCAATTCCCAGCGGGTCAGTGCGCTCAATGGCCGCTGCGCGAACAGTTCGTAATCGGGCGACAGCTCGGCGTCGGCCACGCCCTGGGTCGGCAGGTCCAGCGACACCAATTGGCGACGATCGGTGGGCTCGTAATCCAGTCGATAACGATAGGTCTGCGGGCCGGGCGTGACCGACGCGGGTTGGCCACGACCGGTCCAGCGCGCGCGCTGCCAGGTGCGGCCGTCGAAATCCCACATCACCGGCCCACGCCAGTAGCGCTGCGGCGGCGGTGGCGCCTTGCCGGTGAATTGCACGCGCAAGGCCGGGCTGTCGTCGGCCATCAGGTCGATCCATTCGCCCGGCGACATGTTGTCCGAGAGTCCTGGCCGGGACAATGCGCGCTCGGGCACGCCCCAGAGCGGCGAACTCAGACGCGGCAGCAACCAGAAGGTGGCCAGCGCCAGTGGCACCCCGATGGCCACCAGCTTGCCGATCCCACGCAACTGCAGGCGTAGCGAAGGCGTGCGGGTGCGATGCTCCTCGTCGGTCAGCCGCTGCATGCTGAGCAAGGCGCTGACCACTGCCAGCAGGGCCAGGCCCATGGTTGCCGGGCCCTGGTCGAGCAGGAATGCCGCAAACGGCGCGAACAAGGCAAAGCCGAGCAGGCTGCGCGCATCGCGCAGGGTGCGCAGTTCGGAGGCCTTGATCGCCAGCATTGCCGCCAGCACTGCACAGCCGGTATCGCGGCCAAAGCGCATGCCGATCTGCCAGTAAACCGCCGCCAGCATTGCGATCACCAGCAATACCCGCACCGGCGCCATCACGGTGCCGCGCCAGCTCAGCACGCCGACCAGGACCGCGGCTACCGCAATGGTGATAGCGAGCAGGCCGGGCAGCTGCAGCAATAACGGTGCCAGTGCCAGCCAGCTGGTGGCCAGGACCCAGCCGCGGCTGGGCTGGCTGATCGGGAGGGATGGCTCAGTCATGAGGAAGCAGCGCCAGGGCGCGCAGGCACAAGTGCTGGTGGGACGGGCCTTGCGCAGGCCCCAGTGGTGGCTGGCCTGGCAGCAGCAGGCGATAACGCCGCCCGTCGCGCTCGGCCAGATTGACCCAGCGGGCAAGCCGCGCGATGCGGCGTTCGTACGGCAGCGCGTGCAGCGTGCGCCAGTCCAGCGTCACTTCGATGCCCAGCGGCTGTTCGTATTCGCGTACCAGCAAGGTGTCGCGACGCGCGGAATGCTTCCAGGAAATCGTGCGCGGCGCATCGCCGGCGCGATATGGACGCAGCTGATGCAGTTCTTCGCCTTGCGCGTGCAGGCGGGTCTGGTTGGGCGAACCGGCGCCGTCGGGCAACGTGGGGCCGTGGTCTTCGGGTTTGGGGTAGGCCAGCAGCGGGGTTTCCGGCCACACCCATGACCAGGCCCGCACCAGGCCCAGCGGCTGAGTGCTCGACAGCCGGATGCGTTCGATGTCCTGCCAGCCGCGCTGCGTGGTGGGCACCAGCAGGTCGACGTCGGCCATCTCGTGCTCGACCAGCGAACAGAAACCGCTACTTTGCAGATGGTCCAGCCGCAGCCCGCGCCGCACGCGGGTATCGCGACGTGCCAGCGACACCCGCATCCGCAGCGGTTCGCCGGCCACCACAGGTTCGGCCGAGACCGCTTCGATACGCAGCGCCGACAACTGCAGATGCGCCATGATGCTGCTGGCGATCCCGGCGGTGGCCAGCAGCAGGGCTAGCAGCAACGCCGGGTTGTTGTTGTAGTTCAACGCGCCCATCAGCATCGCCAGCAGCAAGCCGGTGATGAACAACCCGAAGCGGGTCGGCAACACATAGATGCGCCGCCGATCCAGCACGATCGGCAACGCTTCCGCTCCCCGCGGACGGGCCAGCAGGCTGAGCCGGCGGCCGATGCCGCACAAGGGTGCACGCACGTGTGTCAGTCCACCGGCACGCTGTGCAGCAGCGCCTTGGCCAGCGCCGGCCCGGAGGACGATTCTGCTTCCGGCACCAGCCGATGCCCGGCCACGGCCACGAACAGCGCCTGCACGTCTTCCGGCAGCACATGCTCGCGTCCAAGCAGCAGCGCATACGCCTTGGCGGCGCGCAGCAGCGCGATGCCGGCACGCGGCGACAGGCCAACCCGCACGCCGGCGTGCTGGCGGCTACGCAGCAGCAGCGCTTGCACGTAGCCGATCAAGGCATCGCTGGTGTGGATCTGATTGACCCCCGCACGCAGCGCGACCACCTCGGTATCGCTTAGCTGCGGTGCGGCCTGGGCGATCAGTTCGCGTCGGTCCACCCCGGACAGGAGCGCGCGCTCGGCATCTGCGCTGGGGTAGCCCAGGCTGAGCCGCAGCAGAAAGCGATCCAGCTGCGAGTCCGGCAACGGAAACGTGCCGGACAGGTCGACCGGATTCTGCGTGGCGATCACGAAGAACGGTTCCGGCAAGGCATGCGTCACGCCATCCAGGGTGACCTGTTGTTCGGCCATGGCTTCCAGCAGCGAGCTCTGCGTGCGCGGCGGCGCGCGATTGATCTCATCGGCCAGCAGCACATGGGTGAACACCGGGCCGGGGTGGAACTGGAACTGGCGCGAGGCCGCGTCGTACACCGACACGCCCAGCACATCGGCCGGCAGCAGGTCGGAGGTGAACTGCACGCGCTGGAACCCCAATCCCAGGCTGGAGGCCATGGCGTGGGCCAGGGTGGTCTTGCCCAGGCCGGGCAGGTCTTCGATCAACAGATGTCCCCCGGACAGCAGCGCCACGAACGCCAATCGCACTTCCTGCGCCTTGCCCAACAACAGCGAATTGACCTGGTCTTGCGCGCGCCGCAGCGATTGGCGCAGCGCATCGGTTAGCATTTCCGTGGAACGCAGCGGTGTCGACATCACAATTCCGTAGGTGAAAAGAAGAGTGCACAGGGCAATGCAGGGGGACCAACGGGCACATCGCACCTTCGTGATCCTGTGGACACTGGCGACGGCCGTCAAGCTGTTGATTGCCGCACGGCTGCCGCTGTTCGTGGACGAAGCGTTTTATTGGCAGGAAGGCCAGCACCTGGCCGCGGCCTATTCGGATCTGCCGGGCATGACTGCATGGCTGGCGCGCCTGGGTGTGGAGGTTGGCGGGCACCATCTGCTGGCGTTGCGGCTGCCGTTTCTGGCCATCGCCGCGCTGCTGCCATGGTTGATCGCGCACATCGCCACGCGCTGGTTCGGCTCCACGCTGGGCTGGCAGGCGGGCAGTTTGACGCTGCTGATGCCGCTATCGGCCACGCTCGGCATCCTGGCCGTGCCGGACGTGCCGATGGCGTTGGCGGCGGTGTTGTGCATGGATGCCGGTGCGCGGTTGCTGCGCGAGGTCGATGCCACCAGCGCGCTGGAGCTGGCGATCGGTCTGGTCATTGGCGCGCTCAGCCACTACCGCTTCGTCGGTGTGATCGGCATGGGCTGCATCGCGTTGCTGTGCATTCCGCAGGGGCGCGCGGTGCTGCGCGACCCGCGCATCTGGCTGGCGCTGACCGTGGGTGCGGTGAGCTGGCTACCGCTGCTGTTCTGGAACACCGACCATGACGAGGCCGGGCTGCGCTTCCAGTTGGTCGACCGGCATCCGTGGCGGTTCCAGATCAGCGGGCTGTGGTTCTTGCTGATCCAGACGGTGGCGATGACGCCGCTACTGGCCTGGGCGATGGTCAAGGTCAGTCTGGCCGGCACGCGTGCCGGCGGCGGGTCGCGTGCGCAATGGCGCTATTTCGGCTTGCTGGGCGGCATCTCGACCGTGGCGATCTTCGTGCTCGGCTTCTTCAGCGATGCCGAACGGATCAGCTTCCATTGGCCGTTGCCTGGCTACTTCGCATTGCTGGTGGCGGTGCCGGTGATCCTGATGCGCTGGCCGCATTCGCTGCGCCGTGCCGCATGGCTGATCGCGCTGCTCGGCACACTGGGTGCCTACGGCTATTACCTGGCGGTCTCGGTGCCGTCAATCCGTGCGCATGCGGCTGGCGAAAAATACTACCCGCGCAATTTTGCCGGCTGGAACGGTCTGGCGCGTGCGGTCAAACGCCAGTTGGCGCAGATGCCGCCGGGCACGCGCGTGCTGGCAGAAAATTTCAAGGTGGGCGCCGAACTCGGATTTCAATTGCGCGATGCGCAGATCGAGGTGTTGCGCGCCGACTTGAATGACAAGCACGGGCGCAGCGCGCAATTGCAGCAATGGGGCCTGCTCAGCGACGGACGCCGCGATGGCCCGCGTCTGCTGGTGCTGTCGCCCAGCGATCAGCGTTACCGCGATCTGCTCAAGCGTTATCACGCCATCTGCGACATGGTCGGGCCGTTGCCACCGCCCACGGTGGTGTCCACCGATCACGGGTATCAACGTTTTCTGCTGTTCGCACTGCCGGCGCAACGCGCGCCCGGGCCGTGCATCGCCCCGGCGATGGCCTGGATCGATACGCCGCTACCGGATGTGCGCGTGGCTGGCCAGGTCCAGGTGCGCGGGTGGGCGTTCAAGGACGGCGTTGGACTGGCCGATGTGGAGTTGCTGCTCGATGGCCGCCCGGTCGCGCAGGCCGACTACGGCAGCCCGATGGACGTCCGCCCGTACTGGAAGATTTCCACCGACCCGCAGCACCCCAATGTCGGCTTCTCCGCCACCCTCGACACGCACGCGCTGCCGCCCGGCACGCATTGGCTGGGACTGCGCCTGCACGGCCGCGACGGCAGCGTCGAGGACTGGTGGGAGCAGCCCGTTACCGTTTCCGCACCTTAGATCACGCAATGACTGACGCCTTGCCCGTTGTCCATTCCGCACATCTGTCCGGGTTTCGAATCGCTGTGCTGGTGCCGTGCCATAACGAGGCGGCAACCGTTGCCGACGTGGTCGGCGATTTCGCCGCGGCATTGCCGGGGTCGGTGATCCATGTGCTGGACAACAATTCCAGCGACGCCACCGCGTCCAACGCCGCGGCGGCGGGCGCGCAGGTGTGCCGCGTTGCGCTGCAAGGCAAGGGCAATGTGGTGCGGCGTGGATTTGCCGATATCGAAGCCGATATCTATGTGCTGGTGGATGGCGATGCGACTTACGACGCGGCTGCCGCACCGGCGCTGGTGCGCAAGCTCATCGACGAACGGCTGGATATGGTGGTCGGCGCGCGACGCGATCAACAGCAGGCCGCGTATCGGCCAGGGCACCGGCTCGGCAATGTCCTGCTGACGCGCTGCGCGGGGTTGCTGTTCGGGCGCAGTTTCGACGACATGTTGTCCGGGTACCGGGTGTTTTCGCGGCGCTACGTCAAATCCTTTGCGGCGCACGCGCAGGGATTCGAGACCGAAACCGAGCTGGCCGTGCATGCCTTGCAGTTGCGCATGCCGGTGGCCGAGGTCGAAACGGCCTATGGCGTGCGCCCGGAAGGGTCGCAAAGCAAGTTGAATACCTGGCGCGACGGCTGGCGCATCCTCACCACGATTGCAAAATTGTTCAAGGCCGAGCGGCCGTTGTTGTTTTTCTCGATCGGTTTTGCGCTTAGCGCCGCACTGTCGATCGTGCTGGCGATCCCGTTGTTCGAGACCTATCTGCAAACCGGTTTAGTGCCGCGCTTTCCGACCGCGATCCTGTGCGTGGCGCTGATGCTGCTTGGCTTTCTGTTGCTGGCCTGCGGGCTGATCCTGGATACGGTCACGCGTGGACGCGTCGAAGCAAAACATCTGGCCTATCTCGCCGAGCCGGGCGTAGGCAATCGTGTGGCCGCTTCGCATGGCAAGGAAGTGCGCTGATGACATCGGTGAGCATGTCGAAGTGGGCGACGCGTCGGCAGCGTGTGTTGCGCTGGGCGGATGGCCGTTTCGGCTTTCATTCGCAGCGCCAGGTCATCACTGCGGTGATGGCCGTGCTGCTGCTGGGCGCGCTGCTTTCGCTCGGTCTTGGCCAGGATGCCAACTGGGATTTACGCAATTACCACCTGTACATCGGTGATGCGTGGACCCACAACCGTCTGGGCGTGGATCTGGCGCCGGCGCAGATGCAGAGCTACTTCAGTCCGCTGCTCGATAGCCTGCATGCCTGGTTGATGTTGCAGCTGCCCGGGCCGTTGGTCGGGGCGTTATTGGGCGCGCTGCATGCCGTGGTGTTCATTCCGGTGGCAGCGGTGGCGTGGCGTGTCCTGTCCAATGAATCGCGACGCGCGCAGTGGACGCCGCTGTTCGTGCTGGCCGGCATGTGCAGTGCGGTGTTCCTGTCCGAACTGGGCAACACCATGGGCGATACCGCCAGCGCGATCCCGGTGCTGGCGTCGTTGGCGGTCGTGCTGTTGGCGCAGGCCAACGCGCGGCAGGACCGACGTGTCACGTGGTTATGGGTCATCGCCGGCGCACTGATCGGTCTGGCAATCGCGCTCAAGCTCACCAACGCGCTGTACGCGCTGGCCCTGGCGCCGGCGGTGCTTTGCGACGGTGGACGCATGCGCTCGAGGGTTCTGGGGTTGGGCGTGCTTGCTGGTGTCGCCGTGCTCGCCTTGCTGCTCGCGGCCGGGTCCTGGTACTGGCAGGTCTGGCAACATCTGGGCAATCCGCTGTTTCCGCAATTCAACGGCGTGTTCAAGTCGGCGCTGGCTCAGCCGGTATCGATTGCCGATGTTCGCTGGTTGCCGCGCAGCATTGGCGAACATCTGATCTGGCCGCTGCTGTTTACACTCAAACCGCAACGCATCGGCGATCTCGGTCTGGTGCAGGCGGGGTGGGCGGTGTTGTACGCGGTCACGCTGATGGCCGCAGGACGCACCGTGCTGCGTCGTCGCGTGCCCGCAACGAATCGCGATCGCGCAGCGGTTGTGCTGTTGGTGTTCTTCGGTATTGCCTACGCGCTGTGGCAAGCGGTCTTCAGCATCCATCGCTACCTGCTGGTACTGGAGCTGCTTGCGCCCTTGGTGCTGTGGGTCGTGTGCCGGCGCGCCTTCGCGGTGAATGCAGATCGCAAGGCTGGGTGGTTGATCGCTGCGTGTGCGCTGGTTGCGGTGGTTGGATGGAAGGACTGGGGGCATGAGGCATGGGCGCGCGACAGTTTCCAGGTCGAGCAACCGGCGCTTGCCGATCCTGCGGCATCCACGGTGCTGCTGGTCGGCGATGAGCCGCAGTCCTGGCGTGTGCCGCTGTTGCCGCAGCAGGCGCGCTATATCGGTGTTGCGACCAATCTCTCCGAGACCGATCAGTACCGCGAGCGGGTCAGATCCTTGATCGCCGAGCGGTCGCAGCTGTATGCGATGTTGGGTGCGACACGCGACAAGCAGCAATTGCGGATCGATCGCATGAACGGCTGGGCGCAGCAGATTGGCTGGGACATCCAGCCTCAGTGCACGCGGTTGCGCTGGTTGATCGCGCGCGGTCTGCGTGCGGAGCTGGAAGTGTCGCCGGGGCGCTGCGTGCTGCAGGTGCCCAAGGGCAAGGCGCTGGATACCGCCGCTGCAGATCGTGCGGTGCGCGAGTCCGCGCAGCAGCGCCTGGCTGCGTATGGGCTCACCCTGGATCCGTCACGTTGCCGCACCTTGTCCTCGCATGTCGGACAAGCCCAATACCCCTACCAGTTCTGCGCGCTCGCTCGCCCGCAGTAGCGCAAGCGGCCAGGCGTTGTGCGGCCGGGCAGCTGTGTATGGTCATGCGCGGCTTCATTGGCCGCATCCGCACCATCGTGGCTGGAGGTCTGTACTGTCACGGCCGACTTTCGATCGATGCGCCTGAACAGCGTCGCCGCACTCGAAAGCGAGGAACTGGCCTCGGGGCCTCACGGAATCGCAAACCCCGCTTGCCGCAACAGCCGCGCCAGCGCGATCAGCGGCAGGCCGACCAGCGCGGTGGGGTCTTCCGAGCGAATCGCATCGAACAGGCTGATGCCCAGACCTTCGCATTTGAAGCTGCCGGCGCAATCCAGTGCGGGCTCGGCGGCCAGGTAGCGTTCGATCTCCACCGGTGTCAGCGGGCGCAGCTGTACCTCGGTCACGTCCAGCGCGTGCAGGTGGTGATCAGGGCCGATCAGGCTGACGGCGGTGTGGAAGCGCACAACGCGCCCGGACATGGCGCCTAGCTGCGCGCGTGCCTGGTCCAGGGTTCCCGGTTTGCCCAGGGCACGCCCGTCCAGATCGGCGACCTGGTCCGAGCCGATGACCCAGGCGTCGGGCGCATGCGCGGCCACTGCGGCGGCCTTTTCGGTAGCCAGGCGGCTGGCCAGCGCGCTCGGTGCTTCACCCGGCAGCGCCTGCTCGTCGACCTCCGGGCGGGCGGTGGTGAAGTCCAGTTGCAGACGGCCGAGCAGCTCGCGCCGGTAGACGGAGGTGGAGGCAAGGATCAGGCGTGGCATCATGGGCGCCGAAAAGGAGGGGCAGGGGAGTCTGCCAGCCCGCACGCCGCGCAGCACATGTGAATGGGTGCATTTGACATGGCTACTGCGGGTCTTTAACATTCTGCGGCTTATGTCCGCGAACGTACCCGAAATGCTGGATGCTTGGCGGATGGTCGCAGCGCGCAGGCGCTTCGATGGCCGCATCCCGCTATCTGCGATGACCCGCTTGCAGGGGAGTCTGGTCGATACCGATGGCGAATGTGTTTATTCGCTTCAGTTCGATCAGGACGATCTGCTCAAGGTCGCCTATGTCGAACTCAGCATCGATGTCGAGCTGCCGCTGGCCTGCCAGCGCACCTTGCAGCGTTTTCTGTATCCGGTGCAGATCAGGCAGCGTCTTGGCCTGATCCGCAACGAAGACGAAGAGTCCGCGTTGCCACTCGATTACGAAGCCTTGCTGGTGCCCGATGACGGCATGCTGCGGGCGGTGGATCTGGTGGAAGACGAACTGGTGCTGTCGGTGCCAGTGGTGCCGATGGCGCCGGGCAGCGAGGCCGTCGAGGCGGAGTGGGTGCCGAGCCAGGAAGAGCAAGACAAGGCCAGTCCGTTCGCGGCGCTGGCAGCGTTGAAGAAACAGTAACCGCCGCTGTTAAGGGCGGAAAGACAGGTCGACGCGGGCGTAGAGCGTGCTGTTCGACTCAACAGACAAGTTATCGAACTAAAGTTGGAGCAATCCCATGGCTGTGCAGAAATCCCGTGTCACCCCGTCGCGTCGCGGCCAGCGTCGTTCGCACGATGCCCTCACCGCCAAGCAGCTGTCGACCGATCCGACCAGCGGCGAGATCCATCTGCGCCACCACATCACCGCTGACGGTTACTACCGCGGCAAGAAGGTGATCACGACCAAGTCGTCGGCCGTCCAAGAAGATTGATCCGTGGCGCCCGCCGCAGTTTTGTTGGCGGGTGACCCTCGATACTTCCGGAGCCGCCAATCACCGCGGCTCTTGCACCAGGAAACAGCATGAGCAAGCGGATCTATTCCAGAATCGCGGGCACGGGTAGCTATTTGCCCGAAAAGGTGTTGACCAACGACGACATGTCCAAGATCGTCGACACCAGCGATGAATGGATCTTCTCGCGCACTGGTATCCGTGAGCGTCACATCGTCGCCGACGACCAGACCACCAGCGATCTGGCGTATTTCGCCTCGCTGAAGGCGATGGAAGCGGCCGGTGTCACCGCCGACGAGATCGACCTGATCGTCATCGGCACCACCACGCCCGACCTGATCTTCCCGTCCACTGCCTGCCTGCTGCAGGCGCGGCTGGGCAACGTCGGTTGCGGAGCGATGGACGTCAATGCCGCCTGTTCGGGCTTTGTCTACGCGCTCAGCGTGGCCGACAAGTTCGTGCGCAGCGGCGATGCAAAAACCGTGCTGGTGGTAGGTGCGGAAACGCTGACCCGTATCGTCGACTGGACCGACCGCACCACCTGCGTGCTGTTTGGCGACGGCGCTGGCGCGGTGATCCTCAAAGCCGACGAAGAGACCGGCATCCTCAGCACCCATCTGCATGCCGACGGCAGCAAGAAAGAGCTGCTGTGGGACCCGGTGGGCGTATCGGTCGGTTTTGGCGAAGGCAAGAATGGTGGCGGTACGTTGCTGATGAAGGGCAACGACGTCTTCAAATATGCGGTCAAGGCGCTGGATTCGGTGGTCGATGAGACCCTGGCGGCCAACGGCTACGACAAGCACGACCTGGATTGGCTGATTCCGCATCAGGCCAATCTGCGCATCATCGAAGCCACCGCCAAGCGGCTGGATCTGCCGATGGAGCAGGTGGTTGTCACCGTGGATCGCCACGGCAACACCTCGTCGGCCTCGGTGCCGCTGGCGCTGGACGAAGCGGTCCGCTCGGGTCGCGTGCAGCGTGGCCAATTGCTGCTGCTGGAAGCGTTCGGTGGTGGATTTACCTGGGGCTCGGCGCTGCTGCGCTACTGAGTTCCGCAGACCCTGCCGCCTCGGCGGACAGGGTCTGGCGCTGTCAGGGCGATGCGTCCTGCAGAAACGACGTCAAACGCGCTGTGATCGCTGGACCGTGCTCCGGCGTAAGCCGTCTGCCGCTGCAATCGGCCGGTCTCGCTCGGTCTCTTCATCTTTCCATTCTCTTCGCATGCTGCTGGGGCTTGGGTGTTGTCCGCCCTGGGTCGCACCGTGGCGGCAATTCCGCGCGCGGTCCTGCATGTCTGGCGGATCGGCGAGTTGCATGCGTATCCGGTCAATAGTCCGCGAGTTGGCTTGGCTGTAACCAAATTGCGCTGATCCCCAGCGACAACGCTCGCTTGTTTTGAGGCAGCCTTGCGATGCCGATACGCCCATGCGCGACCATCGTTGGGACACTCTGCAAGCCTCTGCCGCACGCAATGCAGGGTCCGACTTGAGCAGTGTGTTTGCTCTGACGCTGGTATTGGCCGGTCTGCCTGGACCGGTTTACCGATGGCCATCTCGGCCTGCGGCGGGGGTTGTTCCTGCCCGGCCAAGTGTTGCCGCAGGCCGGGCTGCATACGCGGCAGTACAGACGCTAGAGCGATTTCGCACGTATCATCCCGGCTCGATTTTTGCTGGCAGCCGCGCGTGACTGAATCCACTCTCGCCTTCGTTTTCCCCGGTCAGGGGTCGCAGTCTTTGGGGATGCTGGCCGAACTGTCCGAATTGCATCCGCAGATTCGCGAAACGTTTGCCGAAGCCTCGGAGGGTGCTGGTGTCGACCTCTGGGCGTTGTCCCAGGGCGGCCCGGAAGAAATGCTCAACCGCACCGAGTACACCCAGCCGGCGCTGCTGGCGGCGGGCGTGGCGGTGTGGCGGCTGTGGACTGCGCAGCGTGGCGCGCGCCCGGCTGTGTTGGCTGGGCACAGCCTGGGCGAATACACCGCGTTGGTCGCTTCTGGTGCCTTGTCGCTGCATGACGGCGCGCATCTGGTGCGGTTACGCGGGCAGTTCATGCAGGCCGCAGCGCCGGCCGGTGTCGGTGCGATGGCCGCCGTGTTGGGCGCCGAAGACGCCCTGGTGCTGGAAGTCTGCGCCGAGGCGGCAGGCAGCCAGGTGGTGGTGCCGGCCAACTTCAATTCGCCCGGCCAGATCGTGATCGGCGGCGATGCGGCGGCGGTGGATCGTGCGCTGGCCTTGCTGGCCGAGCGCGGCGTGCGCAAGGCGGTCAAGCTGGCGGTGAGCGTGCCGTCGCACACTCCGCTGATGCGCGATGCGGCCAATCAACTCGGCGAAGCGATGGCCGGGTTGGCCTGGCACGCTCCGCAGATTCCGGTGGTGCAGAACGTCGATGCGCGCGTGCACGAGGGTAGCGCGGCGATTCGCCAGGCCTTGGTTGAGCAGCTCTACCTGCCGGTGCAGTGGACCGGCTGCGTGCAGGCGCTGGCGGCCCAGGGCATCACCAAGATCGCCGAATGCGGCCCGGGCAAGGTGTTGAGCGGGCTGATCAAGCGGATCGACAAGAGCCTGGACGCCCGCCCGCTGGCCACGCCAGCCGATTACGCCGGCGCGCTCGACGCGTGGGTGCACTGATCCGACGCACATGCCGGTGGTACCGGCATCCCTCGACGCTTGCGGCACTGATCGCAGCGTCCCCCTTCGAGGAACAGTAGTCATGAGCAAGCCTATGCAGGGCGAAATCGCCCTCGTCACCGGCGCCAGTCGCGGAATCGGCGCGGCCATTGCCGACACCTTGGCCGCCCAGGGCGCCACCGTGATCGGTACCGCCACCTCGGCCTCCGGTGCCACGGCCATCGGCGAGCGGCTGGCGGCCCATGGCGGCCACGGTCGCGAACTCAACGTCACCGATGGGGCGGCGGTCGATGGCCTGATCGAGGCGATCGGCAAGGAATTCGGCGCCATCTCGATTCTGGTCAACAACGCCGGCATCACCCGCGACAACCTGTTGATGCGGATGAAGGACGACGACTGGCAAGCCATCATCGACACCAATTTGACCAGCGTGTTCCGCACCTCCAAGGCGGTGATGCGCGGCATGATGAAGGCGCGCAAGGGCCGCATCATCAATATCGCCTCGGTGGTCGGTGTGACCGGCAATCCGGGGCAGACCAACTACGCCGCGGCCAAGGCCGGCATCATCGCGTTCTCCAAGTCGCTGGCCAAGGAAATCGGTTCGCGCGGGATTACCGTGAATGTGGTGGCGCCCGGTTTCATCGATACCGACATGACCAAGGCGTTGCCGGAGGAGGCCAAGGCCGCCTTGCTGCAGCAGATCGCGCTCGGTCACCTGGGTGCGCCGGAGGACATCGCCAACGCGGTGGCGTTCCTGGCCGGCCCGACCGCCCGCTATATCACCGGTGAGACCCTGCACGTCAACGGTGGCATGTACATGCCGTGAGCGTGCGCCGCCGGGAGGCGCTAAGTGGCTGATCGGCCGGGACTTGTGATGCAATGCAAGGCTCGGGCGCTTCCACTACACTATCCAACGCGGCCATCGCAGCGGCGATGGCGTTTTTTTCGTACCACCACTACTCCAGCTGGAGCGATATCCCCAATGAGCACCATCGAAGAACGCGTCAAGAAAATCGTCGTCGAACAACTCGGCGTCAAGGAAGAGGAAGTCACCACCAGCGCATCGTTCGTCGATGACCTGGGTGCCGACTCGCTGGACACCGTCGAGCTGGTGATGGCGCTGGAAGAAGAGTTCGAGTGCGAGATCCCGGACGAAGAGGCCGAGAAGATCACGTCGGTCCAGCAGGCGATCGACTACGTCAAGGCTCACGTCAAGAGCTGATGCGTTGTTCCTGACTGCGGTGGCGTGCATTACGCCGCTGCTGCGTCAGACATTCCATGGGGCCGCTGATGCGGCCCTGTGTTTTTCAAGCGTCACCCGCAAACCGCAAGCACCGTCCGTTCCGTGGTGAGGAGATCTGCAATGAGTCGTCGTGTTGTCGTTACCGGCATGGGCATGGTGTCGCCGCTGGGCAATGATCTGGCCAGCAGCTGGGATGGGATCATCCACGGGCGCTCAGGCATTGGCCCGATCACGCAGATCGATGCGTCGCAGTTCACCACCAAGATCGCCGGCGAAATCAAGAATTTCGACCCCACGCTTTTTGTGTCCGCCAAGGACGTCAAAAAGATGGATTCGTTCATCCACTACGGTGTCGGTGCGTCGTTCATGGCGCTGGACGACTCCGGCCTGGTCATCGACGAAAGCAATGCCGAACGCGTTGGCGCCATTCTTGGCTCCGGCATCGGCGGGCTGCTCGGTATCGAAGAGCAGACCATCAAATTTCATGAGGGCGGCGCGCGCAAGATTTCGCCGTTCTATGTGCCCAGTACCATCATCAACATGCTGCCGGGCCAGGTCAGCCTGATCAAAGGCCTGAAGGGCCCGACGTTCTCGGCCGTGTCGGCGTGCGCCACGTCCAATCACTCGATTGGCACGGCGATGCGCATGATCCAGTACGGCGATGCCGACGTGATGCTGGCCGGCGGTGCCGAGCGCGGGTCCTCGCCGAGCTCGGTGGGCGGGTTCTGCGCGATGAAGGCGATGTCCACCCGTAACGACGATCCCATCGCTGCATCGCGTCCCTGGGACAAGCAGCGCGACGGCTTCGTGCTGGGCGACGGCGCCGGCGTGCTGGTGCTGGAAGAGTACGAACACGCCAAGGCGCGTGGCGCGCGCATCTATGCCGAGCTGGTCGGCTTCGGCGCCAGCTCCGACGCGTTCCACATGACCGCCCCCAGCGAAGACGGCGAAGGCGCGGCGCGCAGCATGGTGGCCGCCATGCGCGATGCCAAGCTCAACCCCGAGCAGATCGGTTACCTCAACGCGCACGGCACCTCCACGCCGCTGGGCGATCTGGCCGAAACGTTGGCGATGAAGCGCGCGTTGGGCGATCACGCCTACAAGACCATGGTCAGCTCGACCAAGTCGATGACCGGTCATCTGCTCGGCGCGGCCGGCGGTGTGGAAGCGATCTTCTCGGTGATGGCGCTGCACACCGGCATCATCCCGCCGACCATCAACCTGGAAGAACCCAGCGAAGGCTGCGACCTGGATTACGTGCCGAACGTGGCGCGCGAAGTCCAGGTGGATGCGGTGATGTCCAACGGCTTCGGCTTTGGCGGCACCAACGGCACACTGGTGTTCAAGCGCGTCTGAGTCGGCGCGTCTGCGCGCTCGCACGGCGCGTCACGCAACAGTCCTTGGCCGCCGCGCGCACTGCGTTCGTGCGGCCAGCCGGACAGTGTTGGCTTGACCTATTCCTGATCCACGCACCGCGCGCGCTGCCTTTTAGAAGGCGGCGCGCTTTTGCATCTCACGCCACCCCGGACCGATGACGCTCACCCGATCACTGCACGCGGACATCGATTTGCTGGCGCTGCATCGGTTGGCGCCGCAGCGGTA
This sequence comes from Xanthomonas sp. WCS2018Noco2-27, assembly GCF_031843525.1. Classification (NCBI taxonomy): domain Bacteria; kingdom Pseudomonadati; phylum Pseudomonadota; class Gammaproteobacteria; order Lysobacterales; family Lysobacteraceae; genus Xanthomonas; species Xanthomonas sp. WCS2018Noco2-27. The sequence goes on along the minus strand of NZ_JAVTIK010000002.1, from coordinate 236,401 downwards.
CCCGGCGTTGCTGGAATCCACCGCTTCCGGTACCGAGCATGGGCGCTGGGATGTGCTGTTGCTGGCAGATGGCTCCAGCCTGCGGCTGGATCCGGATGGCGTGACGCGCGATGGCGATGGTCAAGCGCTCGAATGCAATTTTTTGGACGCGCTGGATGCCGCCTGGCACGCCGAACGGCTGCCGCGCGATGCGACCAGCGCATTGCCGTTTCGTGGCGGCTGGGCGGTATTGCTGGACTACGAATTGGCCGCGCAGGTCGAGCCGATCCTGCAGCTGCCTGCGCGGACCGACCGCCTGCCGAGCGCGCTCGCCTTGCGTGCGCCGGCGGCGGTGTTGCGCGATCGCGTGGACGGGCGCTGCATCGCGCTGGCCGAACCGGGGCGCGAGGATTTGCTAAATCGCATCGACGACGACATTTCCGCCTGCGCTGCGCTGCCGCCGTTGCCGGCCTGGGTCAGGCCGGTTGCGGTGGACGAAGACGTGCCCGAGCGCTTTACCAATGCGGTGCAGCGGGTGCTCGATTACCTGCGTGCCGGCGATGTGTTCCAGGCCAATATCTCGCGCGCCTGGAATGCACGCTTTGCCGCGGCGGTGGATCCGGCGGCGCTACACGCCCGGTTGCGTTCGGCCAACCCCGCGCCGTTCGCCGGCGTGTTTGTGGCGGCCGGGCGCGCGGTAGTGAGCTCGTCGCCCGAGCGGCTGGTGTCGGTGCACGGCGATGCGGTGCAGACGCGCCCGATCGCCGGAACGCGCGCGCGCTTTGCCGGTGACGACGATGCGGCGCGCATCCGCGAGCTGGTCGGCCACCCGAAAGAACGCGCCGAGCACGTGATGCTGATCGACCTGGAGCGCAACGACCTGGGCCGGATCTGCGTGCCGGGTACGGTGGAGGTGGACGAGCTGATGGCGGTGGAAAGCTATGCCCACGTGCATCACATCGTCAGCAACGTGCGTGGCCGTCTGCGCGCCGGGGTCACGCCGGGCGAGGTGATCGCGGCGGTGTTTCCGGGTGGCACGATTACCGGCTGCCCGAAGGTGCGCTGCATGCAGATCATCGCCGAGCTCGAACAGACCGCGCGCGGCGCCTACACCGGCGCGTTCGGCTGGCTCAACCGCGACGGCGACATGGATCTGAACATCCTGATCCGCACCGCGGAGGTGGCGGGTGCGCAGGTGCGCTTCCGCACCGGCGCCGGCATCGTGGTGGACTCGGACCCGCAACGCGAGCTGGACGAAACCCGCGCCAAGGCGCGTGGGGTGCTGCGTGCGATCGAGCCGACATGAGCGCTTCAACGGGACATCACCGGCGCGCGGTATCCTGCGCGGCGCTAGGGCAATGACGAGGTGGGTGTGGCGGTGACTGGCAAACGCGGATGTCTGGCCGTGCTGGGCACGGCATTGCTGCTCGTAGCGCTGCTGGCGATTGCCGCGCTGGTGGCATGGCGGCATTACCTGCACTTCGCGCAGACGCCGGTGAGTGCCACGGCGCCCAGCGTGGTGATTGCGCCGGGCGATTCGCTCAGGGCCACCTTGCGCAAATTGCGCGAGGCCGGCATCGCGCAAGGCACCGATCTGGAATGGCAGCTGCTGGCGCGTCAGGTCGATGCGGCCGGCAAACTCAAGGTGGGCGAGTACGCGTTGGCGCCGGCCCTGTCGCCGCGCGAATTGCTCGGCCGCATGCGCCAGGGGCGGGTGATCCAATACCGTTTCACGATTGTGGAAGGCTGGAATTTCCGCCAGTTGCGCGCCGCGCTGGCCACCGCCACGCCATTGCAGCAGACCATCGGCAACCTGGATGATGCCGCGCTGATGGCGCGGGTAGGTGTTGTCAATCAGCATCCGGAAGGCCGCTTCCTGCCGGAGACCTATCTGTATCAACGCGGCGACAGCGATCTGGATGTGCTCAAACGCGCCCATGCGGCGATGGACAAGGCGCTGGCGCAGGCCTGGGAGCAGCGCGCCGCCAACTTGCCGCTGACCTCGCCAGAGCAGGCGCTGATCCTGGCGTCCATCATCGAAAAAGAAACCGCGCTGGGCAGCGAGCGGCCGTTGATCGCCGGGGTGTTCCTGCGCCGCCTGCAGCTGGGCATGAAGCTGCAGACCGACCCCACTGTGATCTACGGCATCGGCAGCAGCTACGACGGCAACATCCGCCGCCGCGACCTGACCACCGATACCCCGTACAACACCTATACCCGCACCGGCCTGACCCCCACGCCGATCGCCATGCCCGGCCGCGAGGCACTGCTGGCAGCGGTGCGCCCGGCACCCGGTGATGCGCTGTATTTCGTGGCCGTTGGCGACGGTACCGGCGCGCATGCGTTTTCGGCCACCCTGGCCGACCATAACGCGGCGGTGGCGCGCTACCTGCAGCGTCGCCGCCTGCCGAACATGCCGCAACCGGAGCCCACGCCATGACCGCCGTGTTTTCGCCCTGGCAGCAGCGCGCCTTCGACCAGACGGTGGCAGCGCTGGATGCCGGCCGGCTCGGACACGGACTGCTGATCTGCGGCCCGGAAGGATTGGGCAAGCGCGGCGTGGCATTGGCGCTGGCCGAACACGTGCTGGCCAGCTCGCCGGACCCGGCGTTGGCCCAGCGCACGCGGCAATTGATCGCCGCCGGCACCCATCCGGATCTGCAGCTGATTTCGTTCATTCCCAATCGCACCGGCGACAAGCTGCGCACGGAAATCGTCATCGAGCAGGTGCGCGAGGTGTCGCAAAAGCTGTCGCTGACGCCGCAGTACGGCATCGCCCAGGTGGTGATCGTCGACCCGGCCGATGCGATCAATCGCGCCGCCTGCAACGCCTTGCTCAAGACCCTGGAAGAGCCCTCGCCGGGCCGCTACCTGTGGCTGATCAGCGCGCAGCCGGCGCGTTTGCCGGCCACCATCCGCAGCCGTTGCCAGCGTCTGGAATTCAAGCTGCCGCCTGCGCACGAAGCACTGGACTGGTTGTTGGCACAAGGCATCAGCGAGCGTGCCGCGCAGGATGCCCTGGACGCCGCACGCGGCCACCCCGGGCTGGCCGCACAGTGGTTGCGCGAGGACGGCCTGACGGTGCGTCGCGCGGTGGCGCAGGACCTGGAGCAGATCGCCAGCGGCCGCGCCGGTGTGGTGGAGGTTGCGCAGCGCTGGACCAACGACGGCCAGGCCGATCAGCGCCTGCGGCATGCCGCCGACCTGGCGTTGGCGCAGGCCTCGGCCGGCTTGACCGATCCATCGCGGTTGCACAAGCTGGCGACCTGGTTCGACGCCGCCAATCGCACACGCGATTTGCTGCGCACCACCGTCCGCGCCGACCTGGCAGTGACGGAATTGCTGCTGGCCTGGCGCGATGGAGCGCACCAGACACGTTCTAGGGGAACTCGATGAGTGCAATGAATGCACGCCAAGGCATTTTGTCGCTGGCGTTGAAAGACAAGCCGGCGCTCTACAGCGCGTACATGCCGTTCGTCAAAGGCGGCGGCATCTTCGTGCCCACGCCCAAGCGCTACATGCTGGGCGATGAAGTTTTCCTGCTGCTGACCCTGCCCGATTCCAGCGAGCGCCTGCCGGTGGCCGGCAAGGTGATCTGGACCACGCCTGCGGGCGCGCAGGGCAACCGCGCCGCCGGCATCGGCGTGCAGTTTCCGGACGGCCCGGAAGGCGAGGCGGTGCGCAACAAGATCGAAACCCTGCTGGCCGGCCTGACCACCTCGGACAAGCCGACGCATACGATGTGATGCGGTTGTTGTTGGACATGCGGCCGGCCGCCGGCCGCCGCAGAACTGCAGCGGCAGGGGTGCCACTGGTTGCAGTGCGCTGACTGCGGTGTAGGTGAGACTCCTGCCAGGTGGGAATGAGCCATCAGGAGCCAGGCAAGTGATCGGCTTGGCGCTACGGCCAGCCAGTTAACGTGCGTGATGCCGGGCAGAGAGGGGCAGCGCCGCCGGCTGGCGGGAGGAGGCCGGCGTCTGCAAACTGCCTTGGTTTTCAGTAGGCATCCACCGGGTCGAACGCGGCTGTTGACGATTACTGCAGCTGCCCTATAATGTGCGGCTCGCGTCACCGGGCGGTTAGCTCAGCGGTAGAGCATTGCCTTCACACGGCAAGGGTCACAAGTTCGAACCTTGTACCGCCCACCATGAATTCATAGTCAGATGAAAACCGGCGAAAGCCGGTTTTTTTCTTTGCCGCAGTGTCGTAGCGGCTACATGGATGGGTGATGCGATAGCGCCGCAGTCCTCATTCTTATGCAGCACTCGGCAGCAACTGCCACTCATTCAGCGGCATGCATTCTGTGCAGTGGTTCGCGTTGGCGCGAGACATCGCGGTTTAGCGTTTCTTGCGCGTTCGATCAGGACTCGCCATCTGCAGGGCTTGGACGCTGCGGTTAATCGATTGCGCCAGTGATGAATCCGTGTGCCAGGGTCGCTGTCTCACATTTGGTAGTGGCGCTGCATTGCATTTCGAGAAGCGGTGCACGTAAGCACTTTTCGCTAGGGTCGGCGCCTTGCGAGCTCGACAGGGACTTGCCATCCTGCAAGGCCCCGGATCGAGATGGAGTGGCGATGAAGACGCTGCTTGGAAGTGCGCTGGTTGCGATGTTGTTGTTGGCCGGGTGCGCGCGCGATGTTGGCGAGCAGTACGTGGGCAAGTGGGTCAATGTGAAGTCGCAGAAGAATGTGCTGAGCATCGAGCACAATGGCGAGAGCTTCATCATTCGCGACACCACGCCGGAGCTGTTCGGCAGTGGCGTGAGGACCCGAAATTATCCGGCGCTGCTGACCAAGGGTGTGCTGCAGGTGTCCAGCGGCAGCGGTACGGTCAATTACGCGATCGACGAGGCGACGGGTCGACTGAGCACGGGCGATACCGAGTACACGCGGATCAAGTAATCGCTGCATCGGCGCGTGCGTGCTGATTGTCGCGCTCAGCAGCATCTCGTGCTGCTGCATGCAGTAGTGCATCACCCGATGTACGGCATCGCTCGTGTCCTACCTGCGCTGAAAGCCTGGCCAACGTGCAGTGTTCAACGCTGTGGCGCCATGGCCTGTGCCTGCATCCAGCGCCACAAGGTGGTGCGCGAAACACCGAGTGCTTGAGCGGCGAGGGCACGGTTGCCGTTGGCGCGTTCCAGTGCCGTGCGCACCGCTGCGGCGGTGAGTTGCAGGCGCGATGCTGCAAGCTCGGTGTGCGCCTGTGGTGCAGGGTCGCTGGCGTGTGCGTCGAACAGTTCCGGCGCCCAGCGTTGGAGTTGTTCCAGGCTCAGGTGGTCATGCGCTTGTGCTTTCCAGTGAATGCATAAGCGTTCAACCAGGTTGCGTAGTTCGCGCACATTGCCCGGCCATGCATGCTGTTGCAGCCGTTGTAGCGCTGCGGGCGACAATGGTGATGCGATGCTGCCCAATTGCTGAAAATAATGCGTCAGTAGCATCGCAATGTCGTCGGGGCGGTGGCGTAACGGCGGCAGTGCGATGCCTAGTGCGTTCAAACGGTAGAACAGGTCGCGACGAAAACGCCCTTGCTCGACCAGGGAATGCAGATCCTGCAGGCTGGCAGCGATCACGCGCACATCCACCGCAATTGGCACGGTGGCGCCGACGCGCAGCACTTCGCGCTCTTCCAACACGCGTAGCAGGCGCGTCTGTAGTGGCATCGGCAATTCGCCGATCTCGTCGAGAAACAACGTGCCGTCCTGCGCGGCTTCGATCAGGCCGGTGTGGCCGCCGCGGCGTGCGCCGGTGAAAGCGCCATCGCTGTAGCCGAACAATTCCGCTTCCAGCAGCGATTCGGTGATGGCGCCGCAATTGATCGCGACAAAGCGGCCGCGCCGGCGACTGCCGGCATGCAGTTGTCGGGCGACCAACTCCTTGCCGGTCCCGGTCTGGCCGCTGATCAACACGGTGCCCGCGTGCGGCGCATACAACTGCACCAGCTCGCGGACGTGCACCATTGCCGTGTCGTCGCCGAGCAGCGCGTCGCTGCGGCGTGTCCGTCGTGCGTTGCTGCGGGCGGCTGGGCGTTCCTGGCTGGAAGCAGTGCCTAATGCGATGGCGTTTTCCAGCGCGTGACGGACCGAATCTGCCGAGTACAGCAGCACGCCGGGCAGGCCGGCCTGCTCGGCGAAATCGATCGCCATGCCGGTGCCCACGATGACCTGGATACCGCCGGCACGCAGGTCGGCAATGCAGTCGCGCGCGTCTTCGGCGGTGACGAAGCGGCGATGTTCGATGTCCAGGTCGAAGCTGCGCTGGAAGGCGTGAAACGAGGGAACGTCGCTGGCATGGGTCACCACGCCGATGCGTGGCGCGATGCGGCGCGCACGCGCCAGCGCTTCCATCAGGTCGAAGCCGGTGGCCTGGATCGGCGCCAGCGGCAACGCGAGCCGGCTGCGCAGGTAGGCGGCGTTGGAGCCGCCAGCGACCAGGACGTCGCAGCGCTCGCGGCGCAGGCGCTGGCCGATGACGTCCACGGCGTCGGCAAAGCCGAGGTTGATCTGCTCGATCCGCGCGCGCTGGTCGAATTCGGGGATGACGTCGGCAAGCAGGCCGGTCAGTCGCGACACGCTGACGGTCCAGATCACCGGTGACGATGTGTCTGCCGGATCGGCGGGGGAGGGGTTACGCATCGATGTTGGCGTGTTCCATGGGTGTTTCATGTTGCGTCAGGCGTTGCATATTCGCAACGATTCGCTGACGGTGCCCAGTGGAATCAAGCGCTTGCGATTGGCACGACGTTTGCGAACTATCCACTATCCCATCCCAGGAATCGCCATGACGTCCTCGCCCCTTTCTTCCGCCGGTACCCGCTTCCGCGCGGCGCTGGCCGCCGAGTCGCCGCTGCAGGTCATCGGTGCGATCAATGCCAACCATGCCCTGCTGGCCCAGCGTGCCGGGTATCAGGCCATCTATCTGTCGGGCGGCGGCGTGGCGGCGGGTTCGTTGGGGCTGCCGGACCTGGGCATCAATACGTTGGAAGATGTGCTGATCGATGTGCGCCGCATTACCGATGTGTGCGGGTTGCCGCTGCTGGTGGACGTGGACACCGGCTTCGGGCCGAGCGCGTTCAACATCGAGCGCACCATCAAATCGTTGATCAAGGCGGGCGCGGCCGGTTGCCATATCGAAGACCAGGTCGGCGCCAAGCGCTGCGGGCATCGGCCGGGCAAGGAGATCGTCAGTCAGGGCGAGATGGTGGACCGGGTCAAGGCGGCGGCCGATGCCAAGACCGACCCGGCGTTCTTTTTGATCGCGCGGACCGATGCCATCCAGATGGAAGGCGTGGACGCGGCGATCGAGCGCGCCATCGCCTGCGTGGAAGCGGGTGCCGATGGCATCTTTGCCGAGGCCGCCTACGACCTGGACACCTACAAGCGCTTTGTCGATGCGGTGGGCGTGCCGGTGCTGGCCAATATCACCGAGTTCGGCAAGACGCCGCTGTTTACGCGCGACCAACTGGCCGCTGCCGGCGTGGCGATCCAGTTGTTTCCGCTGTCGGCATTTCGTGCGGCCAACAAGGCCGCCGAGGATGTCTACACCGCGATCCGGCGCGATGGCCATCAACAAGCGGTACTGGAAACCATGCAGACGCGCGAAGAACTGTACGAACGCATCGGCTACCACGATTACGAACAACGCCTGGATGCACTGTTTGCACGCAAAGGCGCATGATCGCCGCTTGCTGCGTCCACCTGGTCACTCCTCCGTGACACCGCAACACGCCACAGCTTGGGAGCTCATCGCATGAACGACACCACCATTCCCGGTTTCAAGCCGAAAAAATCCGTTGCCCTGTCGGGCACTGCTGCAGGCAACACCGCGCTGTGCACCGTGGGGCGCAGCGGCAATGATCTGCACTATCGCGGTTACGACATTCTGGATCTGGCAACCACCAGCGAGTTCGAAGAAATTGCGTATCTGCTGGTGCACGGCAAGTTGCCCAATAGCGGCGAATTGCGCGGTTACAAGACCAAGTTGCGGTCGTTGCGTGGTGTGCCGGCCGCCGTGAAAGCGGCGCTGGAGCAACTGCCGCCGTCGGCGCACCCGATGGATGTGATGCGCACCGGCGTCTCGGTGCTGGGCTGCCTGCAGCCGGAAAAAGACGACCATAACCATCCGGGCGCGCGCGACATCGCCGACAAGCTGATGGCGTCGTTGGGCTCGATGCTGCTGTATTGGTATCACTACAGCCATAACGGCAAGCGCATCGAAGTGGAAACCGATGACGATTCGATCGGCGGGCATTTCCTGCATCTGCTGCACGGGTTTGCGCCGAAGGATTCATGGGTGCGTGCAATGCACACCAGCCTGATCCTGTATGCCGAGCACGAGTTCAACGCGTCCACGTTTGCATGCCGGGTGATCGCCGGCACCGGCAGCGATATGTACAGCGCCATCGCCGGTGGCATCGGCGCGCTGCGCGGACCCAAGCACGGCGGCGCCAACGAAGTGGCCTTCGAAATACAGAAGCGCTACGACACCCCGGATGAAGCGGAAGCCGATATCAAGGCGCGCGTGGAGCGCAAGGAAGTGGTGATCGGCTTTGGCCACCCGGTGTACACGGTGTCCGACCCGCGTAACAAGGTGATCAAGGACGTGGCGCGCGAGCTGTCCGATGCGCAGGGCAGCCGCAAGATGTACGACATTGCCGAGCGCCTGGAAACGGTGATGTGGGACATCAAGAAGATGTTCCCCAACCTCGATTGGTTCAGTGCGGTGAGCTACCACATGATGGGCGTGCCGACGGCGATGTTTACGCCACTGTTCGTGCTGGCACGCACGGCCGGTTGGAGCGCGCACATCATCGAGCAGCGCGTGGATGGCAAGATCATTCGCCCGTCGGCTAACTACACCGGGCCGGAAGATCAGGTCTTCGTGCCGTTGGATCAGCGCGCCTGACTGTGTGGGCGGCGCTGGCCCTCATCCGCCCTTCGGGCACCTTCTCCCGCTTGCGGGAGAAGGGCGCCGCAGCCGCACCGTAGTAGCAGCGGCACCGGATAGCAGCACCGCAACCGCACCGCAATCGCAGCACTGCAACCGCACAGCAATAGCAGTACCGCAACCGCAAGAAACCTCGCCCGCCTTGTGATATCGCCAGCCATGAACAGCCAGTACCGCAAGCCCTTGCCGGGCACCTCGTTGGAGTATTTCGATGCACGCGCCGCAGTGGATGCGTTGCAGCCGGGCGCGTATGCAACGCTGCCGTACACCGCGCGCGTGCATGCCGAAAACCTGGTGCGGCGCGCCGAGCCGCAGATGCTGGAGGCCTACCTGCGCCAGCTGATCGAGCGCAAGCGCGACCTGGATTTCCCGTGGTTTCCAGCGCGTGTGGTCTGCCACGACATCCTGGGGCAGACCGCGCTGGTGGATCTGGCCGGCTTGCGCGATGCCATCGCCGAGCAGGGCGGCGACCCGGCGCAGGTCAGTCCGGTGGTGCCGGTGCAGTTGATCGTCGATCACTCGCTGGCAGTGGAATACGCCGGTTTCGACAAGCAGGCCTTTGCCAAGAATCGCAGCGTGGAAGATCGCCGCAATGCCGATCGCTTTCACTTCATCGAATGGACCAAGCGTGCGTTCGAGAACATGGAAGTGATTCCGCCGGGCAACGGGATCATGCATCAGATCAATCTGGAGAAGATGTCGCCGGTGATCTACACACTGGATGGCGTGGCGTTTCCGGATACCTGCGTGGGCACCGACAGTCACACCCCGCACGTGGATGCATTGGGCGTGATCGCCGTGGGTGTGGGCGGGCTGGAAGCGGAGACCGTGATGTTGGGGCGTGCATCGTGGATGCGGTTGCCCGACATCATCGGCGTGGAATTGTTGGGCCGGCCGGCGCCGGGCATCACCGCCACTGACATCGTGCTGGCCTTGACCGAATTCCTGCGCCAGCAGCGCGTAGTCGGTGCGTATCTGGAGTTTTACGGTGCCGGCGCCAGCGCGCTGACCATCGGCGACCGCGCTACCATCTCCAATATGACGCCGGAATTCGGCGCGACCGCGGCGATGTTCTACATCGACCAGCAGACCATCGACTACCTGCGGCTGACCGGCCGCGAGGACGTGCAGATTGCGCTGGTGGAAACCTACGCACGGCATACCGGCTTGTGGGCCGACGCTCTGGTCACCGCGCAATACGAGCGTGTGCTGCAGTTCGACTTGTCGAGCGTGGTGCGCAACATGGCCGGCCCGTCCAACCCGCACAAGCGGGTGGCGACCACCGAGCTGGCAAGCCGTGGCATCGCCGCTGCGTGGGAAGACGTGCCAGGGCAGATGCCCGATGGCGCGGTGATCATCGCGGCGATCACCTCGTGCACCAACACCTCCAATCCACGCAACGTCATCGCGGCTGGCCTGCTGGCACGCAACGCCAATGCGCGTGGCCTGACCCGCAAACCGTGGGTGAAAAGTTCGCTGGCGCCCGGCTCCAAGGCGGTGCAGCTGTATCTGGAAGAGGCCGGCTTGCTGAGCGAGCTGGAGCAACTGGGCTTCGGCATCGTGGCGTTTGCGTGCACCACCTGCAATGGCATGAGCGGCGCGCTGGACCCGGTGATCCAGCAGGAGATCATCGACCGCGACCTGTATGCGACGGCGGTGTTGTCGGGCAATCGCAATTTCGATGGGCGCATTCATCCGTATGCCAAGCAGGCGTTTCTCGCTTCGCCTCCGCTGGTGATCGCCTATGCCATCGCAGGAACGGTGCGCTTCGATATCGAAAAGGATGCGCTTGGCATCGATGCGGATGGCACACCGATCACGCTGAAGGATCTGTGGCCGAGCGATGCGGAGATCGATGCGGTTGTGGCGCGCAGCGTCAAGCCAGAACATTTCCGCAGCGTGTACGACCCGATGTTCAAGCGCAGCGTTGGGCAGGGCGCACGCGTGAGCCCGCTGTACGACTGGCGCCCGACCAGCACCTATATTCGCCGTCCGCCGTATTGGGAGGGCGCGTTGGCCGGTGTACGCACGCTGCATGGCATGCGCGCGCTGGCGGTGCTGGGCGACAACATCACCACCGATCACCTGTCTCCCTCCAACGCCATCATGGCAAGCAGTGCGGCCGGCGAATACCTGGCGCAAATGGGCGTGCCGGAAGAAGACTTCAATTCTTACGCCACCCATCGCGGCGACCATCTCACCGCGCAACGCGCCACCTTCGCCAACCCGAAGTTGGTCAACGAAATGGCCGTGGTGGATGGGCAGGTCACCGCCGGTTCGCTGGCACGGTTGGAGCCGGACGGGCAGGTCGTGCGCATGTGGGAGGCGATCGAAACCTATATGACGCGCAAGCAGCCGTTGGTCATCATTGCCGGCGCCGATTACGGGCAGGGTTCCTCGCGCGACTGGGCGGCCAAGGGCGTAAGGCTGGCGGGCGTGGAAGCGATCGTGGCCGAAGGCTTCGAGCGGATCCACCGCACCAACCTGATCGGCATGGGCGTGCTGCCGCTGGAATTCAAGCCGGGCACCGATCGCAAGACACTAGGTATCGACGGTAGCGAAACATTCGACGTGATGGGCGAGCGTACGCCAGGCGCAACGCTGACGTTATCGATCCATCGCCGCAACGGCGAGCAGCTGCAGGTGCCGGTGACCTGCCGTCTGGATACTGCGGAAGAAGTGGCGATCTATGAAGCCGGTGGCGTGTTGCAGCGGTTTGCGCAGGATTTTCTGGAAGCGAGCAAGGTGGCGTAGGCATCGGTATGTCTTCGACACCACGATTGATTTTTATGTTGAAGCCGCCGCCGGACGTGCTTGACCTGATGTCTGGCGTGGTTGCTGCTCATGGCTTTGACACGGCACTTGGGGGAACACTCTTCGAAGTGTGTAATTGGCATCAATCGCTGAGTGACAGATATGAGGGCGTGGATGCGCGTGCGGCCATGCTGCGCGCTGGGAGCCGCGTCGATGCCGCCGCAGTGACGTTGCGCTTGAATCGCATCACCACCTCCGGCGCAGGTCCAATGCATTGCGCGTTTCGGGCATATGGCGTGCCTTCCGAGTTCACCGCGCTGCTGAAGGCGGTTGCTATGGCGCTGCAGGCAGAGCAGCTACCGCCTGGAGGCGGACATACCCCGCATATCACGATCAGCTACAAGGCGCCCACAAAGCTGGACGCGCGTATTCCGGCGATCGTCTGGCACAGCGACACCTTGCTGCTTGTCGAAGCTGGGGGAGCGCCGTATCGCTACACCCCCATCGCGCAATGGCCATTGTGTCCTGCTGCCGGCTTGGGTGAGCAGGCGCAATGTTCGCTGCCGTTCTGAACGTCGAAAGACGGATCAGGCGTCAGCCACGCTCTCGGCTGCGCTAGCCATGCAAGGCGATACTGGCCCGCGTTGCGCTGCCTGTCTTGCTACTTCGTTGCTTTCAAGGACCCTCCATGTCATTTGTTCCCCAACTCCGCATCCCCGCCACCTACCTGCGCGGTGGCACCAGCAAGGGCGTGTTTTTCCGCCTGCAGGATCTGCCGGTTGCCGCACAACAGCCGGGGCCGGCGCGCGATGCGTTGTTGCTGCGGGTGATCGGTAGCCCCGATCCGTATGCCAAGCAGATCGATGGCATGGGCGGGGCCACGTCCAGTACCAGCAAGAGCGTGATCGTCTCTGCCAGTGCGCGCGACGGGCATGATGTGGACTATCTGTTCGGGCAGGTGTCCATCGATAGCGCGTTCGTGGATTGGAGCGGCAACTGCGGCAACCTGTCGGCGGCGGTGGGGCCGTTTGCGATCGCCAATGGCCTGGTCGATGCGGCGCGGGTGCCGCATGATGGTGTGGCGACGGTGCGGATCTGGCAGGCCAATATCGGTAAGACCATCGTGGCGCATGTGCCGATGAGCGACGGCCAGGTGCAGGAAATCGGCGACTTTGAGCTGGATGGGGTGACCTTTCCCGCCGCCGAAGTGCAGCTGGAATTTCTCGACCCCGCCGATGCGGCCGAAGGCGAGGGCGTTGCGATGTTTCCCACCGGCAAGCTGATCGATCAGCTGGAGATTCCTGGCCTGGGCACGATCGCCGCCACGCTGATCAATGCCGGCATCCCGACCATTTTTGTCAACGCGCATGACCTGGGTTACACCGGCACCGAATTGCAGGACGCGATCAATGGCGATCCGCGGGCGCTGGCCATGTTCGAAACGTTGCGCGCGCATGGCGCGGTGCGGATGGGGTTGATTGCCAGCATCGACGAAGCCGCCACGCGCCAGCACACCCCCAAGGTCGCCTTCGTTGCGCCGCCCGCCGACTACACCGCCTCCAGCGGCAAGCCGGTGCTTGCTGGCGAGATCGATCTGCTGGTGCGTGCGATGTCGATGGGCAAGTTGCACCACGCGATGATGGGCACTGCCGCCGTCGCCATCGGGACCGCAGCGGCCGTTCCCGGCACCCTGGTCAATTTGGCCGCAGGCGGCGCGACGCGCTCGGCAGTGCGCTTCGGCCATCCGTCCGGCACCTTGCGTGTCGGTGCGGAGGCGACACTGGTGGACGGGCAGTGGCAGGTGACCAAGGCGCTGATGAGCCGCAGTGCGCGCGTGCTGATGGAAGGTTGGGTGCGCGTGCCGGGTGATGTTGCCAAGGTCAAGTGAACGGAAAACGGATGCATGTGGGTGGATGTCTCCGGTGGCGGGCGGAGCGGGGGCGTCTACGCCGGTTTAGAAATCTGCGGGCGGTCCATTGCGGCTTGTCTATGCGCTCGTCAATCGTTGCAGGGGACAGTCGTCGTGTAGGTGCTCATGGGGCTTGAGCGCGTGCGCGCCGCGCCGCGTGCCGCCGCCGGGCTCAGTGCGGCCAAGGCTGTTAGTGCTGCCGATGTGCTGAACACTGCCTGCTGAGACCCGTAACGCTCCAGCGCACAAATTGCACGGGGGTGTTGCATTAATTAGAACGCCATTTCTAATTATGAAAACTTTTTCGCACGGGCTCTGCCAAATTTGTGTAAATCGTGTTAATTCTGTTGCAACGCGGCATGGAAAGCAGGCCGCTCCGCCAACCGAATTCGGAGTCTTCCCATGTCAGCCAGCCGGTCGCTCAAGATCAGCGCGCTTGCCGTTGCCGTCGTTTCCCTTCTCCCGCTCTACGCCGCCGCCCAGCAAGCGCCCAGCGCCGACGGTGTCGTGCGTCTGGATGCGGTCAAGGTCACGGTCGAGCGTCGCTCGGAAGACTCCAAGGATGTGCCGGTGTCCGCCAGCGTGTTGCGCCCGGAATTTCTGGACGCCATTTCCACCAGCGGCTCGGACATCCGCGTGCTGGCCGGCAAGGCGCCGAGCCTGAATATCGAATCGTCCAACGGCCGTGTGTTCCCGCGCGTGTACATCCGCGGCTACGGCAACACCGACTTCAATACCTACGCCTCGCAGCCGGTGTCGCTGATCTATGACGACGTGGTGCAGGAAAACGCCTTCCTGAAGGGCTTCCCGATCTTCGATCTGGAAGGCCTGGAAGTATTGCGTGGCCCGCAAGGCACCTTGTTCGGCCGTAATACGCCGGCCGGCGTGGTCAAGTTCAACTCGGTCAAGCCGACCATCGGCTCCAATGACGGCTACGCCAGCCTGTCCTATGGCACCTACGGCACCATGACGCTGGAAAGCGGCCTGAGCATCGCGATGGGCGAGCATTGGGCAGCGCGTCTGTCCACCCTGGGCCAGCGCCGCGACGACTGGGTGGAAAACCGCGACGGCCGCGATCTGGAAGGCTATACCGACTCGGCCGTGCGCCTGCAGTTGCTGTACCAGGCCAGCGATGATTTCAGCGCATTGTTCAACGCGCATGCGCGCCATCTGGACGGCACCGCGCGCCTGTTCCGCGCCAATATCATCCAGCCCGGCACCAACCAGTTGGTGGATGGCTTCGACGCCGAAAAATCCTTCATCGACGGCGCCAACACCCAGGAACTGCAGACCTATGGCGGCAGCGCCAATCTGACCTGGGACCTGGGCGACATCGCGCTGCACTCGATCACCGCCTATGAAGGCATCGGCAAGTACTACAGCCGTGGCGATATCGACGGCGGCTTCGGCGCGGTGTTCGCACCGCCGTCCGGCCCGGGTGCGATTCCGTTCCCGGTGGAAACCGCCGGCGGCATCAAGAGCCTGGACCAGTACAGCCAGGAACTGCGTGCCGAATCGCAGTACGAAGGCCCGCTCAATTGGCAGGCCGGCCTGTACTACTTCCACGACGATGTGGAAGGCGAAAACTACACTTACAACACCTTCAGCGGCGGCGATCTGGCCAGCTACCAGCTGACCCGCCAGCGCAATACCTCGTGGGCAGCGTTCGGTTCGTTGAACTATGCGGCGACCGATCGCCTGAACCTGCGCGCCGGCATCCGCTACACCTACGACAAGAAGACCTTCGACGTGCTGGCGCTGGATCGCGTCACGCTGGTCGAGCCGTCCAGCGGCGAGACCGATAACTCCAAGGTCACCGGCGACCTGGCCGCGACGTTCTCCATCAACGACGACGTCAACGTGTATGCACGTGCCGCACGTGGCTTCCGCGGCGCCAGCTTCGGCGTGCCCTCGGGCACCGCGCCGCTGACCGTGGCCGAGCCGGAGACGGTGGATTCGTTCGAGATCGGCATCAAGTCGGATCTGTTCGACAACCGCGCGCGTCTGAGCTTCGACATCTACGATTTCCGGGTGAAAAACCAGCAGCTCACTGCGGTGGGCGGCGCCTCCAACGATGTGCGTCTGCTCAACGCCGACAAGACCAAGGCACGCGGCGCCGAGTTCGATTTCGAAGCGTTGATCACCCAGAACCTGCGCGTCACTGCCGGTGGCGCCTATAACTGGACCCGCATCGACGACCCCAACCTGTCGGTGGGCGTCTGCCGCACCTGCACCGTGACCGACCCGCTCAATGCGGCCGGCCGCGCGCTGATCGACGGTAACGACCTGCCGCAGGCGTCCAAGTGGATGGCCAACGCCACGCTGCGTTACGGCATCCCGATGGGCAACGACGGCGAGCTGTTCTTCTACACCGACTGGTCCTACCGCAGCGAAGTGAATTTCTTCCTGTACGACTCCAAGGAATTCACCGGCCAGCCGCTGGTCGAAGGCGGTGCCAAGATCGGTTACAACTGGGGCGCCGGTGCGTACGAGTTGTCGGTGTTCTGCCGCAACTGCACCAACCAGATCCGCGTGACCGGTGCGATCGATTTCAACAACCTCACCGGCTTCATCAACGACCCGCGCATCGTTGGCGCGCAGTTCCGCGCCAACTTCTGATCGGCGTCGTTGTACGGTAGAACGCGAACCGCCGGCCAGCATGCCGGCGGTTTTTTTTTGCGGTAGGAGAGAACAGATGCAACACAGATGGCAACGCACCTGGAGCATGCTGGCGATGTGGTGCCTCTGCGCCGCCGCGTGGGCGCAGACGCCCGCAGCGGCGATGCAGGGCACAGCTGCGCCTGCGCAGGCCGACATGGTGGTGGTGTCCACCGATATCGGCGATGACATCGACGATGCGTTCGCACTGGCACTGCTGTTGCGTCGCCCGCAGGTGCAGGTGTTGGGCATTGCATCGGCGTGGGGGGATACCACGCTGCGTGTACAGCTGTTGCAGCGTTTGTTGCAGCAGGCCGGGCGCAGCGACATCCCGTTGGCGGTGGGCAAGCGCACCACCAGCACAATTGCCTTCAGTCAGGCGAACTGGGCCGCGAAAGGGCAGCTGCCGAGCGGCTTGCCCGATGCGGCGACGATGATCCTGCAGCAGGCGCAGCGCCATCCGGGTGAGGTGACCTTGCTGGTGCTGGGCCCGATGACCGACGCCGCACTGGCGCAGCAACGCGACCCGGCAGGCTTTGCCAAGCTCAAGCGCATCGTGGCGATGGGCGGGTCGGTGCGGGTGGGCTACGGCAAGTCCGCGTATCGCCCGGCCAGCGCGCCGGCCGCCGAATACAACATCGTGTCCGATGTGGCGGCCGCGCAACGCGTGTTCGCGGCCGGCGTGCCGATCGTCCTGCTGCCGCTGGATGCCACCCAGATCACCCTGGAAGAGCCCGAGCGTATCGCGCTGTTTGCGCACGGCGACGGCCTGACCGACGCGCTCACCCAGCTCTACTACCAGTGGCGCAACACCGACCAGCCCTGGGCGAGCGCAACGCCGACCTTGTTCGATGCCGTGCCGGTGGCCTGGTTGCTGCGCCCCGAACTGTGCCCGACCACGCCGCTGCGTTTGGACGTCGATGCGCAAGGCTATACGCGCGAGGTGCCGGGCACGCCGAACGTGCAGGCCTGTCTGCGTGCGGACAAGCCGGCGTTGATCGACCTGTACATGCGCACGGTGTTGCAGTTGCACTGAGAGCAGCGAACAAAAGGACTGCGCAACCGTCAGGCGGGCGCGGCCGGTGCTCGGTGCGGCATGTATCACTTGTGCATTCCGGTGCTGAGTGCGCCGTCCACACCTGCCTGACGACTGGTCGTTACGTTTGGCTCGCCGCTCTAAGAGCAGCGAGTAAACGGAGTTAGCGCATGCCTGGCGGTGAGCGCTGTGGTTTTGTTGGCTGCACTTTTGGGATGCAGTCAAACGCCTGGTTGGTCGAAGGCGCGGTGCCCTCACCGCTTGCGGGACACGCCGTACATCCGTCCGTGGAGGCTCGGTGGCGGCATCCATGCCGCCACACGGTCCCGCAAGCGGCGAGGACACCGCACCCGGAACGTTTGCAGGTTGCTTTGTTCAACGCCTGCCTGTTGCTCTGCTTGCGATGGGACGTTTGTCGGGCGCACCGCTATCCAGACAGCGCATGTCATGCCGTGCTTGTAATCATGCACACCAACACTCTCGACTGGTCCTTGGCCGCCCACCGTCGTGGGACCTTACGCGTCATGGATGCCGCATAAGAGCTCACATCGAAGTACTTGCGGCGTGTCCCGCGCCGGTGGGCGGCCAAGGGCCCTGCAGCCACGTCGCAGCTCAGCGGCCCTGCAATAGACCGGCGTCAAACCACTGGGCTCACCTCAGCTCCGGCACGCCGGTGCCAGCGCGGCATGCACACAGCCGCGCACGATCACCGCCCATCGGCAAGTTCACGACCGGCCACACATCCGACATCGGCGGCGTGAAGCACGTCGCTATACTGGCCGCCTCAGTCATGGGGTAGCGCGAATGGACAGGCAGCAATCAGGGATGAAGTGGTTTGGCGCGCGGCGCATGCTGCTATGGGTGGTACTGCTGACCGTGGCGATCGGCGGGGTGGCGTGCAAACGCAACGAAAGCGGGCAGCTGCCCACCGCCAGTGGCGAGGCGATCAAGGCCGACAAGCAGGCGATTACCGGGTTTGCGCTCGCGCGTGCCTATCCCGACCAGACCGGCGACGGCCTGTCGCTGGCGCTGGAATTCTCGCGTCCGCTGGTGGGCACGCAGGATTTCGATGCGCTGGTGCGCTTCGAAGAAAAGGTCGGCACCGGCGACAGCAGCTGGTCGCTGTCCGACGACGGCAAGACGCTGCGTTACCCGTACGTGGAAGCCGCCAAGGACTACACGGTGCTGGTCGACGCCAATCTGCTGGCCGCCGATGGCAGCCGCCTGGGCAAGCCGCTCAAGCAGAAGGTCTATACCGGCGAACTCAAGCCGGTGGTCGGGTTCGCTTCGCAAGGCAGTGTGTTGCCGGCGCGCGAAAGCCGCGGCCTGCCGGTGGTGTCGGTCAACGTGCCGGAAGTGGACGTGGAATTTCTGCGCGTGCGCGAGAAGTCGCTGCCGGCGTTCTTCCAGCAGTTTCAGCGCGGCGGCCGTCGTGGCAGCTGGGAGCTTGAGAGCGAATACAACGACAAACAACCGCTGTCCAAGCTGGCCGACCCGGTGTACGTCAACCGTTTCATCCTGGGCGGCAAGCAGAACGAGCGCGTGCTGACCTACCTGCCGACGCAGGACATCAAGGAGCTGCAGGAGCCTGGCCTGTACTTTGCGGTGATGAAGCGCGCCGGCAGCTTCGAGAACGAACAAGAGACCGCGTTCTTCACCGTCAGCGACATCGGCCTGCACACGCGCGCCTACAAGGACAAGTTGTTCGTGCACACCGCCTCGTTGCAGAGCGGCGAGCCGCTCAAGAACGTGGAAGTGCGCATCCTCGATGCCAAGGGCGAGCTGTTCCTCAAGGGCGCCACCGACGGCAACGGCAATGCGCTGCTCAACTACACGCTCGATGCCGGCCACGTGCTGGTGGCGCGCAGCAAGACCGATGTCTCGTTGCTGCCGTTCAACCAGCCGGCGCTGGATCTGAGCGAATTCGCGGTGGCTGGACGCCAGAGTGCCTGGTTCGACGTGTTCGCCTGGGCCGGCCGCGATCTGTATCGCCCCGGCGAAACCATGCGTGTGTCGGCGATCCTGCGCGACAACGATGGCAAGCCCACGAACGGGCCTTCCAAGGGCGGGCAACCGGTCTTCCTGCGCCTCAAGCAGCCGGACGGCAAGACCTTCCGCGAAACCAAACTGCAGCCGGGCGAGCAGGGCTACTTCGAATTCACCCAGCAGATTCCTGCCGATGCCGCGACCGGCCGCTGGCAGGTGGAGTTCCGCACCGACCCGGCCAGCAAGGATGCCGTGCAGGGCATGACCGTGCGCGTGGAAGAGTTCCTGCCCGAGCGCATGAAGCTGGACCTGGATGCCGCGCAAAAGACCTTGAGTGCCGGCCAGCCGTTCAAGCTGGTCGCCACTGCCGCGTATCTGTATGGCGCGCCGGCCGATGGCAACCGTTTCACCGCCAAACTTGCGGTCAGCGTCGAGCAGCATCCGCTGGAGTCGTTGCCGGGCTGGTTCTTCGGCGACCCCACCCTGGAGCTGCCGCGCGAAGCCAAGGACGTGATCGATACCGAGTTCGGTAGCGACGGCATCCTGCGCGAAGACATCGCGCTGCCCAGCGAAGCCAAGCCGGTCAGCACGATCGCCGCAGTGGTCTCCGGTAGCGTGTACGAAACCGGCGGACGCACGGTGACCCGCACGGTCAAGCGTGTGCTGTGGCCGGCCAAGGCGCTGGTTGGCGTGCGCCCGTTGTTTGACGACGAAGATGGCGCCGATGCCAACGGCAGCGCGCGCTTCGAACTCACCCGCGTGGATGCCGACGGCAAACCGCAGCCGGCCAAGGGCCTGAAAGCCACGCTGGTGCGCGAGCTGCGCGACTACCACTGGAACTACAACGACAACCACTGGGATTACGACTTCACCCGCCGCTTCGAGAACAAGGACACGCGCACGCTCGATGTGGGCAGCGCCAACGCCAAGCTCGATTTCCCGGTGGAGTGGGGCGAGTACCGCCTGGACGTGTTCGACCCGGCCACCGGGCTGACCACGCGTTACCCGTTCCGCGCCGGTTGGAGCTGGAACGACGAAAACCGCGGCCTGGATGCGCGTCCGGATAAGGTCAAGCTGGCGCTGGACAAGACTGGCTACCGCGCCGGCGACACGCTCAAGGTCACGCTGACTCCGCCGCACGCCGGCAAGGGCGTGCTGCTGGTGGAAAGCGACAAGCTGCTGTACGTGCAGGATATCGACGTCAAGCCGGGCAGCACGCTCGAAATTCCGGTGACAGAAGCCTGGGAGCGCCACGACGTCTACGTCACCGCGCTGGTGTTCCGTGGCGGTACCGCGCCCAGCAAGATCACACCCGCGCGTGCGGTGGGCGTGGCGCATGTGCCGATGGATCGCAAGACGCGGCGCGTGGCGGTGGGCTTGTCCGCACCCAAGCAGATGCGTCCCGAGCAATCGTTGCCGGTGACGGTGAGCGTGCCGGAACTGGCGGGCAAGGCGGCGCACGTCACCATCTCGGCGGTGGACGTGGGCATCCTCAACATCACCCGCTTCCCGGTGCCCGATGCCAACGCGCAGTTCTTCGCGCAACGTCGCCTGGGCACCGATGCCTATGACATTTATGGCCGCGTGATCGAAAGTTTCGAAGGCGCCAGCGGCAAGCTCAAGTTCGGCGGCGACATGGCGCTGGAAGCGCTGCCGCAGGCCAAACGCCCGACCGCCCGCGTGCAGACCGTGGACCTGTTCTCCGGATCGGTGACGCTCGATGCCAAGGGTAATGCGCGCGTGCAACTGCCGGTGCCGGATTTCAATGGCACCTTGCGGGTGTCGGCGCTGGTGTATTCGGACACGCGTTACGGCAATCGCGATATGGAAACGGTGGTGCGTGCGCCGATCCTGGCCGAAGCCAGCATGCCGCGCGTAATGGCGCCGGGCGACCGCAGCACGGTGACGCTGGATGTGCAGAACTTCACCGGCAAGCCGGGTGAGTTCAACGTGCGTGTGGACGGCATCGGCCCGCTGGCCATTGCCGAGGCGTCGCGCAGCATCAAGCTGGGCGTGGATGCCAAGCAGACGCTGAGCTTCCCGCTCACCGCCACCGAAGGCTATAGCGTGGCCAAGGTGCGCGTGCGCGTGGACGGCAATGGCTTCAAGGCCGACCGCAACTACGAGCTGCCGGTGCGTGCCGGGTGGCCGCAGGTGTTGCGCACGCAGACGCGCGTGCTCGACCCGCTGGCGCCGATCACCCTGGACAGCAGCTTTGCCGACGGTCTGATGGCTGGCTCGGTGACTGCGCGCATGGTGGTCAGCCCGCTGCCGCCGATTCCGTTCGCCAGCGCCATGCAGGGCGCGCTGGATTACCCGTATGGCTGCGCCGAGCAGACCACCAGCAAGGGGTATGCGGCGCTGTTGCTCGACGAGGCCACCGCCAAGGCGCTGGGCACCAAGGGGCTGGATGCGGCCACGCGCCGCGAGCGCATGGAAGGCGCGTTCGGCCGCCTGGCGTCGATGCAGATCGCCAGCGGGCATTTTTCGATGTGGGGCGACGACGGCTACGTCAATCCGGGCCTGACCCCCTACATCGCCGAGTTCCTGCTCGACGCCAAGGACGCCGGCTTTGCGGTGCCCGATAACGTGCTGCAGAAGGCACTCAATCGCCTGAGCGAAGATCTGCTCTCCGGCGGCAACGAGTTCTATGGGCAGGACCGTCGCGACAACCTGAAGTTCGCCAACCAGGCGTGGTCGGGTTACGTGTTGGCACGCGTCAACCGCGCCCCGCTGGGCACGCTGCGCGCGCTGTACGACAACCAGCGCGACAAGGCGTTGACTGGCCTGTCGCTGGTGCATCTGGGCGCGGCGTTGTCGCTGCAGGGCGACACCAAGCGCGGTGACGCGGCGATCAAGGCCGGGTTTGCCAAGGACAGCGCCGAGCGTCCGCGCTATCTGAGCGATTACGGCAGTGTGGTGCGCGACGATGCCTTGATGATGGCGTTGCTGCACGAACGTGGTTTGTCCAAGCCCGAGTACGACACCCGCGTGGTGGCCCTGGGGCAGGCACTGGATGCACGCCGCGCTGGCGGTGTGTTGTGGCTCAGCACCCAGGAGCAGATCGCGCTGGCGCGGCTGGGCAAGGCGTTGATGGTGGGGCAGGGCAAGCAGGTCTCGGGCAGTTTGACCGTCGGCGATGAGGTGCAGCAGATCGCACCGGCCCGCGTGTTCGGACGCAGCTTCGACAGTGCGGCGCTGGCCCGCGGCGTGCAGTTCGCACCGCAGGGCGAAGCGCCGATGTATGCCAGTCTGGAAGTGGCGGGCATCCCGCGCACTGCACCGGAAGCAGACACGCGCCACCTCAGCGTGGAGCGCAGCTGGTACACCACCGACGGCAAGCCGTGGACGCCGCGTGCACTGAAGGAGGGCGAGGCACTGATCGTGCGCGTCACCATCACCGCCAACGAATCGATGCCCGATGCGTTGCTCACCGATCTGTTGCCGGCCGGCCTGGAAATCGAGAATTTCAATCTCGGCGATGCCAAGCAGTGGGCCGACGTGGTGGTGGACGGTATCGGCGTCAGCGAGCGTTCCAGTGCCGCCGACGTCAAGCACGAAGAGTTCCGCGACGACCGTTATGTGGCCGCGCTGGCGCTGTCGTCGGGCAGCAAGGCGCAGGTGTATTACCTGGTGCGCGCGGTGACGCCGGGCACCTACACCGTTCCGCCGTCGCTGGTGGAAGACATGTATCGCCCCGAGCTGCGTGG
Organism: Xanthomonas sp. WCS2018Noco2-27; assembly: GCF_031843525.1. Taxonomy (NCBI): domain Bacteria; kingdom Pseudomonadati; phylum Pseudomonadota; class Gammaproteobacteria; order Lysobacterales; family Lysobacteraceae; genus Xanthomonas; species Xanthomonas sp. WCS2018Noco2-27. The sequence continues at coordinate 213,424 of NZ_JAVTIK010000002.1, read as the reverse complement.
CGTGGGCCGCACCACCCCGGCGACGATCACGGTGGTGCAGCCCTAAAGGTAACAAGGTAGGAGCGCGCTCGCGCGCGATGGAGCTTTCCCGGCAATCCCCCATCGCGCGCAAGCGCGCTCCTACGGTCGGAGTTTCCTCACCGAAGTGAGCGCCCGACCCCGATGCAAGGATTTGCGTGGGCGGGCCAGCATGCATCGATGATCAGCCCCATCTCCGCAGGACATCGTGCACGACGTCGTGGCCGGTGCTCGCTCGCAAAGTGCTGCTATCTACTCACCGTGACAACTGTCCAGCGGCGACGTGTGTTCGACGATTTTCAGCTGGCCGCGTCAGCGTGCCGCGCGTTCATCGCCGCGCAGCCAGAAGATGCCACCTTACTTGCCTGGGTGCTGATGCCGGACCATGTTCACTGGCTGGTGCAGCTGGGGGACGTCATTCCGCTGGCGCGCACGGTGTCATGCATGAAGGCAGCAAGCACCCGTGCGGTCAATCAGCAGCGCGGGGTGCCCGCCGCAGTTTGGGCGCGGGCCTACCACGATCGCGGCTTGCGCAATGAAGACGATCTGCGCAGCGTGGCTCGCTACCTGATCGCCAATCCGCTACGCGCCGGATTGCTGGACCGGGTCGGTGACTATCCATTCTGGGATGCAATCTGGCTGCCGTAGGAGCGCGCTTGTGCGCGATGGGACTACACCGGGAGAGCCGCATCGCGCGCAAGCGCGCTCCTACGCGCGGTTGGACGTCAGCGGGAGAGCCGCATCGCGCATAAGCGTGCTCCTACGCGCAGTTGAACGTCAGCGGGAGAGCCGCATCGCGCGCGAGCGCGCTCCTACGCGCGGTTGGACGTCAGCGGGAGAACCCAATCCCGCGCAATGGCACCGCGGCTTCGCATGTGGCGACATCGCTGCGCATTGTCTTTTCGATGCGATGCAAGCGACACGCAAGGGTCATTTTTACTGGATAGGGTGGCCTGCTTTCTCACCGGCGCGGCGCCTTTGCTGCGCGATCTCGGGATTCCATGCAGCGCTCCGATTCGTACCGTTTGCACTTGTCCGTTCTCGCCGTCGCCATCGCGGCATGTTCCCCAGCGCTGCAGGCGCAGACCAACGCGGCTTCTGTTAGCGCAGAGCGCACTGTTCCATCGTCGCCTGTAGTCTCTGCAAATCCAGCAGGCGCTATGGCGGCACCGGGCGACGCAGCAGGCACTGACTCCGTCGCGTCCTCAGGTGGAACAGCCAACGCCGACGCACCGCGCGACGCCAACACCGGCGTGCAAACTCTCGATGCCATGCAGGTCACCGGCGTGCGTCGCGCCAATGCGGCAGCGGTGGAGAGCAAACGCGCAGCGACCAACATCACCGATGTCATCAGTGCCACCGATGTGCGCGCGCTGCCGGACAGCACCATCGTCGAAGCACTGCGTCGCGTGCCGGGTTTATCCGTGTTGCCGGCCACCGACAACGAACATCCGCGCGACGAAGCGGCCACGCCGGTGTTGCGCGGCTTGGGGCCGTCGTACAACAACGTCACCATTGATGGCTTGACCATCGCCTCGCCCGGCACGCCCAACGGCACGCTCGGCTCGATCACCCGCGGCGTGCGGCTGGATCTGTTGCCGGCCTCGATGGTCAGCGAGTTGCAGGTGATCAAGACGTTTACGCCGGATCTGGACCCCAACGCCACCGGCGGCGCGATCAATCTCAAGACGCGCAGTGCGTTCGAGAACGGCGGCAAGCCATTCTTCAGTGCCGAAGCAGCGCTGGGCCATGCCAACGATGTCGGCAAGCCGCGCGATCAGGACGACCCGGGCTATCGCTTGAATGCCACCGGCAGCCGCACCTTCGGCAGCGAACAGCAATACGGCTTCACGCTGTCGGCCAACTACCAGACGCTGAGCAGCTACACCGAAACCCATATGACCACCGACACGGTGCACTACGGGTTCTATGACAACAACGGCGTGCTGCAGACCGGCGCCAATCTCGGCAATGGCTGGGCGGTGCCGCAGCAGGACAAGTATTGGTACGTGCAGAATCAGCGCGACCGCTATGGCGTCACCGGCAAGTTCGAAGTGCATCCCAGTGCGGCGCTCGAAGCGTATGCCATGGCCGGTTACTACTATTTCAAGGACAACATGGAGCGCAACGAGGTCATTATCGACCCACGCAACCGCAACCAGGTGTTCAACCAGACCGCTACCTCCGGTAGGTATCCCGGTGGCGATATCGAAGTGGGATATTCCAACCAGATCGTCACCACGCGCACCAAGGTCGCGCAGTTGGGCAGCATCTGGCGGCCGACCGATCGGCAGCAGTTTTCCGCGCGCGGGGCGTGGTCGGATGCGACCTACGACGAGCCGATCCGCATGATCAAATACGCCACCGGCATTACTCGGGCCGCGCCGGTGCCGGTGGGCCAGACCGGCAGTGGCGTGACCCTCAATGCCACGCCCAACTATGCGTTCAACTACGACACCTCCGGGTTCGATCAGCGCTTCGGTGTGTCGCCGCAGGCCTATAACAACCTGGATAACTACAGCCTGTCGTACTGGCGTCCGGACTACAAACGTACCGCGGCCGACCGCATTCTCACCGGACGGCTCGATTACGGCTTCAATCAGGGCGAGAGCGATCAGGGCATTGGCTTTGCGGCGGGCGTGTCGTACACCACCGACAAGCCGTCCTACGACATCTATCGTGTCGAGTATCAGCCCAACACCAGCGCGCCGGCCTTAGGCCTGGCCGATGTGGCCGGCACCGGTAGGGCGCCGATGCGTTACGCCGGCTTGAACCTGATCACCATCGATCCGGACAAGGCCAACCGCGTGCTGGCGGCAACGCCGTTGAGCGCATTCAACAGCACCGACCAGCAGGCTTTCAGCAACCAGGACAACTTCACCCATACCGAAAAGACCTTCGGCAGCTATGGGCTGGTGAGCTATCGCAGCGATCGGCTCAACGTGCAGGCCGGTGTGCATTTGGATAGCACCAAGCTGGACACGGTGGGCCGCCAGCGTCAGCTGGATACCGCGACCAATCGCTACGTCTACGTCGACAATCCGACCAGTGCCGATTACGACTATCTGCTGCCGTCGGCCATCATGACCTACCATCTGACCGACGCGCTGGACCTGCGCGCCGGCGCCAGCCGAACGCTCGGCCGCCCGCCGTACGATGCGTACGCAGCGCGTACCTCGATCGGCTTCGTCAACACGACCGACGCCGGCAACCCGAATGCGCAAGGTGTCACCGTCACCATCGGCAACCCGGACATCAAACCGCGCGTGTCGAACAATCTGGATCTGTCGCTGGAATGGCGCCTGCCCGGCGATTTCGATGCGTTCGCCTCCGCTGCCGTGTTCGACAAGCGCATCCAGGACGAGATCTTTACGCTCTCGCGCACCGACAGCTTCAGCTTCGACGGCACCACTTATGCCAATGCCTTGATCAGCACCCCGGCCAATGCCGCCAAGGCGCGCATTCGCGGCGTGGAGTTCAACGGCATCGTCAACACCTTGGCGCCGATTGCGCCGTGGCTCAGCGGTGTGGGCTTCAGCGCAAACCTCGCCATGCTCGATGGCAGCCTGGATGTGCCGTATAGCGTCGGCAGCGGCAGCAACGTGAGCCAGCGCGAGCGCAAGCTCGACAACCTGGTTGGCCAGCCCGACTACACCGCCAACGCCACGCTGTTTTACAACACCGGCGGCCTGGAGCTGCGTGCGGCCTACAACCGGCAAGGCAAGGCCTTGCGTGCCATCGTCAGCAATATCGATTGGCAGGATCTGTACTGGTCGCCGCGCTCGCAACTGGATTTCACCGCCACCTATGCCATCAGCAAGCAGCTCAGCTTGATCGGCCAGGTCAGCAACATCACCCACAGCCGCATCACCAGCGTGACGGGCCCAGGGCAGAACCTGCTCAAGGACAGTTATTCGGTGCCCACCACCTATTGGTTTGGTCTGCGCTTTACGCCGACGTTTTGAGCGTAGCGCTCGAAATAAAGCCGCCGTGGGCCGGATGCCCATGGCGTGCTGGATCGGACGTGCGAGCAGTTGCTAACTGCACCCAGCTTGCATGTGCTTCGCCTGGCGCAGACGCCGTCGGGCGATCAGTCACCCACTTGAGAGTTGTTCAATGACATTACGTTCTGTTGCCACTGTCGCCGCCATGCTGTGCGCGACCCTCGCCAGTCCTGTGAATGCAGCACCCACCGGTGTCGCGGCGATCCAGGCGCGTTTGACCAACCCGCAGGGCGGCATCGTGGTGGTGGCCCATCGCGGTTGCCACGCGGCCGCGCCGCAGCATGGCTTCACCGACACCGCGCCGGAGAACTCGCTGGCAGCGCTGCAACGGTGCATCGCCATCGGTGCCGATGTGATGGAAACCGACGTGCGCCGCGCCGCCGATGGCACGCTGGTGATGTTGCACGACGCCACCGTGGATCGCACCACCGATGGCACCGGCAAGCTGTCCGAGCTCACGCTGGCCGATCTACAAAAGTTGCGGTTGCGCAGCGACGAAGGCGGCGCGCAGGCAGCGCTGACCGACCAGCGCGTGGTCACGTTGGAGCAGATGCTGGCCGCCGCCAAGGGCCACATCCTGCTCAATCTGGACGTCAAGGATGCGATCTACGTGCAGGTAGTCGATGCGGTCACGCGTGCCGGCATGCAGCACCAGGTGATCGTCAAGGCCGAAGCCGGCATTGCGACCCCGCCGCTGGCGGCGATGCAGCCGTTCGACCGCGTGTATTTCTTCCCGATCCTGATCAACGCTCACGGCACGGCCGATCTGGCCGCGATCGCCACTGCACAAACCCGCAATGCGCGCCCGATGGCCTTCGAACTGCCCAAGATGGCCGCGTCGCAATTACCGGCCTTGGCGGCAGTGAGCAAGGCCCACAACGTGCGGCTGATGGTCAACTCGCTGTGGGAAGGGTTTATCGCGGGCTACGGCGGCGACGCCGATGCCGAACGCGACCCGGACAAAGTGTGGGGGCGTCTGTACCGCGATGGTGTGTCGATCATCCAGACCGATGCGCCGGAAGCGTTATTGCGCTATCGCGCCACACTCGAAAAACGCTGAGCGCACTGCATCAGTGGTTGCAGGCAAGTTTGCTGGATCACGATTAACAATGGTACGTGGGATCGCGCCCGCGATTGGCGAGAGACGCGACTACTTGCCAGTTGGTGGGGAGGGTGAGTACACGCCATCGCCTTGCTTGATACCTGCCGCTGTCAGCGATCGCGAGCAGCTGCCAGACGACAAGCACGATAGCCCGCTGTCTTGCCCTCAAACCGTTGTGGGCGTTGGTGTGTAACGGGTACAGTGAATCTCTGACAGGTGCGCTCAAGGATGTCGGCATGTCGCTCAGGTTTCGCCCTCAGCAGGTTGGCAGGCATTTCACGTGGCTGGCAGTGCTGCTGGTTGCTCTACAGATCCGCGATATCGCCAAGGCCATCGGTTGGCCGATTCCGAGGATCCCTGTGCCCTATGGCGGCGCAATCCTCGACAATGTGCTCAGCGTCATCCTCGTCGTGATCGCAGCCGCGCTGCTCTACCGCAGCACGCCTGGCGATCTGCGCGCGCGCCTGGGGCTGCGCTGGAATGGGGTGCGTGGGCCGTTGTTGACGTTGCTCGCCACGTTGCCGTGCTGGGTTGGGTTATGGACGCAGGCCAGCGCGATCCGTATCGACGATCTGCTCAGCCTGCTATGGCTGGCGTTATTGTTTCCGCTGGCCGAAGAGATCGTGTTTCGCGGGTTCGGCTTCGTGTTCGCCTGTCGCGCGCTGGCTTGGCGTCCCGCACTGGCCGCGCTGGTGCAGGCGCTGATCTTCGGTGGCGTGCATTGGCTCGGAGCCGGCGGCGGCAGCGGGGGCGAGGCACTGCTGATCTTTGCCATCACCGGGATCGGTGCACTGCTGTTTGCCATCGTCGATGCGCAGGACGGCTACACGATCTGGAGCGGCTGGGTGCTACATGCGTCGCTCAACGCAGCTTGGACTGTGTTCGCGGTGTCCGACTCTGCGGCCAGTGGTTGGCTTGGCATGGTCTTGCGCCTGTCTGCCGTGTTTCTGACGATGGCCTTGTTGCGGGTCTTCGTGACGCCGCGTGGCCCGGCCCCTCCCGTGGTCGCGGCGAACGCGCGTCGAACTTCCTAGAGCACCGATGCGCAGGAACGTCGGGCGGTATCACGTGATTCGATCTGTGCCAGTGGCCGAAACGCGTTTTGCCCTGCATGCTTGGCACGATGGATGAGCAATCGCAGGCGCAGACAGGGACAGAGCGGACGCAGCAGCGCCCGCAAGTGCCGAACCCACAGGTCCGAAACGGACGGCGCTGGCTGAGCTGGCTACGCTGGAGCACAGCGGCGGTGCTGGCCATGGTGCTGGTGCTGGACCTGGCCTTCCCGCTGCCGCTGCCCAAATCGCGCGACACCTCCACCCTGGTGGTGGCGCGCGATGGCACGCCATTGCGCGCGTTCGCCGATCGCAATGGCGTGTGGCGCTATCCGGCCAGCCCGGACACGGTGTCGCCGCTGTATCTGCAGGCCTTGCTGAACTACGAAGACCGCTGGTTCTGGCGGCATCCCGGCGTCAACCCGTGGGGTTTGTTGCGTGCCGGCGGGCAGTGGCTGGGGCAGGGACGCATCGTCTCCGGCGGTTCGACCTTGACCATGCAGGTGGCGCGCATCCTGGACCCGCATACGCGCACGCCGTGGGGCAAGGCCAAGCAGTTGCTGCGCGCGCTGCAGCTGGAAGCGCATCTGAGCAAGCGCGAGATTCTCACCCTGTATCTGGAGCGCGCGCCCTACGGCGGCACCATCGAAGGCGTGGAAGCGGCCAGTTGGGCGTATCTGGGCAAGCCGGCCACCGCGTTGTCGCAGGCCGAAGCAGCGTTGCTGGCGGTGTTGCCGCAATCGCCCAGCCGGCTGCGCCCGGACCGCCACCCGGAAGCGGCGCAGCGTGCACGCGACAAGGTGCTCGATCGCATGGTGGAGCTGGGCGTGTGGTCGCGCGCGCAGGTCGACGATGCCCGCATCGAACCGGTGGTGACGCGCGCGCTCAAACCGCCCTTGCATGCCGCGCTGCTGGCGCAGCGGTTGCATAGCGCGCAACCGCGCGCTGCACGCATCGTCACCACGCTGGATGCGGAATTGCAGCGCACCCTGGAAGAGCGCGTGGCCACGTATTTTTCGCAATTGCCCGAGCGCACTTCGGCCGCACTGCTGGTGATCGACAACGCCACGATGGAAGCGCGCGCCTATGTCGGCTCGGCCAGCTTCGGCGATCGCAAGCGGCTTGGCCATGTGGACATGGTGCAGGCCTGGCGCTCGCCCGGCTCCACGCTCAAACCGTTTTTGTACGGTATGGCGTTGGACGATGGCTTGATCCATTCGGAAAGCTTGTTGGTGGATGCGCCGCAGAGCTTCGGCGACTACCGGCCCGGCAACTTCGATGCCGCCTTCAACGGACCGGTGAGTGCCGCCACCGCGTTGCGCTTGTCATTGAATGTGCCGGCGGTGGACCTGCTTGATCGCATCGGCCCGGCACGTTTTGCCGCACGGCTGTCCAATGCCGGCATTGCGCTGCACTTCCCGCGTGGCAGCACGCCATCGCTGGCGTTGATCCTGGGCGGCACCGGCGCGCAATTGCAGGAATTGGTCGGCGCGTTCGCGGCGCTCAATCGTGGCGGTATCGCCGGGCGCGTGCGCTACACGCCGGACGATGCACGGATCGATCGACGGTTGATGTCGCCGGGCGCGGCCTGGATCGTGCGCGAGATTTTGCAGAGCAATCCGCGCCCCGGCTACGGCAGCGGCACCTTCGATACCGCCGCCCGCCCTGGGGTGGCCTGGAAGACCGGCACCAGTTACGGCTACCGCGATGCCTGGGCCATTGGCGGCACGCGGCGCTATACCGTGGGTGTGTGGGTTGGCCGCCCGGATGGCACACCGTTGCCCGGCCAATACGGTGCGGTAACCGCATTGCCGCTGATGTTCGAAGTGATCGATGCATTGCCGCGCAACGCCGGCGATAGCGCGCCGCTGCCGATACCGGCCACGGTGCAGGCCAGGGAGATTTGTTGGCCGCTCGGCGGCGCGTTGGAGCAGACGCCGCCGGCACTGTGCGCACGCCGTGCCGAGGCCTACGCACTGGATGGCGCGCTGCCGCCCACCTTTGGCGAACGCGACGCGCGGTTGTGGCAAAGCGGGCGGTTGCAGTTCGAGGTGGACGCGCACAGCGGCCAGCGCCTGTCGCAGGAGTGCACGCAGCCACATGCGCGCACGCCACGCGCATTGGCACGCTGGCCGGCACTGGTGTCGCCCTGGCTCAGCGCGGCAGAACGCACCGCCGCGCAGCTGCCGCCGTTGGCACCGGACTGCCTACCGGACGGGCGCATGACCGGCGGGGGCGTGCTGCGCATCGACGGATTGAGCGACCGCGCCACGTTGGCCCGCGCAAACGACACCGCACGCCCGGTGCGCCTGCAGTTGCGCGCGCTGGGCAGCGAGGCGCGCATCGACTGGCTGCTGGACGGTCGTTGGATTGCACAGACCAACGGACGGCAGGGATTTCAGCGCGACTTTGCGGACGTGGGAGAGCACACGCTCACCGCCATGGCCAGCGATGGCGCCTGGACGCAAGTGCGGTTTCGCGTCTTGCGTTGAGTGGTGTAGTAGCCGCTCTCGTAGGAGCGCACCCGGGCGCGATGGGGCGTTACCGGTAAGGCTTCATCGCGCCCAGGTGCGCTCCTACGCGGACCATGGTTTCTGCCACCGTTTGCACCAGGCCACAAACACAAACAAGGCGCCCGGCGGCGCCCTGTTTGTATTGCGTCTTCGGTGCTGCAGTCGCATCTGAGCAATCAGCAAGGCCGGGCAAGCCAGCACCCGCTCACCGCAATGGCCGGCGACAATGCTTCGACGTAGTTGCCGGCATACCGACGTGCACGTAGGAGCGCACCCGGGCGCGATGGGGCGTTACCGGTAAGGCTTCATCGCGCCCAGGTGCGCTCCTACGGAGACCATGGTTTCTGCCAGCGTTTGCACCAGACCACACACACAAACAAGGCGCCCAGCGGCGCCCTGTTTGTGTTGCGTCTTCGATGCTGCAGTCGCATCGGCGCCATCAGCACCGACGCAACACAGTCACTCGCCGATCCAGCCTTCCAGCATGTCGGCAAACTCATCGGCGTGCTCTTCTTCCTGGGCCAGAATGCTTTCCAGGATGCGCTTGGTGGTGGTGTCCTTGTCGCCGATGAAATCGATCATCTCGCGATAGCTGTCGATGGCGATGCGCTCGGCGATCAAGTTCTCCTTGACCATGTCGCGCAGATCGGTGCCTTCCTTGTATTCGGCATGCGAGCGCTTGGTCAGCGTGTCCGGGTTGAGGTCCGGTTCGCCGCCCAGCTGCACGATACGCTCTGCCAGTTTGTGCGCATGCGCCTGCTCCTGCTGCGCATGCTCAAGAAACTCGCCCTTGACCGCGTCGGCCAGCATGCCCTTGGCCATGAAGTAGTGGCGGTAGTAGCGCAGGGTGCACACGTACTCGGTCGCCAACGCGGTGTTGAGCAGCGCGATCACTGCCTCGCGGTCGGCGTGGTAGCTCTCGGTGATGGCGCCGTCTTCGATGCTCTGGCGTGCGCGTGCGCGCAAGGTGGCGGTATCAGTGATACCGGCGGGGATGTTGGTGGCTGGCTGATCAGACATGGCTGGCCGTTTTCCTTCTGAGTGGACGGGGGAATCGCTTTTTCAATCGGGCAGATGCTGCAGCACGTAATCGGCCGCAGACACCTTGAACTCGCCGGGTTCTTCGACAAACAAGGCCTTGACCACGCCGTCGTCGGCATACAACGCATAGCGGCGCGAACGCAGGCCCATGCCCGAACCGCTCGCATCGATTTCAAGGCCCAGTGCGCGAACCAGTTCGGCGTTGCCGTCGGGCAACAGGTGCAGACCATCGGGAACCAACTGGGCGCGGCCCCAGGCCTGCATCACGAACGGGTCGTTGACGGCGGTGCACAACACGTCGATGCCGCGTTTGCGGAACTCTTCGAAGTGCTCCACATACCCCGGCAAGTGTTTGGCCGAGCAGGTCGGCGTGAATGCGCCCGGCACTGCAAACAGCAGCACCTTGCGGCCGGCGAACAAGCGATACGTGTCGACCGCTTCGATGCCTTCGCGCATGCGCTTGAGCACTACTTCGGGAATGCTGTCACCAACGGCGATGGTCATGGGGCTGGTCTCTGTGTGGCTGAACGAAGTCTAGAAAAGGGCAGGGCAAAAGCGCGTCAACGCGCTTGAAATTCGCACGGGCACGCCTATCTGACGCACATGGCCGGCGCGGTGGTGCATGCCGCCGTCGCCGGCCCCTCACCCAACCTTTTGGAGGCTTGCAATGAACATCGTTCGTTATCCCCAGTGGCCCACGCACGCGCTGCAAAACGAGATCAAGCACGTGTTCGATCGTTTCTTCGAACAGAACAGCGATACCGACGAATCGGCCGTGGTCACCGCCCAATGGGTGCCGCGTGTGGACATCACGGAAGAGCCCAACCATTTCGTGCTGTATGCCGATCTGCCAGGCATCGACCCCAGCCAGATCGAGGTGCAGATGGACAAGGGCATCCTGTCGATCAAAGGCGAGCGCAAGAGCGAGTCCAGCACCGACACCGAGCGCTTCTCGCGCATCGAGCGCCGCTACGGCAGTTTCCATCGGCGTTTCGCGCTGCCCGACAGTGCCGATGCCGATGGCATCACCGCCGCCGGTCACAACGGCGTGCTGGAAATCCGCATTCCCAAGCGGCCGGCAGCCACCCCGCGTCGCATTCAGGTGGGCAACGGGCAGGACACCGGCGGCAGCACGGTGCAGTAAGCGCCATCGCAGCCGCCGCATGCGCGGCGGATGCCGGACAGGACTGTGGCCGGGGTGTGCATGACACCCCGGCCCGGCTCGCCAGTCGCCGCCGACCGGCATCGCGGCGTGCTGCGGGACACGTGCTGACAAGTCATGGACCTGGAGCGAAGTCACCGACTTCGCTCCCCGGCGACGGCCGCGCCGTAGAATAGGCACGGTCGCCCGCCCGGCTGCGAAGAGATCGGCCAGCAACCCTGTTGCGTGACCGCCACGCGGGCGCGGTTGGTGTCTGGAATCGGCAGGGACGGCATGTACCCACGATTCCCACCGCCGCGCCATGCATGGCCGTCCCACATGGTGTCTGCCTCTCGAACTGGCTCGTGGCCCTGGCTGCGGGCCGTTTTTTTTCCAGAGGTGAATAGATGGAATTCAAGGATTACTACGCAACGCTGGGCGTGGAGCCCAGCGCAGGCGATGCGGAGATCAAGACCGCGTATCGCCGATTGGCGCGCAAGTACCACCCCGACGTCAGCAAGGAAGCCGGCGCCGAAGACAAATTCAAGGCGATCAATGAAGCCTACGAGGCGCTGCGCGATCCGCAAAAGCGCAAGGCCTACGACCAGTTGAAGGCGCAGGGCTATCGCCCGGGCGACGAGTTCCAGGCGCCGCCCAGCCACGGGGGCGGGCAGGGCTTCGACTATGAAGAGGTGTTCGGCAACGGGGGCGCCGGTGGCGGCTTCAGCGACTTCTTCGAAAGCCTGTTCGCCGGCCAGCGCGGCGGCCGCCCGCGCGGCCCGGGTGCCGGTCCTGGCGCAGGGCCGGGGCCGCAGGCGCGTGGTGACACCCGCGCCAAGCTGGCGGTCCCGCTGGAAGCGGTGCATTCGGGCGACAGCGTCCGTATCACCATCAACGGCAAGCAGCTGGACGTGCGCGTGCCCAAGGGCGTGCAGCCCGGCCAGGTGATTCGCCTGAGCGGGCAGGGCAACGGCGGCGGCAATCTGCTGCTGGAGATCGAATACGCCGCGCATCCTCAGTTCGAGGTGGACGGGCGCAACATTCTCTACTTCCTGCAGGTCATGCCCTGGCAGGCGGCGCTGGGCACCACCATCAGCGTGCCGACCCTGGGCGGATCGGTGGAATTGAAGGTGCCCGCCGACTCGGATGCCGGCCGCAAACTGCGCCTGCGCGGCCGCGGCCTGCCGGGCACTCCCCCGGGCGATCAAATCGTGGAGCTGGAAATCCTGGCCCCGGCCCCCACCGACGACGCGCAGAAAAAGGCCTACCGCAACCTGGCCAAGGCCTTCGGCGAGACGGTGTGAGGTCCACAGGCGCCTCTCTTCGTAGAGGCGGCGCTGAGGTCCAGACGTCTCGCCCGTCGCAACGCGCGAGCCTCCCAATATGAGAAGGCGCGAAAGCCCCTCTCCTGCGGGAGAGGGGTTGGGGTGAGGGTACGGCCGCCCCGTGCCGTTGCCGGCGTCAGTCAACTTCGGCCGGGCGCCACTTCAATGGCGGACGTTGCGTCCAGCGAGCGAAGCTGGATCCAAGCGTCCCTCCAGCAGTCAGCGCCAGCAGCCTCCTTAGCCGAAGCGCGACGCATCGCCTGCACCTCGCTTCCAACCCCTCACCGCCCACCACGGCGCACAGGAGTGCGAAGGCGAGCACCGTGTGCACCGCAGCGCAGCACAGCCTTCGACCATCGCGCTATTGCCCCCAGCTACCGAAAGCGCAGCTGGCGCACTACACTCGCCGCGCACACTAGGGGAAACACATGGCACGCATTTTGATCGTCGACGACTCGCCGTCGCAGCTGCTGGGGATTCAGCGCATCGTCGAGAAGTTGGGACACGAAACCATCACCGCCACCGATGGCGCCGCCGGCGTGGAAGCGGCCAAGGAGTCGTTGCCGGATCTGGTGCTGATGGACGTGGTCATGCCCAACCTCAATGGCTTCCAGGCCACGCGCACGCTCAAGCGCGAGCCCACCACCCAGCACATCCCGGTGATCCTGGTGACCACCAAGGATCAGGACACCGACCGCATGTGGGGCATGCGCCAAGGCGCGCGCGCCTATATCACCAAGCCGTTTTCCGAAGACGAGCTGCTGGAAGTGATGGAGCGGGTGTTCAACCAGAAGGACGAACCGCCCAAGGCGTGATCGCTGACATCCGCGGCAACTGCGCCGGGAGTCGCGCGCGAGCAGGCGATGACTTCCAGCGTCATCGCCGTAGCGAATGGCAATCGCCTCACTGCGAACCGGCAATTGCCAACGGTCTGCGCGCATGCGTGCTTGCCATCGGGCGCGTCCGGTGCGGCAACGCCCGATGGGGCGGCTTCGTTGTTTCGCCGCTCCGCTGCATGGCAGCACGCAGTTCTCCGCCGCTGCCCACGATATCGATGGCAGCGCGCGACAGACCGCAGCTAATCATCGCTGCCGTGCCATCGCAGCATCGAGCCCGAAGCGCGCCTGCGCGATGGCACTCGCGACGCCTGGCTGCCGCGCGGGTCAGCGCGCCGGTTTAGTAGGCGCCGCCTAATCAGTCAGGTGGTCGATCGTCGGTCACATGCCTGCAAGCGTGACATTGCATGCGCTGTCAAAGCGCAGCGCAATACGAGCGATGCGCCACGGCAGTGCTGTCCTCGATCAACAGCCGTCCATTCCAGCACCAGCCGTCCCTCCTGGCCGATGTGCCAGTGCGCGTGAGTGCACCAACCCCGTCCTCCTACCATTGATTGGCGCGGTACAGCCGCTGTCGTCACGGTGCGTGCTGGTGCTGGTGCCGGTCACGGTCTCGAAGTGCCCATGTCGAGCGCAGGAGCGCCGAGGGCGCGTCGGCCGCGCTGGGTCGGCTCGGCCAAGCCTCCCGGTAGCGAAGCGGTCGGCTCCGCGCCTTCGATCTCGGCACCCGTTTTGCGCATTGAGGGCTCCTGCCGACCTATAACCTGGCGCCGCTACCTCGTCTCCACCCCGCCAAGAACTGCCAACCCCTTGATTCATCCCGCCGGCTAAACCGCCGATGCACCAATCAGGGCCTTTCAAAACGGCCGGTCTGCCCCATCTAGTAGAATCGGCGAATCAAACAACACGGCGGCACTGCGGGACTGGCCCGCACAGCCCCTCGATCATGGAGCGTGCATGGCCTGGAACACACCCGGCAACAAGGGCGGAGACGGCCCGGATCCCAACCGTCGCAGGTCCTGGGGCCCGCGCGGTGGTGGCAACGGTGGTGGCTGGGGCAATCTGCCCGCCCCGTTGAAGGAGCTGTTCGACGGCGGCGTGGGGCGCTGGATTCTGGTCGCGGTGGTGCTGATGGTGCTGTTCTCCAGCTTCCAGCTCATCGGCGAACAGCAGCGTGGCGTGGTGCTGCGCTTCGGCCAGTTCTCGCGCATCCTGCAGCCCGGCCCGAGCTTCAAGCTGCCCTGGCCCATCGAGTCGGTACGCAAGGTCAATGCAACCGAGATCAAGACCTTCAGCAATCAGGTCCCGGTGCTGACGCGCGACGAGAACATCGTCAACGTCTCGCTCAACGTGCAGTACCAGATCAGCGACCCGCGCAAATACCTGTTCGGCTCGCGTAATGCCGATCTGGTGCTGGAGCAGGCCGCGCAGAGTGCCGTGCGTGAGCAGGTGGGTCGGTCTGACCTCAATACCGTGCTCAACAATCGCGGCCCGCTGGCGATCGCCTCCAAGGACCGTCTGCAGATGGCGCTGGATGCCTACAACACCGGATTGGCCGTGACCGGCGTGACCCTGCCAGACGCGCGTCCGCCGGAAGAAGTGAAGCCGGCCTTCGACGAGGTCAACGGTGCCCAGCAGGTGCGCGAGCGCCTGATCAACGAAGCTCAGGCCTACGCCGCCAAGGTGGTGCCCGAGGCACGCGGCCAGGGCGCACGCACCCGTACCGGTGCCGAAGGTTACAAGGAAGCGGTGATCTCCAAGGCCGAGGGCGACGCCGACCGCTTCACCCTGCTGCAGGAGCAGTACGCCAATGCCCCCGAGGTCACGCGCAAGCGGCTGTGGCTGGAAACCGTGCAAAAGGTGTTGTCGGAGAACCGTAAGGTGATCGGCAGCGATGGTCGCCAGGTCATCTATGTGCCGCTGCCAGATGCTGGCAAGGCTGCCAACGCCGGCGGCAACGCGGGCAATGGCGGCATGCCGTCGATGGTGCCGCAGGACGTGTTGTTGAATCCGCCGCAAAGCGCCAGCAGCGAGGCCATCCGCAACCCGGAACGCGGCCCGCGCCCGACCGGCCGTGAGGGAACCGAACAATGAAAAATTCGCTAGTCATCGGCCTGATCGTCGCCGTGTTGCTGACCCTGATGGGCTCGGTGTTCGTGGTGCGCGAAGACCAGACCGCCATGGTGCTCAACCTGGGCCGCGTGGTGCGTGCCGACCTCAAGCCCGGCCTGCACTTCAAGATTCCGGTGGTGGAATCGGTGCGTGTGTTCGATCGCCGCTTCCAGGTGCTCGATACCGCCCCGGCGCGGTATTTCACCGCCGAGCAGAAAGACGTGAGCGTGGACTTCTTTGCCATCGGCTACATCTCCGATGTGCGTGCGTTCTATCGCGCCACCGGTGGTGAAGAGTCGGTGGCCAATTCGCGCCTGGCACCGATCATCACCGACTCGCTGCGCAACCAGATCAACTCGCGCACCTTGCAGCAGCTGGTCTCCGGCGACCGCAGCGAATTGATCGCCAGCCAGCTCAAGGGCATCAACGGCGCCATCAAGGGCTTAGGGATGCAGATCACCGACCTGCGCATCAAGCAAATCGACCTGCCGACCGACAGCCAGGTGATCACCGACGTCTACGAGCGCATGCGCGCCCAGCGCAAGCAGGAAGCCAGCAAGCTGCGTGCAGAAGGCGAAGAGCAGGCACTGACCATCCGTGCGCAAGCCGACCGCGAAAGCACGGTCATCAGGGCCGACGCCGAGCGCGATGCACAGAAGCTGCGTGGCGAAGGCGATGCCGACGCGGCCCGCATCTACGGCCAGGCCGGCGCAAAGGATCCTTCGTTCTACGCCTTCTACCGCAGTCTGGAGGCCTATCGCGAATCGATGGCCGACGGCAACGGCGTGATCGTGCTCGACAAGAACGACCCGTTCCTGCAGTACCTCAAGAGCGATCGTTGATCGCTCAGTGTTGAATTGCTGATCACCTTGTACCGAGGTGATCAGTGTTGAACTGAAAACGCCCGCGCAATGCGGGCGTTTTTTTGTGCCCGTCACGGCCAAACAGTTGCATGCTCGCCCAACGAGCCCGTCACGTAGGAGCGCACCCGGGCGCGACAGGCATTCCCAGCAAAGCGTCGCGCCCAAGGTGCGCTCCTACGCGTTGCGCTTATCGTGGGTGTGCGTTTCGGGGTGTTGAAGCATGCGTCAGGAGCCGCAGTTACCTGGCAAGTCTCTAGCCCAATGCCAGCCGTAGGAGCGCACCTGGGCGCGACAGGGCCTTGCCGGCATACCCAACCGACTGTCTTCAAATTTCAACCAGCCAGCTAAACGTAGATTTCCTAAAGCAAAACCAGGCAACCCCCGATATCCCCCATGCTGCGAGGCCATCAGCATTGCCGCATGACCAACGTCCACTCACCCGGGCATCGCGCGCTGCGCCGCGGCAGACAGTCTTTGCCCAACGGCGGTTACCTGTTGACCACCACGACATGGCAGCGTCGCGTTGTGTTTGCAGATTTTCTGCTCGCCGCCGCGGCCTGTCGGGCGTTCACTGCAGCAACGCCACCCGATGCCAGGCTGCTGGCCTGGGTGTTGATGCCTGATCATGTGCATTGGTTGGTGCAACTCGGCAGCGCCACATCGTTGGCCGACACCGTATCGCGCATGAAAGCGTGCGCAGCGCGTGCGGTGAACGATCAGCGTCAACATCGCGTGCCGGTCTGGAGCCGCAGCTACCACGACCACGCGTTGCGCAAAGACGCCGACCTGCACGCAGTGGCGCGTTACCTAGTCGCCAATCCACTGCGGGCCGGACTGGTTACCCGCCTCGGCGATTACCCGTTCTGGCACGCAATCTGGCTGTGAGACCGGGCAGCGTGGGGCGCATTTGGGCGCGACTCGGTTTCTGAGTAATGCCCGTCGCGCCCAGGTGCGCTCCTACGATGCAGGCCTGCCTGCCGGGTGGATTGTCTTTTGTAGATTCCCAGGGTGTCTATCGCGCCCGGGCATCCCAGATGACGAGTGAGGCTTGCTTGGTTTTTATGAGCCAGACCCAGCCGAGTAGGAGCGCATCTGGGCGCGACAGCTTTACCGGTAATGCCCATCGTGCCCGGGTGCGCTCCTACGATGCAGGCCTGCTTGGCCTACCTGCCTGGTGGATTGTCTTTTGTAGATTCCCAGGGTGTCGATCGCGCCCGGGCGTCCCAGATGACGAGTGAGGCTTGCTTGGTTTTATGAGCCAGACCCAGCCGCGTAGGAGCGCACCTGGGCGCGATAGCTTTACCGGTAATGCCCGTCGCGCCCGGGTGCGCTCCTACGCTGTAGGCCTGTTGGTTGCCGAACCGGCACACTGCAGATCCCCACGTTGTCCTGGTGTTGTTGATGCACGAATTTCTGTCAGCGTTGTGCTTGATCGCCGTCATTGAAGGCTTGCTGCTATTTGCGGCGCCCACCGCCTGGAAGCGCATGGTCGAGCAACTGTTCAGCCTGCCCACCGCCCAACTGCGCGCTATCGGCGGCGTCACCCTGGTCATGGGGGCGATCGCGCTGTGGATCGTGCGGCACTGAGCGGGCCGTCCATTCCGGCAGCGTAGGAGCGCACCTGGGCGCGACAGGCATTCCTAGCAAAGCGTCGCGCCCAGGTGCGCTCCTACGGCCCGAGGGAATTGGAGATTTTCGACGGCCAGTGTAGAGACCGGCAGCATTCGGCAGCACCCACCAACCGACGGCCAGCCGCAATCTGACCAGCCCCCGATCCGCCGCCTCGCCAGGGGTAGTGCACGTCACCCGAAACCCGGATAATGCACAAAAGCCGGCCGGGCACGCTCCAACCAGAGCACTCCGTTCGGCTTTTTCCGTGTCCGGGTTGGTCGCTGCTGCAACGCTCCCCGATGGAGCCGCGCGCAAGGTGGCGCCGCCAGCCCCGAACCGGTCCCATCCCGCGGCCCCGATGGCCGCAGCAAAACTCAGGAGTCCACCCGTCATGGGTCAGTCAGTTGTCGTGCTCGGTGCCCAGTGGGGCGATGAAGGCAAAGGCAAGATCGTCGATCTGCTTACCGAAGAGATCGGTGCGGTCGTCCGCTTCCAGGGCGGCCACAACGCCGGCCATACCCTGGTCATCAACGGCAAGAAGACCGTCTTGCATCTGATCCCGTCCGGCATCCTGCGCGATGACGCGCTGTGCCTGATCGGCAATGGTGTGGTGATCTCCCCGGCTGCGCTGATCAAGGAAATCAGTGAGCTGGAAGGCGCCGGTGTGGAGGTGCGTTCGCGCCTGAAGATTTCCCCGGCTGCCCCGCTGATCATGCCGTACCACATCGCCCTGGATCAGGCGCGCGAAAAGGCCGCCGGCGGCAAGGCCATCGGCACCACCGGTCGCGGCATCGGCCCGGCGTATGAAGACAAGGTGGCGCGTCGCGGTATCCGCATCGCCGACCTGCATTACCCGCCGCAGCTGGAAGAACTGCTGCGCACCGCGCTCGATTACCACAACTTCGTGCTGACCAAGTACCTGGGCGTGGAAGCGGTCGATTTCCAGAAGACCTACGACGAAGCGCTGGCGTTCGGCGACTACGTGCAGCCGATGAAGTACGACGTGGCCGGCATCCTGCACGACCTGCGCAAGCAGGGTAAGCGCGTGCTGTTCGAAGGCGCGCAGGGCGCGTTGCTGGACATCGACCACGGCACCTATCCGTACGTCACCAGCTCCAACACCACCGTGGGCGGCGCACTGGCCGGCACCGGTGTTGGCGCCGATGCGATCGACTACGTGCTGGGCATTGCCAAGGCCTACGCCACGCGCGTGGGTGGCGGCCCGTTCCCGACCGAACTGGACGACGAAGTGGGCCAGGGCATCCGCGACCGCGGTGCCGAGTACGGCGCCTCCACCGGCCGCCCGCGTCGTTGCGGCTGGATGGACATCGTCGCGCTCAAGCGCGCGGTGGCCATCAACGGGATCTCTGGCCTGTGCATCACCAAGCTCGACGTGCTGGACGGCATGGAAAAGCTCAAGGTCTGCATCGCGTACGAATACCGCGGCAAGCGCACCGAATACGCGCCGCTGGATGCACAAGGCTGGGAAGAGTGCACGCCGGTGTACCTGGAGTTCCCGGGTTGGAGCGAGAACACCCACGGCATCACCGTGTGGGACGAGTTGCCGCCTGCTGCACGCGCCTACCTGCGCGCGCTGGAAGAACTGGCCGGCTGCCCGATCAGCATCGTCTCCACCGGCCCGGACCGCGACCACACCATGGTGCTGCAGGACCCGTTCGCCTGATCGGCTGATGCGTCATTGAAACAAGAGAGCCCTGCGAAAGCGGGGCTTTTCTTTGTCACGCTATCGCACGTCGCCTTAGGTAGCGGAGTAATGGTGTACGTGCCGGCAGCTGATTGCAGTCCAACCCGGACCGCGACCACACCATGGTGCTGCAGGACCCGTTCGCCTGATTGGCTGATGCGTCATGGAAACAAGAAGGCCCTGCGAAAGCGGGGCTTTTCTTTGTCACGCTATCGCGCGTCGCCTTAGGCAGCGGAGTAATGGTGTACGTGCCGGCAGCCTGATTGCAGTCCAAGGCCCGCTTGCGCACGCAGTGCAGCCGATCAGGCAGGCCGACTGCGACTACGGCGGATGTGTAGCGTCGGCATCATGCCGAGTGGTGCTGGAGGTATTGGGCGCGCGACGCATCACCGCCATTACCAACTGCGCATCAGCCGCCTTGATACGAGTCGTGTTCACCGCTGGCCTGTAGCATGGCCCCGCCATCCGGTGTCCGTTCGCGCCGGCTTGCTTTGATTATCATCGGCAGCATCAACGCTTCTTTTCCACGTCTACGTTTTCGTGCTCGCAAGGCGTGGACGTGACTTTCGGCTGTGTTGGGGTATCTGCGTTGACGCGATGATTCTGCACGGACAACTTCCATCACGTTAGGAACCTCATGCGCCATATTTTGGTGACTGCAATTGCACTGGCGCTGGCCAGCACGTCCGCCGCCACCGTGGCGCATGCTGCCGCTGCTCCCGAGACGGGGGCTCCATCGACCTCGCAGGTCACTACCCAGCTGCCGCGAACCGCCAGGCCGACGCATTACGCGGTGGAGATCACCCCGCATGCCGACAAGATGACCTTCGATGGCAAGGTGCGCATCGATCTCCAGGTGCTCACCGCCACCGATGCCATCGTGTTACAGGCGGCCAATCTGCGCTTTTCCAAGGCTACGCTCGCATCAGCGGGCGGCAAGCCGGTAGCGACCAAGATCGCCACCGACGCCGATGCGCAGACCGCGCGCTTCGATACCGGCACACCGCTGGCACCGGGCAACTACGTGTTATCCATCGACTACAGCGGCATCATCAACACGCAGGCCAATGGCTTGTTTGCGCTGGATTACACCACGCCGCAGGGCCAGCGCCGCGCGCTGTTTACCCAGTTCGAAAATTCCGATGCGCGTCGCTTCATTCCGTCCTGGGATGAGCCTAATTTCAAGGCCACGTTCGACCTGACGGTGAATGCGCCGGCCAAGCAGATGGCCGTGAGCAACATGCCGGTGGCGCGTTCCAGCGCAGCGGCGGGCGGAATGAAGAAGGTCGTTTTCCAGACCACGCCCAAGATGTCCACCTACCTGCTGTTCATGAGCCTGGGCGACTTCGAGCGCGCCACGGTCAAGGCCGATAACGGCACCGAGATCGGTGTGATCGCGCAGGCCGGCAAGGTCGATCAAGCCAAGTTCGCACTGGAATCCAGCCGCGATGTGCTGCATGCGTACAACGATTACTTCGGCGTGCCGTATCCGCTGCCCAAGCTGGACAACATTGCTGCGCCCGGGCAGAGCCAGTTTTTCGGCGCGATGGAGAACTGGGGCGCGATCTTTACGTTCGAGTACGTGTTGCTGCTCGACCCGGCGGTGGCCGACATCAACAGCAAACAGGCCGTGTTCACCATCGCTGCGCATGAAATCGCCCACCAGTGGTTCGGCAATCTGGTCACCATGGCGTGGTGGGACGACCTGTGGCTCAACGAAGGTTTCGCCAACTGGATGGAATCGCGAACCACCGCGATGCTTCACCCGGAATGGGATATCGACAAGACCAGTGCGGCGTTCAAGAGCCGTGCAGCGATGCGGCGCGATGCCTATGCCACCACCCATCCGGTCGTGCAGCACGTGGACACCGTGGAGCAGGCCAGCCAGGCATTCGACGTGATCACCTACGACAAGGGCGAAGCGGTCATCGGCATGCTCGAAGACTACGTCGGCGCCGAGCAATGGCGCGCCGGCGTGCGCAGTTACATCAAGCAACATCAGTACGGCAACGCGGTGACCGATGCGTTGTGGCAGCAGGTCGATGCGATGGCACCGGGCACGCAATTCACCCAGGTCGCACACGACTTCACCACCCAGCCCGGCGTGCCGTTGATCAATGTCGCCTCCACATGTGTGGACGGGCAGACCAACCTCACCCTGCAGCAGGGCGAATACACGCTCGATCGCCCCGACAAGCAGCCGCTGCGCTGGCATGTGCCGGTCGCCGTGCGTGCCGGCAACGGCGCGCCGGTACGCGTGCTGGTGGATGGCAGCGCACAGCTGCAATTGCCCGGCTGCGATGCACCGGTGGTTGTCAACGCCGGGCAGAAAGGCTACTTCCGTACCCGCTATGCACCTGCACAGTTCAAGGCGCTCAGCACTGCATTTTCCAGCCTGCCGGTGGTGGACCAGCTTGGCTTGATGATGGATACCAGTGCGCTTGCCATGGTTGGCCTGCAACCGCAGGCAGATGCGCTGGAGTTGACCACCAAGGTGGCGGTGGGCGCTTCGCCGGACCTGTGGGAAACGGTGGCCGGCACTGTGGACAGCGTCGACGACATGCTCAAGCAATATCCGGCCACCCGTGCCGCATGGCGGTCGTATGCCACCTCGCGGCTGGCACCGCAATTCGCCACGCTGGGCTGGGACGATCGCGTTGGCGATTCGGCGCAGATCAAGCAACTGCGCACGCGGCTGATTGGCAGCCTCAGCGACATGGGCGACGCGCAGCTCATTGCCGAAGCGCGCCGCCGTTTTGCCGCCTTCCAGGCCGACCCGGCGTCGCTGTCGCCGGAGCTGCGCACCAGCGTGCTGAGCATCGTCGCGCGCAATGCCGATGCCGCCACCTGGGACGCGCTGCATGCGATGGCGAAGAAGGAAACCTCTTCGATGATCCGCGACCAGTACTATGGCCTGCTGGCGGCAACAAAGGACCAGGCCTTGGCCAAGCGTGCACTGGAGCTGGCCTTGACCGCCGAGCCAGGCGCCACCACCGGTGCCAGCATGATCGACATGGTGGCGAGCGAACATCCGGACCTGGGCTTCGACTTCGCCGTGGCGCATCGGCAGCAGGTGGATGGCCTGATCGACTCTACCTCGCGTGCCCGCTATTACCCGAGTCTGGGTTCCGGCTCGGTCGACCCGAAGATGGCTGACAAGATCAAGGCCTACGCAGACCAGTACCTGGCTCCCACCTCGCGCCGCGATGCAGAAACCGCCATCACCGGCATCCAGACCCGGATCAAGCTGCGCGCGGCATTGGTGCCGCAGATCGAGGCGTGGTTGAAGGCGCGCAAGGGCTGAGCATTGCCGGATGTGAGTTAACGAAAAAGCCCGGCAACCGCCGGGCTTTTTCGTGTCGCGTACTGGAGGTGAGTGCCTGTTTGCAGTCTGCCGATTCGCGCAAGGGCGTATGGCACTGGAGGGGCAAGCAGTTGTGCGTTTGAGCTTAGTGCGACTTTTGGAGTTGCGCGGCATGCAGCATTTGTTGAGCGTTTCAACATGACCACTTGCATCACGAAGCGACGCTGGTCGTCTACGCGCAATCCGTATTACACGGCGAAGATGCCTCGCAACGCTGCGTTATGCAAGATTGCACTCAAGCCATCCGCATTGCCGGAGCCTCACGTGAGCGGTTGTCCATCTCCTGCTGTTGGCTCTGCGGCGCTGCCTGCTGACGATCCACTGTCGCAATTTCCAGCTGCTGCAGCGATTGTCCCACCGGTGTGCGCACCGCCTCATCGGTGGGCATCGATGCACGCAGGTGTGCAGGGTCGTTCAATGCACCTTGCACCACAAACACCGTGTATCCGGCCGGGTGTTGCGCGGTCTGCGTGCTCAGCGCCACATGATCTACACGGTCCATATTGTTCTGGCGGGCCAGGTTCATGGCACTGGCCACCAGGCGTTCGCTGCTTTCGTCCGGTGTGCGCCCGGCTTGCGCGTCGATCGCGCTCACGCCAGCGCTTACCTGTTGCAGCAACGCGTAGTCGCGGTGGCCCGGGCCGATATCGGCCAGCTTGGTAGGTGCTTGCGTCCGATCGGGCACGCCATCGACCGATGCCGTGAACGGGCTGCGGGTGATGGAGCGGTGCTGATCGTCCTCATGAAATTGCGTCGCTTTCTGCTGGCGCTCCATGCGGACTTAGCGTGTATCGTTGAGTTCTGCAAGGCGCGCGGGATTGGTTTCTTCGCGCATGGAAGGATGCCCGCCACCGACGCTGACATTCATCCACTTCTGTTCTTTTTCGAAGTACATCGCATAGAAACTGTTGCTGCCGATGACGTTCGGATCGATCGCAGAACGGCCCTCCAGCATCTGGATCGCTTCGGTCGCCCCCAACTTGGCCAGGTACTGGCTACCGTCCACCAAGCCCATCTGCGCAAAGGTCTCGTAGCCGGTATTGCTGATGCGAGCGGCACCGACGTAATCGTTGTCGAGCATGTTGGACCAGATCTGTTCCAGCTTCTGGGGGCCGCTTTTTTCTAGGGCCGCTTGCAGGAGCACGCGGGGTGTCCAGCAGTTGGGGTCGAGCTCATGGTCCAGGAAGGCTTGATCGTGTGCACGCATGACGTCCTTGCCAGGAAGGTTCAGCGCCATATCCGGACGCTCTTTGTCGAACCAAGATTGCCGAAGCTCAAGATCTTTCTTGAGCAGCGTTTGTCCGAACTCTTCCCACTGGCGTTCGCTCAATTCAGCATTGGCAAAGCGCGAGCCATTATCGTGCTGTGTTTTGGCGTAATTTTGTGCGTAACTGTTAGCCACTTGCCCTGGCAAGCTGTCGTTGCGCACTACGCCTAACGCCAATGTCCCATAGCCGTCTGCGCCATCAAGCTGCGAAAGATAGTTCCAATACAGCGCTCGGTTGCCTTTATTTGCGTAGTCGGAAAGGATTTCCAAGTCTTGCTCAGTCAGTCCGCTCATCGGTTACTCCCTGTAAAAACACTAATCACTGGACTTTAGTGCGGGCTAATACCTTCCTCACCGCATCTTCCATGCGCTTCCAGTCCTTTAAAAAAGCACGCTTGTAATTGAGGCTGATGGAAAGCTTGTTTTCGATGTCAGAGAAATAGTGGACGCAACTTGCTGCAGTCGCTCCTTTTTCATGAATCACTTCAGATCCTTCCAGACGAACGCCATCTCCTCGAAATTTGGTGCTGTCGCATTTGATGAAAGTAGTTAAGTTGCCGCCCGAGTCGCGCGCGACATACCAATCGTCCTCAAACGCAGGGTTGCGTGTCGGAGGTTCGCCGTGGTGGGCTTGATACGCTTTGACGTATGCCGCCATCTTCTCCTCATCAATGGCATAGGGCGTTAATCCGAGTGTTTCAGGCTGTGCAATGCGAAGGTCGAGCCTGTCGACAGGATTGCCCCGTTCAACCGAGTCGGTCTCGGTACGCCTATCGTTTGACGAGAAACGCCCCAGCAATGTCTCTACGGAGACACGGTCGACATAGTCGATCGACACCGAAATTTCGTTCCGAAAATCGTTAGTTCGCGGGTTCGCGCGCGCACCGGGCGGGGTGGGGGTCATGTCCGGCCACTCGATGACAAGCGTCACGCCTTCGCCCGGCCACGGTGCGATCTGGCTGTCCAGGTAGTTGGCGGGAATCCGGAAGGTGTTTGGCCCCAGCTTCACATCCACAGGCGCATCCGAATAGGTGTGCCCGTTGATGGTGCGGCCTGTGGTGACGGTGTCCGACATGGGGGTAGTCCTTTTTTGTTCGGGTGATGGCGTCCGTGCACAGGCACTGCCGCTCACAGCGACGGCAAGTGCAAGCGTCAGGCACCGGCCGGTTGACATCATGTGCATTGGTCAATCCATTGCAGGGTTTGGCGAGAACTATAGGCAAATCAGTGCCGGCGGGACAGGTTGACCACATCGATGACCGGCGTTCGACTCTCTTTAGGTATCAACAAGATCGATGCCAATTTCGGCTAGCGCTCGCAGTCACTTCTGGATCGAAGCACAAGCACTGATCGGCTGTGCGTATCAAGAAAATGCAACGAGCACAGAAGGGTGGCGGTGACTTCCGCGAGTGGATATGCAGACCTGCAGCATTGGGCGCGCCTTGATGTACGACCGGGAGGAACTGACCTCCGGTACTCAATAGAGCCGCGAGATGTCGCACTGCCCCCATATGCTGCACAGGTTGTTACAGGCCTTCTGTTACAGGCGTTGCCAATCTATGGGCCAGATCAATCAATGCCATGCCGATGCTTGACCTCACCCCGTTACGCGGCCACAGTCCGGAGCGTCTGTTCTCTCTGCTCAGGGGATGCTCGTGAAGAATCTGATGCGTTGCCTGGTAGCCACGGCGCTAATGCCCATTATGACGCTTGGGTGTGCACGACTTTCGACAGAAGATGCTGCAGCAAAGCCCTTGCGCGATGCCCAGGAAGTGTCCTCCTTTCCTCAGGCACCCGCTGCTTCGCCCACACCCTGGATCCCCTTCAAGTTGGAGCGGCAGATGGGGGCTGCCTGTGTTGACAGGATGCAATCGCAGGGCGCTGCACCTGCACCGCTGTTGAGGGACGCGTTTTGCCGAGGCCCGGCACCCGCGCACATGGCGCGCGCATTGCTGGCTCTGCGTGCAGACGCCGTCGATACTTCGCAGCAGGCGCGCGAAGCCAGTCTGCGCAATGCGGTCTACGTGGCCGCACCTGGGTTGGGACGACGTGCGGATTTCACTGTGGCCGCGGGTGAGCTCACGATTCGTTCGTTCGAAAGTGCCGATCCCGACAAGACGGTGTATCTGGTCTGGCCAGTGAAATGCAGTGCGGGTGACGCAGGCCTTGCATGCCAATCAGGCCAAGGGCGCAAAGCTTATCGCCTCGATAAGGACGGCAATGCATCCGACGTCAGCGCGTCGATCTTCCCGCCAGCACCCAGCCTTATTGGTGAAGATATTGCCAGGCAGAACGAACACGGCGGTTCGGAGCTTTTTCTGTTCGACGACAAGTTACCTATGGCGTCTACCATGCGATGGCTAATGGAGTTTGACCCCGACCAGCCGCTTGCCGCCGATGACCCAAGGCGGGTCGGCGCTTATGCGCATTTTGGCTTTCTCCGATGGACGGGCGAACGCTTCGAGCGCGTCGAACGGGTTACAAGAGCGCAGTGGCCGTGTCGTCAACAACGCACGGGCGAACCAGCATGTTCTGATTATCCAGATGGTGAGGACCGATTCATTAGCGAGTGACCACTTCTGCAAGGAGCATCGAAATGGCGAGATCCAACGATTTAGATATCCGGGCAACTGCAGATCAAATTTCTGCTCTCTTCAATGCCAATCGTTCCGCTGAGGCACTAGAAATGCTTGGTGAGCGCCGGCAAAACCAGTCAGAGGTTGTGCGCGACGCATTGGATCGTTATGTCGGAGTAGCGTCCGCCAATGCGATCAACACCCAGCAGCAAGGGCCAATCTCCGCTGCGGACGCCGGTGTACTGCAACGCCTGCAGCAATCTGCGTCGAGTCAGCCGGCAATTCCGCCGCAAACGCAAATGGCTGCCTTAAACGACGCACAGCGGTATGACGTCTACGCCAGCATCGTACAGGTGAGAGGTAACGATGCGGCGCACGACGCACTTTCTCGACCAAACGAGCGCGTGGTGCTGGGCCTTCGCCAGGAAAACTCAACGCTTGCGGCCATGCAGGATCGCGCGCATCCCGCAAGCCCGCGCAGCGACGATCCGGCAACCCCTGCCATCAACGAAGCTCAGGGCGGTACGGGTGTCTACAACGATCGCCTGGTTGTGTTGTGGAAGGATGCCGATGGCACCCGTCACACGCAGGTCGCTCAGCAAGCAAATACCGAGCCGACTGCACAATACGATCATCATGCTGGCAACACGGGACGTCGCCCGCGTGCAGAGGGTGGGGTAGAGAACAGAATATTTGCTCCGTCGCCCGAATTTGAGAGCATCACCAGGCCAAGAAAAATCGAAGGCGAGGACGTGAATGCCGATGGCATCAGGGATCTCGGCCGCCTAAGCGAGGGCACCATCGAAATGCGGATGGGTCAGCACCCTAACCCGATCCGGCCAGGTACGCAGGACAACGCGTTACGCCCGAGCCAAGCTGCGGTGGATGCAGGGCATGGCGGGGTACAGCGAGATAGCAATGCGGACGGATGGTTCGATCACGCTGATCTCAACGGGGTGAAGGATCTCAACGACACCTTCAAGATTCATCGCGGTTCTAGCGGCAGTACCGATTCGGCAGGTTGCCAGACAATTCATCCAGCCGAGTACGATGGTTTTATCGGCGCTGTTCAAGGCAACCCTGCGCAAACACGCTGGCAATACGTGCTGACCAGCACGACCCCCGGCCCCGTGCGAGAGCAGCAGCTAGACCAAGGACTTCAGCAGGAGAGAGCAAGGCCCGGCCCTCAGCCGCGTGGCAATCAACCGCCTCATCCCCAACGGCAAGAAGGTGGGCCGGCAGAGCCGGTGCACGGAAGGCAGCGACAGGCAGACCTAGAACCCACGCCGCAGGCACCTCACCCCCTGCATGCACAGGCAACGACTCTTGTTGGCAAGTTGGATGCCGGCATGGGACGGAGCAGTGATGCGCACAGCGAGCGGATGAGTGCCAGCTTGGCGCATCTGGCAAAGGAGCACGGGCTTGAGCGGATTGACCATGTGTCGCTGAGCAACCAGACACCGCGTGCAGCGGCCGGCGCTACCGTGTTCGTGGTGCAGGGCCAGCCCAGTAATCCGGCCCATCTGCGTGCCAGCATGCCCACTGACGTGGCCGTCAGTACGCCGGTAGAGCAATCGCTGACAAGGCTGCAAGAGCTCGACGCGCGTACCTTGGCGCACAGCCAAATCCAAGCGCAGGAGAGATCGTTGGCGCAGGAGGAGGCGGTTAAGCCGCGGAGCATTGGGTGACAGTGTCTGGCTTCCGCCTTCGAGCGGTAGATCCTCGTTTAGGTCGGCGTGTAGCAAAGACTGCTTACAAAAACAGTTTGTTCGTCGGATGTTCCATATTCTGGAATATGGAATATGGAATAAGGCGGGCTTGGTTGTGGAACTGAAGCCGCAGGATCTGGTGGTGCTGTACAAGCAGGTCGCCCAGGCGGGCCAGGCCTGGACCTATGCCTCTCTTGGAGAAGCGCTAGGCATGAGCGCCTCTCAGGTGCATCGCAGCGTCAAGCGCGCGGTGGCATCCGGTTTGGCGCTGGAAAAAAGCCGCAGCGAGTGGGAGACGGTGCGCACGGCGCTGCACGAATTTGCGGTTCACGGCGTGCGTTATGCCTTTCCTGCCGTCATCGGCCCGCTAAGGCGTGGCATTCCTACGGCTTTTGGCGTGCCCCCACTGTCCACCGCGATTGCCAGTTCCTCAGGGGAGGCACCGGTGTGGCCAAGCGCGCAGGGCACGGCCAAAGGCCCCGGCTTGTCGCCGTTGTCGGCTGGTGCGCCCAACGCTGCGCTGGCCGACCCTGCCTTGCACCAGCTGCTGGCGCTGCAGGACGCCCTGCGTAGCGGGCGCGCCCGCGAGCGCACGCTTGCTGCGCGCTATCTCAAGCAGTTGCTGGAGCTTGGCGATGCGCTCTGACGATCGTAACTACCGCATCTGCTTGTGATTGCGGATGCACTGGGCGAACTTTGCGACCACGTGGTCTTCCTCGGCGGGGCAGTCGTTGGCCTGCTGGTGTCGGATCCATTGGCTGAAAATGTCCGCGCCACCTATGACGTCGATGCGGTGGTCAATCTTGATTGGTCCCGATTCCGCGGCATCGAGGCGCGTGTGGAATCGCAGGGCTTTGCGCGCGAGATGCAGAGCGGCGTCGTCTGCCGCTGGGTACACGAAGCCTCGGGCGTCCTCTTCGACCTGATGCCGGTGGATGCCGGCGTGCTTGGCTTCTCCAACCGCTGGTCCGCCCATGCTGTAGAGACGGCGCAAGTGGTTGCCTTGAACGATCGCCTGTCCATCCGCTTGGTGACAGCGACAGCATTCCTCGGGACCAAGCTCGAAGCCTTCGCTACGCGAGGCAACAGCGACTTCCTTTCCAGTCACGACCTGGAGGACGTGCTCAATGTCGTCGATGGCCGGGCTGAGCTTGTGGAAGAGTTTGCCGTGGAGCATGCAGACCTTCGGTAGTGGGTCGCCGATGTGTTCGTGGGGCTAATAGACAACCCGGCTTTTGTGAACGCGTTGCCGGGATTGGTCGCCGAACCGGAGCGCGCAAACGTCGTGCTTCAGCGTCTACGTAACATCGCATCAGCGTAGCTGCGCCATCGTCGGCTTAGGTCTGCAAAGAAAACCTTGAAGCACCGTCGCCCGCTTGCGATGATGCATCGCAATTGCAACGCACTGGGCCTGCCATGAAATCCGCATCTCTTCCATCGCTCCGGGTAGACCCGGCGCTGCGCGAAGCGGCCGAAGCCGTGTTGCAAGAGGGCGAGACGCTTTCCAGCTTTGTCGAGCACTCCGTACGTGCCCAGGTGCAGCAGCGGCAGCAGCAGGAAGCCTTCATTGCCCGTGGGCTGGCGTCGCGTGACAGCGCCAAGGCGTCGGGGCGGTACATCGACGCCAAGGATGTGCTGACCGGGCTGCAGTCCCAGCTGGACCAGGCGCGCAAGGGCTGATCCAGGGTGCGCTTCTACGTCCGTTTTACCGAGGAGGCGCGTGATGATCTTGCGCGGCTCTACGACGATTTATTGCAGCGCGCTGGAGCCGATTTCGCTGTGGCCGAGCGCGCTTTGCAGTTCATTGGTGATGGCATCACCGTGCTTGAAGTGGCACCTCTGAGCTGTCGTAAAGTTCTTCAAAGCGACCCTTTCCAGCGTGAACTGGTGATTGGCTTCGGCCCAACTGGCTATGCGCTATTGTTCGAAGTCCTAGACAAGCAGACGGTGCTTGCGTTCGCGGTGAGGCATCAGCGTGAAGATGACTGGTGCTAAGGTCTTACGACGAAGAATGTATAGAACGTCTTGAATTAAAAAAAGAAGGCAGTGATGGCACGGATGTGGATGGTGCGCGGTGAGGGCGGGAGCTTGTACGAAGCATTTCGCGAGCAAGGCGTGGTCGCAGTAGGTTGGACTCAGCTCGCGGCTGAGGCCAAGCCAGGTGTCGATCGGAAGCAATTGATCGCGATTTATCAGGCTGCTGAGCCATTGGCCAGACCTGGCACCGTCATTTCCGGCGCCTCGCAGGTATGGCGTTTCGTAAATGAAATTCAGCAAGAAGATTGGGTCATTACTTACTCGCCAGCGAATCGCCTCTACGCAGTTGGCACTGTGGCGGGGCAGGCGGAGTACCTCCCCGAGTCGGCCGAATCAGGCATAGCACTTGCGCGCAAGGTGCAATGGCTGCAGCAGGAGCTTCCCCGCGATCACCTGGGCATCTCCACCAAGAATAGCCTTGGCTCCACACTGACATTGTTTGAGGTACCGCCCAGTGCCGCCGATGAGATATTGGCAGTACTCAAAGGTAAGCCGGTACAGGAGATCGAGGAAGCGCTGGACGAAGCCGTTGCCGACCCTCTTGCAGGTATCGAATCCCAGGCGCTTGAGCGCATCAAGGATCTGGTCAGCGAGCTTGGCTGGAATGACATGCAACAACTTGTGGCCGGCATTCTGCGAGCGATGGGCTACAAGACCCAGGTTTCGCCTCCCGGCTCGGACCGTGGGAAAGACATCGTTGCATCGCCCGACGGGTTTGGCTTTGAGCATCCGCGCATTGTCGTGGAGGTCAAGCATCGTAAGGGGCAGATGGGCAGTCAGGACATTCGCAGCTTTCTCGGTGGCCGCCACAAGGATGATCGCGGTTTGTATGTCAGTACCGGCGGCTTCAGCAAGGATGCGCAGTACGAAGCAGATCGCGCGTCCATTCCACTGGCGCTGTGGACGCTGGACCATGTGGTGCGCGCGCTGATCGAGCACTATGCGGCTACCGACGCCGAGACAAAACGCATTGTGCCGCTGAAGCGGCTTTACTGGCCCGCCTGAAGCCAGAGGAATAACAAGTGACATCTACTGAACAAAAGATCGAACGCTTCATCGCCGCGTTGACTTCGCTTGGCGGCAGCGCGGGCAATCAACGCCTGCGTGAGGAACTGGGCTGGCAGGACAGTACCTACCAACGCATCAAGCAGCAACTGATCGACGACGGCCGCATCCGCGCTGGTCGGGGGCGAGGCGGATCGGTTGCCTTAACGGCGGCGACCCAAACGCCGGCTGCGCCCAATGTTGCACCCGAGCCCAAGCCGGCACGGGCCAAACCCGCGCCTGCACCGCTCAAGAAGGAATCTGTGTCCGAACTCGACTACGCCGACAAGCTCTGGAAAACCGCCGACAAGCTGCGCGGCAACATGGAGCCCAGCGACTACAAACACGTTGTGCTCGGTCTGATTTTCCTCAAGTACATCTCGGACGCCTTTGAAGCTCGGCACGCAGCATTGCTGGCCGAAGATCCACAGGCGGCAGAGGACAAAGACGAGTACCTTGCCGAGAACATTTTCTGGGTTCCCAAGCAGGCACGTTGGTCGCACCTGCAGGCAAACGCCAAGCAATCGAGCATCGGCACGCTGATCGATGACGCCTTGCGCGCCATCGAGAAGGACAACGAATCGCTGAAGGGCGTGCTGCCCAAGGACTACGCGCGCCCCGCGCTCAACAAGGTGATGCTGGGCGAACTGATCGACCTGATTTCTGGTATTGCGCTCAACGACAAGGGCGGCAAGTCCAAAGACGTGCTGGGCCGCGTGTATGAATATTTTCTCGGCCAGTTCGCCGGCGCCGAAGGCAAGCGTGGCGGCGAGTTCTACACACCGCGCAGCGTGGTGCACACCCTGGTGGAGATGATCGAGCCTTACAAGGGCCGTATCTACGACCCCTGCTGCGGCAGCGGCGGCATGTTCGTGCAGAGCGAGAAGTTCGTCAACGAGCACGGCGGGCGCATTGGCGACATCGCCATCTATGGGCAGGAAAGCAATTACACGACCTGGCGCCTGTGCAAGATGAACCTCGCCGTGCGCGGCATCGACAGCGACATCCGCTGGAACAACGAGGGCAGCTTTCACAAGGACGAACTACGCGACCTGAAGGCCGACTTCATCCTGGCCAACCCCCCGTTCAATATCTCCGACTGGGGCGGCGAGCGCCTGCGCGACGACGTGCGCTGGGCGTTCGGGCCACCACCGCTTGGCAATGCTAACTACGCCTGGTTGCAGCACATCGTCCATCACCTCAGCCCGCACGGCTTTGCCGGCGTTGTCCTGGCGAATGGCTCGATGAGCAGCCAGCAAAGCGGCGAAGGCGACATCCGTAAGGCAATGATCGAAGCCGGCGTGGTCGATTGCATGGTCGCCCTGCCAGGGCAATTGTTCTATTCCACGCAGATTCCGGCCTGCCTGTGGATTCTGGCCAAGGACCGCAGCAACGGACTGGTGCTGCAGAGCAAGCTGCGCGACCGCCGTGGCGAAATCCTGTTCATCGACGCCCGCAACATGGGCACACTGGTTGACCGTACCCGGCGCGAATTGAGCGATGCCGAGGTGGCCAGGATCGCGGCGACCTATCACGCATGGCGTGGCGAGCAGGATGCCGGCGACTATGTTGATATCGCCGGGTTCTGCAAGTCCGCCTCTCTGGACGAGGTACGCAAGCACGGCCATGTACTCACGCCGGGTCGCTATGTCGGCGCAGCGGCGCAAGAGGATGACGGCGAACCGTTTGCGCAGAAGATGCAGCGCCTGGCAACGCTGTGGCGGGAACAGCAGCAGGAAGCGGCGAAGCTTGACGCAGCGATCGAGATGAATCTGAAGCACCTGGGGTTCTGACAGGAGAGACATGATGAACGAGAAACTCGACCTCACAGCATTGCGCAATGCGGTGTCTTCGCTGGAAGACAGCCTGGGCGTGGTCAGCGACAGCGCCTGGTTCAACCAGCAATCCAAGCAGGTGAAAAACACGCTGGTGGCAGGCCTCATCCAGAATTTCGAGTTCGTCTATGAAATCGGCATCAAGATGCTCAAGCGCCAGATCGAGGCCGAATCCGCCAGCCCGGAGGAGGTGGATGAAACCAACTTCCGCGAAGTGCTGCGTGTGGCTGCCGAAAAGGGCTTGATCGCCGACGTGGAGGCCTGGTTCAAGTATCGGCAGATGCGCAACATCACCGCGCACACCTACGACCACGAAAAGGCGAAGAAGGTGTACCAGGGCACCCTGGACTTCATCGTCGATGCACGCGACTTGTTGCAAAAGCTGGAAGCACGCAATGTCTGACACGCCCAATATCGACATCCGGCCGGATCATTGGCAGATCGTGCGCGACATTCTGCGTAAGCACGTGCCGCAATGTGCAGTATGGGCCTTCGGTTCGCGGGCCAAATGGCTGGCCAAGCAGTATTCCGACCTGGACCTGGCCATAATCACCGATCGGCCCTTGTCGCTGGCGGTGAGCGCGGCGCTGGCTGATGATTTTTCCGAATCGGACTTGCCGTGGAAGGTTGATGTGATTGATTGGGCGACTGCTGGTGAGTCGTTTCGCAAGATCATTGGACGTGAAAATGTGGTGGTGCAGGAGGCGGGGCGTGACAGCTTTTCTGATACTGGTAATTTGACCCTTCGGCCCCTTGAAGAATGCCTCGATGCATTGATTGACTATCGCGGAAAGACGCCCCGAAAAGTTGATTTCGGTATTCCTTTGATTACTGCAAAAGTGGTCAAGGCTGGGCGTATCGAAACTCCAGATGAGTTCATAGCTGAAGACGATTACGAAAAATGGATGACGCGTGGACTTCCTGAAATCGGTGATGTAGTACTAACTACTGAAGCGCCGCTTGGTGAAGTTGCGCAAATTAAGTTCTTGCCTGTTGCGTTGGCTCAACGCATCGTTACCCTCCGCGGAAAACGCGACGTGCTCGATAGTCGTTATCTTTTGTATCTGCTTCAGTCGCATGACATGCAGAAAAAGCTGCTTGGCCGTAGTTCTGGTACTACAGTCATTGGTATCAAGCAAAGCGAGCTTCGTAAGATTGAGTTGACAGTGTTGCCTCTCAAAGAGCAATGTGCCATCGCTCACATTCTTGGGACACTGGACGACAAGATCGAACTCAATCGGCTTATGAACCAGACGCTGGAAGAGATGGCCCGCGCCCTGTTCAAGTCCTGGTTCGTGGACTTCGACGGCATGCCGCCAGAGTGTATGCAGGAGTCAGACCTGGGCTTGATTCCGCAGGGGTGGCGGGTTGGTAGGCTTGACGAACTTTTAATCTTGCAACGTGGATTCGATCTGCCAGCACAGATACGGGTAGCTGGCAAGTTTCCGGTGGTAGCCGCTGGCGGGATTAATGGAATGCACCATAAGGCTATGGTCAAAGGGCCGGGAATTATCACGGGCCGCTCTGGCGTGTTGGGTAACGTTTTTTTTGAACTTAGTGATTTCTGGCCGCTGAACACCACGCTGTGGGTTAAGGAGTTCAGAGTCGCGAAGCCTTGCTATGCATACGAATTGTTGCGCGGATTAAATTTCAAGCAATTTAACTCGGGATCGGCAGTTCCCACTCTCAACCGAAATCACGTTCATCAATTGCCACAAATCATTCCCCCTTCCGAAGTCATCAAGAAATTTGAGGAAGAGGCTATGTCTTTGCGTAAACGCATCGTCAGTAGCGAGCGTGAGTCTCGAACTCTTGCTCGTCTTCGAGACACCCTGCTCCCCAAACTGCTCTCCGGCGAACTGCGGGTAAAGGATGCGGAAAGAATGGCGGAAACTATCTGATGGCCTTTCTATCCGAAGCCGCCATCGAGCAAACTTTACTCGAACAACTTCGTGGGCTGGGCTACGCCGTCACCTCAGACGAGGCCATCGGCCCGGACGGCAAGGCGCCGGAACGCGAAAGCCACGATGTCGTGGTGCTGCACCAGCGATTGGCCGATGCCGTCACCCGGCTCAATCCGCAGCTGCCGCCGGAGGCGAGGGAAGACGCCATCCGCAAGCTCACCCAAAACGAATTGCCGAACCTGCTGGAAGAAAACCGCCGCATCCACGCGCTGCTGACCGAAGGCGTGGATGTCGAATACTACGCAGAGGATGGTGTGCTGACAGCGGGCAAGGTTTGGCTGCTCGACTTCGATCGCCAGGAGAACAACGATTGGCTGGCCGTTCAACAGTTTGTCGTCATCAGCGGCCAGACCAGACGCCGGCCGGACGTGGTGCTGTTCGTCAACGGCCTGCCGCTGGCGGTGATCGAACTAAAAGCACCCGGCAGTGCAGGTGCAAACCTGGTGGGTGCATTCAACCAGTTGCAGACCTACAAACAGCAGATCCCCGCGTTGTTCCATACCAATGCGGTGCTGGTCACTTCCGATGGCATTGCCGCGCGGGTCGGCTCGCTGTCCGCCGATCTGGAGCGGTTCATGCCGTGGCGCACCACCGACGGCAGGCAGGTGCTGCCCAAGGGGCAGCCGGAGCTGCCCACGCTGATCGAAGGCGTGTTCGCGCCGCAGCGGTTTCTGGAGCTGCTGCGCTGGTTCACCGCTTTTGGCGAAACTGGTGGCGGGCTGGTCAAGATCATTGCCGGTTACCACCAGTTCCATGCGGTCAACCACGCGGTGGAATCGACAATTCGCGCTTCACGCAGCGCCGTTGCCGAAGATCCAGCCAAGTACGGTTTGGCCA
Organism: Xanthomonas sp. WCS2018Noco2-27; assembly: GCF_031843525.1. NCBI lineage: Bacteria > Pseudomonadati > Pseudomonadota > Gammaproteobacteria > Lysobacterales > Lysobacteraceae > Xanthomonas > Xanthomonas sp. WCS2018Noco2-27. The sequence goes on along the minus strand of NZ_JAVTIK010000002.1, from coordinate 177,468 downwards.
GCGTTAAAGCGCAGCCGGCAGGCGACCGCAGGGCGGGGGTGATCTGGCATACGCAAGGCAGCGGCAAGAGCCTGCTGATGGCCTTCTACGCCGGGCGGCTGGTGCAACACCCGGCGATGCGCAACCCGACGCTGGTGGTGCTGACCGACCGCAACGACCTGGACGACCAGTTGTTCGGCACATTTTCGATGTGCAAGGCGCTGCTCCGGCAGACACCGGTGCAGGCCGACAGCCGCGAGGATCTGGCGCGTCTGCTTGATCGCGCAAGCGGCGGTGTGATCTTTACCACCTTGCAGAAGTTCGGCGAAGTGGATGCGCCATTGACCGCTCGCCGCAACGTGGTGGTCATTGCCGATGAAGCGCACCGCAGCCAGTACGGCCTGAAAGCCAAAGTGGACACGAAGACCGGCGTGGTCTCGTATGGCTTTGCCAAATACATGCGCGATGCGCTGCCCAATGCCTCGTTCATTGGCTTCACCGGTACGCCGATCGAAGCCACCGACGTAAATACTCCGGCGCTGTTTGGCCATTACATCGATGTCTACGACATCAGCCGCGCGGTGGAAGATGGTGCAACTGTCCCGATCTATTACGAATCGCGGCTGGCGCGCATTGAACTGGATGAAGACGAAAAGCCTAATCTGGATGCAGAGGTCGAGGCCCTGTTCGAGGGGGAAGGCACAGATGAAAAGGAAAAGCTGAAAGGGCGGGCAGCGGCGGTGGAGCGGCTGGTCGGCAGCCAGAAGCGGCTGGCCATGGTGGCGCAGGACCTGATAACGCACTTCGAAGAGCGTGTGGCTGCGCTGGATGGCAAGGCGATGGCGGTGTGCATGAGTCGCGAGATCTGCGTTGACCTTTACACCGAAATCGTCAAGCTGCGCCCGCATTGGCACAGCGACGACGACACGCTGGGCGCGGTCAAGATCGTGATGACCGGCGCGGCCAGCGACCCGCCGCAATGGCAGCCACATATCGGCAACAAGGCCAGGCGTGATGCATTGGCCCGCCGCGCCAAGGATCCTGCCGACCCGCTGAAGCTGGTGATCGTGCGCGACATGTGGCTGACCGGCTTCGATGCGCCTTCCATGCACACCATGTATGTGGACAAGCCGATGAAGGGTCACGGCCTGATGCAGGCCATCGCGCGGGTCAACCGCGTGTTCCGGGACAAGCCGGCCGGATTGATCGTTGACTACATCGGTATCGCGCAGAACCTGAAATCCGCACTGGCGCAGTATTCGCTCCAGGACAAACAGAACACCGGCATCGACGAAGCGCAGGCGATCGCCGTGATGCGGGAGAAGTACGAAGTCGTGCGGGACATGTACCACGGCTTTGACTACCTCACTGCACTAAATGGCACGCCGCAGCAGCGCTTGGCGATGATGGCCGGTGCGATCGAGTGGATCCTCGATCAGCAGCAGCAATGGATGGCAGCGGCAAGCAGCGACGATGGCAAGAGGGCGGCGCAACGTCGCTACCAGGACGCAGTGCTGGCCTTGTCCACGGCCTATGCGCTGGCCTCCGCCTCGGATGAGGCGCTCGTGGTGCGTGAGGAGGTTGGCTTCTTCCAGGCTATCCGCGAAGCCTTGGTCAAAAGCGCGACGGGTTCAGGCATCAGCTCGCAGGAGCGCGATTTCGCCATCCGCCAGATCGTGAGCCGTGCGGTGGTCTCCACCGAGATCGTGGATATCCTCAAGGCTGCCGGCATCCAGTCGCCGGACATTTCCATCCTGTCCGATGAATTCCTTGCCGAAGTGCAGCGGATGGACAAGAAGAACCTGGCATTGGAAGCGCTGCGCAAGCTCATCAACGATGGCATCCGTTCGCGTAGCAAGCGCAACATTGTAGAGACCAAGGCATTTTCGGAACGGCTGGAAGACGCGATTGCGCGCTACCACACCAATGCCATCACCACTGCCGAAGTCTTGCAGGAACTGATCCGCATCGCCAAGGACATCCGCGCGGCACGTGCGCGTGGCGAAGAGCAGGGATTGAGCGAGGATGAAGTCGCCTTCTACGATGCGTTGGCAGAGAATGATTCTGCAGTGCAATTGATGGGCGACGATGCACTCAAGGTCATCGCACATGAGCTACTAGTGAGTCTTAAGGGCAGCGCCTCGGTGGATTGGGCACGCCGCGACTCGGCGCGTGCGCGCATGCGCGTGCTGGTGAAACGCATCCTACGCAAGTACGGCTATCCACCTGATTTGCAGGATGCTGCGGTTCGCACGGTATTGCAGCAGGCAGAAGCACTCTCTGCTGCCTGGTCTGCATGAGTTGCGCTATTGACGCCAGACGATAGCAGTAGCAGGATTTCACTACGGAGCCTCGGAACTCCTCGTACAGCGGCTTGCCACCTCCGAAAATGGTGGTTTCTCTTGATGCGAGAGATCCTATGACCGAGGCTCATCGTCAACCCAACGCCGAAGCTGGCTACTTTTTGCCAGAAAACGCGCAATACCGCCTGCAGCAACTAAGCGACCACATGCGGTTTTTGGCGCGCCTTGCGCAGCCGCGTACGCAGGCCGAAGAGCAGGCGAGGCAGCCGGCCATCTGCATGGATGAGTTGGCGTTTTGTCTGGAGCTGCTTGCCGATCAGATGACCCATGCGTTGAAGCAGGTGCAGTGGCCGGCGAGTCTGGAAGACCAGGCGGAAAGTAGCTGACCCTACACCGGCGCAGACTTCAAAATCCCCGACAAACTCTCGCGCAGAATCAGCTGCAGATGCATGCGGTTGAGTTCCATGCCGCTGGTCATCACGCTGTGCAGGCCGCCGCACATGGCGGCGACGGCGAAGACGCGGGCCTGGAATTCCTGTTCGCTGCTGGCCGGGTCGGCGTGGCCGCGCAGTAGCCGCTTGAGCAGGGCGCTGAGGTGTTCGATCAGCGATGCGCTCTGGCGGCGCATGAAGGCGGCCAGCACTGGGTCGCGCAGGGTGGCCAGGTGCAGCTCAAGGTCGATGCGGGTGCGCTTGATGTTGATTTCCTGCAACAGCCATTCTTCGAGCAGGCCTGCAATGAAATCCACCACGTGCACGTTGGTCGGGCGGTCCACCAGCCACATCTGGCGGATGGCGCGCATGTAGTTGCGCTCCAGCAGTGCGCGCACCAATGCGTCTTTGTCTTCGAAGCGTTGCAGCAGGCTGCCGCAAGAGACCTTGGCGCGTTCGGCAATCAGTTCGAAGCTGGTGGCATTGAGGCCGATCTCGTCGATGCACTGTTCGGTGGCGTCGAGCACCTCTTCCAGCAGCAGTTCTTCGCGCTCTTTCGCCGTGCGTAGCAGCAGAACGTTGGACATGGGGAGCAGGCAGGCGGGGGGCTGCAGTATAGCGGCGTTGCGTTAGCCATCCGTTGCGTTCGCTGGGCTGTAGGCCATTGGTCATGGGTGCTGCGTGCGCTGCGTTGCAGTTCGTGCAGATGCGCTGATCGACCGTTTTTTCACGGCCGCTGTGCGACATGTGGGGCTCGTTGCAGGAGATGCATGTGAGTGAGAACAGTGCGGTTGCAGGGGTGTCGGCGCAGTGGCCGGCGCGGTTGTGGGTGGTGCGGCATGGGCAGAGCGCAGGCAATGTTGCGCGCGATGTGGCCGAGGCCAAGGGAGCGGCGCTGATCGAGCTGGAGCACCGCGATGCGGATATTCCGCTTTCGCCGCTGGGTGAGCGCCAGGCGGAGGCCCTGGGTGCGTGGATGGCAGGCCTGCCAGAGCACGAGCGGCCGACCTTGATCCTGAGTTCCACCTATGTGCGTGCACGGCAGACCGCCGCGGCGGTGGCGCGGGCGCTGGGCCAACCCGCCGGTGCAGTGAGCTTGGACGAGCGGCTGCGCGAAAAGGAATTCGGCGTGCTCGACCGCTACACCACGTCCGGTATTCGAGATGCATTTCCTGCGTTGTTTGAGCAACGTAACTTGGTGGGCAAGTTCTACTTCCGCCCGCCCGGTGGCGAAAGCTGGTGCGATGTGATCTTTCGCCTGCGCAGCATTGTGGGCGATTTGCAGCGTAATCATGTGGGTGCGCGCGTGTTGATCGTGGGGCATCAGGTGATCGTCAATTGCTTCCGCTATCTGATCGAGCGGATGGACGAGGCCACCATTCTGGGCATCGACCGCGAGGGCGATGTGCCAAATTGCGGGGTGACCGAGTACGTGGCCGCAGCCGATGGGCAGTCGCTGGAGCTGGTGCGCACCAAGTTTGTGTCGCCAGAGCTGGCGCAGGAGCCGGTGACCACCGAGTCCGATCGGCCGGCAGGAGCGCGCTGACATGGCTTCGGCACGCGTGCGGATGCTCACCGCAGCGGCATTGCGTGCGATGCCGCTGCCATCGCCCGGTGGCGACAAGGAGCAGCGTGGGCGCGTGCTGATTGTGGGTGGATCGATGCGTGTGCCAGGCGCCGCGTTGTTGGCTGGCGAGGCGGCATTGCGGGCGGGTGCAGGCAAGCTGCAGATCGCCACCGCGGCGAGCGTTGCACCGGGGATGGCGTTGGCGGTGCCGGAAGCCTTGGTGCTGGGGTTGGGGCAGAACGCGCAAGGAGAAATTGTGCGCGGGCACCGTGCGCTCGATGCGGCCATGGCGTCCTGCGATGCGGCGGTCATCGGGCCGGGCATGGCGTCGACCAACACCACTGCGGCGTTGGTCAAACGTGCGATTGCGCAGGCGGTGTGCACGCTGGTGCTGGATGCGGGCGCGTTATCGCCACGCTTGCGTGCGCCGGTGGGCCGCCCGTTCGTGTTGACCCCGCATGCCGGCGAGATGGCCACGCTGGCCGGCGACGACAAGGCGGCGGTGGAAGCGGCGCCTGGCGACTACGCGTTGGCGTTTGCGAAGACGATGCGCAGCGTGGTGATCGTCAAGGGCGCGAACAGTGTTATTGCCGGCCCGGATGGCGTGCTGTGGGTGCATCGCGGCGGTGCGTCCGGGTTGGGCACCTCCGGCTCTGGCGATGTCCTGGCGGGATTGATTGCCGGTTTTGCCGCGCGCGGCTGCGACGCGTTGAGCGCTGCGTTATGGGGCGTGTTGGTGCATGCGGCCGCGGGCAGGCAGTTGGCCAAGAGAATCGGGCCGGTGGGGTTTCTGGCGCGGGAGCTTGGAGTGGAAGTGCCTGGGATTCTGGATCGGTTGGCAAGGTCTGCGCTGTAGTGGACTTGCAGATGATTTGCGTCCTGCATCGGTCCGGGCGAAATACAGCCTGCACACGACTGGCTGACGTGTTTTGGAGCGCTTGCGCCGCAGGATGGGGCCGGGGCATGAGTAAGGGTGCTGCGAATAACGGACGTGCTGTCCCGGTTGGCATCTGTGTTGTTGCGTTGATTGATGGACTGGGCACCAATCCGTGCAGACGTACCCTCATCCGGCCCTTTGGGCCACCTGCTCCCGACGGGAGAAGGCTGAGACTGCGTCGTTGATTGACTGGCTTGGCCATAAGCTCAGCCGACATACTTTCATGCGCTCCCCGGGCACTTGTTCAATGGGGAGAGGCAATCCGCGCTTGCGCTCGTTTGTCGGGGCATTTTGCGGCGCGTCGGTCGGTTAGGCTGTGCGACCAACCTGGGAGGGTGCACGGTGAAGCGAGCAATTGCGTGGTCGGTGATGGGAGTGCTTGGCGTTTGGAGCGCTGCGACTGAAACAGTGTTGGCATCTGCAGCGTCCGCAGCAGCAACGCCGATTCCGAGGCCGGCATCAACGGCATCATCTGCCTCTACTCCCTCGGCGAATAAGCTAGAAGCCGCCGTTGTAGATGCTGCTACTCCGCCAGCAGCACCCGCCGGCGCACTACGCGTCTACACGTCCGCCCAAGGCGCACCGCAGCAGATGCGTGTCAGCACCGCCGATGCGCCCAGGGTAGGGCATGCGCTGACCGAAAAAGAGAACTCCATCTTCGTCAATCCGCAGCGCCAGTTTCAGGAGCTGCTGGGCATTGGGGGAGCGATTACCGACTCCAGTGCGGAGACCTTTGCCAAGCTACCCAAGCCTGCGCAACGCGCGCTGCTCACCGCGTACTACGACCCACAAAAGGGCATCGGCTATACATTGGCGCGCACCACCATCCATAGCTCGGATTTCAGTAGCGGCAGCTACACCTACATCAAGGAAGGCGATGCAGCGCTGAAGAGTTTTTCAGTCAAGCACGATGCGAAATACCGCATTCCGATGCTGCGCCAGGCCATCGCTGCGGCCGGAGGCACGCTCACCACGTTTGCGAGCCCATGGAGCGCACCGGCCTTCATGAAAGACAGCAACAACATGCTCAAGGGCGGCAAGCTGTTACCGGAGTATGCGCAGGTCTGGGCCAGCTACTACACCCGTTTTATCGCTGCCTACGAAAAGGCCGGCATCCCGATCTGGGGCATCAGCCTGCAGAACGAGCCGATGGCGGTGCAGACCTGGGAGTCGATGCTGTTTTCGGCCGAGGAAGAGCGCGACTTCTTGAAGAACCATCTTGGCCCGACTATGGCGAGCGCCGGCTATGGCGAACGCAAGATCATCGTGTGGGACCACAACCGCGACATGATGGTGCACCGCGCGCACGTGATCTTCGACGACCCGGACGCGGCCAAATACGCGTGGGGCATGGGTTTTCATTGGTACGAAACCTGGGCTGGATTCGAACCGATGGTGGAGAACGTGGCAGCAGTGGCGCAGGCATACCCGGACAAGCATCTGCTGCTCACCGAAGCGGCGGTGGAAAAGTTTGACCCCGCGAAGTTGCAGCACTGGCCCAATGGCGAGCGCTATGGCACCGCCATCATCAACGACCTCAATCATGGCGCGGTGGGTTGGACCGACTGGAACATCCTGCTCGACCAGAACGGTGGGCCCAATCATGTGGGCAATTACTGCTTTGCACCGGTGCACGCCGACACGCGCACGGGTGAGGTGACTTATACGCCGAGCTATTGGTATATCGGCCACTTTTCCAAGTTCATCCGGCCGGGTGCGCGGCGGGTGAGTGCGGCCAGTAGCCGCAGCAATCTGATGACGACTGCATTTGCCAACCGCGATGGCTCACTGGCGACGGTGGTGATGAATGCCAGCGACGTGGCAATCCGCTATAACCTGTATGTGGGTGAGGCGTCGAGTGAATTGGAGATTCCGGCGCATGCGATCCAGACGGTGGTGATGACGCAGTAAGCGTGGATGGTGCTCGGAGTGTTGGTGGAGCTTGCGTACCCTCATCCGCCCTTCGGGCATCGTCTCCGGGCTGGAGAAGGGGAGGCTTTGGTGTGATCGAAGCCGGCAGTGAGTCACCACGGGTGGATCGACGCTGCTCAAATGTTGTGCGCCATATGTACGTGTAACGCAGGACAGGCGCTGTTGCATCACATGGCAGTCAACCGATGCAATCCTTTAGCGAGAACCGGTACGTGAAACGACACCATTGTGTAGGCGTGGACGGTGCACGCAGCGGCTGGATTGCGGTGTGGGAGGTGGACGAAGCGCTGGCATTTGCGTATTACGCAACGGTGGCCGAGCTGACGGTGGCGTTGCGCGACGTGGAGGTGCTGGGTGTCGATATTCCGCTGGGCTTGAGTGAGCACGCCTCACGCGCGGCAGAGGTACAAGCGCGCCGCTTTGTGGGTGGGCGCCGTGCGTGCAGCATCTTTGCGGCGCCGTTGCGCGACATCTTGCAGGCTGAAACACAAGCAGAAGCATCGGCGTTGCATCGCGTGCTGGATCATGAAAAGCAACGCGGCTTTGGTGTGCAGTCGTTTGCGTTGCTGCCCAAGATTCGCGACTGGGACAGCGCGTTGCGTGCAGACCCCGCATGGGCGGAGCACGTATTTGAGGTGCATCCGGAAGTGTCGTTTGCAGCGCTTGCCGGCGGGCAAGGCCTGGCGGCACCCAAGAAAAGCAGCGAAGGACACCGACAACGGCGCACCTTGTTAGGCGATCACTACGGTGCGGAGCGCGTTGCGTCGCTGCTGGAGCGCGTGCCGCGCGCATGTGCCCAGCCAGACGATGTGCTCGATGCCCTGGCGGCCCACTGGAGCGCGCAGCGCATTGCCGCAGGAACCGCTGGCAGTCTGCCAGCGGTGGTGGAGCGCGATGCCTGCGGGTTGCGGATGGGCATCTATTACTGAGCCGACGCCGGTGCCGACATCGAATACGGCCGCTGCGCCGGGTCGGTGGCCCATTGTGTGTTCGGTGTTGCCTGCATGCGCACGCGCAGTTCGCCGCCGGCCTGAATCTCCTGATGGGTCAGGTAGGCGCGGGTCAGCGGCTGTCCGTTGAGGGTGGCGCTGCCGATATACGGGCGCGCTTTGCTCACGCCGTCTGCGATGACGCTGAAATGCTTGCCGTTGGGCAGGTTGAGCGTGGCGCGCGGCAGGAACGGGCGGCCGATGATGTATTGGTTGCTGCCCGGCGCGACCGGATAGAACCCCAGTGTGGTGAACACGTACCAGGCCGACATCTGGCCGAGGTCGTCGTTGCCGGCCAGGCCTTCCGGGCCGGCATGGTATTGGCTGTCCATGATTTGGGTGAGGCGCGCCTGCGTGCGCCACGGCTGGCCAGCGTAGGCGTACAGATAGGCGACGTGGTGGCTGGGTTCGTTGCCGTGTGCGTACCAGCCGATCAGTCCGGTGATGTCTTCCATGTGCTCAAACACCTTGGGGTCGACCTTGGCGTCGAACACCGCGTCCAGCCGCGTAAGCAGCTTGTCTTCGCCGCCATGCGCGGCGGCGAGCCCGGCGACATCCTGCGGCACGTACCACGAGTACTGCCACGCATTGCCTTCGGTGTAGTCGCTGCCGTAACCGCTGGCCGAGGGGTCGAACGGTTCGCGGAATGCGCCGGCGCGGGTGCGGGCCCGCAGGTAGCCGGTGGCCGGGTCGAAGGCATGCTTCCAGTTGCCGGCGCGTTTGGTGAATTCGGTGGCAATCTCCCGCTTGCCGAGCGCACCGGCCATGCGCGCGATGGTCCAGTCGTCGAAGGCGTATTCCAGTGTCTTGGATGCGGCTTCGCCTTCTTCGTCGATGGGTACGTAACCCAGCTCGCGGTATTGCGCGATGCCATCGTAGGGGCCGTAGTTGGCGCTGGCGACCATGGCATCGAGCGCTTCGTTGGCATCGAAGCCGCCGATGCCTTTCATGTAGGCATCGGCAATCACCGGCACCGCGTGGTAGCCGATCATGCACCAGGTTTCCAGGCCGTGGAATGCCCAAACGGGAAGGATGCCGTAGGCACTTTCGCGGCGCGACGCGAGCAGGGAATTGACCACGTCGCTTGTGCGTTGCGCTGGCTGCACCAGGGTCAGTAACGGATGCAGTGCGCGATAGGTGTCCCACAGCGAGAAGGTGGAATAGTTGGTCCAGCCAGTGGCCTGATGCACGGCGTTGTCCGGCCCGCGATAGCGGCCATCGCTGTCCATGAACAGCGTGGGCCCGAGCAGGGTGTGATACAGCGCGGTGTAAAGCTGGGTGCGCTGTTGCGGCGTACCTTGCGCATCGATCGCCGACAGCGCCTGGGTCCATTGCGCGCGCGCATCGGCGCGGACGCGGTTGAAATCGAAGTCCGGCACTTCGGCCTGCAGATTGGCGATGGCGCCATCTTCGCTGACCGGCGACAGCGCCACGGTGACCACCAGCGGTGTGCCGTCGTTGGCGACATCGAATACGCCGACCAGTTGCCGGCCTTCGATCTGCGCGCGTTGCGCGGGGTGCTTGTCGCCCGGCGGCGGGAAGCCCTTGTACGGGATGTCCTGCTCGGTGTCGTGCAGCTGGGTGGCGGTGAGCGGGCGCGAAAAACGCATGGCGAAATACAACTGCCGCCCCGGTGCCCAGCCGCGTGTTTCGCGAAAGCCGGTGACGGTGCCATCGCTGCGCACACGCAGCCGCGACCACTGCACCTTGCCCGGATAGTCGTACAGGCTGGTGCGCAGATCCACCAGCACATGTGCCGGCTTGCCCTTGGGGAAGGTATAGCGGTGCACGCCCACGCGTGCGCTGGCGGTGAGCTCGGCACGGATGGCGCGGTCTTTCAGCGTCACTGCGTAATAGCCGGGTTGCGCCTGCTCGCTGGCGTGATCGAACTGCGCGGTGTAGCCGCTGCCGGGCTTACTGGCATCGCCGCGCTCCAGCTTGACCTCGCCAACTTGCGGCATCAGCAGGATGTCGCCCAGATCCGAATGCCCGGAGCCGGAAAAATGCGTGTGCGAGAACCCGACGATGGTGCTGTCGCTATGCCGATACCCCGCAGCCCAGCCGTATGCCTCCTTGCGCGGTTTGATCTGCGTATCCGGGCTCAACTGCGCCATGCCGAACGGCACCGTGGCACCGGGATAGGTGTGTCCTTCGCCGCCGGTGCCGATGAACGGGTCCACCGCGTTGAAGGCAGACTCGGCCGCGCGTGGCGCTGCGCTGCCGGCAGTGACAGCAAGGCTGGCAAGCAGCACCAGCCAACGCAGAGGCGAGGATGCGATCGATCTATGCGGCATGCGAAACGTCTCCGGCGGATGCAGCGCCGGACCGTAGCACAGCGGCGTTGCCTGCCACAGGCGTCGCGCTGTGTGCGACGGATTGATCGTTGTTGGGGTCGCTAGGTGCTTATGGGATGGCGATGCGCCGTTAAGCGAGCACGCAAGCAGCGGTGCAGCAGCCATACCGTGCGAGGTGGACGCGCGACATGCGGCTCCCTCGTAGACGACTACGCGTTGCGATGCTTCAACGTGTGCGTCTGCGTAAATCAGCATCTGATATTCAACGACGTCGCACGTCGCACGTCGCACACCGCACACCGCACACCGCCATCGTCAATCGATCTGCGCGATGAAATGTTGCGCGCTGCCCGCCTGTGCCTTGACCTGCCCGGCTTGCTTGCCACTGATATGTACGAGCAAGGACTTTTATGATGCGTACGCCAGCTGTGCCGCTGCACGCGGTAGCTGCATGCAACACCACCTCGCTGTGTGCGGCCAACACGATGTGCGCCACTTGCTCGGCAACGTCAACGGCAACGGGTTTGTCAGCAGCTTGGTCAACGCAGCTGGACACACCGCAAACCACGGCCTCGGCGGGAGAGCTGCAATACACAGAATGACGCTACAGCTTCCAGACACCCACGCGCAGTCCATGGCGTGAACGACACGCAGGGTATTTGCGTCCCGCAGCATGAAACTGAACTGGTCGGGTGGGCGCACTACGTAACGGCAACGCGCAGCTGAAATCCTTGGCATTCGCCCGCATATGACGCAGATGGATTTGTTCGATACCCCCGTCGCACCCTTGCAGGTGCTGGACGATGCCGAAGGCGGCGTGCGCTATTGGCCGCAGCTGCTGACGCCTGCACTGGCGCTGGAGTGCTTTGCGGCACTGCGCGAGCGCGCCGACTGGCACAGTCAGCGGCGTGAGATGTACGACCGCGTGGTGGCGGTGCCGCGGTTGCTGGCCTCTTACCGGTTGGACGCGGCCTTGCCGCCCGGCCTGCCGTTGCAGCGCCTGCTCGATACGGTGCAGGCGGTGTTGCCCGCCCCGTACAACACAGTGGGGTTGAATCTGTACCGCGATGGGCACGACAGCGTGGCGATGCATCACGACGCGCTACACACGCTGCTTGCGCCACATCCCATCGCGCTGCTGTCGCTGGGGGTTACAAGGCGCATGCATCTGCGTGCGAACGATGGCCGCAGCCGCACCATCGGTGTGGAGTTGGCATCGGGCAGCCTGTTGGCGATGAGCCATGCCTCGCAGCTCACGCACACGCATGGCATTCCCAAGACCAGCCGGGCGGTGGGCGAGCGCATGAGCGTGGTATTTCGTGTGCGTCCGGCCGAGCGCATGGCGGCAGGGCAGCACGGCCCGCATTGGCAGCCGGCGCAGCGCTGATGCACATGCGGGCAGTCGATTGGCCGGTGGTGCTTGGCTGAGCGAGGGTGGTTTTACAGCGACCTGCACGCGCGTCTCTGGCAGCTGCCTGCGCTCGCGTGCGCTTTCCACTGCGTGTCGTCTGGTATGCCTGACATTGCCTATTTCGGGTGATTGCCATTGCCGTCACCACTGGCCATGCTTGCATGCACCCCCCCTCAAATGCTGCCGATCCATGCCTCTGGACGATACCCGTCACCATCAGATGTTTCCCGAGCTGGACGCGGGCCAGTTGGCGATCACGCGGCGCTTTGCCAGCGGGCCGGCGCAGCGGTTCGACGCCGGCGAGATTGTGTTCGAGGTCGGCGATGCGCACGCACCGGTGTGGGTGGTGCTGGAAGGCGCCATCGAGGTGGTGCGCCGCGACGGGCTGGGCAACGAAAAGCCGATCACCCGGCACACGCCAGGCCAGTTCACCGGTGAGGTGAGTCAGCTGGCCGGTCGCGCATCGCTGGCGGCCGGACGGGCCGGGACCGACGGCTGCCTGGCGCTGCCCTTCGACACCGCGCATCTGCGCGCGCTGATGATCAGTTCGGCCGAAGTGGGCGAGGTGGTGATGCGTGCGTTGATCCTGCGCCGCGTGGGCCTGATCGAAGGCGATGCGTCGGGGTCGGTCTTGATCGGCGCGCCGGACGATCCGCATCTGACCCGTTTGCAGGGGTTCTTGACCCGTAACGGCTATCCCAACACGGTGATGGATGTGTCCGATGCCGAGGGCCGCGCCCTGGTCGAGCGGCTGGGCATCCAGAAGCACGATCTCCCGGTGATGGTCTGCCCCAGCGGCCGCGTGCTGCGCCAGCCCAGCGATGCCGAAGCCGCGCATTGCCTGGGCATGACGCCGGACATCGACCCGGACAAGCGCTACGACGTGGCGATTGTGGGCGCCGGCCCTGCGGGTCTGGCGACGGCGGTCTACGCCGCGTCCGAAGGCTTGTCGGTGCTGGTGATGGACCAGCGCGCCATCGGCGGGCAGGCCGGCGCATCGGCACGCATCGAAAATTATCTGGGCTTTCCGACCGGGATTTCCGGGCAGGCGCTGGCCGGCCGCGCCTATAACCAGGCACTGAAATTCGGTGCAGAGTTGGCCATCCCGATCGAAGCGGCAACGCTGGAGTGCAGTCGCGACGACGGCGCGCTGCGTCTGGATCTGGCCGACGGCAAGCAGCTGCTGGCCAGCACCGTGGTGATCGCCTCGGGCGCGCGCTATCGACGCCCGCAGATCGAAGGGCTGGACCGCTTCGAAGGCCACGGCGTGTCGTATTGGGCCTCGCCGGTGGAAGCGCGCCTGTGCGCGGGCGGCGTGGTGGCGCTGGTGGGCGGTGGCAATTCTGCAGGGCAGGCGGTGGCGTTTTTGGCGCCGCGCGTCAAGGAGCTGCACCTGATCATTCGCGGCACCGGGCTGGAAGCCTCGATGTCGCAATACCTGATCGAGCGCATTGCCGCGTTGCCCAACGTGCACCTGCATACCGGCACCGAAGTGACCGCGCTGGAAGGCGACCACGATCGCGGCTTGCAGGCTGCTGTGCTGCGTACGCGCGGCGACGGTGCAACCACACGCGTGGAGTTGCGGCATCTGTTTTTGTTTGTCGGCGCCGATCCCAATACCGCGTGGGTGCAGCAATGCGTGGACACCGATGCGCGTGGCTTCGTCATTACCGGCACCGCGCGCGGCGACGGCGTGCCGGCGTGTCTGCCGCTGGAAACCAATCGCCCGGGCGTGTTCGCCATCGGCGATGTGCGTGCCGGCTCGGTCAAGCGCGTGGCGGCTGCGGTGGGCGAGGGTGCCGCCGTGGTCGCACAGATCCATCAATATCTCGCCCATCAGGCCAACCCGGTGCCGGCCTCCGAACTTGCCAGCGCCCATCAGGAGTCGACCACCGCATGAGCCACCAGTGCACCCACACCACGCAGATTGAAGAGGTCACGCCGAGTGCGCGTGGCTGCGAAGAGTGTCTTGCCATCGATAGCGCCTGGGTGCATCTGCGCCTGTGCCGCATCTGCGGCCACGTGGGCTGCTGCGACGATTCCCCGCATCGCCATGCCACCGCGCACTATCACGCCACCGGCCATCCCATCATCGAAGGCTACGACCCACCCGAAGGCTGGGGCTGGTGCTATGTGGACGAAGTGGAGGTGGAACTGCCGGACCAGACGCCGCAGCTGGGGCCGATTCCGCGGTATGTGTGAGCGGCGCGTCGGGTTGGTGGGGTGCTGATGGTTGGCTGGGGCGCCGCTGGAAATCGGGAATCGGGAGTGGGGAATCGTTGGAGCGGTTTGTGTGCTGCTGAGGTCTTACGTGTTTGGGTGGTGTGTTGCTGATGGTTGATGGGGCGGGATGATGGGTGTGCCGCTTCGCCCACTTCACTCATGCCGCGCACGCAGCGTTGCTCACTCCGGCCACTGCACCTGCGGTAGCAGGCCGATCTGCGGTCTGGCGAACAGGTAGCCTTGCTGCAGGTGGATGCCCATGTCGCGCAGGGTGCGGTATTCCTCGGGTTCTTCAATGCCTTCGGCGATTACGGCGATGCCGAGTTCTTCGCACATACGGGTGACGTGGCGCACGATCGCCTGGCGGCTGCGGTCGGTGTCGATGCCGCGGATCAGGGCGATGTCCAGCTTGAGCAGGTCCGGCTGGAAGTCGGCCAGCAGGCCGAGCCCGGCATAGCCGGCGCCGAAGTCGTCGATGGCGGTCTTCATGCCGCGCGCTTGGTAGGTTCGCAGGATGTCCAGCAGATGCGCGGGATCGGTGAGATGTTCCTGCTCGCTGACCTCGAAGATGATCGCGTCCAGCGGCCAGCCATGTTGCGCAGTGGCCGAGAGCGTGGCGCGCAGGCAGTGCTCGGGGTTGTAGACCGCATTGGGCATGAAGTTGATCGACAGCAGTGCCGGTAGCGCGATCTGCGCGGCGCATTCGATCGCCTTGATACGGCAGGCCTGGTCGAAGGCATAGCGGTTGCGCTCATCCACGGCGGCCAGGATGCTGCCGGCCGACTCGCCGTTGACGCCGCGCACCAGTGCCTCGCCGGCATATATGCTGCGCGTGGAGACGTCCACGATCGGCTGGAAGGCCATGGTGATGGCGGTGGGAAAGTCGCGGCCGTCGCGGCAGGCGTTGCAAACAGGAAGTTGGGTCATGGCGTAGAGAAAATCGTACGGCGTGGATCGAGCTTAGAGTGGCTAACACAACATAGCGAGCAGTCGCCAGGTGGATGTGGACCGCGCGCTCAGAACCGGAGTGTACGAGTGGTACATGCTGATTCCGAGCACCGGCCGCGCCCGCCTGGCGGTTGCACAATCCTTTTGCTTGTTGCTCTTGATCCTATCGGCCGCAATGGCGCGTCATTGAGCCTAAATTGCGCATCGCAGCATCCTCACCCTGCGCGTGGTCGGGCTCGGCGATAATGTGCCATCGCTCGCATCGGACGCCCAATGACCGCTCTCACCGAACGTTACGCCCAGGCCGTGGATTACGCGCGCATCGCCCATGCCGGACAGGTGCGCAAGGGGACGCAGATTCCGTACCTGAGCCATTTACTCGGCGTGTCTACGCTGGTGCTGGAATGCGGTGGCGATGAAGAGCAGGCCATTGCCGGTTTGCTGCACGATGTGGTGGAAGACTGCGGCGGCGGGCACGAGGCCTCGATCCGCGCGCAGTTCGGCGATACCGTGGCCGACATCGTGATGGCGTGTACCGATGCCACTGCCGAAGACAAGGCGGAGGTGGACAACACCGAGCGTGCGCGCAAACGCGATTGGCGCGAGCGCAAGCAGGCCTACCTGGAGCACCTGCGCAAGACACCCGAGCGTGCGCTGCTGGTGTCCGGCTGCGACAAGCTCTATAACGCGCGCACCATTGTGCAGGACCTGGAAAACCCCGCCGTGGGTCAGGACATCTTCAACGTGTTCACTGCCGGGCGCGAAGGCACGTTGTGGTACTACGGTGAACTGGAAGCCATCTTTCGCACCCGCAATGCCGCCACCGCGCGGCTGTTTAGTGGCGTTGTCATGCGCATGCAGGCGTTGGCCGATACCGGCGAGCAGCCGGTGCCGGCGCATGCGTTGGGATGAGCGGGTTGTAGAGCAGCCGGCAACACGACTGCGCTCATCGCCAGGGGCGCGCTGCCGAGGTGTGGTTCCCATCGATACACGGCCAGGTTGCTAGGTGCGATTTACGGTGTGGATGCGTCGATTGCAGAGCGGCTGAGTTGCGGCCTGGCTGCAGGGCCCTTGGCCGCCCACCATCGCGGGACACGCTGCAAGTACGTCCTTGTAAGCTCTTACGCGGCATCCATGCCGCGTAAGGTCCCGCGACGGTGGGCGGCCAAGGACCAGTCGAGATGGTCCTTGTGCAGGGTTGCAAGCAATGCATGGTGTGCCTCTGACTCGCTAGCTCACCTGCAGTTCTGCGACCCTCATCAGCAAGCCACAATTCACAAGACCACCAGCTTTTTACTTAATTTACCGACCAGCTCTCTGGCGCGGTGTCCTCGCCGCTTGCGGGACCGTGTGGCGGCATGGATGCTGCCACCGAGCCTCCACCGAAGGATTCACGGCGTGTCCCGCGAGCGGTGAGGGCACCGCGCCTTCGACTAACCAGACTTTTGATCCGAGCATCTGCCTGCATCTAAACGACGCTACGATGTTGCAACGACATCGGCTGCATGCATGCCGCGCTAGGCTAGGGCGCTGTCGAATGTCGGTTCGCTAGTCATGTCTAACGCAACGTCGTCTTCCTCCGGCCTGGTGTGCGTGCGCGGTGCGCGCGAGCACAACCTCAAGAATGTGGACGTGGACATTCCGCGCGATGCGCTGGTGGTGTTTACCGGGGTGTCCGGCTCGGGCAAGTCGTCGCTGGCGTTCGGCACTATCTTTGCCGAGGCGCAGCGCCGCTATCTGGATTCGATTTCGCCGTATGCGCGTCGCCTGATCGACCAGGTGGGCGTGCCGGAAGTGGATGCCATCGATGGGCTGCCGCCAGCGGTGGCCCTGCAGCAGGCACGCGGCGCACCGAGTGCGCGCTCGTCGGTGGGCAGCGTCACCACCATCTCCAACTCGCTGCGCATGCTGTATTCGCGTGCGGGCAGTTATCCGCCTGGGCAGGAGATCATCTATGCGGACGGGTTTTCGCCCAATACGCCGGCCGGCGCCTGTCCCACCTGTCACGGCCTGGGCCGCATCTACGACGCCACCGAAGCCACCATGGTGCTCGACCGCAGCCTGAGCATCCGCGAGCGTGCGGTGGCCGCCTGGCCGGGCGCCTGGCATGGGCAGAACCAGCGCGACATCCTCACCACGCTGGGCCACGATGTAGATGTGCCGTGGCACACGCTGCCGAAGAAAACCCGCGACTGGATTTTGTACACCGATGAGCAACCGGTGGTGCCGGTGTATGCCGGCTACAGCCTGGACGAGGTCAAGCGCGCACTCAAACGCAAGGAAGAGCCCAGCTACATGGGCACCTTTACCAGTGCGCGGCGCTATGTGTTGCACACCTTTGCCAGCACGCAGAGCGCGCAGATGAAAAAGCGCGTGGCGCAGTATCTGGTCAGCACGCTGTGCCCGCAATGCGATGGCAAGCGGCTGCGACGCGAGGCGTTGTCGGTGACCTTTGCCGGGTTGGATATCGGCGAGTTGTCGCGCAGGCCGCTGGATGAAGTGGCCGAGCTGTTGCGCCCGGCCGCCGATGCCGATGTGCGGATGCAGGCAAAGAAGAAGGGCGCCACGCAGCACCCGGAACAGGTGATCGCCGCGCAACGCATTGCCGAGGATTTGCGCGCGCGGATCGCCGTGGTGCAGGCGCTGGGCCTGGGTTATCTCAGCCTGGAGCGCAGCACGCCCACGCTGTCGCCGGGCGAGCTGCAACGCCTGCGGCTTGCCACGCAGATCCGCTCGCAGTTGTTCGGCGTGGTGTATGTGATGGACGAGCCATCGGCGGGCTTGCATCCAGCCGATGCGCAGGCGTTGCTGGGCGCGCTGGACCAGTTGAAGGCGGCGGGTAACTCGGTGTTCGTGGTCGAGCACGAGGTGGATGTGATCCGCCATGCCGACTGGATCGTGGACGTGGGCCCTGCGGCCGGCGTCCATGGCGGGCAGGTGCTTTATAGCGGGCCGCCAGCGGGTCTGGACGCGGTGGCGGCATCGTCCACGCGGCGTTATCTGTTCGGCACGCCACCGGCGGTGCTAAGTCATGCGCGCGCCGCGACCGGCTGGCTGCAGCTGCGCGGCATCACCCGCAACAACGTACGCGCGCTGGATGTGGATCTGCCGTTGGGCGTGTTCACCACGGTGACCGGTGTGTCCGGCTCGGGCAAATCGTCGCTTGTGAGCCAGGCGCTGGTGGAATTGCTGGCCGCGTATCTTGGTCATGCAGAGTCTGAAGAGGACGACGCACTGGACCCCTTGGAGCGCGACACGCAGGTGCCGCTGGGTGGTGCGATCGTCGGCGGGCTCGATCGCGTGCGCCGGCTGGTGCGGGTGGATCAGAAACCGATCGGCCGCACGCCGCGCTCCAACCTGGCCACCTACACCGGCTTGTTCGATCCGGTGCGCAAGTTGTTTGCGGCCACGCCCACTGCGCGCCGTCGTCGCTACGACCCCGGGCAATTTTCGTTCAACGTCGCCAAGGGCCGCTGCGCCACGTGCGAAGGCGAAGGCTCGGTGTCGGTGGAACTGCTGTTCATGCCCAGCGTGTACGCACCGTGCCCCACCTGCCACGGCGCGCGCTACAACGCCAAGACGCTGGAGATCGAACTGCGCGGGCACACCATCGCGCAGGTGTTGGCGATGACAGTGGATCAGGCGGCGGCATTTTTTGCCGACGACGCCAGCGTGTTGCGGCCGTTGCAAGTGTTGCGCGAAGTGGGGCTGGGGTATCTGCGTCTGGGCCAGCCGGCCACCGAGTTGTCCGGTGGCGAAGCGCAGCGCATCAAGCTGGCCACCGAACTGCAACGCGCACAGCGGCGCGACACCGTCTACGTGCTGGACGAGCCCACCACCGGCCTGCATCCGTCCGACGTGGATACTTTGATGACCCAGCTGCAAGGACTGGTGGACGCCGGCAATACGGTGATCGTGGTCGAGCACGATATGCGCGTGGCCGCCAGCAGCGATTGGGTGCTGGACATGGGGCCGGCCGCGGGCGGTGCCGGCGGCAACGTGGTGGTTGCCGGCACGCCGGATGCGGTTGCGCGGCACCGTGCCAGCCGCACCGCGCCGTTCCTGGCACAGGTGCTGGCCGGAGCGTAAAGCGCAGCGACATCCGGTGCGCCGCGGTTGTCCAGCACTCGCAACATCAGCCGGTGCAGCGGCGGTCTCAGCAGCGGCGTGCTTGGAGCAACCGTCGAAGCGACTGCGCCGGCAGCGAACGCGCGCTGCCTGTGCTCGACGGTGCCATGTACCTCGGCTGCCCCGCGGCGCCTGTGCGCCGTCCACGACCTATTGGCAGCGGCACGCTGTGTTTTGTTGATTACTCAGCCCAATAACTCGAATTGCGCATGCACGCCATCGGCTTCGGCAGATGGCGCAAGCCATACATCGAACAGGCCCGACTCCACGATCGGGGTCATTGCCTGCCCGACAAACACCAGATGCGCGCGACGCAGCTCGAACTGCACGCTGACGCTACCGCCGGCAGGCACCCTGACCTTGCGGAAGTCCTTGAGCTCACGCACCGGGCGGGCAATGCTGGCGGTGCGGTCGCGCAGATAGAGCTGCACCACTTCGTCGGCGTCGCGGCTGCCATGGGTGCTGATGCGTGCGGTGATCTGCAGGCTGCCGGTCGCCGTCATCTGCGGCGCGCTTAGCTGCAGATCGGTGTAGGCGATGCGCCCGTAGGTCAGGCCATGGCCAAACGGGAACAGGGCCGTGTTGGGCACGTCGCGGTCATGCGTGGTGTACCGCTGCAAGCCGTGCAGATCCAGGTTGGGGCGGCCGCTGGGCGGGTGCGCACAGGTGTAGGGCACCTGGCCTGCGGCATGCGGAAAACTCACCGGCAAACGGCCAGAGGGCGCCTGCACACCGCACACGATATCGGCAATTGCATTGCCGGCTTCCGAGGCCAAAAACCAGGTGACCAGGATCGCCGCGCTTTGCAGCGCCGGGCCTTGCAGCGCGAGCGCAGGGCCGGTGCTCAGCAGCAGCACGACCGGCGTGCCGGTGGCCGCCACTGCGGCCAGTCAGCGCAGCCTCTTGCAGCTGCCGATGCCAGCGCACGTTGGCGCCGCTGAACACGCCGGTTAGTTGCCCGGCCCGCGCCGCGGCCAACTGGTTGCGCCCGGCGCCGTCCTTGCTCGCCGGATTGGCGTTAATCGCTTTGTCGACCTGTTCTGCAGAACCGAAAAGACTACTAAGCTGGCCGGCCTTTTCTTCCACGCTCATGCGCGCGATCAACGCCTCGATGAAGGCCGGCCCACGCGATGGCCCCGGTGGCAGCGCCCAGCCGCTGGGAATACGCGACAGCACTGCGAGCGTGGCCGCACCACGAAGCAACTCACGACGTGTAGTGCGCGCAGGCATGCGGGAACCTTGCTGGGCAGAAGATGCGCTCACGCTACATCAGCGCGATGCCCTGCGACCGGTTGGGTTCGCATCGGATGTTGGGCTTGGGGAAGGCCGGTTCGCGCATCGGGCTGACGTTGCAACGAAGCGATGCAATGCCGGCACGCGCACCGGCCGCGCCGGCATTGCGCGGCTGTCCGCTTACAAGGCCGATGCTTGCAGATCGATCACAAAGCGGTAGTGCACATCGTTGTTGTGGACGCGCTCGAATGCGGCGTTGATGTCCTGCAGTTTGATCAATTCGATATCGGCCACGATGCCGTGCTGCTGGCAGAACGCGAGCATGCTGTGGGTGTCGGCGGTACCGCCGGTGCCCGAGCTGGTGACCTTGCGGCGGCCCATGGCCAGCAAGACCGGGCGGAAATCCAGTTGGTCGGGCAGGCCCAGCGTGCACAGCGTGCCGTCGAGATTGAGCGCCTTGAGCATGTCGTTCATGGGGTAGCTGCGCGAGACGGTGTCGAGGATGAAATCGAAGCGGTAGGCCTGCGCCTGCATTTGCGCCGCATCGGTGGAGACCACCACCTCGTGCGCGCCCAGGCGGTGCGCTTCGGCGGCTTTCTTCGGCGAGGTGGTGAAGGCGACGACATGTGCGCCCATGGCACGGGCGAACTTGATGCCGAGATGGCCAAGCCCGCCGATGCCGACCACGCCGACGGTGTGGCCGGGGCCGATGCCGTAGCGGTGCAGCGGCGCAAAGCAGGTGATACCGGCACACAGCAGTGGCGCTGCTGCCGCCGGGTCCAGGCCGTCGGGCAATGGGTAGACGAAGCGGGCGTCGGACACGTAGTACTCCGAATAGCCGCCGCGCGTGCGGCTGCCGTCCACGCGATCCACGCCATCGAAGGTCAGGGTGGGGAAGGCGTGGCAATACACTTCGTCATGCGCCTGACACGGCGCGCAGTGCCGGCAGGAGTCGACGATGGTGCCGATCATCACGCGCTGGCCCAGCGTAAAGCCTTCGACCTCCGCGCCCAGCTCGATCACTTCGCCAACGATCTCATGGCCCGGCACCAGCGGGTATTCGCTTGCCCACTTGTTCACCGAGTGCAGGTCCGAATGGCAGACGCCGCAGAACAGTACCTTGATTGCGACATCGGTGGCGCGTACCGCGCGGCTTTCGAACTGCCACGGCACCATGGCGCCTTCTTTTTCGAGCGCTGCATAGGCGCGGGTGGTGCGGCTGGCGCCGCTGGTGCGCGGATTGGTAGAGGTCATGGCGGTCGCTGTGCTTTACAATTGGCGGAACGTGTAAGATTTACGTATTTACAAACAATGTCAAGTGTAAAGCAATCGAAGGAGGCGGCTATCCCCGCCACAGCGCCTGCCGAAAGCAAGGAGGCGCGTGTCATGGAGACCGCGCTGCAGCTGTTTTTACGGCATGGCTACCGCAAGGTGAGCATGAGCGACATCGCCCAGGCTGCGCAGATGTCGCGGCCGTCGCTGTATGCCGCGTTCCCCAACAAAGAGGCGATCTTCGCCGCGCAGGTCGTGCGTCAGCGCGATATTTGCGCGGCCGCAACGGCGCAGCGCGTACGCGATACGCAGGACCTGCACACCCAGTTACGGCAGTTGTTCGATATCTGGGTGCTGGAGCCGGTGGCTGCGGTGATCGACTCTGAAAACGGGCTGGATCTGGTTGCCAACTGCGGGGTGTATGCGCCCGATGCGCTGGATGCGCTGTACCAGCAGATGGAAGACACGCTGGTGCAGCTGCTGCGCCCGCATGTGCGCGACAACAGCGCGATGTCGGCAGCCGATCTTGCCTACATCCTGCGGCTTGCCACCACCAGCCTCAAGGCATCGGCGGATAACGAAGCGGTGTTGCGCCGTTTGATCGCCGGTCTGATCACCATGGCCTTGTCCACGGTGCAGGCGGGCAGTGCGCAGACGCCGGGCAAGAAGAAGGCCGTACGGAGACGGTGATGCCGGTGGCGTGCAGGTGAGAAGGTTGGTGCGGCGTGTTGATCTGGAGTGGTCATCGCGTTTTGACGTCAGTCGTCAGTCGTCAGTCGTCAATCGGCACTGTGTCGTGTGCTCAACGGCAATAGATGGCGCGTGCTGGATGTCGGCGAGCTATGCGGTGTGCATCTGTTTGAGTGATTGAGCCTGGTTAGCTTGTGCTTGCAAGGCGCGTTCGCAATCACGCAGCGGGCCCGACATCGTGCAATGTCGAGCCCGTGGGGAGACGCCATCATCCCTGACTGCGAGATCCTGAGATCCCGCAGCAGGTCGCTCAGTCTGCCATCACCTTGTCCGGCGTCATTGGCGTGCTGCGGATGCGTTTGCCGGTGGCGTGGAAGATGGCATTGCAGATGGCTGCCGACACACCCACCTGGCCGATCTCGCCGACGCCTTTCGCCCCCAGGCTGCTGACCACGCGGTCGTCTTCATCGGCAAAGATCACCTCGATGTCGTGGATGTCGGCATTGGCGGAGACGTGATACTGCGCCAGATCGTGATTCATGAAGCGGCCGAAGCGGTGATCGGCCTGGGTATGTTCGTGCAAGGCCTGGCCGATGCCCCACACCACGCCGCCGATGATCTGGCTGCGCGCGGTGGTCGGGTTGAGAATGCGCCCCGCAGCAATCGCGCTGACCACGCGCGTCACCCGCACGCTGCCGAGCTCTTCGTCCACGCGCACTTCTACGAACACCGCAGCGTGCGTGGCACGGGTGTATTTGCGCTGTTTGAGCACGTTGGGCAGCAGCAGGAACTTGTCTTCGATCTGCTCCAGTTCGGCTGCACGCAACAATGCAGGTAACGCAATCGCGCTGCTGGCATCGGCACGCAATGCAATCGTGCCATCGGCAAACACCACATCGTCCAGCTTGACCCGCGCAAAGCGCGAGTTGGGCAAGGCCTGAGCCAGGCGCAGCAGGCGCGTGCGCAACTTGCCGCATACACCGTCCACCGCCGAGCCGATCGTGGTGACATGCGAGGAGCCGCCTTCGATAGGTGCGACAGGCAGGGTCGAGTCGCCAAGCTGGAAGGTCACCTGTTCCAGCGGCAGGCCCAGCGCTTCGGCAGCGATCATCGCCATCACCGTGTAGGTGCCGGTGCCGATATCGCTGGCGGCACTGCTCACCACCAGTCGGCCATCGGCGTGCAGCACGGCATGGGCGCGCGCAAACATCTGCATCGCATCCCATTGCCCGGTGGCCATGCCCCAGCCGACCCACTCGCGGCCTTCCTTGCGTGCGCGCGGCTGCGGCGGACGCTGTGCCCAGCCAAAGCGCTCGGCACCTTGCTGGTAACACTCGCGCAACGCCTTGCTGGAAAACGGCTTACCGTCAGCTGGATTGACCTCGGCGTAATTCTTCAGCCGCAGCGCCAGCGGATCGATGCCGACCTCGTAGGCCAGCTCGTCCATCGCCACTTCCAGCGCATGCATGCCATGAGTGGCACCGGGCGCGCGCATGTCCATCGGGCTGTACTGATCCAGGCTGACCAGGTTGTAGCCAAGATGCACGTTGTCGCAGGCGTACAGCTGCCCGCTCCAGTTGACCACCACCTCGACGTAATCTTCGATGCGCGAGGTCTCGGCGATGGCCTCGTGCCAGATGGCGCGCAAGCTGCCATCGCGGTCGGCACCGAGCTTGAGCCGCTGCACGGTTTCCGGGCGATGGCCGAAGGTAAACATCTGTTGCCGCGTCATCACCACACGCACCGAGCGGTCCAGCTTGATCGAGGCCATCACCGCCAGCGCCAGCTGATATTGCGGCCGCAGGCCGGAGCCGAACGCGCCGCCCACATACGGGTTACGCACGGTGACCTTGCGCTTGCTCAGGCCGAACACATGCGACACATACCAACGGCTGTTCTGCGAGCCCTGGGTCTTGTCGTAGATGGTGAAGTGGCCGTCTTCCTCGCGGATCACGGTGGAGGCGAACAACTCCATCGGGTTGTGGTGCTCCACACCGCTGTAGTAATCGGCCTGCACCTGACAGGCGGCATTGACGAAGGCGGTGTCCGGTTCGCCCCTGTCCTTGGGCGGTGGCGAAAATCCTGCCTTCAACGCCTTGGGTTTGTGCGCACGCTCCAGATTGGTCATCAAGTTGGTTGCGTGCGGCTCTTGCGCGTACTCCACCTGCACCAGATGCGCTGCATGGCGCGCAGCCTCGAACGTGTCTGCCACCACTAGTGCCACCGGCTGCCCGCTGTAGCGCACGTTGTTGTCGTACAGGGGGCGAAATGGCGAACCGGCCGGCGCTGTCATGTCCTTGTAGAACAGATCCATGCCACGCATGTGCGGGCGATTGTCGTGGGTGATGATCTCCAGCACACCCGGCACCGCGCGTGCGGCAGCCAGATCGAAGCCGACAATCGTGCCCTTGGCGATCGTGCTGCTGACCACCACGCCATAGGCCAGATCCGGCACCGGCCACTCCGCGGCATAGCGCGCCTGGCCTGTGACTTTTGCACGCCCATCGATGCGCGGTACACCGGTGCCGGTGGGGCGGAAGCCGGTGCCTTGATCGGCAACCGGCGGCGTCAATTCGCTGTTGGATAGATCGGTGTTGCGTGCGTTCATGGCGCTTGCTCCAGCGCACTGGTGCGCCCGCGGTTGTCAGTGGTGCCCTCGCGTGCGACCTCGAGTGCGCGCACGATGGCGCGGCGCGCCATTGGCAGCTTGAAGGCGTTTTCGCCCTGCGCTTGTGCACCTTGCAGCAAGACATCGGCCAGAGCTGCGAACGTGTCTGCGGTCGCTGGCAATCCCACCAGTTGCGCTTCTGCATCGGGATTGCGCCACGGCTTATGCGCCACCCCGCCCAGTGCGACACGCACCTCGCCAATGCTGCCGTCGTCCTTCAAATCCAGCGCAGCAGCCACCGACACCAGTGCAAACGCATACGACAGGCGCTCGCGGATTTTCAGATAGGCGCTATGGGCGACAAAGCGCTGCGCGTCGGGCAGATCGATATGCACGATCAACTCGTCCGGCGCCAGCGTGCTGTCCAGTTCCGGATGATCGCCAGGCAACCGATGAAAATCGGCAAAGGCAATATCGCGTTCGCCTTGCGGGCCTTGCACATGGACCACTGCATTCAGCGCCGCCAATGCCACGCACATATCCGACGGATGCGTGGCGATGCAGTGCGCGCTGGTGCCGAGAATGGCGTTGTACTTGGTCAGCCCGCCAATGGCCGAACACCCGCTGCCCGGTGCACGCTTGTTGCAAGGTGTGGCGTGATCGTAGAAATACAGGCAGCGCGTACGTTGCAACAGATTACCGCCGTTGCTGGCCATGTTGCGGATCTGCGGCGACGCGCCTGCCAGGATTGCCGCGCTCAGCAACGGGTAACGCGTCTCGACCTCTGGGTGATAGGCAGTGTCGGCATTGCGCGCGAGTGCGCCCAGGCGCAGGCCGCCCTCCGGCAGCGTGGTAATGCTGTCCAGCGGCAGGCGATTGATGTCGACCAGGCTGCTGGGGCGCATCAGCTGCAGCTTCATCAAGTCGGTGAGGTTGGTGCCGCCGGCGATCAGGCGCACGGATGCGTCGGAGGGCACCGGCTGCGGGTCGTTGCCGCGCGATGCGATGGCAGCGAGTGCGGCATCCACGCTGTCTGGGCGCGTGTAGTTGAGCGGGATCATGCCGGCACCGTCCCGGGCGTCCACGGCGTGGCAGCGCTGTCGCTGCTGTCGCTGGGCTTGCCCATCACTTCCATCACCGCATCGGTGATCTGCGGATACGCACCACACCGGCACAGATTGCCGCTCATCAATTCGCGTACCTGATCGCGGTCGTGCGCTTTTCCTTCATTGAGCAGGCCAACCGCAGAACACAGTTGCCCCGGCGTGCAATACCCGCACTGAAACGCATCGTGCGCGATGAAGGCGCGCTGCAGCGGATGCAGCTGGTCGCCATCGGCCAGACCCTCGACGGTGGTGATGTCGGCGCCGTCCTGCATCACCGCTAACGTCAGGCAGCTGTTGATGCGGCGGCCGTCGACCAGCACCGTGCATGCACCGCATTGGCCGTGATCGCAGCCCTTTTTGGTGCCGGTGAGATCGAGCCGATCGCGCAGCAGATCGAGCAGGCTGATCCAGGCTTCCAATTGCAATTGATAGGGCTGACCATTGATGCGCAGGTTGACCGGGTAAGTCGGCGCAGCGGTGGCGATTGCCGGCGCCGTGTGATCGGCAGTGGCGGGCGTGGCATTCATGCGAACCCCGTGGCGATGGCTGGGAGGAGGGGACTCACCTTGACGCGCGTAGGGTCAAGGTGCGGTGTAGGGACGGTGTAGATGTAGCGATGCTCGGTCGCGCTTGCGCATGCCAATCGCAATGCTGTGGCGTTCGCTCAGCTGCATTGCGATGGCGTGCAATGGGCAATTGGTTGCGTAGCGCAGTGGACCGCTTTGCAGGTGCGTTGCGCGTTGCGCGTCATCGTGGTGTCACCTGAATTGGCCAGGCTAGCCCACCCAGCGCAAGGGGAGCGCGCACGATGAAAGCCAACGCCAGCCGCGCGTGGACCCAGGTGTTCACGCAGCACGGATCTGTGCTGCGCGGTTTTTTTGTGCGCCGCGGTGCCAAGGAGGACGCCGAGGACCTAGTGCAGGAAACCTATCTACGCCTGTTGCGCGCGCAGCAGGACCAGGGCGAGGGCATCGCCAATCCGGAAGCCTATCTGTACACGGTGGCGCTCAATCTTGCGCGCGAGCAGGCGGTGCGCCGCAAGCAGGCGCCGTTGCAGATCGAAGAAATGGAACAGTTTTCGCAATTGCTGGCTGCAGGCGAGGATGTGGAAGACGCCGCGCACCGTCAGCAGCGCCAGCAACGGTTGCAGGCCTTGCTGGCGACCTTGCCCGAGCGCACCTGCGCGGTGCTGGTGATGCAATACCGCGATGGGCTCAGCTACAAACAGATCGCCGAGCGCATGGGCGTGTCTGCGCATATGGTCAAGAAACATGTGGTACGTGGGTTGTCGGCGTGCAGGCAGGCGGTTGCCGACAGCGGGGAGAGCTGGTGAGTACGCGTCTTTGGGCCACCCGCAGGGCTGCGAGCGAGGCCGCGCACTGGCATGCACTGCAACGCATGCAGGCGCTGGATGCACAGCAGCAAGCCAGCTTCATGCAATGGCTGACCGCATCGCCGCTGCATGTGCGCGAATACATGGCCGTGCTGCGCATGGCCGGTGAGCTGGGCGATGCCTTGCGTGGCATGCAGCTGGATGTGGATGCCTTGCTCGATGGCGATCGCCGTACGCGTGCGGCTGCAGCGTCGCGCAATGTGATCGTGTTGCCGTTGCCGTCGCGATTACCACAACCACAACAGCCTCGACATGCGCCGCCGCCGGGCCGCACCGATGGTCAGCGCAGTGCGCGTGTCCGCGGCTGGAGCCTGGGTTTGGCAGCAGCGGTGTGCGGTGTGGCGGTCTTGACCGGCTGGGCATGGCCGCGCACGCAGACCTATGCCACCGCGCATGGCGAGCAGCGCCGCGTGCAATTGGCCGATCGCAGCGTGGTGCATCTGAACGCGCTGAGCAGCGTGCGCGCGACCATGACGCCGTGGAGTCGTCGCCTGCAATTGCTGAAGGGTCAGGCCAGCTTTGAAGTGGCCCAGGACCGCCGTCGGTTGCAGGTGTATGCGGGCCGTCTGCGTGTGGAGGATATCGGCACCACCTTCGATATTGCGTTGTATCGGCAGCAGGCGCGCATCGAAGTCACCGAGGGCCGCGTGCACGTGTGGCGCGATGACCGCAAGCAGCAGCCGATGCTGGCGAACCTGGGCGCCGGGCAGAGCGCACGGATCGACGCTGTGTCCGGCCGGGTCGACGTGTCCAACGAGGATGTCGCCGCGATGCATGCGTGGTGGCAGCGGCGCATCGTGTTCCGCGACGCACCGCTGACCACCGTGGCCGAGGATTTCAATCGGCTCAATCGCACCCGCCTGCTCATCGACGATGCCGCCGCCGGCGCGTTGCGGCTCACCGGTAATCTGCGTGGCGACGATGTCGCCTCGCTGCGCGCGTTTCTCGACGACCAACCCAACCTGCTCGTGGTCGCTGCACCGGGCGTGTTGCGCGTGAGCAGCCGACCAGCGCAGGGCGCCGCTGCGCACTGACGACAGCGGCGGGGAGTGGCACCAATAGCACCGTCGTGGCCCACCTGACATCCCCGAGCCAGGCGCGCCCGGCTGAGCGGCATCGTGTGCATGCCGCGCTCCGACAGCTGCCATGTCCCTCTCAAGATTGGCCAGCCTGCGCACGCGCCCAGATGCACCCGCATCGCTCACTCAGCGTCGTGCGCCTGCGTGCATGCGCGCCGGCACCAAGTACGTGTCACAGAAAATTCATCAAAAACCGGTGCCCGATCGTCGCTGTCGTCCCTCGTAGTCCGGGTACAACGCAGCATTCCCGCCTGTGCGTGGCGCTGCGCATTGCTTCCTCCCCTACTGGATTCCACGATGCGTCGTACGTTGGTTCTTTCGATTGCTCTCGCGTTGCATGCCGGTACTGCCGGTGCCCAGACCACGCCGGTGGCCGTGTCGGTCGATGCGATTCCCGCCCAGCCGTTGGCACGTGCACTCAATGCCTTGTCGCGTCAGACCGGTCTGCAATTCGTGTATGCCGCAGGCGTTGCCGGCAACCCGCAGACCCGTGCCACCACTGCCGGCATCGCGCCGGAGCAGGCCTTGCAGCAATTGCTTGCCGGTACCGGCCTGCGCTATCGCTATCTCAATCCGACCACGGTGACCATCGAAACAGCCCAGGACGCGCCTGGCGCGCAGCCGCAGGTGTCCCCGACGTCGGCGGCAGTGGCGAACGCGCCAGTACCACGCGCAGACGCACCGGTGCAGGAGCTGGACAGCATCCAGGTACTCGGCAGTTATGCCGGCAGCCTCAGCGCCGCGTTGCGGCAGAAGCGCTATGCCGACAGCGTGGTGGATGTGATTGCGGCAGAGGACATCGGCAAGTTGCCGGCACAAAACGTGGCCGAAGCGTTGCAGCGGGTGCCTGGCGTGTCGATCGTGCGTGACCGCGGCGAAGGCGTGTATGTACGCGTGCGTGGCCTGGGCCCGAACTTTCAGGTCACCACGCTCAATGGCCAGACCATGGCGGTCAACGAAAACGTGCGCACCTCCGGCCAGACCGGGCGGCAGTTTCGCTACGACACGCTGCCGGCCGAACTGGTGTCCGGGCTGGATGTGATCAAGAGCCCCACTGCGGATCTGGATGAAGGCGCCATCGGCGGCATCGTCAATGTGCGCACGTTCCGCCCATTGGAACTGGGCAAGACACTGGCCAATGTGTCGCTGGAATCGAGCCAGGCGCAACGCACCCATGCCAACGATCCGCGCGTGTCCGGCCTGTTCAACTGGGTCAATGCCGAAGGCACCTTCGGCATGCTGATCTCTGGCGCGTATGCGCAACGCACGCTGCGCCAGGACCGCGTCAACGAGGTGAGCTGGGACTACTACCGCAGCGGTGTGCCGGGCGTACCCGGTGCCAATTACGTGCCGACCGGTCTGCGCCCGACGCTGGAGCTGGAAGAGCGCGAACGCACCGGCGTTGCGGCGTCGCTGCAATGGAAGCCCAGCGCGCAGTGGGAAACCACGCTGGATCTGCTCTACGCCAAGCAGACCGTGCATTACGACGAATACAGCATGGGTGTCGGCTTCGACAATCTGTCCAGGATGAGCAACCTGCGCGTGGAAAACGGCGGTATCACTGGCTTCGACTACCGCAATGGACAGGTGCAGATCTCGCGCGAAACCTCCGGTATCACCGACGACAACCGCAGTGCGCGCCTGTCCAGCACCTGGAGCGGCGACCAGTGGACGCTGGGCGCGGTGGCGTTCCACTCGCAGGCGCATAGCTACGATTCGGACCCGATCCGACGCACACGCCTGCGCAGCGGCACCAACCTGTCGATGCGCGTGGACATGCCGCAAGCCGATGGCGATAACGTGCCGGATTGGAGCTTCACCAACGGTTTTGATCCGACCAACCCGGCCACCGTGGCAGGACGCCGCCTGGAATGGCGGCAGATCGATGCGCGCGACAAGGAAGACGCACTGCAGTTCGATGCCAAACGTACGCTCGACGGCAGCTTCTTCCGCGACATCAAGGTAGGCGCCAAATATCGCGAGCGCTCACGCACCTATGACCGTGCCGACCTGCTGCTCAACAGCATCGCCGGGGTGCGCTTCCCGGCCACTAACTTCACCGCATTGCCGGTCAACGACATGCTGGCTGACGCCAACGGCAACCTGCCGCGGCAGTGGCTGGCACCGGTCGAATCCGCGTTCTGGGGCAATTGGCCCACCAGCGCCGATCTGCGCAATACGCCCAACAGCGCGGATCTGCAGAATTCCTATGAGGTGCAGGAAAAGATCGCTTCGGCCTACGCGATGACCGATTTCGGTACCGATCTGGCCGGCCGCGAGCTGCGCGGCAACCTCGGTGCGCGCGTGGTGCGCACCGAGCAGGCCACCGATGGTCATGCCGATGTCAACGGCACGGCCCAGCCAGTGCATTTCGAGCGCAGCTATACCAACGTGCTGCCGTCGTTCAATGCGGCCTGGGATGTGCGCGATGACATGGTGTTGCGCACCTCCGCAGCGAAGGTGATCACACGCCCGGACCTCACCGACCTGTCGTCCAAACTCACTTTCAATTCCAGTGGCGAAATCCTCACCGCCAGTGGCGGCAATCCCGCGCTGCAACCGTTCGAAGCATGGCAGTACGACCTGACCTTCGAGTGGTACATCGATGGGACCTCGGCGCTGACCGGCGGGCTGTTCTACAAGGATATTTCCAGCTTCATCCAGACTCAGATGTCCAACCTGGTCTACGAAGGCCAGACCTATCTGCTGTCGTCCAAGACCAACGGCAGCAAGGCGATGGTGCAGGGTGCAGAGGTGGCGTATCAGCAGGTGTTTACCGGCTTGCCGTCGCCGCTGGATGGCCTGGGCATGCAGCTCAACTACACCTGGACCGACAGCAAGGCGACCTATCACGACGGTAGCAGCAGCTTTACCGACAGCCTGGAAGGCGTGGCCAAGAATACCTACAACGCCGTGCTGTTCTACGAGAAGGGCCCGTTGATGGCGCGTGTCAGTTACAGCTGGAGCGACGAGATTCTCAATGCCGTCGGCACCGCCAATGTGGCCACGCTCAACAGCGACAAGTTCGGCAGCCTGGATGCCAACGTGGCTTACAAGGTCAACGACACGCTGTCGGTGTTCGTCAACGCGATCAACCTCACCGGTGAAGTTCAGCGCCAGTTTGTGGGCGATCATCTGTTCGGTGGCTATACCGACTACGGCCGCACCTGGTCGTTGGGGCTACGCGCGCGTTTCTGAGTGTGGCCAAGGCAGGCCGGTGCGCTGGAATTAATGGGCCGAGGACGCTGCGCTCGATCTGGCACGGGTGCAGCGCGACATGCTGCAGCCGCCGTCTGGTGGCGCAGCCGTTCCGATCACCGATCCAGCGTTGCCGGCAACCACTGAGGCCACAACCGGGCGCCTTCCAGCAAGGCGTCCTCTGCACCTGCAACGGCGCCCGCTGTGGCGTTGTTGCCACTGCACGCTGCGCCCTATCGCGTCATGCGTGGCGCGCCACGATCGAGATCGAATGCATGTCATCACTGCCGCGTCTGTGTTTCGGATTTTTTGCTGCTGTCGTTGCTGCGCTGGTTCCACTGGGAACCGTGCACGCCGCCGCAGTGCCGGAGACGCTTGAAAAAGTCGTCATCCTCAAACGCCACGGCGTGCGTGCGGCGATGTCCAGCCCGGAAGCATTGGGCAGGTATTCCGCACGTCCCTGGCCACGCTTCGGCGTGCCGGCCGGTCACCTGACCGAGAACGGCGCACGTCTGGAAGCATTGTTCGGTAGCTACTATCGCGCCCATTACGCACCGCTCGGCCTGTTCGATGGCGATGGCTGCGACAGCGTGTATTACTGGGCAAATCGCACCCAGCGCACCATCGCCTCGGCACAGGCGCTGGCACGTACGCTCACGCCGGGGTGCACGAACACGGTGCACCACGTTGCCGATGGTGCGTCCGATCCGTTGTTCGATGGCGCGCCGGCGGTGCGCCAACCTGCTGCCGCCGACCTGATGCGCGCGGCCATCGCTGGCCGCGTCGGTGGCGATGTCGCGGGCTGGAATGCGGCCCAGCACGATGCGATCGACACCTTGCAACAACTGCTATTGCAGTGCGCGCAACGGCCGTGCCCGGCGCAGGCCGGTGCCGGCAAGCGACGCCTGGATGCAGTGCCCGCACGTATGGGCGATGCACATGACGGCATTGCCGGAGTCGAAGGCCCGGCACCGGCCGCATCGGGTATCAGCGAGAGTCTGTTGATGGGCTGGGCCGACGGCCAGGACTTTGCCGCACTGGGTTGGCAAGGCCTCGACGAAGCCAGCCTGCTGCGCGCATTTGCACCGCATCAAGCCGAGTTCGCGTTGCGCCTGCGTGCGCCGACGGTGGCGCGTATGGCCAGTTCGCCATTGGCGGCGCGGCTACTGGCAACCTTGCAGCAAGGCAGCGATCCCAATCGCAGCGCACACACCAATACCGCGCACGCCACGCCGATTGGTGGGGATGCACGGCTGGTGGTGCTGTCCGGTCACGACGGCACGCTGACCTTGCTGGCCGGCATGTTCGATCTGCATTGGCAGCTGCCGGGGTATCAGCCCGACCAGACCGTGCCCGGTGGTGCGTTGGTGTTCGAGCGTTGGCGGCGTGCCGACGGGCAACGCGTGATCCGCGTGCGCTACACCGCGCAGACCCTGGCGCAACTGCGCGAACGCCGCACGCTCACAGCGCAGGCGCCACCGCCGTCCTCGCCGGTCTTCATTCCCGGCTGCAGCAGTGCCACGCCGGAATACGACTGCCCGCTACCGACCTTGGCGACATTGATCGACGCGGCGATCGACCCGCAGTACCTGAGCGAATGACGCTGCGTGCGCCGGCCAATGGCCGGCGCACGTGGTCGCATCGGCGTCGTGGACGCCGCTTTTCTGGCCGCTGTGCCAGCCGTTTTTCCTTTCTGCAAGAGGTGATCCATGCTCCAGCATTTAGGCACACTCGTCAGTCTCGGAATCGCTCTAAGCCTTGCCTGCGCCAGCACTGCCCAGGCACAAACAACCGTCGGCGTGCTCGACGTGCTGACCTACAACGTCGCCGGTCTGCCCGAAGGGCTGTCCAGCGGAACGCCGGCCACCAACACCGCACTGCTGGCACCAAAACTGGCGTCTTACGGCCTGGTCCATGTGCAGGAAGACTTCAACTACCATGCCGCGTTGTACGCCGGCGATGCGCATCCGTATCGCACCGCCACCAGTGGTGGCGCCGCGTTGGGTGATGGGCTCAATACGCTCAGCAACTATCCCTTCAGCGACTTCACGCGGGTCAAGTGGAAGCAGTGCAACGGCACCGACTGCCTGACCCCGAAAGGTTTCAGTTACATGCGCGTCCGCCTGGCCGATGGCGTGTTGCTGGACGTCTACAACGCGCACCCCAATGCCGGTGTCGAAGCGGGCGATCTGTCCGCACGTCGCGCCAATATCGGTCAGCTCTCGCAGTTCATCCAGACCTGGTCGGCCGGTAACGCGGTGTTGGTGATGATGGATTCCAACACGCGCTACACCCGCAGCGACGACAACATCCGCGAACTGATCGCCTCCAACGGGCTCACCGATGCGTGGGTGGAATTGATCAAGGGCAGCGCACCGGCGTCCGGTGCCACGCCGCTGCTCTGCGGCACGCCGCCCACCAATAGCTGCGAGGTGGTCGACAAGATGTTGTACCGCGATGCACCGCAACTGACCCTGGTGGCCAATCGCTATCAGCTCGATGCTGGCGGCTTCTATGACAGCGCCGGCAAGCCCTTGTCCGATCATTACCCGGTGTATACGCAGTTCGGTTGGGCGGTGGGCGATCAACTGCGCACCAGCGATCAGTTCGGTGGCCCGCACGGCATTCCGTTCAACGACCTGGCCGGCAATCCCGGCGCTCGCCGACTCAGTGGCGTGACCTTGCGCGGCGGTGAGCGCCTGGATGGCGTAGGTGTGATCCTGGACAGCGGCAAACTGCTGGCGCATGGCGGCAGTGGCGGGCAGGCAACGACCTTGTCGCTGGGTGCCAACGAAACGCTGTCTTCGGCCACCTTCAGCGTGGGCAAGTACAACGACAGCACCCGCGTGTTTTCGCTGAGCCTGCGCACCAACACCGGCCGCAGCGTACAGGTGGGCACCCCGAGCAACGAGCGCTATACGCTGACCGCTCCCAGCGGCTGGCACATCGCCGGTTTCACTGGCCGTGCCGGCGACGAGATCGATAAGTTGGGTGTGGTGTATGCGAAGGATTGAGTAGCCAACAGAACGACTGTGCTCACCGCCAGGCGGGCGTGGCCGGTGCTTGGTGCGGCATGTACCACGCGTACACGCCGCTTCCGAGTGCGCTGTCCACGCCCACCTGGCGACTGCTCGCTACGTTTTTTGAGCCGCTCTTCGGCGCGTTGTCAGGCAGACATCACGCAGCTGCAACTTGGCGATGCACGGCCATGGAGGGCCACGATGCGCAAGCTGCCAAGCGATGCCGCAGGCGATGGGTCGCGGCGTCGCTGTTCTTGTGTAGAGAGATACAGTTGTGCATGCAAAACGTCGCAGCTGTAGGGAAGGTCAGTACACCCATCGCATGCGACCCGCATGGCGCCGACAACGCATCAACCGTACTGACCCTGCGGCTCATGTACCTGCGTGTCTGCACGCAAGCGCACACGTGGGCGCAACCAGTGAGCAAATTCGGCTTCGCTCCACGCGCCATCTGCTAATCCCATCATGGCGACATACTTCTCTTCCTGCGACGCCATGAGCTCGGCACCATTGAGCATCAGGAACACGCGATAGCAGACATGGGCAGTGCGCTTGTTGCCATCGACGAAGGGGTGATTGCGCGCCAGCCCGTAGGCCAGGCTTGCGGTCAACTCCACCAGGTCCGGTGGAGGATCGCCGTAGGAAAATAGCTGTTGCGGACGTGCCAATGCCGAATCCAGCAATGCCTCGTCGCGCACGCCAGCAGCGCCGCCGTGTTCGCTCAATTGACGCTCATGGATGGCCGAGGCAAGTCCGCGCGTGATCCACACGACCATGCGCGTGTTCATTTGGCCAGCTTGTTGAGCACCTGACGATCCTCGCGCATCACTTGCTCGGCCACTTCCATTTGCGCGGCCAGGGTGGGGTCGAAGGCGGTCAGCTTGATGCCGTCGGGCGTTTCCAGCGCATACAGCTCGTCGCCTTTGCCCAGGCGCAAACGCGCAAGCAGATCCTTGGGCAGGATGACGCCGGCGGAGTTGCCGATGGCAGTGATCTTGAGTTTCATGGCAGCCCTTTTGCGTTATTACATAAGTTATAACTCTTTGATCGTACGCTCGCAAGCAGCCGTGCTGAGCGGCTCAGCAACCTGCACCAGCCAATCTCGCCTGCTGCGACCGATAAGTGTACAAATGTACACCTTGTCCCGCGCAGTCCTTGTTCTCCATGACGCCCTTGTCCCCCAAACGTGCTGCGGTGCTGGCCTTCCTGCAGCAGCAGGCCCAGGCCGGCGTATCGCCCAGCCTGGCCGAGATCGCGCAGGCGTTCGGCTTTGCCTCGCGCAATGCCGCGCAAAAGCACGTGCAGGCATTGGCCGAGGCCGGGTTGATCGAATTGCTGCCCAACCAGAAGCGCGGCATCCGCGTGCCAGGCGGCGCCGGGCGCGATGCTTTGCTGGCCTTGCCGGTGCTGGGTCGGGTGGCGGCCGGTGTGCCGATCGGGGCGGATATCGGGCTGGAGCGACAGCTGTGGCTGGACCGCACGCTGTTTTCGCTGCGCCCGGATTACCTGCTGCAAGTGCAGGGCGACTCGATGATCGACGACGGCATCCTGGATGGCGACCTGGTCGGCGTGCATCGCAGCAACGACGCGCGCGATGGGCAGATCGTGGTGGCGCGGGTGGATGGCGAAATCACCATCAAACGCCTGGAACGCGGCGCCGAGCGCATCCGGCTGCTGCCGCGCAACCGCACGCATGCGCCGATCGTGGTGGCGGCCGACGCCGACTTCGCGATCGAAGGACTGTACTGCGGCCTGATCCGGCAGGGTTGAGATGAGCGAGCCCGTCCAGCTGCGACACCACGGCAATGCCGCGCTGGCCATGCCGCTGGATGCCTTGCTGGCCGCGCGCACGGTATGGCGTGCAGGCCAGGGCACCGCCACGGCCAATGGCGGCGAATCCACCGGGCATGCTGCACTGGATGCGCTGCTGCCCGATGGCGGCTGGCCGCGGCGGGCGCTCACCGAGTTGCTGTTGCCCGCACATGGCATCGGCGAGATCGCCTTGTTGTTGCCCACGCTGGCGCGGATGACCGGCGCCAGCAGCCGGGTGGTGCTGGTGGCGCCGCCCTTCATCCCGTACGCGCCGGCCTGGCAGGCGGGCGGGGTGGTGCTGGAGCATCTGGAAGTGGTGCAGGCCGAGCCGCGCGACGCCTTGTGGGCATTTGAACAATGCCTGCGCAGCGGCGCCTGCGCGGCGGTGTTGGGCTGGCCGCAGACCGGCGATGCGCGCGCCTTGCGGCGGCTGCAGGTCGCGGCCGACAGCGGCAATTGCTGCGCGTTTGCGTTGCGCGATCGTCGCCACGCGGTCAATGCATCGCCGGCGGCCTTGCGGCTGGAATTTCTGCCCGAGCGCGATGCCTGGCAGGTGCGCAAGTGCCGCGGCGGCCAAGTGCCCTCGCAGCCGTTGCGGCTGGCGCATTGAGGCGCGCGCATGTTGTGGGCCTGCATCTTATTGCCGCAGCTGGCACTGGACGCCGTTCTACGGCGGCTTGAAGAGCCGCAGGCGCCGCTGGTGCTGGTGCAGGGGCCGGCGCAGCTGCGCAGCCTGCATTCGGTCAATGCCGCCGCTGCCGCTGCGGGATTGAAACCAGGCATGCGCCTGTCTGCGGCACACGCCTTGATGGCGCAGGTACGCACGATCGATTACGACGCGCAGAACGAAGCGCGCACGCAACGCTTTCTTGCGGCCTGGGCGTACCGGCACAGTTCGTTGGTGAGCCAGCAATGGTCGCGCGCCATCGTGCTGGAGGCGGGCGCGAGTTTTCGCTTGTTCGGCCCGTGGCCACGTTTCGAGCGCCGCCTGCGCGACGAGTTGCAGGCATTGGGATTTCAGCACCGGCTTGCGCTGGCACCCACGCCACGCGCGGCGCGCGTGCTGGCCGGGTTGCGCGATGGCATGGCGGTGACCCAATTGCCGGACTTGCACAGCACCCTCGACAAGGTGCCGGTGCGCCGTGCCGCCTTGCCCGGCGATGCCGGCGAGCGCCTGCAGCACATGGGCGTGCGCACGCTCGCCCCGGTACGTGCCTTGCCGCGCGACGGCCTGCAGCGGCGTTTCGGTGCCGGCCTGCTCGATCATCTGGACCGGCTCTACGGTAACGCCGATGACACGCTGGAGTACTACGCCCCTCCGGACCACTTCGACCAACGCGTGGAGCTGGGCTACGAGGTGGAAACCCATCCGGCCTTGCTGTTCCCGCTGCGCAGGTTGATCGGCGATCTGTGCACCTATCTGTCCATTCGCGATGGCGGCGTGCAACGTTTTTTGCTGCGTCTGGAACACGAACAGGGCGCCACCGATGTCGAGATCGGCCTGCTGACGCCGGAGCGTGCGCCAACGTTGTTGTTCGAGCTGGCCCGCAACCGGCTGGAGCGGGTGGAAATTCCGCGGCCGGTAGTGGCGATGCGGCTGTTGGCGCGCCAGTTGCCGCCGTTCGTGCCGGCGATGCGCGACTTGTTCGACCAACGTGCGCAGCAGTCGGTGGACTGGCCGCAACTGCGCGAACGGCTGCGTGCGCGCCTGGGCGATGAGGCGGTGTACCGCGTGCTGCCGGCCGATGACCCGCGCCCGGAACGCGCCTGGCGCCGCGCCATCGGTGATGCGGTGCGCGAAACCGCAGCGCCGCCACGTCCGCCGCGGCCCACCTGGTTGCTGCCGCAGCCGGTGCCTCTGCACGATCCGCACCTGCGCATCGTCTCCGGCCCCGAGCGGCTGGAAAGCGGCTGGTGGGACGACGACGAGGCGCGTCGCGATTACTACGTGGTGGAGACCGCACGCGGCCGACGCGGCTGGGTCTTTGCCGCGCCTGGCCATGTCCAAGGCTGGATGCTGCATGGGTGGTT
The DNA here is from genome assembly GCF_031843525.1 of Xanthomonas sp. WCS2018Noco2-27. Taxonomy (NCBI): domain Bacteria; kingdom Pseudomonadati; phylum Pseudomonadota; class Gammaproteobacteria; order Lysobacterales; family Lysobacteraceae; genus Xanthomonas; species Xanthomonas sp. WCS2018Noco2-27. Next base: position 138,884 of record NZ_JAVTIK010000002.1, on the reverse strand, counting down.
CGCGTGATCCGGCGCATGCCACTGCCAGAGCGCAGCGTGGGGTGCCTGGGGGGGGCATCGCAGCGCTGCCGCAAGCGTCCGATGCAGCATGACGCGAAGGGCTGCTGTAACCCAACGATCTGCCGCGCATTGCAAAGACGCTGCGGTGGCAGCGCTATGGTTGAAGGGATGCGCGCATGAGCTGGGATGACGCTGTCGATGGCGTGGACCGCGACACGCCGGGCGGGCGCATGCCGCGCGCCTGGAATGTCGCAGCACGGCTGCGCGCGGCCAACGACGACATCACCCATGCGCAGCTCGCCGATGGCCTGCCTGCCTATGCCGAGCTGCATTGTCTGTCGGACTTTTCGTTTTTGCGTGGCGCCTCCAGTGCCGAACAGTTGTTCGTGCGCGCGCAACACTGCGGGTACAGCGCACTGGCCATCACCGACGAATGTTCGCTGGCCGGCATCGTGCGTGGCCTGGAAGCGGCGCGCGCCACCGGCGTGCGGCTGATCGTCGGCAGTGAATTCACCCTCGTCGATGGCACCCGCTTTGTGCTGTTGGTGGAGCATGCGCAGGGGTATCCACAGTTGTGCAGCTTGATCACCACCGCACGGCGCGCTGCGGGCAAGGGCGATTATCGTTTGGGGCGTGCGGAGGTGCAGGCGCAGTTCCGCGATGTTGTGCCCGGTGTCTTTGCGCTGTGGTTGCCTGGCGCGCAGCCGCAGGCAGAGCAGGGCGCCTGGTTGCAACAGGTGTTCGGCGCGCACGCGTTTCTGGCAGTGGAACTGCATCGCGAGCAGGACGACGCGGCGCGTCTGCACGCCTTGCAACAGTTGGCGCAGCAACTGGGCATGACCGCCTTGGCCAGCGGCGATGTGCACATGGCGCAGCGCCGCGAGCGCATCGTGCAGGACACCTTGACCGCCATCCGCCACACCACTCCGCTGGCCGAGTGCGGTGCGCATCTGTTCCGCAATGGCGAGCGCCATCTGCGCACGCGGCGCGCCTTGGGCAACATCTATCCGGTTGCGTTGTTGCAAGCCACGGTGGAGTTGGCCGCACGCTGCACCTTCGATATTTCCACCATCAACTACGCTTATCCGCGCGAACTGGTGCCCGAAGGCCATACGCCCGCCAGTTATCTGCGCCAGCTCACCGAAGCCGGCATGTGTGAGCGGTGGCCGGAGGGAGTGTCGGCCAAGGTGCGCGAAGACATCGAAAAAGAACTTGCGCTGATCGCCAAGAAAAACTACGAGGCGTTTTTTCTTACCGTGCAGGATGTAGTGCGGTTTGCACGGTTAAAGCACATTCTTTGCCAGGGGCGTGGTTCCTCGGCCAATTCGGCGGTGTGCTATGCGCTGGGGATCACCGCAGTCAATCCCGACGAAACCCGTCTGCTGATGGCGCGCTTCCTCTCCGAAAAACGCGACGAGCCACCGGACATCGACGTGGACTTCGAGCACGAGCGCCGCGAAGAAGTGCTGCAATACGTCTACAGCAAATACGGCCGCGAGCGCGCCGCGCTTGCCGCCACGGTGATCTGCTACCGCGGCAAGAGCGCGGTGCGCGATGTGGCCAAGGCATTCGGCCTGCCACCGGACCAGATCGCCTTGCTGGCCAATTGCTATGGCTGGGGCAATGGCGACACGCCGATGGAACAACGCATCGAAGAGGCCGGGTTCGATCTGGCCAACCCGCTGATCAACAAGATTCTTGCGGTCACCGAGCACCTGCGCGATCACCCGCGTCATCTGTCGCAGCATGTCGGCGGCTTCGTGATTTCCGATGAGCCTTTATCGATGCTGGTGCCGGTGGAAAACGCCGCTATGGCCGACCGCACCATCATCCAGTGGGACAAGGACGATCTGGAAACCATGAAGCTGCTCAAGGTCGATTGCCTGGCGCTGGGCATGCTGACCTGCATCCGCAAGACGCTGGACCTGGTGCGCGGGCAGCGTGGTCGCGATTACAGCATCGCCACGCTACCGGGCGAGGATGCGCCCACCTACAAGATGATCCAGCGCGCCGATACCGTTGGCGTGTTCCAGATCGAATCGCGCGCGCAGATGGCGATGTTGCCGCGGCTCAAGCCTGCGGTGTTCTACGACCTGGTGATCGAAGTGGCGATCGTGCGGCCCGGGCCGATTCAGGGCGATATGGTGCATCCGTATCTGCGCCGGCGACAGGGCCGCGAAGAGGTCAACTATCCCTCGCCGGAAGTGGAAGACATCCTCAAACCGACCCTCGGCGTGCCGCTGTTCCAGGAGCAGGTGATGGAGCTGCTGATGCATGCGGCCGATTACACCGAAAGCGAAGCCGATAATCTTCGTAGATCGATGGCCGCCTGGCGACGCGGTGGCGACATGGAACAGCATCGCGCGCGGGTGCGCGAGCGCATGCAGGGCAAAGGCTATGCCTCCAGCTTCATCGACCAGATCTTCGAACAGATCAAAGGCTTCGGCTCCTACGGGTTTCCGCAAAGTCATGCCGCCTCGTTCGCCAAACTTGTCTATGCCAGCTGTTGGCTCAAACGCCACGAACCGGCGGCATTTGCCTGCGGGCTGCTCAATGCGCAGCCGATGGGGTTTTATTCGGCCAGCCAGATCGTGCAGGACGCACGCCGCGGCAGCCCCGAGCGCGCGCGCGTGGAGGTCTTGCCGGTGGATGTGCTGCACAGCGACTGGGACAACACCTTGGTGGGCGGCCGCGCGTGGTGCAGCGATGCCGACCCCGGCGAACAACCGGCGATCCGGCTGGGCATGCGCCAGGTCAGTGGCGTGTCGAAAATTGTGGCCACCCGCATCGTGGCCGCACGCACGCAACGCGCCTTCACCGACATCGGCGACCTGTGCCTGCGCGCGACACTCGACGAAAAGGCGCGCCTGGCCTTGGCCGAAGCCGGTGCTTTGCAGAGCCTTGTCGGCAATCGCAATGCCGCGCGCTGGGCGATGGCTGGCGTGGAAGCACGCCGGCCCTTGCTGCCTGGCAGTCCGGAAGAACGCGCGGTGGAGTTCGCAGCGCCACGGATGGGCGAAGAGATTCTGGCCGACTACCGCTCGGTCGGCCTGAGCCTGCGCCTGCATCCGATGGCGCTGCTGCGCCCGCAGATGCAGCAACGGCGCATCCTGGGACTGCGCGACCTGCAGGGCCGTCGCCACGGCAGCGGCGTGCATGTGGCCGGGCTGGTCACCCAGCGGCAGCGCCCGGCCACTGCCAAGGGCACCATCTTCGTCACCCTGGAAGACGAGCACGGCATGATCAACGTCATCGTCTGGTCGCATCTGGCGCTGCGCCGACGCCGTGCATTGCTCGAATCGCGCTTGCTCGCCGTGCGTGGCCGCTGGGAGCGCGTGGACGACGTGGAGCATCTGATTGCCGGCGACGTGTACGACCTCAGCGATCTGCTCGGCGAGATGCAGCTGCCATCGCGCGACTTTCATTAGCGCTGCCGAAGCAAGCCCGCAGCGACAATGCAACGATGCGTCATGTCAATGCGCCTGATGCGGCTGCGCGCAGTACAACCGTGCAGCGCTGCGCGCCCGTCACCCCCACTGATCCACAGCCAAACCGCATCCCGACTGGCATCTGCGCAATCGCCTGCGCATCACTGTCGAGTTCGCTGGCGGCCGTGATCACCGCCCGGTGGCGTGCGGGATGCCGCCTCAAGCGCAAAAATCCACACGCATGCATAAATAAGCCCGGCCTCGGTCACCGACAGCCAACCGGTCTGTGCTACACCATGCAGGTCTGCGCAACCGCGCTGGCTTATCCGTTCACCCACGAGGCGATCATGAAGTTGGAGGCGTTGTTCGACCAGTTGCACACCTTGCCCACCGTGCCCAAGGTGGCGCAGGACCTGATCCGTCAATTCGACGATCCGCAAACCGATATCGATGCACTGGCGCACACCATCGAGCGCGATCCGGTGATCGCTGCCAAGGTGTTGCGCCTGGCCAATTCGGCGCGATTCCACGGCTTGCGCGATTCCACCAGCGTGGAAGACGCCGCGATGCGCCTGGGCTTCAACACGCTGCGCACCCTGGTGCTGGCCTCGGCCATGACCGGTGCCTTCCGCGCCGGCCCGGGCTTCGATCTCAAGGCCTTCTGGCGGCACAGTTTCGAGGTGGCCGGTATCTGCCGCCTGCTGGCGCGCCAGCACGGCCTCGACCCGGAAACCGCCTTCACCTGCGGGATGATGCACAACATCGGCGAACTGCTGATCCAGTCCGGCGCACCGGATTACGCCAGTCGCATCAATCACGACACCTCATCGGCCGGCCATGCTGCCGAAGAAACCCTGCAACTGGGCTTCGGCTACCCGGAAGTGGGCGCCGAGCTGGTGCGTCGCTGGCAATTGCCGGTGGTGATCCAGGAAGCCATCGCCTACCAGGTTCGCCCGGCCGCCGCGCCCGAAGGCGCACGGATGCCGTTGCTGGTGGCCCAGGCGGTGCAGGTTTCCGACGCACTGCACGCGCACGGCGGTGCCACCCCGCAGGCATTGGACGCGCTGCGCGCACCGCTGATGGACGGCGTCGACCTGGAGGGCTTGTTCGCCACCTTGCCGGACGTCATCGAGGCCGATCGCGCATTCGCCGAACTGCTGCACTGAGGCTAGACAGTGCGTGCCGCTGCGTCATTCCTCCAGACGCAGCGGTTCGAACGCGCAGTCCTCTGCACTCCGAACGCATGTGTAGAACTGGACCGTTCCTGCTACCGGCGGCTGATCGAGTTGCCAGTGCGTCGGGTGTCTGGGGGTGACGAACAGGTTGCGTTGCATCTGTGGCGTGCGACTGTCGAAATACGCCAGGTCCACTTCCTTGCCGCCGCGCATGGAGTAAGTGCAGTTGACCAGCACGCCCATGCTGGACGCTGTCTCGGGTGACTCGCCGTAATAGAGCACCGAGGCCAAGTGCCGCGGCTTGCCATTGTTGGCTTGTAGTGTGCTGGACCAAGCCCCGCTTCCTGACGCCACCCCGAGTCGTACGTTGGCGCGATAGCGGCCCGCCTCGTAACGCACCTCTGCTGGGTCAGGGCATTGCGCGCCGTGCTCGGCGGGTGGTGTGGCGAAGGTGGCGGCTGACGATAACGACAGCAGCATGCCGGTCATCAGGGCGGCGGTCAGTGGATGTTGCATGGTCTGCACCTCTGGTTACATGGCGGTCTTAGAGCAGCTAACAAAACGACTGTGCGGCTGCCAGGCGGGCGTGGCGGGTGCTCGGTGCGGCATGGTCCCCTCGTACACGCCGGTTCCTCCGCGCCGTCCACATCCACCTGACGCCTGTTCGCTACGCGTTGTTAGCCGCTCTTGTGTGTGTATGGCGCTTGCCCAAGGGCTTTACTCAGCACAGACAAAAAAGACTGAACACGGGGATGCGTTCCCCGTAGTGCGCGGCGATGTGACAAGGATGCGTGGTCGTCACGATCTTGGTGAGGTTTAAAGCGCATTGATGCTGACGTAAACGCACCGATGTAGCCGCACCGCTGTCAAACCGTCGTACCACCCGCAATGGCAGTCGCACTGTCACGCCGCGCCGCAGCTGGACTCGCATCGGCGCAGGCGCTAGCGTGGTACGGATTTTTTGCCTACAGGGGAATGCCCAATGAGCCAAGACGCGCAACCGCGCCAGCTCACCTTCCGAGCCATCGTGCTGGCCATCGTGCTGGCGGTGGTGCTTTCGGCCGCCAACGCCTACCTCGGCCTGTTTGCCGGTTTGACCATCGCCACGGCCATCCCGGCAGCGGTGGTGTCGATGGGCGTGCTGCGCTTGTTGGGCGGCGGCACCATTCTGGAGAACAACATCGTCCAGACCGGCGCCTCGGCCGGTTCGTCGATCGCCGCCGGGGTGATCTTCACCATCCCCGCGCTGGTGATCATGGGCTACTGGCCGGACTTCAAATACTGGTGGGTGCTGGGCATCGCCGGCATGGGCGGGCTGCTGGGCGTGCTGTTCTCGGTGCCGCTGCGGCGCTCGATGATCGTCGAAGACCCGCTGCCGTTCCCCGAAGGCAAGGCCGCCGCCGAAGTGCTCAAGGCCGGTGAAAACCCCGGCCCGGGCCTGAAGATCCTGGCCGCCTCCGGCGCCATCGGCGCGCTGGTCAAACTCGCTGCCGCCAGCGGCTTGCGGGTGATCCCGGACACCTGGGCGCAGGCCACCTACCTGGGCAGCAGCCGCCTGGTGGGGTATCTGGGCACCAACCTGTCGCCGGCATTGCTGGGCGTGGGCTACATCGTCGGCTTGAACGTCGGCATCGTGGTGTTGTCCGGTTCCATCCTGTCCTGGCACATCGCAATCCCGCTGTATCAGCAGTTCTTCATGGGCTCGGACCCGGCCCTGGCGCAGAGCCTGGTCGGTGCGCCGGCGGCCGATGCGGCCTTCGGCATCTGGGGCGCGAAGATCCGCTACCTGGGCGTCGGTGCGATGCTGATCGGCGGCGTGTGGACCTTGTTCTCGCTGCGCAAATCGCTGTTTTCCGGCGTCAAGAGCGGCTTTGCCGCTGCGCGCAAGAGCGGGGGCGGCGTGGTCGCCGAAACCGAGCGCGATCTGCCGATGAAGTGGATGCTGGTGGCACTGGTGCTGTGCACCTTGCCGCTGCTTGGCCTGTATCAGGCCATCGTGCAGCAGTGGCATGTGTCGATCCCGATGACCATCATCATGATCGTGGCCGGCTTTTTGTTCGTCTCGGTGTCCGGGTATCTGGCCGGCTTGATCGGCTCGTCCAACAACCCGGTGTCGGGCATCACCATCTCCACCATCCTGTTCGCCTCGGCGGTGCTGGTGCTGTTGCTGGGTAAGGACGGGCTGGTGCCGGTGGGCATCGGTGCCGCACCGCTGGGTGCGGTGGCGGCCATCATGATCGGTGCGGTGGTGTGCTGCGCGGCGGCGGTGGGCGGCGACAACCTGCAGGATCTCAAGGCCGGTTATCTGGTCGGCGCCACGCCGTGGAAGCAGCAGCTGATGCTCGGCATCGGTGCGTTCTCGTGTGCGTTGATCATGGCGCCGGTGCTGAACTTGCTGGCGCAGGCGTATGGCATCGGCCCGGCCACCCCGCAGCACCCCAACTCGCTGGGCGCGCCGCAGGCCACCTTGATGGCCTCGGTCGCCAAGGGCCTGTTCGGCGGCCAGTTGCCGTGGACCATGATCGCCATCGGAGCGGTGGTGGGCGCGGCGATCATCGCATTGGACGAATGGTTGAAGGCCACCGGCAAGCGCTTCCGCGTGCCGGTGCTGGCCGCAGCGATCGGTATCTACCTGCCGCTGGAGCTGATGGTGCCGATCTTCATCGGTGGCATGATCGCGCATCTGGTCGAACGCTTCCACAACATCCGCGCCGACGACGAAGATGGCCGCGACCGGGTGCATCGTCCGGGCGTGCTGTTTGCCGCCGGCCTGATCACCGGCGAAGCGCTGATGGGCATCGCCATCGCGGTGCCGATCGTGCTGTCCAGCCGCGCCGATGTGCTGGCACTGCCAGCTGCCTTGCAGCTCAATCAGTGGGTTGGCCTGGCCATCCTCGCCGTGGTCGGCTGGCTGCTGTATCGCGTCGGCAAGCGCGGCGAACAGGCGGCCTGAGCCTGACGACAGACACGGCGCATGCGATGCATGCGCCGTTCTGGCAGGCGCGCAAGGCGACCTGCCCGCAGCGCATGCCGCTGCCATCTGCACCATCCCCACGCATCGCCGCCGCAGACCCCGTCGACCGTCCGTGACGGCACTTCCTTGTCTGCAGCCCGTCTTTGCGCCGGCTTTATGCCAGGTCCAGCGCTCATGCATAGCGCCTTTATGCCGCCGCTCCGTATCGTGCCGTCTCCCGCACGGATGATGCGTTACGGCTGCCGCATGCCTCGATCGACCCCGCTGATCTCCACGCCCTAGGCCATCGCGCCGCCGCTGCTGCCAACAAAAACGTTAGCCCAATCACACTGCGCCGCTTCCAAGGTGCGGTTGCGGTCGCTTTTTGTCTGGCGAGCTCGACAGTTCGATAGGATCGAGCAGACGCCGATTTTCCAGCGTCATGCAGTCGATCCACCTCTCCACGCGCATTCCCCCTCCCTCACTGCTGGCCTGTCGTGTCATCGGTCCAGCGCTCTGCCATGGAGTTCCTGCAATGCTGACTGTTATTCCCCGTTTCCCGTCCCGTGTACGGCGCATCCCCCTGCTGACCATCGCCATGGCCGGCGTGCTGTGCGGCCTGGCGACGCAAGCGCAGGCACAAGACGCCACCGAAGCGGCGCTGTGCACCGATCGGCCGACCAAGGCCAATTCCACCTGTACCGTGCCGACCGGTGCCTGGCAGCTGGAAAGCGACATCGGTAGCTACACCCGCGACAGCCAGCCCGGCACACGCATCGAAACCTCGGTGTTCACCAATCCCACGCTCAAGTACGGCGTCAGCGACCGGATCGATCTGCAGCTCAACTGGGCGCCGCAACTGCAGGTCAAAACCACCGATCGTGCCACTGGCGCACGCAGCAGCCTGAGCGGCGGTGGCGACATCTATCTACGCATGAAGGCGCGGTTCTACGAAAGCGACACCGCCACCGTCGCGGTGCTGCCGTTCGTCAAGGCGCCGACCGCGCGCACCGGTCTGGGCAACGACGAGTGGGAAGGGGGCGTCGCGTTGCCGATCAATTTCGTATTGCCCAATAGTTTCTCGCTGACCTTCGGCCCGGAGGTGGATTGGCTGGCCGACAGCGATGGCAGCGGCAAGCATGTCGCCATCGTCAATGCGATCAACCTGGCACGTCCGCTGACGCCGAAGTTGTCGATGGCAGTGGAAGTGTGGTCTTCGATCAATCGCGACCCGGCCGAGACCATCGAACAGTATTCGGCCGATATCGCGGCTGCGTATCTGATCAATCCGCTATTGCAACTGGACGTGGGCGCCAACTTCGGGCTCAACGACCGTACCCCGGACGCGCAGGTGTATGTGGGCATGGCGCACCGCTTCTAAGTCGTGTGGTGAGCCAGGGTAGGGTGAGTTGCCGTAGCTGCCCTACATGCACACCCCCGCTTTGTAGAGAATGGTCAAGGTTGCGAGGCGCCAGGTCGACTGGTGCCTCGCAACGTCCATCCGCCGCACGCCAAGCGTTGCGGATACGTGAGCAACGCTGAGCTGCTGACGTCGCATGGGAAGCTCGCCTCGGCGTAGCGACGACCAGTGGGCACACTGTTGCAATCATCTGTCCAACGTAGCGTGCATTCCTCAAGCGGACCTGGGCGGTGTGATCAGCCTTGTTGGCCGCATGAGCCATGCCACCACACGCGCGGGCCGTCCGCGTTCGACAGCACGTACCTCAGGTTCTGGTCGCCGTATTGCGACGCGCAATTCCATCCACAAGGCGACGCCCATGCAACTGCGCAGGCAGGCGCAAGCGCAAGCCTTTGCGCGTGCGCCGCAGCAACGCCTACCATCGACGTTTTGCCGTTGCAGGAACTCTCGATGAAGCTGCGTCACGCCGTGCTGCCCCTGTGTCTATTGGCCGCCTTGCCAACCCTTGCCGCCGCGCGCGGTTTCGATGTGCGCGACATGGTCGCGCTGGATCGAGTGTCCTCGCCCACGCTCAGCCCCGATGGTGGCGTGGTGGTGTTCGCCAAGCGCCAGGCCAAGACCGCCAACGGCAAGCCGGCCACCGGTCTGTGGATGCGCAACCTGCGTACCCGCGATTTGTCGCCGCCCAAGCGGCTCACCCCGGAAGGCTGGAACGTCAACAGCCCGGCGCTGTCGCCCGATGGCAAGACGGTGTACTTCCTCAGCAGCAAATCCGGCATCCAGCAGCTGTACGCGCAGCCGCTGGCCGGCGGCACTCCGCAGCAGCTCACCGCGTTTGCGGTGGACCTGGACAGCTACAAACTCTCGCCAGACGGCAAGCGCATCGCCTTCAGTGCGGGCGTGTTTCAGGACTGCGGTTCTGACCTGGACTGCACCAAGAAAAAGCTCGCCAGCGTGAAGAATGCCAAGGCCAGCGGCGTGGTGTACGACCAGCTGTTCGTGCGCCATTGGGACACCTGGAACGATGGCCGTCGCAACACCTTGTTCGTCTCCGAGCTGCCCGCAACCGGCGCCAAACCAGTAGTCGGCGCCTCGGCGATCAGTGCCACGCTGGCCGGCGATGCGCCGTCCAAGCCGTTCGGTGGCAACGACGATTACACCTGGTCGCCAGACGGTGCCAGCGTGGTCGCCAGCGTGCGTATCCCGCAACCGCATGGCCCAGAGGCCGGTAAGAACGCCAAGGCCGCCACCAAGCCGACCGGCAACGACGAGCCGTGGCAGACCAACTTCGACCTGTATCGCCTGGATGCGGCCGGCAAATCCGCGCCGGTCAATCTGACCGCCGCCAACCCCGCCTGGGATGCCGGCCCGGTATTCAGTGCCGATGGCAAAACCCTGTACTACCGCGCGATGAAACGCCCCGGCTTTGAGGCCGACCGCTTCGGCCTGATGGCGATGGACGTGGCCAGCGGCAAGACGCGCGAGATCGCGCCGAAGTGGGATCGCTCGGCCGGCGAAATCGTGCTGGGCGATAACGGCAGCAGCATCTACACCAGTGCCGACGACCTAGGCGAACACCCGCTGTTCAAGATCGACATCGCCAGTGGCGACGCGACCAAGCTGGTGGGCGAGGGCAGCGTGCATGCACCGACGCTGGCTGGCAGCACGCTGGCATTTACCCGCAACTCGCTCAAGAGCGGCGATCAGATCTTCGTCAGCGATGTGCAGGGCCAGAACTTGCGTGCCATCACCCAGACCGCTGGCGAGCAATTGCCCGACGTGCAGTTTGGCGATTACGAGCAGTTCCAGTTCAAGGGCTGGAACAACGACACCGTGCACGGCTATGTGGTCAAGCCGTACAACTATCAGGAAGGCAAGACCTACCCGGTGGCGTTCCTGATCCACGGCGGCCCGCAGGGCAGCTTCGGCAATGGCTGGAGCAACCGCTGGAACCCACAGACCTACGCCGGCCAGGGCTATGCGGTGGTGATGATCGACTTCCACGGCTCCACCGGTTACGGCCAGGAATTTACCGATGCGATCAGCCAGCATTGGGGCGACCGACCGCTGGAGGACCTGCAAAAAGGTTGGACTGCCGCGCAGAAGCAGTACGGCTTCCTCAACGGCGACAAGGCCTGTGCGCTAGGTGCCAGCTATGGCGGCTACATGGTCTATTGGATGGCTGGCAACTGGCATCAGCCGTGGAAATGCCTGGTCGATCACGACGGCGTATTCGACAACCGCACCATGGGCTACGCCACCGAAGAGTTGTGGTTTTCCGAGTGGGAAAACGGCGGCACGCCATGGCAGAACCCGGCTGGCTACGAGAAGTTCAATCCGGTGCTGCACGTGGACAAGTGGAAGGTGCCGATGCTGGTGATCCATGGCCAGCAGGACTTCCGCATCCCGGTCGAACAAGGCCTGGCTGCCTTCACCGCACTGCAGCGCAAGGGTATCGATTCCAAGTTCCTGTACTTCCCGGACGAGAACCACTGGGTGCTCAAGCCGGACAACAGCATCCTGTGGCACGACACCGTCAACGGCTGGTTGAAGCAGCATATCGGGCAGTAATGCATTAGAAAAAACGGCACGCCGCCTTGCAGCGGCGTGCCGTTTTTTTTTTGTGTGGCGTTCTTCGGTCAGCAGCAGGCAAGTGCTGAGGGCGATCGAAGATTCGGCAACTGCACATCGCGCGGAGACGCATGGTGTTGCGCAAGACAGCTGGAAATACGCGTTGTTGTCGCGCTCGCTCAAGTAACCGGGGTGTGCGGTCGATAACCACGTAGTCGAGTGCGCTTGCGGTGTGCCGTTGGATAACCGGCGATGAAATGGCGGCTGATCGGGCGCCGGCATCATCGCCCGGGCGTCATGTCGACGTGTCAAAATAGCGCTTCTTTAACTTTCCCAATCCCTGCCAGGATCGCAAGGATCTTTCGCATGCGCACGTTCGTCCGCCCGGCCTTGCTTGGGCTTGCCCTCATTTTCAGCCCTGCCTGGAGCGCAGCACCGCGGCCCACGGCGGCTGTGCCTGCACGTGCGCCGGTAGCCACTGCGCCTGTGCCTGCCAGCGCGACAGACGCCGCCAATAGCGAGCTGCTGGTGCCGTTGCCGGCGACCCTCAAGCCGGGCATGAGCTATCGCGCGTTTTCGCAGGCGATTGCCGAGCAGGGCTGGCAGCCGGTCGACCCGCTGGCAGCGGACAGCTGCATGGCCGCAGGCGATTGCGAAATCGAATTCGTGGCGCCCACAGCCGGTGCGCGTCTGCGCGTACAGGTGGGGTCGCAATCGGGTGCGGCAGTGGTGCAGACCTGGGCAGCGCGGCGCACGCCGGCCGATCGCATGGGCGCCACCAGTGCTTCCATCGACGCTCCCAAGGACGGCCGGGCTGCAGTCACCGCTACCGTGGCCGAACAGCCGCGCTGAGCGCCTGCAAACCGAGCGACAGGCGCGGCGTATCATGACGTTGCGCAGCGGTGGTGTGTGCAGACGCTGATGCGTCACTGCACCGCTGCGCCTCTCCTGGCCCCGAGTCCCTCGCACTGCATGAATCCTCTCGCATGAAGAGCATCGATCCTGCCGATCTGGAAGCGTTGTTCGATGCTGTGCCGGACGTGCTGTTTTTCGTCAAGGACCGCGAGGGTCGCTACACCCACGTCAACCAGACCATGCTGCGGCGCCTGGGCCTGAAGTCGCGCAAGGAACTGATCGGCAAGCGTGTCGCCGAGGTCTACCCGAGCGGTCTTGGCGCCAACTACGCCAATCAGGACGAACAGGTGCTGGCGGGTGAGGTGATCGACAACCTGCTGGAACTGCATCTGTTCGCCAACCGCGAGCCGGGCTGGTGCCTCACCTGCAAACGTCCGCTGCTGGTCGACGGCAAGGTACAAGGCATCATCGGTATCTCGCGCGATCTCGGCCCGCAGGACGGGCACGAATCGCAGTACGAAAAACTCAGGCTTGCGCTGGCGTACCTCAATGCCAATTACGCGCAAAACGTGCGCATGCAGGCATTGGTGGAGATCACCGGGTTTTCGATGTCCAAGCTGCAACGCTCATTTCGCAAGGTGTTCCAGCTCACCCCGCAGCAGGTGCTGGCCAAGTTGCGTCTGCAGATGGCCATGCATTTGCTGCACGGAAAAAAGAGCCTGACCGAAATCGGCCATGCCTGCGGCTTCAGCGATCAGAGCGCGTTTGCGCGACAGTTCAAGCAAGCGGTGGGTATGACGCCGCGCGAGTACCGCGCGCTGGCGAGCACGACGCCGTTTCCTGCCGAACCGTCTTAGAGCAGCTAGCAACACTACTGTGCAGCCGCCAGGCGGGCGCGGCCGGTGCTCGGTGCGGCATGTACCACTCGTACACTCCGGTTCTGAGCGCGCCGTCCACACCCACCTGACGACTGCTGGCTACGTTTTGTTAGCCACTCTTAGCGCATCTGACAAAACGACTGCTCAACAGCGGACTTGCTCGAGCACGCGCTTGTCTTGCCGCTTAGGGGGAGCTGCGTGAGTCCATCGAGCTCGAATTCCGGCGTCGTTTAGTGGAGTCGGGTAACAGCCGTGTAAGTCGAGCGCACGGTGCCCTCACCGCTTGCGGGACACGCCATGAATCCGTCCGTGGACGCTCCTTGGCCGCATCCATGCCGCCAAGGGTCCCGCAACCGGCGAGGGCACCGCGCCAGGAAGTTTGCAGGTTGCTTTGTTGAAAGCCCGCCTGCTGGTCGGCTTGCGATGGGAGACGTTTGTCGGGCGCTCCATTATCCGAACAGCACGCGTCATGATCTTCTCTTGACCATGCACACCGACCATCTCGACGGGTCCTTGCCCGCTCACCGTCGCGGGACCTTATGCGGCATGGATGCCGCATAAGAGCCTCCAGGGACGGATTCACGGCGTGTCCCGCGATGGTGGGCGGGCAAGGGCCTTGCAGCCAGGCCGCAGATCAGCCGCTTTGCGCCTGATCTATCCGCAGTGTCTAGGACCCAGGGCAACACGCCCGACGCAATCGAGACTTCAAACCATGCAGCGCTTAGGCGCGATCAGCTACCTAAGCCAAAGCTCTCAGTGAGTCGAGCGCACGGTGCTCTCGCCGCTTGCAGGACATGCCATGAATCCGTTCCTGCAGGCTCCCTGGCGGCAAGACCTGCAAGCGATGAGGGCACTGCGCCAGCACGTTGGTGGGTAGATGAATGAAAAAGCTGGCTGCCCTGTCGGAGACCTTGGTTTACTGCTGGTGAAGAATTGCTGCGTGCAGAAGCGACTTGGGCGCGAAACGACGTAAACGTCGCTCGCGCCCAAGCCTGCGCAGGCTGTGCGAATCCGCTTACGCCAACATGCGCACCTTCGGCTCGCGTGCCCACTGGCGGGTTTTTGCTGCGGCGATGAAGGCCTTGGTATCGGCCGCGGGGACAATGCCTGCATCCTTGCCGACATTGCCGGCCTTGAGCAGCAGTTGCGCGCCGTCGTCGAAGGCAATTGCTTTCAGATGCGCCCAGGCATTGCTGACGAAGTCCAGTGCCGCCGATTCGTTGGTCAGCAACTTCGCCGCTTCCGACGACAGCAGCACGGCCACCGCATCGAACACGATCGACGGCGTGCCGGCCAGCTGGCCATCGGCGGCCAATTGCTTGCCATCGCTGAGCTTGGCGCCACCGCGTTTGGGCGCGACGATTTTTACTGTGGCGCCGGCTGCTTCGGCAGCCTTGCGCACGGCCTTGATCGCTGCGGCATCCGAGCCGTCATGGATCAGAATGCCCACCGTGCGGCCCTGCAAGGTGTCCTTCATCTTGCCGATCAATTGCAGCGCAGGCGACAACGGCATGTCGGTGGGCGCCACCGCTGCCGGAGGTGCGGGCGGCAGCTTGCTCATACCCATCCCGTCGGCCACGCGCTGCGCCAGTGCCGGATCGACATGACGCAGATGACCCACGATGGCCTCGCGCACATGCGCGGTGTCGACCTTGGACAGTTCAAACACTAGCGCCGAGGCCAGATGCGCCTGTTCCGGTGCGCTCTGGCTGCGGTAGAACAAGCGTGCCTGGCTGTAATGATCGGCAAAACTCTCTGCGCGCACGCGGCCCTTTGCGCCATCTTCGGCAGGCGTTGCATGGCTGGGGAATCCACGCAGCGCTTCGCGCGGCGCATCGGTCTGCAGCGAGCTGGGTTCGTAGGCGACGCGGCCCTTCGGCACACCCATTTGCATATGCCCATCGCGCTGATTGTTGGCGAACGGACACTTGGGTGCGTTGATCGGGATCTGATGGAAATTCGGCCCGCCCAGGCGGCTCAACTGCGTATCCAGATACGAGAACAGCCGGCCTTGCAGTAGCGGGTCGTTGCTGAAATCGATGCCCGGGACGATGTTGGCTGGGCAATACGCCACCTGTTCGGTTTCGGCAAAGAAGTTGTCCGGCCAGCGGTCCAGCACCATGCGGCCGACAATCTGCAGCGGCACCAGTTCTTCCGGAATGACCTTGGTCGAATCCAGATGGTCGAACGGAAACGCCTCGGCCTCCGCGTCGGTAAACAGCTGCACGCCAAGCTCCCACTCGGGGAAGTCGCCGTTTTGAATCGACTCGAACAGATCGCGCCTCTGGAAATCCGGGTCGGCACCGGCCAGCTTCACGGCCTCGTCCCAGATGGTCGATTGCAGGCCCAGCTTCGGGCGCCAATGGAATTTGACGAAGGTGCTGTCGCCGGCAGCGTTGAGGAAGCGGAAGCTATGAATGCCGAAGCCTTCGATCATGCGCAGCGAGCGTGGGATGGTGCGGTCGCTCATCGCCCACATGATCATGTGCATCGATTCGGGGGTGAGCGAGATGAAATCCCAGAACGTGTCATGCGCGCTGGCGGCCTGCGGAAAGCCACGGTCCGGCTCCATCTTCACCGCATGGATCAGGTCCGGGAACTTCATCGCGTCCTGGATGAAGAACACCGGGATATTGTTGCCCACCAGATCCCAGTTGCCTTCCTTGGTGTAGAACTTTACCGCAAACCCGCGCACATCGCGCGGCGTGTCCACCGAGCCGGCACCGCCTGCAACGGTAGAAAAGCGCGTAAACAACGGTGTCTTTTCGCCCACTTCGGTGAAGATCTTGGCGGTGGTGTACTGACTCAGCGATTTGGTCAACTCGAAGTAGCCATGCGCGGCGCTGCCGCGTGCATGCACGATGCGCTCGGGGATGCGCTCGTGATCGAAGTGGGTGATCTTCTCGCGCAGGATGAAGTCTTCCAGCAACGTCGGTCCGCGCGGCGTAGCGCGTAGCGAGTTCTGGTTATCGCCAACCGGGATGCCCTGGTTGGTGGTCAATTGCGGATGCGAGCCGCCGGCTTTCTGATGCAGTTCGTCGCCAGTGCCGCGCAGTTCCTGCGCGCTGGCGGAACTGCCGACAGAAGGAACCTGTGCGGCTTTACTTGGGGACTTGGCCATGGGGGACTCCACGTTGGCGGGCTGGGATGCTAGCGATCCAGCCGAGCCTGGGAGTGGCGCTGTTAAACGAGTGTGTCTACATGCGAACGAACACTCACACACACACGTCGCGCAACGCAAAGCGTGCGCTACCGCGCGCTGTGCAATGCCAAACACACCACGCGCGTGCTGCGAACATCGCCACATCCGCGATGTGCATTAGGCCGCGTGTGGTGTTTGATCTACAGCAGATCCAGCGGCTGTCTACGTGTTGGTGGCGGGAACGCGCTATCCAGCGTTGCAAGATCCTGCGCGTCCAATTGCAAAGTGCACGCCGCCGCGTTCGCGCTCACATGCGCAGGTGTACCCGATTCGGGAATGGCGATGACCTGGCCGCTGCGGATCGCCCACGCCAAAGCCACCGCGGTGGCGGCCACGCCACGTCGTGCACCGATGGCATGCAACACCGGGTGATCGAGCAATGCGCGGCTACCCAGTGGCGAGTACGCCATCACCGTCACCTCATGCTCGGCGCACCACGGCAGTAGATCGAATTCGATCCCGCGGCTGCCGGCGTGATACAGCACTTGATTGACCAGGCAGCGCTGCCCGCCATCGATACGCCACAGATCCTGCATATCGTCCACATCGAAATTCGAAACGCCCCAATCGCGGATCTTGCCGGCGTCGCGCAAAGCTTCGAACGCAGCGACCACTTCGGCAAGATCGCTCCCACCGCGCCAGTGCAGCAGATACAGATCCAGGGTGCGCACGCCAAGCCGCTGCAGGCTGGCTTCGCAGGCGCGTGCGATGCCGCGCGCGCTTGCATTGCTCGGCAACACCTTCGACACCAGATACGGCGGTTGTGCGCTGTCGATGGCCTGGCCGATCAACTGCTCGGAACGGCCATTGCCGTACATCTCCGCAGTGTCGATCAGCCGCATGCCCAGCTGCTGGCCGGTCTGCAGTGCTTCGATCTCCTGCTGCGGCGGATGCCGGCCCTGGCCCAGGTTCCAGGAGCCCAGGCCAAGCGCTGCGACGCGGCGCCCAGTGCGCAGCAGCACCTGGGGGCAAGGGGATGACGTGGATGTGGACATGGAGCACTCCCGTAACGGTGATTGCATGCAACTGAGCGAAGGCCGGCACCTGAGGCCAGTGACATCTGCGTCATCGGCGTGTCTGGATGCAGCTACGGCCTCGTCTAGGCAGGCTCATCGTTGACCATCGCGTGTGAGGTCCTGCTGATGCTGTTGCAAACGCGCAGGCAGTGGAGCTGCAGCGGCCTGCGCCTGTGCATCCCAGAACGCGCATCGGTGCCGCTGTACGAAGTCGGGCGTAGCGCCGATCCTGTGTGGCGACACCGTCAACGGTGTGTCGCCATCGAAGCGCGGCCACGGCGGTCGCCCGCCACCATTGGGATCGCCAGTACGGGCAAACGCGCCCCAATAGTCCTGCAAAGTGTCGGAAAACGCCTGTTGCGCGGCACTGAACTGCGGGTCGCCACTGAGCACCCAGGGGCGTTGAAACAGATACGCCAGTTCGGAGGCGTGAAACGCGCCCAATGGACGCGAGAACGGCAAGCGCCACAGGCCGTACGGCGCCTGCGGATCGTCGAACTCATACGCATACACCGCAGCATGCGTGCGCAACGCTTGCCCAAGCCGGCGCGTGGGGCAGGCGAAGCCGCCGTCGGTGACGATGTCGGCAAACGCTTCCCAGCGCGACTGCGCCGCGACATCTGCGTAGTGCGCCATGATCGGTGCTGGCGCCGCATACATGCGCTGGATGCGTGCTTCATAACCGCTGCGCAGCGTGAGCTTGCCGATGTAGGACAGCAGTTGGGCAAACAAGCGCCCTTCATCGCGGTTGTTGCCGATCAGGACCGGGACTTGCGCATGCTGCGCGTTGGCAATCGCTTCGGCGGGCATTACCGGCAGTACATCGCCGCCGGCCATCGGCGCCCACGCATCGCTGCCGGTCAAGCCGCGGCGCTGCGGTGTTGCATCGGCCAACGCCTCGGCAGGAAGGTCGCGCAGGCACGCGGCCACATCGCTTGCCCGCTCGCAGCCAAGCGTCTGTGCCATGCGCGTACCGCCGCGCTCGGCCTCGGCGCGCGTCACGCTAGAATCGGATGCAAGACAGCTACCGCTCTGCAGAATCGCGCGCTGAAACAGGCCGCGCGCGCCTGGCGACGCGAGCTGGTAACAGATGCTCCACGCGCCGGCGGATTCACCGAACACGGTGAGGTTGTGCGCATCGCCGCCGAATGCAGCGATATTGCGGTGTACCCAGCGCAATGCGGCCTGTTGATCCAGTAGCGCATACGCGCCTTCTCCTTCGCCACGCAGACTCGGGTGCGCGAAGAATCCGAAGACCCCCAGCCGATAGTTGGGTGCCACCACGATGACATTCTGCCGCGCCGCCAATGCACTCAGGTCGTAGTCGGCATTGCTGCCCAGCTCCAATGCTCCACCGTAGATCCACACCATGACCGCGCGCGGGTGTGCCGGCGCAGGGCCGGGCGGTGCGTAGATGTTCAGCGTAAGGCAGTCTTCGGAGACCTGCTTTTGCCCGAAGCGATACCGCGGCAGGCAGGCGGGCCCGGCCTGCGTTGCATCGCGAACATCCTTCCAGGCCGCTGCCGGTTGCGGTGCATGGAAGCGCAGCGCGCCCACCGGCGGCGCGGCGAACGGCACGCCCAAAAACGCCTTACCGTGTGCGCTGGCCACACCGCGCACCACGCCCGCATCGGTCCGCACCAGCTCGGCACGCGCATCGGGCGCATGCACCAGCGCCGGTACCTCGCCGGGGCGACGTGGCGCGCAGCCGAGTAGCAGGGTGGCTGCCAACAAAAAGGTGCCGAGATGTTTCAGTGCAAGCATGCGCAAGGTTCTGCCATAAGGGGAGGCGTTCGCCATCATGCCCAGCGCATGTGTAGGCGAGGCAAACGCGCGCGCAGTGCGCGCGTGGCATCCGTTGGTAGCTGCGATCGGCGATGGCTCTGAAGCAAAACAATGCAGACGCACACTCTTTGCAAATGCAGTTGCAATACAGGGCGGTAGCTCCAGCAGCGGCTCTGGTAGCGAGCGTGTCGTGGAGACCGCGCGCTCATTGGTCGTGCTGCAACCGGCGTGCAGTCGCGATGAATGTTGCCCCTCTCGCGCATCTGGCCCGCATCGCATGACGCAACAAAAAACCCGGCTGTTTCACCAGCCGGGTTTGATGGTTACCGCGTCTGTCATGCCACTCAGACCTCGGCGTCTTCCTTGTACGCATCCACCGGGATGCAGGCGCACATCACGTTCTTGTCGCCATAGACGTTGTCCACGCGCGCCACCGGCGGCCAGTACTTCTGCTGCTTGAGGCTCGGCAGCGGGAAGGCGGCCAGCTCGCGCGGGTAGGCATGGGTCCACTCGCTGGCCGACACCTGCGTGGCGGTGTGCGGTGCGTGCTTGAGCGGGTTGTCGTCGCGGTCCAGGCGGCCGTCTTCGATGGCGCTGATCTCTTCGCGGATCTGGATCATCGCGTCGATGAAGCGGTCCAGTTCGTGCTGCGATTCGCTTTCGGTCGGCTCCACCATCAAGGTGCCGGCGACCGGGAAGCTCAGCGTCGGCGCGTGGAAGCCGAAGTCGATCAAACGCTTGGCGATGTCTTCGGCGCCGATGCCGCTGGTCTTTTCCAGCGGCCGCACATCCAGGATGCACTCGTGCGCCACCAGACCATTACGGCCGGTGTACAGCGTCTTGTAATGCGGTGCCAGCCGCTTGGCGATGTAGTTGGCGTTGAGCAATGCCACCTGCGTGGCCTTGCGCAAGCCGCCACTGCCCATCATGGTCACGTACATCCAGCTGATCGGCAGGATGGAGGCCGAGCCATAGCTGGCCGCGCTGACCATGCCCACATCGCCTTCGCCGCCCAGCGTGCGCGGCAAAAACGGCGCCAAATGCGATTTGACCGCACACGGGCCCACGCCCGGGCCGCCGCCGCCGTGCGGGATGCAGAAGGTCTTGTGCAGGTTGAGGTGCGACACATCCGAGCCCCATTTGCCGGGCTTGGCCACGCCGACCAGGGCATTCATGTTGGCGCCGTCGGTGTAGACCTGGCCGCCATGCGCATGCACCGCTTCGCAGATCGCCACCACGTCTTCTTCGAACACGCCGTGCGTGGACGGGTAGGTGATCATCAGCGCGGCCAGACGATCGGAATACTTCTCCGCCTTGGCGCGGATGTCTTCGACATCGACATTGCCGTTGGCATCGCACTTGGTGACCACCACCGTCATGCCGCACATCTGTGCAGAGGCCGGGTTGGTGCCGTGCGCGGATTCGGGAATCAGGCAGATGTCGCGATGCGCCTCGCCACGCGAACGGTGATAGGCGCGGATCGCCAGCAGGCCGGCGTATTCGCCCTGCGCGCCGGAGTTGGGCTGCAGGCTCACCGCGTCGTAGCCGGTGCACTCGACCAGCATCGCTTCCAGCTCCTCGATCAGCTGCGCATAGCCGGCCGATTGTTCTGCCGGCGCCAGCGGATGGATCGCGCCGAATTCCGGCCAGGTCACCGGGATCATTTCGGCGGTGGCGTTGAGCTTCATGGTGCAGCTGCCCAGCGGAATCATGGTGCGATCCATCGCCAGATCCTTGTCGGCTAGCGAGCGCATGTAGCGCAGCAGTTCGTGTTCGCTGTGGTGGGTATTGAATACCGGGTGTGTCATGAACGGGCTGGTGCGTAGCAGGCCTTGCGGCAACGCATCGGCGGTGGCCGCGTCCAGTGCATCGATGTCCGCCTGGGCACCGAACAACTGCGCCAGCGCCACCACATCGGCGCGCGTGCTGGTTTCGTCCAGGCTGATGCCGACCGCTTCGCTGTCGATGGCACGCAGGTTGATGCCGGCCGCACGCGCACGTGCATGGATGGCATCGGCATCGATCGCCTTGACGTGCAGCGTGTCGAAGAAATGCTCGCCGACGCTCACGCCAGCGCTACGCAGCGCGGCAGCCAGGATCGCGGCCAGGCGATGGGTGCGACGGGCAATGCGGGTCAGACCATCGGGGCCGTGGTAGACGGCATACATCGAGGCCATCACTGCCAGCAGCACCTGCGCGGTGCAGATGTTGGAAGTGGCCTTTTCGCGGCGGATATGTTGCTCGCGCGTCTGCAGGGTCAGGCGATATGCGGGGTTGCCGGCGGCATCGATCGATACGCCGATCAAGCGGCCCGGCATCGAGCGCTTGTACGCATCGCGGCAGGCCATGAAGGCCGCATGCGGGCCGCCAAATCCGAACGGCACGCCAAAACGCTGCGAGTTGCCGACCACGATATCCGCACCCCACTCGCCGGGCGCAGCGATCAGAGTCAGGGCGAGCAGATCGGTGGCCACCGCCACCAGGCCGCCCTGCGCATGCACCGCATCGGCCAGCGCGGCGTGGCCGCCGATCGTGTCGAAGTGGAGCCGGCCAAAGCTGTCCGGGTACTGCAGCAGCACGCCGAAGCACTCGGCCTGCAACGCTTCGTCCGGGGTGCCAACGCGCAACACGATGCCCAGCGGCTCGGCGCGCGTGCGCAGCAGTTCCAGCGTCTGCGGGTGCACCGCGTCGTGCACGAAGAAGATGTCGGATTTGGATTTGGCCGAACGCTTGGCCAGCGTCATCGCTTCGGCGGCGGCGGTGGCTTCGTCCAGCAGCGAGGCGTTGGCGATCTGCATGCCGGTCAGATCCGCGCACAGGGTCTGGAAGTTGATCAACGCTTCCATGCGGCCCTGCGAAATCTCTGCCTGGTACGGCGTGTACGCGGTGTACCAGGCCGGGTTTTCCAGGATGTTGCGCAGAATGACCTTGGGCGTGTGGGTGCCGTAATAGCCCTGGCCGATAAAGGTGCGCTGCACCTGATTCTTGCTGGCGATGGCGCGAATCTTGGCCAGCGCTTCTTCTTCGGTGATCGACTCGGGCAGCGCCAGCGCAGCCGGCGACTTGATGTTGCCCGGCACGATGGCGTCGGTCAGCGCATCCAGCGAGGCATGGCCGACCACGTCCAGCATCTGCGCGATTTCTGCGTCATTGGGGCCGATGTGGCGTTCGACGAACGCGCTGTGGTGTTCGAGGTCGCGCAGGGAAGACGAGGTCTGGGACATGGCGGGCATCCGGGTCAGGGGGCAGACGAATGGTCGACACGTCTCCCGGCCGGCCCGGCGCGCACAGCGCACCGCGACCCGCCGCAGCGACGGTCTTCCTCGCGCCCCTCTGTCCTTTTGCCTGAGAGTTTAAAAACGCGGCCTGGCCATTGGCCTGCCTGCGTTCCGTGCCCCTTCGGCGCCGGCATCGGCCGGTCTCTCCAGAGTTGTACTGCGGATGGTATCGGGCCTGAGCGATTACGGGCTGTTGCGCCTTCGGCAGCGGCAGTGCCGCTTCTCCCACCGTGTTGCCGGGCCGATTATAGCGTGGGCCTGCGCCACCTGGCGCAACCCCTGGGCCGATCGCACCCAGGCTGCCGCACTTGCGTCTGCTTAACCTTGCAACGGCGAGCGCCTATCATCTTCTCCCTTGTGCTCATCCCGGCGCCGCAACTCGCGGATGCCGGCGTGCGTCCCCCGATGCACCACGTTTCGGATTCCTGCATGACCCCCACCACGCCCTCCACCCGTCGCATGGCGCTGCTGCTCGCCGGGCTGGCGATGTTCGGCCCGTTCTCCATCGACACCATCTTCCCGGCGTTCTCGCGGCTCAGCCGCAGCCTGGCGGTGGACCAGGTGGCGATCCAGCAGACCATCAGCGTCTACCTGCTGGCTTACGGGGTGATGAGCATCGCGCATGGGCCGCTCTCCGACGCCTGGGGCCGCAAGCGGGTGATCCTGGGCGGGCTGGTGCTGTTCATCGCCGGCTCGATCGGCTGCGCGCTGTCGCAGGATCTGCCCACGCTGCTGGCCTTCCGCGCGTTGCAGGGCCTGTCGGCCGGCGTGGGCATGATCGTCGGCCGTGCGGTGATCCGCGACCTGTTCCATGGCCCGGACGCGCAACGGCTGATGAGCCAGGTGTCGATGATCTTCGGCATCGCGCCGGCCATCGCGCCGATCATCGGCGGCTGGATCCTGCTCAGCGGCGCCGGCTGGCCGCTGATCTTCTGGTTTCTGATGGTGTTCGGGCTGGTGCTGCTGATCGCGACCATGCTCTGGCTGCCGGAAACTCACCCGTTGGAAGCGCGCACGCCGCTGCAGCTCAAGCGCTTGCTGCATGACTACGTGCGGATCGGCTTCAACCCGCGCTTCCAGCGCCTGGCGGCGGCCGGTGCGTTCAACTTCGCCGGCATTTTTTTGTACATCGCTTCGGCGCCGGTGCTGATCATGCAGCACCTGCATCTGGGCGAAGGCGACTTTGCCTGGTTGTTCATTCCCACCATCGGCGGCATGACGCTGGGCTCGTTTTTGTCCGGGCGCATGGCCGGACAGATGAATCCGGTGCGGCAGATCCGCATCGGATTCATCTGCTGCGGCGTGGCCGCGCTCGCCAACCTGGGCTACACCTTGTCGGTGGCGCAGATCGCGCTGCCATGGGCAGTGCTGCCGATCTTTCTGGCCGGTGTCGGCATGGCGTTGATCTTCCCGATCCTGGCGCTGGCGGTGTTGGACATGTACCCGCAGCAGCGCGGCCTGGCGTCGTCGCTGCAGGCCTTCACCCAGCTCATGACCAACACGGTGGTGGCCGGCGTGCTGTCGCCGCTGCTCAGTGAACACCCCCGGCATCTGGCGATCGGCATGACCGGTTTTTTCCTGCTGGGCTGGCTATTCTGGCGCTGGGAGCGCCGCAGCGGCCGCCGTCTGCGGCACCGCCAGGCCACCGAGGCAGTGCCTCTGGAGCCGGCCAACCATCTTTGACCCTACAGGAGCCTGCATGTCCACCGATTCCAAGTTGCGCCGCGATGCCCGCAAGCGTGCAACCGAGCGCCAGCGCAACCAGGCCGCCGCCAAGGCCGCGGCCGAATCGCCGATCGAAGCGCATGCCGAACTGCGCGACCAGCAACGCACGCTGCTGGCCGGCATCGTCCGCCGCGACGGCGAATGGGTGCTGGGCATGGATGGCCGCATTGCTGGCGAAAGCACCAGTGCCGCGCAGGTGTTGACGTTGATCATGCGCGCCGCCGAACTGCACGAACGCCAGGGCACCCCCGTGCGCCTGACCTACTCGGACGCGCTGAAAGATGCCGCGCATGCCGAGGCCCAGGCCGATGGCATGGAGTTCGAACAGTTCAAGGCCCGGTTGAGCGAGCGCTTGCAGGGTGGCGCGAAGCTCAATTGAGTCACCCGCGCGGCGTGCCTTGGCTGGCGCGTGGAGGTACGCGGCGTTTTGGGCGGCCACCACCGAGCTGCGGTGCCTGCCAAGGGTGTTCAGCAGGTAAGCCTTCGGTCTTGTGCGTACGCGCTGCCCGGTAGGTGGGTCGCGCATCATCACTGGCTACCCATGCGCCCATCGTTCCCGATCCAGCGCACGTGGCCAACTCAGTGGTCGGCCACATATGTGATCGAACGCGTTCGATCTGGGAATTCAGGTGCAACCACCCAGCGCGTTCTCAGCGCGCCTGCGCCTGTCGCTGCGTTTCCTGCTGCGACACCTGCGCCTGCGCAGCAGCATCGCGCTCCGTGCCGGGTTCCAGCGCCTGCAGGCGCTGCAGGCTGGCGGCCACGGGCTCTTCCTGCGCGGCCTTGGCATCGAAGCTGCCCCGTAGATGCGCTGGCGAGTCGAGTGCTCCCTGCACCACGAAGCCACGCGCAGGATCGTTGCCAAGCACCACGTGATCGACCCGTTGCAAGCCATGCTCGCGCGCGGCCACCACCGCCCCTAAGGCCAAGCGTTCGCTGTCCATTCCTGCGGCTGGGCCGGGTGCGGCTTGCAAGCGTTCCACTGCCGCGGTGGATTGCTGCAGCAGGGCATGATCCGCATGCGCTGGATCGCGCGGATCCGGCAGCGCCTGGGCGACGTCCGCCGGCCGCGGCAGCACGGTGGCATCGACATGCTGCAGCTGGCCGTCGTATTTCCCGTCGGCGCCGTCGGCGATACGCTGCAGCCGCTCGGCGAACCCATAAGGCGATCCACCCACATTGCGGGCCATCGCGATCGCAAACTGCTCGGGCGACTGCGCCGGGGCGTTGCTGTCGCCGACCAGTGAGGTCAGCGCGCTGCCGCCGATCTTGCTGGCGTCGGCGCTGGTGCGCGTCTGTTCCAGCAGCGCCTGCATCTGTGCCTCGCTGAATTCCAGCGTGGTCTTCTGCCCTGGCGCGATCGCGCCGGTGCCTGTCATCTCGCCGCTCAACGCGCTGTTAAGCGTCTGCGCGATCGCCTTTTCCTCACTGGTCTCGTTGCGCCCGCCCAGGCGCTGCAACCAGCCAGGCGCCGCCACATCGCCATCGATCTCGAAACGGTAGCTGCGCTGCTCCACGCGTTCGGTCTCGTTGCCGTCGTAGTGGCGCACGATCGTCAGCGGCACGTTGTCGCCGTATTGCAACTGTTGCACCACGGTGTAGCCGTCCTGGCCCGGTGTGCTGATGCGCACCTGGCTGCCTTGGTTGCGGTTGCCGGCAACATCGGCGCTGAGCGGGCCCAGTTCCAGCTGCAGACGCTGCTGCGAACTGAAATTGATGCGCTCCAGCGTCTGCATCTCATCGACGCCGGGCACGCCCGGTGCAAGCTTGCCTTCGCGTACGAACTCGCCCATGGCCGCGCGCGCACGCGGATCGGCCAGATCGAACTGCGCGCTGTTCACTTGCGACTGGCCCAGGGAGTCGGCGCGCCCGAGCAGGGCCTGCGCCGGTCCGGCTTTGACGCCGAGTGCATTCACCGCCTCGATGGCCGCGTTCGGCCCGGTCACCACACGCACGTGGCGCTCGTCGACGCGTTCGATCATGTAGCTGCGGCCGCTGGCTTCGGTGATCTTGCTCTGCGTGGTGAGCCCTCGCAGACTCGCCGAAGATTCGCGCTGCACAAAGGTTTGGGTGTCCATCACCGCGCGCGCGCCGATCGGAAGGCTCTCCGGCTGCAGCGGATTCACCTGTCTGGCGGCCTCTAGCGGCTGATCGACACCCGGCAGCGTCAGTGCGTAGCGCATGCGCTGCCCGGCACTGGTGCCGGCCTCGATGCTCAGCTTGCTGTCGCCAAGCGTGGATTGCAGCCGCTGTTGCTGGCCGGTCTGCGCGTCGGCCTCAAGGCTGAAAGTGGTGGTCTTTGCGTCGGCATCGCTGAGACTGCCTGCGCTCAGCGAGCCGCCGCCACGCAGGCTGGTCTGGCCTAACGGCTGCGTCGGGCTGCCGCTGCTCTGCTCGCTGGTCTGCGCATACTTTGCCGACTGTTCTGCCGGGTTGACCGAGACGGTGCTGCTCCCAACTTTCGCCGCGTATTCGCTATTGGAGCTGCTATAGGTCGGGTTGAATGCGCGATCGTTCGCGTCGTCGATGACCTGCTTGTTGCGGTCCACATCGCGCGCGTCCGGGCCGGTGGAGGCGTTGCTCATTGGGATGCTTCCTGCATGCTGCGCCTGGGCAGCGGGCGCGCAGTATATCGGCAGCGTTTCAGGCGTTTATCAAAGGAATGTTATGCGGCGGCCTGGGTGATGGCCGCCGCATGCCGCAGGCAAAGTGGCGCGTCAGTGCAATGCGGCAGGCGCAGGCGCATTGCTCGCGGCAGCAGGCGCGGTTGCCTGCCAGCCGCACAATTGGCCCTGATTCTGCTGCTTGAGCCATTCGCTCATCGGTGCGAAGTAGTCCAGCATCGGGCCGGCGTCGAGTTTCTCGCTGCCGGTGAGTTCCTTCAGCGTGGTCTGCCAGGGCTGGCTCGATCCACGTTGCAACATCGACCAGAATTTCTGCCCTGCATCCTTGTTGCCGTAGAAGCTGCACTCGTACAGCGGGCCTTGATGCCCGGCCGCATCGCACAGGCCCTTGTAGAACTGAAACTGCAGGATATGCGCCAGAAAATAGCGCGTGTACGGCGTATTGCCCGGCACGTGATATTTGGCGCCGGCATCGAAGAAGTCTTCGCCGCGCGCGGTCACTGGTGCTACGCCCTGGTACTTGGCTTTGAGTTCCCACCAGGCCTGGTTGTAGCGCTCCGGCGGAATCGAGCCATCGAACACGCCCCAGCGCCAGCGGTCGATCATCAAGCCGAACGGCAGGAAGGCGACCTTGCTCAAGGCCATGCGCATCTGCGAGTTGATCAACGCTTCGCGCCCGGCCTGCTGTTCGCCGACCATGCCGATCGACTGCAGGTACTTGGGTGTCATCGCCAGCACGATGGTGTCGCCGATCGCTTCGTGGAAGCCGTCGTTGGCGCCGTTCTGAAACAGCGGCGGCAGCGGGTTGTAGGCCAGGTCGTAATAGATGTGGCCGAGCTCGTGATAGATGGTGGTGAAGTCTTCTTCGGTGGGCTTGATGCACATCTTGGTGCGCACATCGGCGCCGATGTTCTGGTTCGGCTCGCCGCCCATGTTCATGTCCCACGCGCTGGCATGACAGACCACATCGCGGTCCAGCGGCTTGATGAACTGCGAACGTTGCCAATAGGTGTCGGGAAGCTTGGGCATACCCAGCGAGGTGTAGAAATCCTGCGCGCGCTCGGTCATCTGTTTGGCGGTACGCAGTTGCGCCTCGCGCTCGGCACTGAAGCGTGCCGCCGTCCCGCCGTCGCCGCCGGTGTTACGCGCCAGTACCGCGCTCAGATTGCCCTGGTACTGTTTTTCCAGCGCAGAGGTGATGTCCAGATCGCCGGCGCCGGGGTAGGGCTGCAGCAGATCCCACAGATTGCTCCAGTCCTGCTGCCACATATTGCCCATCAAATGCGCCGGCAACAGACCGCCGGCCACTTCGCCCTTGTCCTTGCCGTA
Source organism: Xanthomonas sp. WCS2018Noco2-27 (assembly GCF_031843525.1). NCBI lineage: Bacteria > Pseudomonadati > Pseudomonadota > Gammaproteobacteria > Lysobacterales > Lysobacteraceae > Xanthomonas > Xanthomonas sp. WCS2018Noco2-27. The sequence continues at coordinate 110,645 of NZ_JAVTIK010000002.1, read as the reverse complement.
CTGCGCATCGAGCTTGCCGCGCGCGTAGCACTGCAGCTGCGCATACAGCGGTTTGACTTGCTCCCACAACCGGTCGGTCTCGCTGGCCAACTGCGCCGGCGGCATGTCGTAGCCGCTGCGCCACATCACCCCGACATCGGCAAAGCCGTTGCCGCGCGCGCCTTCGTTGGCCAGCTCGACAAAGCGCTGGTAGTCCTTGCGCATCGGCTGGGCGGTGCTATGCCAGCCCTGCCAGGCATCGAGTTGTTCGGTGTAGTCGCGGCTGCTGGCCAGCACCTGTTCCAGCTCACCGAGCTGGCGGCAGCGGCGTTGTTCGCCATCGCCCACGCAGTAACTCCCGGCGCCGTAGTCGCCTTCCATCTTGGCGGCGATGCGGGTGAGTTCGGCCAGTTTGGCCGGGTCGCGCGGCGCCGGCAGGGCGCTCATCAGTTTGAGCAGCTGCAGTGCGCGTGCGCTGTCTGCCGACATCGGCGTACCGACGTACTGCTTGGATTGTTCGATCCAGCGATCCAGCTGCGACAGCGAACGCTCGTTGGCCTTGGCGGCCAGCAGCTGCGAGTCGCCGTTGATGTAGGTCGACGACAGCCACTGCGCGGCAGTGACTTCCGGGTAGGCGGCCTTGTACTCGGCGCTGATGCGTGCGACGAACTGGTCGGCGCTTTCGGCAGGCGCGGTGTTGGTCGCGGCCGGTTTGGCTGGCGGCGGGGCGTCCTTGCGGCAGGCCGACAGCGATAACGTGCCGGCGGCCACAGCCAATGCCAGCAACAGCAGACGAGGATTCACGGGTGGTCCTTGCAGTGAAGTCCGGCGAAGGCTAGAGCGCGCGAGGCTTCAGGGCAAGCGGTGCTTCATGGGCAAGCGGTGCCGGTGCGGATGCCACGCAGCGGCAATCGATCCCGCTGTTGGCGGTCCGGAACGCTCAGCCTTTCCCCGTGCACTGCGCAAACACGTCGCGTTCGCGTGCATACACGCTGGTCTTGACCTGCATCAGGCCCAGCACCGAGGGGAACAGCGCATCCTGATCGGTGTATTGCCCGGCGCGATGGCGCAGGCAGGCCTCATCCAGGCCACGGTCGCGCGCAAACTCCGGCGAGAACCACATCACCATCGGCACGTGGGTCTGCTCCTTCGGTGCGATGGCATATGGCACGCCATGCAGATACAGGCCCTTCTCGCCCAGCGATTCGCCGTGATCGGAGAGATAGATCATCGCGGTGTCGTAGTCGGACAAGCCACGCAATGTATGGATGGCCTGATTGAGGAAGTGATCGGTATAGCCGATGGAGTTGTCGTAGGCGTTGACGATGCTCTGGCGGCTGCAGCTGCCCAGGTCGGCGGTCTTGCACACCGGCTTGAAGCGCTCGAACTGCGCCGGGTAGCGTTCGAAATAGCTGGGGCCGTGGCTGCCGAGTTGATGCAACACCACCACGCGGTCGCCGGGCTTGGCACGCACTTGCGCCGCCAGATCGCGCAACAGGATTTCGTCCATGCAACGGCCATCGGCGCACAGCTCCGGCGTGGTGGCATCGTCCAGCTTCTGGATCTCCAGCCCCTCGCACACGCCCTTGCAGCCGGACTGGTTGTCGCGCCACAGCGTGGAGATGCCGGCGTGTTCAAGCACGTGCAGGAACGACTGGTGGCCGCGGATCATGTCTTCGTTGTAATCGCGGCGTCCGAACGGCGAGAACATGCAGGGCACCGACACTTCGGTGCTGGTGCCGCACGAATGCATGTCCGGGAAATTGATCACGCCTGCCTGCGCCAGCTCCGGCGTGGTCTGGCGCGCATAGCCGCTGAGGCCCCAATTCTGCGCACGTGCGGTTTCGCCCAGCACCAACAGCAACAGACGCGGGCGGCTGCCAGCAGCGCGCGGCGTGGCAATGGCATCGTGTTCGATCGGCTGCTTGGGCGCACGCTTGATCGGCGAATCGGACTTGAGGTTCTGGCGCAGTGCGACGATGTAGTTGATCGGCGTGGCCAGGTAACGCACTTCGCGATGATTGCGCATCAACGCCGAAATATCCTGCGACGACAGCATGGTGCCGGCGGCACCCACCACCGCCACCGCCAGCAAGAATCCCACCCGCACCAGCAGCGACTTGCCCGTGCTGCGTGCACGCAAGCGCGTACGCCACAGCAGCACGGTGGGAATCAGGAAGTAGCACACCAGCGGAAAAATCAACCCTGGCGTGAGCAGCTCGCGCGATTCCTTGTGGTCGGTATGCAGCACGTTGCGCAGCATGTCCGCATCCAGATAGACGTTGTAGCTGTCCATGTAGTGCGCAGCCAGCGCGGTGGTGAACAGCAGCAGGGTCAACAGCGGTTTGGCGTTCCAGCGCCACACCAGCAGACCCAACAACAGCGCGTGCACGGCGACCAGTAGCGCCATCAACGAAATGGCAAACCCGATGCTGCCCGGGTGCGTGGCCATTGCCGTGCGCCAGAACAGCTGATTGCAGACCAACGCGAAAAATACGCTCGACAGCAACACCAGCGCTTCGGTCGACACGGTCGGCCGGGTACTCCATGTCAGCGCGCGCGCGCTGGTGCGCCCACGCGGTTCCGGTAACCAGGTGCTCATGCTGCATCCCCCGATGGCAACATCGAATCAGACGTGCGATGTGGCCGAGCCAGCATCACGCAGTACAACCCCAGTGCCGTCAGCCAGCACACTGCCAGCGACCATACATCGTGCGAGAGGAAATGCGCGCCGCGCAGTTGCTGCGCAACGCCGAAAATGAGACCTGCCACCAACCCTATAAACAAACCTGGGAAGCGCCACGCAGGACGCAGCGACAACGCACAGAAATACAGTGCGACCCACGCATACCCGGCACTGGCATGGCCGGCCGGAAAACAACCGGAGGCGGCAATGCCCTGGCGCGATTCGAACAAGCCGATCATCGCCTGCGTGCCGCCATATCGGCTCAGATCCCACGGGCAATCCATAGCGGTCCACGATTTGAGCAACGACACCAGCGAGGTCGACAACGCGATCGATGCGGCCAGATAGGTGAGCGGCCAACGCAGCACGCGCAAACGCGGCCTGCACCAGGCAGCCACCGCCAGAATCACGACGCTGACACCCGCAGAGGTACTCAACCCTCTGCCGATGCGATGAATCACGCCACTGGTAAACCAGTGGTCCTTGAGCAGCCAGTGGCCGCCTTCCAGTCGATACAGCGCATCGGCAATCCATTGGTCGCCGCCCGCGCCCATCAACAACGCGCTGACCAACAGCACACCTGTCAACGGCATCCACAGATGGCGAATAAAAAAGCGCGCCTGCACATCACGGGCGGTGTGCGCCAAAACTGGCGCGTGGACGGGAAGCGTGCTCATCGAGATGTCGGTCTGTGTCATTGCCCGGCATCTTCGAAACCCGGATGTCGGAGAGCGGTCGGACTGAAGTTGCCCAGTCGTTAACCCGACCCCGAGCGTTCAGTCTGTGTCGCCGTCGCTACCGGTTTGTTCGCTGTCGGACGCCGTGGTGATGCAACCGGCGTGCCACGCGGTGCCTGGCACCAATTGCCATTGATTGCGATTGGATTCGCCGATATCGATGCGTTGCGCCGGATCGATACAAGCCGGTACAGCCTGCTTGAGCACGAACAACCAACGTTTTTCTGGCGCCTGCGCAAGCCACGGGCCTGCCTTGTCCCACTGCTGCTGCCAACTCGCCTTGAAGCCGAAGTCGGTCACCGCGCGGTCGGCCTGCAGCAGGTTCTGCTCTCGCCAGGCCAGCATGCCCAGCTCCGCATCCGGGCCGATACGCTGGCCGACGCGCTGCATCAGCCGCGCGGACGAACTGTAAGGGTCCAGCGCGGGCATCAAGCCCAGGCCGTACACGCTCCACAGTGCCGCCGTCATGACCACCACCGCGGTGCCAGCGCGACGACCGCGCGACCACGCCAGCGCCGCCACGCCGACGATGCCAAGGCCGATCAGCCAGAACCCCACCGACTGCAACGACGCCAGCTCCATGCCGCGCTTCAGCGCGGTGTTTTCGGCCCAGTGCAGATGCAGCGCAATGCCGGCACCCAGGATCAGGCCGGCAAGTGCGAGCAGCAGCACATAGCCGGTGAGCAGCACGCGGACACCGCGACGGCGCAGCAGCCCGGCCAGCAACGGTGCTGCTGCCACGCACAGCGCGGGCAGCATTGGAAAGATGTAGACCTCGCGCTTGCCCGGGCTGGCACTGAAGAACAGCAGCACCAGCACGCTCCACGCCAGCAGCAGCACATAGCGCGGGTCGCCGCGACGCAGCCGCCGCCACCACGCCGGCAGCAGCCACGGCAACAACAGGCAGCCCGGCAGCCACAGCGTGGCGATCACTTGCAGGTAGTACCAGAACGGTTTGACGTGATGCCAGGCATGCGCGTAGCGCGTGCCGGTTTGCTTGAACAGCAGCTCATGCGCGTAAGCGTGCAATTGCGGGTCGTCGCTGTGCAGCAGCGCGATGCCCAGCGGCCCCAGCCAGACTGCGGTGCCAGCCAAAAACGCCGGCAGTACCAGCAGCCAGCTACGCCCGGCCTGAGCACGCGCCGGCAGCACGCTCCAATGCCGGCGCGGCAACGCCATCCACGGCAGCAACAGCAGCAGCGGCAGGAAGCCGACGCCCTTGGTCACCGTGCCGACGCCGGCGGCAAACAACCCCAGCGTCCACGCGCGCCAGTCCGGCCCGCGCAGCACATGCCGCAGCAGCCCCCACAGCGACAGCGTGGTCAGCGCCACCAGCACCATGTCGATCTGCGCACGCTTGGCCATCAGGCCGAATTGCAGCACCGCAAACAACGCCAGCACCGCGTAGCCGGCCACGCGCCGGTTCCACAGCCGGCGCGTCATGTCCCAGGTCAGCCACAGCGTTGCCAGCGCGGCCAGCAGCGAGGGCAACAGAAACGCGACCGGCCAGTGCGGCACCAGCTCATAGCTTGCCGCCTGCAGCCACATGAACACCGGCGGCTTTTCCGCGTACAGCTCGCTGCCACGGTGCGGCAGCAGCCAATGGCCGCTTTCGACCATGGTGCGTGCGGCCAGCACAAAGCGCGGCTCATCCGGCGGATTGGGTTGGCGTAGCCCGAGCCCGGCCAGCAGGCTGACGACGATGAGCAGCAACGCGGCAAGCAACGCGCGCCGACGAGGGAGAGAGGCAGAGCTGGCAGGCGACACGTGCATGCCCCGATTAAAAGGGGCCGAACGATAGCTGGCAAGCGGGTCGGAGTTTTGTCGGAGCGCGCGCCGAGCCGCCTGGAGCGGTCGGGTTCGGCTCGGCTCGGTTAGGATGCGCACACCGTCCCTGTCGGGCTGTTCTGGAAACCGCCATGCGGCTGCTGGTCATCGAAGACAACCGCAACATGGTTGCCAACCTGTTCGACTATTTCGAAGCGCGCGGGCACACACTGGACGCAGCGCCCGACGGCATCACCGGCCTGCATCTGGCCACCACCCAGCAGTACGACGTGCTGGTGCTGGACTGGATGATGCCGCGCATGGACGGGCCGGAGGTGTTGCGCCGCCTGCGCGAGCAGCATCAGTCCGAACTGCCGGTGATCATGCTGACCGCACGCGACGAATTGCCGGACAAGATCGCCGGCTTCCGTGCCGGGGCGGACGATTACCTGACCAAGCCGTTCGCGCTGCCCGAGCTCGAAGTGCGCATCGAGGCCTTGCTTGCGCGTGCACATGGCCGTCGTCGCGGCAAGCTGTTGCAGGTGGCCGATCTGCGCCTGGATCTGGCCACCCTGGAGGCCACCCGCGACGGGCAGGTGCTGCACCTGTACCCGGCCTGCCGCAAATTGCTGGAAGTGTTGATGCAGGCCAGCCCGGCCGCCGTCACCCGGCAGCGCCTGGAGCAATCGTTGTGGGGCGACGACCCGCCCGACGGCGACATGCTGCGCTCGCATATCTACGAGCTGCGCCGCAGCGTGGACGGCCCGTTCGCGCAGAAGCTCATCCATACCCTGCCACGGCTTGGCTACCGTTTGGCAGAACTCGATGGCGCCAGCGAACCGACGAGCAGCGATCGCGCCGATGGCTAAGCCGCGCCCGTTGGGACGTCGGGTCATGGTGTGGTTGTTCGGCTACACCTTGCTGATGACGTTGGCGGTGTTCGGCACCGCGCAATACCTGCACGAGCGCGCCGAGCATGGCGTGTGGCGCTCGCTGCTCAACTCGGAACTGGACAGCATCCTGGACAGCAGCGCGCAAAGTCCCGGTTACCACTGGCAGGATTCGGACACCTTGCGGTTGTATCGTCTCGATGGCAGCAAGCCCGTGCCGCCGGTGTTACGCACCTTGCATCCCGGCCTGCATGAGCGTGACGTCGATGGCCGCCCGAGCGCGTTGATGGTGCGCGACACGCCGCATGCGGGTCGCCTCGTGCTGGTGCTGGATATCACCGACTTCGAAGCGCTGGAAAAATTCCTCACCCGCTGGATGCTGGCCGCCGGTATCGCGCTGATCGGCATCACCTTGCTGATGGGCGCTTACGCAATGGCCCGATTGGTGAGCCCGCTGGTGAAGCTGGCCCGCGACATCGGTGCGCTGCGTCCGGAACGCCGTGCGCAACAGATTGCCGTGGGCGCGCAGGGCAGCGCCGAGTTGTACGTCATCGCCGATGCGCTCAACGATTATCTGGAGCGCAACGGCCAGTTCGTCGAGCGCGAACGCGCTTTCATCGACAGCGCCAGCCACGAGCTGCGCACGCCGATCGCGGTGATCGGCAATGCGGTGGAATTGGCCTTGGAGCAACCCGGCACGCCGCCGGCGGTGCGCCATCAATTGCAGCGCATCGCACAGACCAGCGCATCGGTAGAGCAACTGATCACCTTGTTGCTGGTGCTGGCGAAAGACCCGAGCCGGCTGGTGGGCAGCAGCGATACGTTGCGGCTGGATCATCTGATTCCGGACATCGTCGCCGACCACGCGCATCTGTGCGCAGACAAGGATCTGCAGCTGGTCATCGACCCGCTGCCGCCGTGCAGCCTCACCGCCCCGGTTGCCATCGTGCAGACCGCCATCGGCAATCTGCTGCGCAATGCGATCGAAAACAGCGACCGCGGCATTATCCGCATCACCCTATCGGCGCCCGGCATGGTACGCATCGCCGACCCGGGCCACGGCATGACGCCGGAAGAAATCAGCGCGATCTACGCACGCCTGGCGCGCGGCAATGCACGGCAGGGCAACGGCATCGGTCTGGAACTGATCGGGCGGCTGTGCGAGCACCTGGGCTGGAAACTGAGCCTGGAATCCGATGCAGGGCAGGGCACTGTCGCGACGCTGGATCTGTTCGGTGCCGTGGCGGCGATCGAGCCCACACACGCATAGCCATCAGCGTGCGCACTGCCTGCATCGCAAGACGGTGCAGTGCACGGGGCACGCTGCGACGGCATGCTGATCGCGCACGGTGATCTGCAGGCACAGGCAATAGTCCTCAGCCTGCACCCCAAGCCATGCAAGCATCTTGTCCCTTGGTGGGCGCCACAGCGCGCACCGCACCATCATGCAGCCAGCTCAGACCGGCAGCAGCCCGCGTTCGTGCAACCAGCTGCGCGCGTTCTCCGCATCCTGCTCGAACCAGGCACGGGTGGACCCCCGTCGATAGGTATAGCCCCAGGCATCCATGTCGGCCATCAGCCGCGCACTGCCCACGCCCGGTAACTGGTCGGCCAGCAGAATCTGCAGGTAGCAGGTGGCGTCTTCTTCATCCACCGAATCGGTGGCATCGGTATGTACGGCGGCGCGTTTGTCGGCAGGCAGCACGATCAGGTGCCCGGCTTCATGCAGCATCGAATGCACCGGCGTGTCGTCGCGCACATAGACATCGCAGCCGATGATGCCCGCTTCCGGTTCGCCCCAGAAACTGCCTGGAATCGGCGCGTCAGCGTCCACGCGATGCAGGCGCAGGCCATACCGGCCCAGCAAGGCTGCCGGTGCGTCCAGGCCGATATCGGCCACGCACAGCACAGCGGAAGCATCGGATGCGGAAGCAGGATGTGGAATCACGCGCAGTGGCTCGCGGTCGGGCGCGCCGCAAGGCGCGCAGTGGGGCAGAAACCAAAACGGTACCGTGCGAACACGGTACCGTCAGGAGGACAATGCGGCGACCGCCACACAGCGCGTAAGCGTCTACGGGCTGCACGCTGGCGGCAATGACCGCGTTACTTGTCGCCGTCTTCCGGCAGGGCGACTGAAATATCCAGCACGTCGTGCTCGCCGTCCTTGACCAGATCCACCCGCACCGCATCGGCGTCGATGTTGACGTACTTCTTGATCACTTCCAGCAATTCGCGCTGCAGCAGCGGCAGGTAATCCGGCCCGCCACGGTGGTTGCGCTCCTGCGCAATGATGATCTGCAGGCGGTTCTTGGCCGTCTCGGCGGTGTTCTTCTTGCTCTTGAGAAAATCGAGCAGGCCCATGCTTAGCCTCCGAACAGCTTGCTGAAGAAGCCTTTCTTCTCCACGGATATGAATCGCATCGGGCGCTCTTCGCCCATGATGCGGGCGACCGCGTCGTCGTAGGCCTGGCCGGCCGGGGACTCGCCATCCAGGATCACCGGCTCGCCCTTATTGGAGGCGTTGAGCACGTCGCCGGACTCGGGAATCACACCGATGGCCTTGAGCCCCAGCACTTCTTCCACGTCGGTGATGCTGAGCATCTCGCCGCCTTCCACGCGGCCCGGGCTATAGCGGGTCAGCAACAGGAACGCCGGCACCGTCTTGCCTTCTTCGGCCTTGCGGGTCTTGGAATCGAGCAGGCCGATGATGCGGTCGGAGTCGCGCACCGAGGACACTTCCGGGTTCACCACCACTACGGCGCGGTCGGCGAAATACATCGACAGGAACGCGCCTTTTTCGATGCCGGCCGGCGAATCGCAGACGATGTACTCGAAGCCGTCGGCGGCCAGGTCCTTGAGCACCTTTTCCACGCCGTCCTGGGTCAGCGCATCCTTGTCGCGGGTCTGCGAGGCAGCCAGCACGTACAGGTTGTCGAAGCGCTTGTCCTTGATCAGCGACTGCTTGAGCGTGGCTTCGCCATGCACGACGTTGACGAAGTCGTACACCACGCGCCGCTCGCAGCCCATGATCAGATCCAGGTTGCGCAAACCGACGTCGAAGTCGATGACGGCGACCTTCTTGCCGCGCCGTGCCAGCCCGCAGGCCAGGCTCGCGCTGGTGGTGGTCTTGCCGACGCCGCCCTTGCCGGAGGTGACTACGATGATTTCAGCCAAAGGATTTCTCCGAATATTTCTGTGGTTGGGCCGCGTCAATCAAGCGCAGCGATCTTGATCTGATCCTGCTCCAGCCAGACCTGGACGGCCTTGCCACGCAGGTCCATGGGAACATCGTCCAGCACCTTGTAGTGGCCAGCGATGGCGACCAGTTCGGCGTGGAAGTCGCGGCAGAAGATGCGCGCGTCCGGGTTGCCCTGCGCGCCGGCCAGAGCGCGGCCACGCAGGGTACCGTAGATATGGATGCTGCCGTCGGCGATGACCTCCGCCCCGGCGCCGACCGTATTGAGTACGGTCAGGTCGCAGTTTTCCGCATACAGCTGCTGGCCCGAACGCACCGCATTGCGTTGCATGCGGCCCGGCGCCGGGCGCGCGGCCGGCGCTGCGGGTTCGGCGCGTGCCGCCGGCGGTGGTGGAGGCGGTGGGCTGACCGCGGTCGGCTCGTATTGCGCGCGGAACTTTGCCAACAGCGGCACGCCGAGTTGCTGCGACAGCAGGTCGATCTCGCTGGTGCCGTAAGCCAGCGCCACCGGCAGCACGCCGGCATCGCGCAGCCCATCCAGCAGCGCCTTGGCGGTGGCCACGTCCGGCACCTGCGACAGGCCGCCGAAATCCAGGATCACCGCCGCCCGCCCGAACAGCTTGGGTGCGCGGGTCACGCGCTCGCGCATTTCCTGCACCAGGCGCGGCACATCCAGCGTCCGCACGCGCAGGTTGGCAATGCCCACCTGGCCAATCTTGAGTTCGCCGGCCTGTTCAAAATCCACATTCACACTCGACACGCTCAGCTCCCCGTCGATGGGTTGTCGGTGGCGGCGGCATGCCGCGGCCGGCCGACCCACGGCAATTCTTCGGGCAACTTGCCGCCATAGGTCTCCTTGACCCACGGATAGCTGCTCATGTCTTTCATCAGCATGCTCGCGCGCACTTCCACGTCGGGCATGGTGTTCTGGCCGACCTCGCGGAAGCCGAAGCTGCCATGGAACAGCAACGCCGCATCGGCGCCGTGGTCCAAGAACACCTCGCAAGCCAGCTGCGGGTAGCGCAGCTCGGTGTAGCTCTGCACATCGGCATAGAACGCCCGCCCGACGCCACCGCCGCGACGGCGGCTGGCGACCACGATGCGGTCGATATAGAAAAATTCCGGATGACGGTCCCGGAACCAGGCGAAGTTGCTGCTGTCATGGGCACTGCCGCTACCGAACCCGACCAGGAAACCGGCCAGGTTGCCGTCGCGCTCGGCGACGCGGAAATATTCGGCCTGTTCGTAGAAGCGTTGCAGCTTGTTTGAATCCAGCGGCAGGATCGCCAGTCCGGCATTGTTGTTCAGGGCCAGGACGGAATCGAGCTCGTGCTCGCGCACGTCGCGGATGACGATCGACATTGGGACTCCGTGGGGTAACGCTCTCGATCCGAAATCGGATCTGCGTCGGATTATTACATGCGTGGCCTGAAGCGGCGACCCGCCGCGTGCGCCCCGGCGCGCAAGTCGCCTTCGCGCAGGGCACCGCGCATGCGCAAACCCGGCCCTGCTGCCAGGTGCTTGCAGGCGAACACGTGCATGCATGACTTCCGGCAAGAGGGCAGCGGCGGCGCTTGGGCCTAAGATGCCAGCATGTTGGGATACCTCAGTCATACGCGCGTCCTGCGCTTCGCCGGCCTGTTCACCTGGGCGATGATCGCCATGCCGTTGGTGTACACGTATTGGCCCGCTGCCGAAGAGGGCGACCACCGCAGTGCGGCGGAAGGTCTGCTGATGTCGACGGTTTTCGTCGGCTTTGGCGCCAGCTACTTCTGGCTGACCCGTGGATTGAGCGGCGGCGGACACGCCCATTGGTACGATCGGCTGATCCTGCTGCTGCTTACGATCTTCGCGCTGGCGGTCAGCTATCTAAGCGGAACCGGGCTGGGCAGCATCCTGATGATGGTGGCCGCCGGTGTGATCCCGTGGTTGCTGCCGCTGCGCATTGGCGTGGCTTGGTTGGTGCTCAGCCAGCTGGCTGTGCTGCCGGTCTTCTATTACTTGCGCCCGGATTTCACTTTGTTCGCTGCGCTGATGCAGTCGTTGTTGTACGGCGGTTTCTCGATGTTCATTTTCGTGACCAGTCTGGTGGCGCGCCAGCAGACCGATGCACGAGAAGAGCAGCGCCGGCTCAACGCCGAACTGCGCGCCACCCGCGCGCTGCTGGCCGAGAGCGCACGCATCAACGAGCGCACCCGCATCTCGCGCGAACTGCACGATCTGCTCGGTCACCATCTCACCGCGCTTAGCCTCAACCTGGAAGTGGCCGGCCACATCACCGAGGGCCAGGCGCAGGAACACGTGCGTCAGGCGCACACCCTGGCCAAGCTGCTGCTCACCGATGTGCGCGAGGCGGTCAGCCATTTGCGCGACAGCGGCGCCATCGATCTGGAAGCGGCGCTGCGCCCACTCGTGACCCAGGTCCCGTCGCTGGACATCCATCTGGATATCGCCCAGCCGCTGACCCTGGACGACCCCGAGCGGGCGCACGTGCTGCTGCGCTGCACCCAGGAAATCATCACCAACGCGGTGCGCCACGCCGGCGCGCGCAATCTGTGGATCCAGGTGCGGCGCGATGCGGATACCGTGCTGATCGACGCCCGCGACGACGGCCATGGCGCCGATGCGGTGGCGCCCGGCAACGGACTGCGCGGCATGCGTGAACGGCTCAACCAGTATGGTGGCAAGCTGGAAATCCAAACCCGGCGCGGCGACGGCTTCGGCCTGCGCATCTGCGTTCCAGGCGCGCCGGCACTGATGCCTGCGGCCGTTACTCAAGGAGTGTTCTGATGATCCGTGTGTGCCTGGTCGACGACCAAACCCTGGTGCGCCAGGGGATCCGCTCGCTGCTGGCGCTGGACAACGGCATCGAGGTGGTGGCCGAGGCCTCGGACGGCAAGCAGGCGGTGGAGCAGATTCCGCAGATCCAGCCGGACGTGGTGCTGATGGACATGCGCATGCCGGTGATGTCCGGCCTGGAAGCCCTGCAGATGCTCTCGCGCAACGGCACCCTGCCGCCGACCATCATCCTGACCACCTTCGACGACGACCAACTGGTGCTGGCCGGGCTCAAGGCTGGCGCCAAGGGCTATCTGCTCAAGGACGTGTCGCTGGAACAGCTGGTCGGTGCGATCCGCACCGTGGCCGACGGCGGCTCGCTGGTGCAGCCGGCGGTCACTCAGCGCCTGCTCTCTGGCCTGGAGCACATGCGCAACGAGTTCGTCAGCCTGGACCGGCCCGATCCGCTCACCGATCGCGAGACCGAGATCCTGCGGTTGATGGCGAGTGGCTTTTCCAACAAGGAGATCGCCAATTCGCTGGGCGTGGCCGAGGGCACCATCAAGAATCACGTGTCCAACATCCTGTCCAAATTGGGCGTGCGCGACCGCACCCGCGCGGTACTCAAGGCATTCGAGCTGCAGCTGGTCTGACAGCAGGATGTCCCGCCCGGCGCAGCGCGCCGGGCGTTCGCGGGCGCGCAAGCCTGCGGCTTGCAGTCAGCGCCTGCTCACCCTGTCCAAGTTGGGCGTGCGCGACCGCACCTGTGCGGTACTCAAGGCATTCGAGCTGCAGCTGGTCTGACGGCAGGATGTCCCGCCTGGCGCAGCGCGCCGGGCGTTCGCGGGCGCGCAAGCCTGCGGCTTGCAGGCAGCGCCTGCTCACCCTGTCCAAGTTGGGCGCGCGCGACCGCACCTGTGCGGTGCTCAAGGCATTCGAACTGCAGCTCGTCTGACGGCAGTGCCGTCGTAACTCAATGCCGCCCTGCACGGCGATTGCTGCCCGATGCGGCATCGCCGTCCTGCACGCATGTTTATGCGATTGCGTTGCGCCGAGTGGGGCGGTAACACACCCCTAAATGCCTTTGGCTAACGCGGCATCACACGCACGCAGCGCGCGATGTGCATGATGACTGCGCGCAATTGGCGCAAGCCCTTGTACAGACTGGGATTGCGCAGTTCCGCAACAGCGCCGCGTGCGCTAAATGACACCGCAAGACCGCGCTACCCGTCGCACAACTGAACATCTTTCTCGAAGCCTGCTAGGATGGTGGCTTCGCTTCACTCAACCCGGCCGTGGGATCGGCCCCGGAGACCTCCTGAATGACCCGTATTATCGAGTTCCTGATCGCCTTGGGGATCGTGGCTGGCTTGTTTGTCGTGGTGGGCTTGGTGTTGCCCTCGGAGCGGCAGATGTCCGAGAGTGTTGAGACCAACCGCAGAATGACGATTGTTTACGACACCGTGAACAGCTTCCGTCGTTTCAAGGATTGGAACCCGCTTGTGCTGCGTGACCCGAAGATCCAGCTGAAGCTGGCCGGCCCGGAAGAGGGCAAGGGTGCACGCGTCGAATACAGCTCCACCGAGGGCTATATCGGCAGCGGCAGCTGGGAAATTAAAAACACCGTCAAGAACGAGCGTGTTGAGATCGCGATCGAAGATCCCACCAAGGGCTACGACAAGGTCACCAATTTCACTCTGGCTCCGACCGGCAAGAACAACAAAAACGTCAAGATCACCCAGGATTACAGTGTCAAGTACGGCTGGAACCTGTTTGGTCGTTATGCGGGCTTGTATGTCAGCCGTCACGTGGGCGACGACCTGAAACTGGGCCTGTCGCGTCTGGCAACTGCATTGGCCACCGTGCCGAACTTTGACTACCGCGCGCAGCTGGACGGCAAGCCGGTGTTGAGCGATCTCAAGATCGTCGATGTGCCGGCCGAGGACCTGTTGGTCGTCACCGCGGGCAACATCGATCGTGATAACGAGACGATCAAGAAGTCGATCAAGGACAACCAGGAGTGGATCAAGCGCGTGATGGACGCCAATGGTCTGGAAGCTGCTGGTCCGGTTCGGATCGTCACCACCGACTTTGCCAGCGACAAGTACGCGTTCGACGTCGTGCAGCCGGTCCGCAAGCGTGCCGGTGGCGCGCCGAAGGCCGATGCCAAGACTGACACCGCCAAGACCGACGCCAAGAAGGACGACGCCGCAGCAGCTGCTGCACCTGTCGATGCGACACCGGTTGCCGCAACGGGTGAAGAGCTGAAGCTCAACATCCCGTCCGAAGCCCCGGTGAAGTACGAGCGCACCAAGGCGCACCGTTCGGCATTTGCTACCTACGCAGGCCATATGGCCGGCCTGGATGCCGTCCGCAGCTCCCTGCGTGCCTGGTCTGCCACTGGCGGCAACGACGTCACCGAACGTCCGTACGAGTCCTGGAAGGGCGGCGTGGACAAGTCGTTTACGCAGGACGGTACCTATGACGTCTACTGGGCCATCAAGTAATCGTTTCACAACGATGATCTGATCCAGACGAAAACGCGCCGCAGTCTTGCGGCGCGTTTTTTTTTGCGCCACGGCGCCGCAACGGAAACTGCCCGCATGTCTTTAATCGAACGTCGCAAGAAACATCCCTCGTTGCTGGCCTTTTGCGGCGGCTTGCTGGCCGCCATCGCGGTGGGGCTGTCTGCCTACGCCTCGCACGGCGTGACCGACGCGCTGGTGCAGTCGCGGCTGCAGTTGGCATCGCTGTACGCATTCGGGCACGGCGCCGTGCTGGTCGTGCTGGGTGCCACCGAAACGCGTGCGCTCGCGCGCGTCGGGTTGTATCTGTTGTTGCTCGGTACGTTGCTGTTTGCCGGCAGCCTGGTCGGCGGCGCCTTGCTGCACTGGCCGACCAGCCTTGCACCGATCGGTGGGGTCGGCCTGATGCTGGGCTGGGTGGTGTTGGCGATCGGCGCGTTGAGGCGCTGAGATGCCACGGCATGCCCGCGGATTCGATGTAGAGGCGGCGTTCGCGCAGTTGAGCCGGCGCGACCGTGCGTTGGGCGCGTGGATGAAGCGCATCGGCCCCATCGCTCCGCAGCCAGGTTGGCGCAAACCGTTCGACCCGGTGGACGCGTTGGCGCGTGCCATCTTGTTTCAGCAACTCAGTGGCAAGGCCGCATCCACGATCGTGGCGCGGGTGGAGGTGGCGATCGGATCGAGCCGTCTGCATGCCGACACCCTGGGGCGCGTGGACGATGCGGCGCTGCGCGCCTGCGGCGTCTCTGGCAACAAGGCGCTGGCACTGCGCGATCTGGCGCGGCGTGAGCTGGATGGAGAAATCCCCTCGTTACGCAGACTGGCCTTTATGGAAGACGACGCCATCGTCGAAGCACTGGTGCCGGTGCGTGGCATCGGCCGCTGGACGGTGGAAATGATGCTGATGTTCCGCCTGGGCCGCCCGGACCTGCTGCCCATCGACGACCTGGGTGTGCGCAAGGGCGCCCAGCGCGTGGACAAACAAGAGCAGATGCCCACGCCGAAGGAACTTGCCGAGCGCGGACAACGCTGGGGCCCATACCGCACTTACGCCGCGTTCTATCTATGGAAGATCGCCGACTTCAGCGTCGCGGCGAAAGTGCCGACCCCGCGCTCGCAGGAATAGGTGCACTCGGTGCACGCCGGATTGCGGCATGCATCAGCCCGCGTGCCAACACCAATGCCAGGGTTCGTAGACGATGCCGTGCGGGTTGTCGCGCGGATAACTCAGGCGGTAGCCGAAGTGCGGCGCGTGACTGCGCAGCCACGCAAACGCGGTGGTGGCCTCGAACGATTCCTCGGCCGGTGGTTCGCCCGGAGTGCCGATATCGAGTGCATCGCCGCTGTGATGTTCGCTGAAGCCCGGTGCGGCGTTGACCGCCAGAATCTGGTCCAGCGTCAGCCCGCGTGCAAACTTGCGTTCGAAGATGCCCAGTTGGTAATCGTGGCTGCGGTAGCCGGAGATCGCATCGAGCACGATGTCCGCACGCAGCGCAGCCGTACGCATCTGATGCCACGCACGCACGGCACCTGCGCTGAGCCAGAGCGGCCGGCCGAAGCGATCGCGCCCGGCGAACTGCAACGTTGCCGGTTCGGCGATCAGGCGCAGGCCGGTCTGTTCTACATAGTCATCGGCAACAAGCCCGAGCTGTGTGAGGCGATGTTGCAAGCCGTCGACCGCAAGGACGCCCGCGTAGCCTTGGCTGGAACGCGCAGTGGCGCCCTGCAGCCGGTCCAGTGCCTCGTCCAGGCCAGGTTCGCGCGCCAGTCGCGGCACCAGCGGCATTAGCCCGTGCGGCAGCTGCGCGGCCAGATAGCGCCCATCGCGTTTGCGCCGCAGTAGCCAGTCGGCCTGCGCCAGTACGCGCGCATCGGCATTGCTGCGCGCGCGCAAGAGGGCAGCTGGCACCAGTTCGATGGCGGTGGTGTTGAGCAGCAGGGACAGTCTTGGGCGCATCGCGACAGGGTAGGGCTAAGCGCGTTGCGCGGCCAGTTGCTGTAGATCCTGCAGCAGCTGGCGCGGCTGTTCGGGACTGAGCACGACTACGCTGCCGTCCTTGAGTGGGAGGGTCAGCACGCGGGCCGATTGGGTGATCAGATAGAACCCCGGGCCTGCCTGTCTGCTGCGGTAGTACCCGGAATGGAAACCCGGATAGCCAAAGCCCAACGACTTTCGGCCTGGCTTGAAGGCCGGGTGCTCGGCCAGATCGACCACGCTCGCGGTGTCCAGCCGCATCTGGTCGACGGACACTTGCTTGGTGAACAGTGTCGAGCGCACGATCAAGCGATCGTCCTGCAGCCGGATACCGCGTCGCGCATGCGCGGCGGTGCAGCTCACTGCGATTGCCAGCAGCAGTGCCAGGTGGGCGTACAGGGCGGCAGGATGCCCATGACGGACATTGTCCGCATGTACCACGACGATCACGCACGCGACAGCCAGCAACGGAAGCCACAGCCACAGCGCAAGCCCCCAGGGCGCGACAGGTGCGACGGCGTACTCGCGTCGGTGCGGTGGCTGGCGGTGACCGGTGTGTGCCGTGTGCTGTGCAACGTTGCCGTGGCGTTGGCCGGATCGCGTCGTCATCGGGCTTCCTTGATCGGCACCCGTGGCGTGACGCTTGGCGATACGTGTGGGCGCCTGACAGCGAGCATGCCGGGCTTGTTCGGTAGGGCCGCCGCGACCTGGATGTCATCGCCGTTGACGGCGTGGAGACATGACGGCGATGCGGCGACGCTTCGCCCGTTGCAGCGCCTGCTCATGTCTGCGGCTCCTTGTCGCCCTGCGGCTTCGGCAAGCGCCCTGCCTTGCGTAGCGCATCGCGCAGCACGTATTCGATCTGCGCGTTGAGGCTGCGTAGCTCGTCGTCGGACCAGCGCTGCATGGCAGCCAGTACATCGGCGTTGATGCGCAGCGGGTAGGCCTTCTTTTCGCTCACTCGTGCTCACCGCGGCCGCTGTGGCGGCGCAGGTGCATGACCATTGAGACGATCAATACGTTGACGCCGATGATCATGCCGATCACCACCGCATAGATACCGGCGCGGTTGTCGCCGGCCCAGTACAGGCAGGCAGCGCCGATCAGGATCACCAGGCTGATCAGCGCCCAGCGCAGGCCCAGACCGCGTGCGCGGTCGTCGTCGTCCGCACCGATGGAGGCGGCGATCGCCAGCGCGGGCAAGCCGGATAGAGCGACCACCAGCGGCACCATGACATTCATTGTTTCACCTCAATAGAGCGAGCCGGCGTTGACCACCGGCTGGGTGCCGCGATCAGAACACAACACGGTGAGCAGGTTGCTGACCATATGCGCCTTGCGCTCTTCGTCCAGCTGCACCACGCCGTTTTTCTGCAACTCGGCCAGTGCCATCTCCACCATGCCCACGGCGCCCGCCACGATGCGCGTGCGTGCGGCGATCACTGCATTGGCTTGCTGGCGCTGCAGCATGGCTTGCGCGATTTCCGGTGCGTAGGCGAGATGGCTGATGCGCGCTTCGATCACATCCACGCCGGCTTGGGTCAGGCGCTCGTCGAGATGGCGCTTGAGCTGTTCGCTGATTTCGGCCGGATGGCTGCGCAACGAAATCTGACCATCTTCGTGCTGATCGTAGGGATAGCTGGTGGCCATGGCGCGCAGCGCCGCTTCGGACTGGATATGCACGAAGCTTTCGTAGTCGTCGACGTTGTACACCGCCTCCGATGCATCCATGACCTGCCACACGATCACGGCAGCAATTTCGATCGGGCTGCCATCCAGTTCGTTGACCTTGAGCCGGCCGCTTTCGAAATTGCGCACACGCTGGCTGACCCGGCGCTTGGCGTAAAAGGGGCTGTTCCAACGCAGGCCAGGGTCCTTGACCGTGCCTACGTACTTGCCGAACAGGCTGAGCACGGCGGCCTGGTTGGGTTCCAGGGTGTACAGCCCGGCCAGGAAGAAGATGCCGACGGCAACCACCACGATGGTGGCGATCAACGCGAGCGGAATCGCCTCGGCCGAGGCCGCCACGGTAAGCAGCATCCAGGCGCTGGCTGCGAACGCCGCACCCACGGCGACGATGACGGGGATGCCAGGCAGTGAGTTGATCGGCTTCTCTTTCATGAGCGGATGTCCTTGAGTTTGGAATAAAGATATCAAAGTGATATCAGGTGATGCAAGATTTGCGGGCAGCGTTCGAGGGGAAGGCCCAGTTAGAATGGCCGCCCCCTTCCGATCTGGACCCGCGCTCATGACTACTCTCGGCACGCCGTTATCGCCTTCCGCCACCCGGGTGCTGCTGCTGGGGTCGGGCGAACTGGGTAAGGAAGTGGCGATCGAACTGCAGCGCTTCGGGGTGGAAGTGATCGCGGCCGATCGCTATGCCAATGCACCGGCGATGCAGGTGGCGCACCGCTCGCATGTGCTGGACATGCTCGATCCCGCCGCGCTGCGCGCGCTGATCGCCGCCGAGCAGCCGCACCTGATCGTGCCGGAGATCGAAGCCATCCATACCGAAACCCTGGTGGCGCTGGAGCGCGATCAGGGCCAGCGCGTGATTCCCACCGCGCGCGCCGCACGCCTCACCATGGACCGCGAAGGCATCCGCCGCCTGGCTGCCGAAACCCTGGGCCTGCCGACCTCGCCGTATCGCTTTGTCGACACCGCTGCCGAGTACCGCGATGCGATCGCCGCGGTGGGCCTGCCGTGCGTGGTCAAGCCGGTGATGTCGTCCTCGGGCAAAGGCCAGAGCACCTTGCGCAGCGAGGCCGACATCGATGCGGCGTGGGACTACGCGCAGACTGGTGGACGTGCCGGCGCCGGGCGCTGCATTGTCGAAGGCTTTATCGATTTCGATTACGAGATCACCTTGCTGACCGTGCGGCACGCGGGCGGCACCTCGTACTGCGACCCGATCGGCCACTGGCAGCAGGAGGGCGACTACCGCGAAAGCTGGCAGCCGCAACCGATGTCGGCTGCCGCATTGCAGCGCTCGCAGGAGATTGCGAAAGCCATCACCGACGATCTGGGCGGCTGGGGCTTGTTCGGCGTGGAGTTGTTCGTCAAGGGCGACGAGGTGTGGTTCAGCGAAGTCTCGCCGCGTCCGCACGACACCGGCCTGGTAACGCTGGTGTCGCAGGAATTGAGCGAATTCGCGCTGCACGCCCGCGCAATCCTCGGCCTGCCGGTCGGTGCTGAAAACGGCGGCGTCATCCGTCAGAGCGGCCCGTCGGCGTCCTGTGCGCTGCTTGCGCACGGCAATGGCGTGCCGGTGTTCGACAACGTTGCCGATGCATTGCGCGACCCGGACACCGCGCTGCGCCTGTTCGGCAAACCGCGCGTAGACGGCCACCGCCGTGTCGGCGTCACGTTGGCGCGTGCTGACAGCATCGATGCAGCACGCGAGAAAGCGCGCGTAGCGGCTGCGGCGTTGACGATTCAGTTGAAAGACTGAGCAGCGCCTTGCTTGAAAGAGTGCAGCTTGGTGCTGCACTTCTTTCGGAACGCCAGCTGCAAGCATGTGTCGACGCGCTTGCCATCAACAGCGATGGCAAGCTGTGCGAGCAGTCACTCGCCGAAGTGCAGCTGTCGTCAGCTCTCTACAGCGCCAGCGCAAGCGATGCCTGCGTCCATGGGCCTGTCATCGCAGGCTTGGGAAGTACGGCAGATTCCAGAACGCGACGTTACCAATCCCAACTCCCTCATCGCTAATCCCGGCTACAAACCAACATCCACCCACACCGCATGATGGTCGCTGCCATCGGCAATTGCCGCTTCCGGGGCGGTGCTGGCCGGCCAGAAGATGCCGCTGCCGATCAGGGTGAACTGGTGCGATGGCAGCACGTAGTCCAGGCGCATGGTGCCGGCTTGCGGGCCGAAGTCACCGCTGACCTGGTACGGGTCGCCGGTGTGCACGATGCCTTGCGCGGCGTATTCGGCGGTCTTTTCCGGGCCGCCGTCGCTGCGCGGGGTAGGGTATTGCAGCACGCTCGGATGATTGATCAGTGCGCGGATCGCGTCGTGGCGGCCTGCGCCATCGATCGGATCGTTGTTCAGATCGCCCAGGATCACAAAGTGCGCATCGGCCGCCAAGCCGCCGCAGATCCCCTTGTCATCGCACAGCCAGCGCTTGCTGTCGGCGGCGTTGTCCAGGTACGCACGCCACAGCGCGAGCTCGTCGTGGTTGCGTGCGGCGTTGCGCTTTTCCGCACCGTCGAACACCGGTGGCGTCGGATGCGAGACCAGCGCATGCACGACGCCGAGCGGCGTGCGCACCGGCACGTCCCAATGCGATTTTGACGATAGGCGCAGTTGCGGCCAGATCGCATCGCTATAGAACGACTGCCCGGTACCCGGATCCAGCGGCCGCAATGCGCCCGGCAGTGCGTTCCATTTCAGCAATTGAAAACTGCGCACAGACTGCGCATCGATCGGATACCGCGACAGCACCAACATCCCGTACTGACCAGGATGCAGCCCATAGCCCCAGGCATCGTTACCACGCGAGCGGCCATCGCCACCGACGGTGCCGTTGCTGTCCAGATCCAGGCCGCTCGGCACGCCGGTATTGACCGGTGCCAGATACCGATACGGATAACGCAACGGCTCGCCGCCGCCTGGCTGGGCGACCTGCAGGTAGCGCTGCTGGAACAGATCGGCAGCGCGGTGGTCCGGGTCGAAATCGAATTCGTTGAGCAACACCAGATCCGGACGTACGCGCTGCAGCACCGCGGCGATCTTGCGTGCATGCGCGCTGTCGCCCTGCAGTTCGCGCACCAGGCCGCCGGCCTCGTCGGAGTACAACGAGGTGTTGTAGGTGGCGATGCGCAGCTGTGTCGGCACAGGGTCGCCGGTGGCGCTATCGGAGGTAGCGGCCGATGCCGGCGTGCGATGGGTACAGGCAGCGCAGAGCGCGGTCAGCACAAGCAACAAAAGAGGTCTGATCATCTCGCGATTCTCGCATGCTGGATGCGACAGGCCGATGTCGCGCGCTGCGATTCACGGTGCCGATGCGGTCGCGGGTAATCCGCGCCACTGGCGGCCGTCGTAGGCTTCCAGTGCGCTGAAACGACGCTTGTAATTCATCTTTGCATGGCCGTCGATCCAGTAGCCCAGATACACATGCGCGCGTCGCTCGCGCTGAGCCCATTGAATCTGCTGCAGGATCGCGAAAGTACCCAGGCCGCGCGCGGCCGCCTCCGGCGCGTAGAACGTGTACACCGCAGACAACGCATGCTCGGTGACGTCGGTGACCGCAACGGCGAGCAGCCGCCCAGGTGCATGCGCCACCGCCGGTTCGCGAATCTCCAGAAACCGCCCATGCGACCAGCCGCCGATCAGGAACTGATCGAATTCGGTGCCGCCATGCTCGTCCATGCCGCCACCGGGGTGTCGGGATTTGAGGTACTGGCGATACAGGGCGAGTTGCTCGTCGGTGCGTTCGGCTGCGACCACGCGCACGACCAGATCCTGATTGCGCGCAAGGCAACGGCGTTGACTGCGATCGGGTCGAAACGCATCCACTGCAATGCGCACCGGCACGCACGCGCGGCAGCGTTCGCAATGCGGCCGGTAGACCAGATCGCCGGAGCGACGAAACCCCCACGCCAATGCCTGCGGATAGATCGTGCCCAGGCGCGGGTCATGTGGGTCCAGCACCAGATCGCGCGCACGACGCTCGGGCCAGTAGCCGCAGGCATGCTCGCCGGTCTGGAACAGGCGCAGGTCGTCGTGGGTGTCGGCGTGGATGGCCATGCGCGCAGGATAGCGCCTGTGCGTCGCAACAGCGGCGACTGTCCGCCGGATGAATACGCCAGGTGTGCGCGTCAACGTGTGCGCCGATGGCTCGTTGATGTGGGTGTTGGTGGCAGCGCACGGCCTCTCCGGATGCGCCACCCACGCGATGCGGCCCATGCAGGTGCCGCGTGTGGTTCCCACAATCAGGAGTTTCTCATGACGTCTCGCAAACCTTTCCTCGCCCTGGCCGTGCTGGCTGCGCTGTCCACCGGCGTCGTGTTCGCCGCCACTCCGCCTGCTGCCGGCGATGCGCCGCGTCCTGGCAAGCTCGACAGCAATAACGATGGCGTCATCGATCGTAGCGAAGCCGCCGCTGACCCCAAGCTGGCTGCGCAGTTCGACACGCTGGACACCAACAAGGACGGCAAGCTCTCGCGCGATGAGCGCCCGCGTCATCGCGGTCCGGGTCGCGAGGGGCGTGGCGAGTGGATGGCTAAACTCGACACCAACAAGGACGGCCGCATCAGTCGTGAGGAAGCCAAGGCCGACCCGAAGTTTGCCGCGCGCTTCGATCAGATGGACGTCAACAAGGACGGCTTTGTGGATCGCGCCGACCGTGAGCTACGCATGCAGCAGCATCGCGATGCGTGGTTTGCCAAGGCCGACACCGACAAGGACGGCAAGCTGAGCAAGGCCGAGTTCGACGCCGCATCCAAGATGCGCGGCGAGCGTGGTCCGCGTGGCCCGGGTGAGCACGGCGACCGTGGCGATCACGGCAAGCGTCCGATGCCGGCCAAGCCTGCCGCGGGCAACTGAGTTCCTGTAGTGGCTGGAGCATTACCCGGTCGCCGTGCTGCGAACGGGGCAGCGCTGTCGTCATACGCAGCAGGTAAACAGCAACACGCAACAAGGCGCCGATCGACCAACGGCCTCCCGCGCAAGCAGGAGGCCGTTTTTTGTTGATCGGAGTGTTCGCGATTGGTGCTTGCGCCGGTGACGTTACGCCAGAATCAGGGCACGCCCAGCTTCATGTAGTGCTGCACGATGGGCAGCATGAGGGCCGCGGTGCTCACCAGCGTCGCGCCTGGACTGAACATGCAGCGATACAGCAGCGGTGCCCGCGTGGCGCGGCGTCGTTGCGCATCGCGTTCCAGCATGGGGCGCATGACGCGTGGCAGCACCCGGAGGGATTGATAGTTGAGCACCGCCATGCCCGCGAAGAGCATCAGCAGCGATGCCCAGGCGCCCGCATCCAGATGTTTCAACAGCAGCGTGCCGCCCACCACCAGCACCGAGGTCAGCGTGGCGATGCGCATGAAACGACGAATCGCGGCTGCCTCGGCGGCGGTCTGCGCAAAGCGCAGCAGATACCAGCACGACCAGTACGTGCCGAATCCAGCAACCAGCACGGCGCCAGCAGCGAACAGCGCCGGCATGCCGAGCCAGACGCTCAGTGCGCCCGCCGCGCTGCCACCGCTGACGGCAGAGCCGGTCAATCCGCCCATGCCCAGTTTGCTCGCGCCACCGATGCCGCCCAATGCGATGGCCGCGCTCGCGGTTCCCGGCGCTGCCAGCATCGTTGCCGAGGTGACGGCGGTGGCGAAGGCAACGCTGGGCGCGCTGCCACGGGCGAACTCGCCGAAACGGCGCAGCAGCTCGCCGCGCACGCTGGCACGTGCGCGCGACAGGCGCTTACGCACGGCCGCATCGCTCAGACCGAGCAGCGAGGCCACCTGCTGCGAGCTCTGGCCTTCGCGGTAGTACAGCAGCAGCGTTTCGCGGCTTTCTTCGGGCAATGCAGAAATGATGTCGAGTGCGGCGATCTCTTCTTCCACGTGCAGCAGGCGGTCTGCGGGCGAGGGGGCCGGGTCGGCTGCCATCGCGATGGCGAGGTCGGCCGCTTCGCCGTTGAGCGCGCGGTGCCGGTTGGCGCGCAGCCAGTCGCGCGCCAGGTTGCGGGTAATCTGCCGCAGCCACGGCAGGAAGCTGGCCGGCTGATGCAATTGCGCGAGCCGCTGCCAGGCGCGCAGAAAGGCTTCCTGGGCGATGTCCTCGCTGGCGGCGATATCGCGGGTGATCGCCAGCGCGATGGCGGTTACCGTGTTCTGGCAGGCGCGCACGATGCGGCCGTAGGCCTGCTGGCAGCCGGCCGCGGCATGCGGCAGTTCGCGTTGCAACATCAGGTCCAGCGTGTCGGTGTGCATCGGCGCAATCCCTGTCCTGGTCCCAGCATGACGCATGGGAGCGGCGGATGTGACTGCTGCGATGCCGGTTGATGCAGGTGCTGACGTCAGCTGCTCAGCGTACCGGCTGGATCCGCACGCGCACTTCTTCATCCTCTGCCGCAGGCGGTGTCGCGGTGGCCGGCGTCGCTTGCTGCGATGCCGGCTGAGCCACTGGCGCCGGCGCATTGCGATGGCGCAGCACCACGAACATCGCAACCGCGCCGATCACCAGCAACAGCACCAGACGGATACGCCAGGCCCAGCTGCGCGCGGTGGTGCTGGATCCGTTTTCGCCTTCGCGGAAGGTGTATTCCACATTCGGCAGATCGCGGCGGGTGGTGTCGAGCAGGCGTGCATCGCGCAGCAGGTCGCGCGCGCGCGGCTGGTCGTCGGCGTGCACGATCCACACGGTGGGATACGCCTGCGCGTTGCCTTGCTCCAGGTAGCTGAACTGCCCGGTGCGCTTGCTCTCATACGAGCGGCCATTGCTCATGCGCACATCGATGCCGGCGTTGCGCAATAGATTGGCCACGCCCTCGGCGGTTTCGATACGTTGACTGCTGAAGATCTTGCGCATGTTGGTGGAAACCGCCGTTGGGTCCCGAACAAATGGCGCCAGTGCTGCGCCGGTTCAAGATGAAAAGAAGGATGTGGGTGATGACTGTGGCTAAGCGGCTGCACGCGCGCCGGTGAGCTGGTCGGCGCGTCGCTTGCATGCTGCGCGACGAACCGGCCGCATGCCCGCCATCTGCGCCATCGATTGATGAGTCCGCGACACGGTAGCGCCACCCATCTACGCCTAGCCCTTGGCCGGCACGGCAATCGCGCTGCCCTCGGGCACCACGCGGATCAGGCCTTCCTGCGTGGTGCTGGCGACCAGCACGCCATCGCGGGTGAAGAACTGCCCACGTGCCAGGCCGCGTGAGCCTTGCGCGGTGGGGCTATCCAGCGAGTACAGCAACCAGTCGTCGGTGCGGAAGGGGCGGTGAAACCACAGCGCATGGTCGAGCGAGGCCATCTGCACATTCGGCGTGTAATAACTGATGCCGTGCGGAAACGTGGAGGTGCCCAGCAACTGAAAATCCGAGGCGTAGGCCAGCAGCACTTGGTGCAGGCCGACATCGTCGCCGATCGGGTCGTTCAGGCGCAGCCACATCTGTTGGAACGGTGGGCGCTTGGGCGGCTTGAGTTCGTCGCGCGGAAACACGTGGCGAAACTCGAATGGGCCACCGCGCGAGAGCCAGCGCTGCACCTTGGCCGGCAGGTTCGCCAGCACCTCCGGCGCAAGCGGTGCGGCCGGTTCGATGTCTTCCGGCGGTGGCACCACTGGCATCACCGACTGATGCTCGGCACCGTCTTCGTGTTCCTGGAACGAGGCCGCGCAGAAAAAGATCACTTTGCCGTGCTGGATCGCAGTGACCCGGCGGACCGAGAAACTGCCGCCATCGCGGGTGCGGTCGACGTCGTAGACGATCGGGTGGTCGATATTGCCGGCACGCAGAAAATAGGCATGCAGCGAATGCGCCTGGCGGCCGTTTTCCACCGTGGCCTGCGCGGCCGACAACGCTTGGCCCAGCACCTGTCCTCCGAACACGTACTTGGTGCCGATGTCGCGGCTCTGGCCGCGAAACAAATTGTCTTCCAGGCGCTCCAGCGACAGCAGGCTGGTCAGTTCGGAGACGACGGGTTCGGCGGTGGCGGACAAGGGGCTGGCCTGGGCGTGCGACGGACCGCGATTATAGCGGGCCGCCTGCGTACCACCGTTCAGGCCTTTTGCAGGCGTTCGACCAAGCCACGCAACGCGGCCTGGGCATCGGGCGCGTACCAGCCGTCGACGAAGCGCTCCAGCTGGATCAGCTCCGGCTGGAGCGCCGCGCGCAAATCCGCCCTTGCCACCGCACGCGTGGCCAGCATTGGCTGACGCGGTAACTGTTGCAGCTCCTGCAGCCACGCCACTGCGCGCGCGGTGACCAGCTCGCCGTCGACCAGCTCATCGACCAAGCCGATCTGGGCGGCCTGTTCGGCTGGTAGCAACTGGCCGGAAATCAACAAGCGTTCGGCACGATGCGCACCGACCACGCGGCGCAACAGCCGCTGGATACCTTCCGGCGCCGCCAACCCCACTTGCACTTCGTTCAGGCCGATCGTGTACGGCCGGGCGGTATCGGCGCTGCGCGCCATCACCCGGTAGTCGCAGCACAGCGCCAGCACGCAGCCACCGGCCGGTGCATGGCCGCCGATTGCCGCGACCACCGGCACCGGGCAGTTGGCCAGTGCTTGCGCCGCATCGAAGAAGGCGGTCCAGCTGGCCAGCAGTGCAGCGCGGTCGGTGCCATGCGACAGCAGGTGCGGTACATCCATGCCACCGGAAAAAATGCGTGCGCTGCCCGATAGCACCACGCCGTCGACCGTGGCGTCCAGCTGCTGCACGGCCGCGCTCAGTGCCTGGCAGAGCGCGGTATCCAGTGCATTGACCGGCGGGCGCGCCAGACGGATTTCACGAATTCGGCCGTGGTCTAAGATCTGGATGCTCATTCGGGGCTCCTGGAGGTCGGGTCATGATAGACGGCAGTGACAGCAGGCGGCGCGTGCGGCGCAGCGTCATTGGTGCAGTGGCGCTACTGGTCAGTGCAGGCGCATCTGCGCAATGCATGCCGACCTTCAAGGACGGTTGGGTGCGGATTCCGCCACCGGGTGGTATGGGCATGGCGGCAGGATTTGGCAGCTTTCACAACGACTGCCCACATGCAGTGCGGATGACCAGGATCAAGAGCGCCGCCTTTGGCGAGGTGTCGCTGCACCAGACCCTGCAGACCGATGGGGTCAGTCGCATGCGTGCCGTACCCGAGTTGTTGTTGTTGCCTGGCGCGATGGTGACGCTGGCGTCAGGCGGGTTGCACCTGATGCTGATGCGGTCGCAGGCACCGTTGAAGGAAGGCGCACAGGTGCCGGTGGTATTTATCTTGCAGGATGGCCGGCAGGTACAGACCACGCTACAGGCACGGACGCGCGCGCCGAAGTAGTAACCGTCTCGCCCCGAGTTGCGGATCGGGCGCTGCACAGCAACCTGCGCTGTGTGCTTGCAGTACGTAAGTGCAGCGCGAAGTAAAGCCAGGCGCCGACGAAATCGTACGCGCCCACATCGCATCCAGAGCCCCAAGGCTTGCAGTCACTCGCAGCCGTGGACGCCACCAAAAACAAAAACGGCGGCTCCGCTAAGGAAGCCGCCGTGCATCACTGACCTGCGTCTGCACAGATGTGCGTCAACTGCTCGCTGCGCGCACCGGCTCCGGCAGCGCGGCGCTCTTGCCGGTCTGCGTATCGATCCACACCACCACCACGTTGCCGTCCGAATACAGCACGCTGTCGTCCTTCTGGTCGACGATGCGATGGCCGATGGTGATGCTGCTGCTGCCCAGACGCTCGACAAACAACTCCACCGTGATGTCGTTGGGCCACACCAGCGGGCGTTTGTAGTTGACGTTGGTGGCGGCAACGACCGGCGCGATGCGGTCGGTCATCGAGACGCCTTGTACGCCCAGCATCCAGCGCACGCGCGCTTCTTCCAGATACGAAATGTACTTGGCGTTGTTGACGTGGCCCATGCTGTCCATGTCGCGCCAGCGCACGCTGATCGGGATGCGTGCCAGGATCTTGTGTTCGCTCATCAGCTTGCCTTCTTCTTTGCAGTTTTCTTGGTGGCGGACTTGGCGGACTTGGCGACCTTGGCCACCTTCTCCGGTTTGACCTTGCGCGGTGGGCGCGCATCCGGCTTGTTGGCCATTGCGGCCGGGCGGGTCTCGCGTGCCTTGACCGACGGCAGCATCTTGGCCAGGAACTGCCCGGTGTAGGACGCCTCGTGCGCGGCCACGTCTTCCGGTGTGCCGGACACCAGGATGGTGCCACCACGATGGCCGCCTTCCGGGCCCAGATCCACGATCCAGTCGGCGGTCTTGATCACATCCAGATTGTGTTCGATCACCACCACCGTGTTGCCCTCGTCGCGCAGCTTGTGCAGCACGCCGAGCAGCGCTTCGATGTCGTGGAAATGCAGGCCGGTGGTCGGTTCGTCGAGGATGTACAAGGTGCGCCCGGTATCGCGGCGCGACAGTTCCTTGGACAGCTTCACACGCTGCGCCTCACCGCCAGACAGCGTGGTCGCGCTCTGGCCCAGCTTGATGTAGCTCAGGCCCACATCGATCAGCGTTTCCAGCTTGCGCGCGATCGACGGCACCGGCTCGAACAAGCGCAGCGCGTCTTCGACGGTCATCTGCAACACGTCGCTGATGTTGAAACCCTTGTAACGGATCTCCAGCGTCTCGCGGTTGTAGCGCTTGCCGTGGCAAACATCGCACGGCACGTACACGTCGGGCAGGAAGTGCATCTCCACCTTGATCATGCCGTCGCCCTGACACGCCTCGCAGCGGCCGCCACGCACGTTGAAGCTGAAACGCCCCGGCGAATAGCCGCGCGCACGCGACTCGGGTACCTGTGCGAACAGCTCGCGCAGCGGGGTGAACATACCGGTATACGTCGCCGGATTGGAGCGCGGGGTGCGCCCGATCGGCGACTGGTCGATATCCACGACCTTGTCGAACAGGTCCAGATTTTCTACTTCGCGATGCGGTGCCACCGTATGCGAGGCACCGTTGATCTCGTTGGCGGCCAGTGTGAACAAGGTATCGTTGATCAGCGTCGACTTGCCCGAGCCGGACACGCCGGTGATGCAGGTCAACAGGCCGGCCGGAATCTCCAGGTCGACATTCTTGAGGTTGTTGCCGGTCGCCCCGCGCAGATGCAGCATCATCTTCGGGTTGGGCTTGTGGCGCTGCTTGGGAATTTCGATGCGGCGCTTGCCGGACAGGTATTGGCCGGTCAGCGAGCGTGGCGAATCCAGAATGTCCTGCAGCGTGCCCTGTGCGCAGATTTCGCCACCGTGCACGCCGGCGCCGGGGCCGATGTCCAGCACGTGATCGGCCAGTCGAATCGCGTCTTCGTCATGCTCGACCACGATTACCGTATTGCCCAGGTCGCGCAGCCGCGTCAGCGTGCCGAGAAGGCGTTCGTTGTCGCGCTGATGCAGGCCGATCGACGGCTCGTCCAGTACGTACATCACCCCGACCAGGCCGGCGCCGATCTGGCTGGCCAGACGAATGCGCTGCGCTTCGCCGCCGGACAAAGTGTCGGCCTTGCGTTCGAGGGTGAGGTAATCCAGGCCGACATCGACCAGGAATCCCAGGCGCTCGGCGATCTCCTTGACGATCTTGCTGGCGATCTCGCCGCGCCAACCCGGCAGCGACAAGCCGCGGAAAAAGTTCAGTGCTTCGTTGACCGGCAGCACCACCAACTCCGGCAACGGGCGGTCGGCCACAAACACGTTGCGCGCAGCGCGATTCAGGCGTGTGCCGTTGCAGGCAGGGCAGGGCTGCTGGCTGACGTACTTGGTCAACTCTTCGCGCACGGCCGGCGATTCTGTCTCGCGGTAGCGCCGTTCCAGATTCGGCAGGATGCCTTCGAAGCGATGCTTGCGCGTGGTGCGCCCGCCCGCATCGGTGAAGTAGGTGAAGCTGATCACCTCATCGCCGCTGCCGAACAAGACTGCCTGGCGCACCTTGGCCGGCAGCGTGTTCCACACCGCATCCACGTCGAACTTGTAGTGCTTGGCCAGCGAGGCGATCAACTGGAAGTAGTAGGCATTGCGCCGATCCCAGCCGCGTACCGCACCCGCAGACAACGATAGTTCCGGATGCACCACCACCCGGTCCGGGTCGAAGAATTCGGCCATGCCCAGACCATCGCAACTGGGGCAGGCGCCCACCGGTGCGTTGAACGAAAATAGCCGCGGTTCCAGCTCCGGCAGCGAGTAATCGCAGACCGGGCAGCTGTACTTGGACGAGAACAGATGCGGGGCTGCGGCCGGGTCGTCCAGCGACTGCACCGCCACCATGCCTTCGCCGAGCTTGAGCGCGGTTTCGAAACTTTCCGCCAGCCGCTGCTTGATGTCTTCGCGCGGACGGAAACGATCGATCACCGCTTCGATGGTGTGCTTCTGGCGCAGCGCCAGTGCCGGCACCGCATCGATCTCGTACAACTCGCCATCCACGCGCACGCGCACGAAGCCCTGCGCACGCAGTTGTTCGAACACCTGCGCATGCTCGCCCTTGCGGTCGCGGATCACCGGCGCCAGCAACATGTAGCGCTGTTCCTGATCCTGGGTGAGCATGTGGTCGACCATCTGGCTGACGGTCTGCGCTTCCAGCGGGAAACCGTGATCCGGGCAACGCGGCTGGCCGACGCGTGCATACAGCAGGCGCAGGTAGTCGTAGATCTCGGTGATCGTGCCCACGGTGGAGCGCGGGTTGTGCGAGGTGGACTTCTGTTCGATCGAAATCGCCGGGGACAGCCCTTCGATATGGTCCAGGTCCGGCTTTTCCATCACGCTGAGGAACTGGCGCGCATACGCCGACAGCGACTCGACGTAGCGGCGCTGGCCCTCCGCATAAATGGTGTCGAACGCCAACGACGACTTGCCCGAGCCGGACAGGCCGGTGATCACGATCAGTTTGTCGCGAGGCAGGTCGAGGTCGATGTTCTTGAGGTTGTGCGTCCGCGCGCCGCGGATGCGGATGAAATCCATCGCCATGGGGGATCCGATGTCGGGCCGGCGAACCGGCAGTGGTGCGAGCGTGCTCAGCAGGAATGAGTGGCAGTCGATCAGCCTACCCGCCGACCTAGGTGAGGGCAATTGCCCCAAATGCCAGTCTGACCGGGCCGTTGTGGCGACCGGATGATGCGTTGCACCGGCCCGATTCCGGTGCGCGGCGGTTGACCTGCTTGCAGGTTGACCCGAAACCGGCTAAGCCAGTACAATCCCGCTCCTGTCTGCCCTAGGGCACGTCAGTGCGACCATAATAACTACAGAGGAAAACCTGGTCATGTACGCAGTTCTGGTAACCGGCGGTAAGCAATACCGCGTCGCGCAGGGCGAAACGCTCCGCGTGGAAAAGCTCGAAGTCGAAGCAGGCAACGAGATCAAGTTCGACACCATCCTGATGCTGGGCGATAGCGATGGCATCAAGCTGGGCGATGCGCTGAAGGGCGCCTCGGTCACCGCCAAGGTCGTGGCTCATGGCCGCGCCGACAAGGTGCGCATCATCAAGTTCCGTCGCCGCAAGCACCACATGAAGCGTCAGGGACACCGTCAGTACTACACCGAAATCGAGATCACCGGCATCGCCGGTGGCGACAAGAAGTAAGGAGAACCAGTCATGGCACATAAAAAAGGCGTAGGTTCCTCGCGCAACGGTCGCGATTCCAACCCGAAGTACCTCGGCGTGAAGATCTTTGGTGGCCAGGCCATCGACGCCGGCAACATCATCGTGCGTCAGCGCGGCACCCAGTTCCATCCGGGCGCCGGCGTCGGCCTGGGTCGCGACCACACGCTGTTTGCGTTGGTCAACGGCAAGGTCGAGTTCTCGGTCAAGGGTGCGAAGAAGCGTCGTACCGTCAGCGTGGTTGCCGAGGCGTAATCGCCCGCTCCATGCAGGCCAGTTCTTAGCCGCGCCAGCGCGGTTGCGAACGACACGGAGAGCCCCGCTTCGGCGGGGTTTTTCGTTTGACGGCTGGGAATCGGGAATGGGGAATAAGGGGTCGGAAAAGCCGGCTCCTGACTCCGTTTCGCTCTCTGTTGTCGTGCCGGTGAGTGCGCTCGCTGGCAGGAGTCACGCCGCTTTCCTGTGGCCGATTCCCCACTCCCTATTCCCAATTCCCGGTTGTAAGCTCATGAAGTTAGTCGACGAAGCAGAAATCCTGGTGACCGCTGGTAACGGCGGCAATGGCTGTGTCGGCTTTCGCCGCGAGAAGTTCATTCCGCTTGGCGGGCCCGACGGTGGCGACGGCGGTGCCGGCGGCAGCGTCTGGATCGTCTCCGACGAGAACGTCAACACCCTGGTCGATTTCCGTCATGAGCGCACCTTCAAGGCGCAGCGCGGCGAGAACGGCATGGGCCGCCAAGCCTATGGCAAGGGTGGCGAAGATCGCATCATCGTGGTGCCGGTCGGCACCATGGTCGTCAATGTGCAGACCGATGAAGTGATCGGCGACCTGACCCAGCACGGCGATCGGCTGCTGGTCGCCAAGGGCGGCAAGGGCGGCCTGGGCAACATGCATTTCAAAAGCTCGGTCAACCGCGCGCCGCGCCAGTCCACCACCGGTGAAGAGGGCGAAGAGCGCCTGCTCAAGCTGGAGCTCAAGCTGCTGGCCGATGTTGGCCTGCTGGGTTTCCCGAATGCCGGCAAGAGCACGCTGATCCGCGCGGTGTCCTCGGCAACGCCCAAGGTGGCCGACTATCCGTTCACCACGCTGTATCCGAATCTGGGTGTAGTCAGCGTCGAGGCCTACCGCAGCTTTGTGATCGCCGACGTGCCGGGCCTGATCGAAGGTGCCGCCGATGGCGCCGGCCTGGGTACGCAGTTTCTGCGCCATCTGCAGCGCACGCGCCTGCTGCTGCATCTGGTGGACATTTCGCCGATGGATGGCGGTGTGGATGTGTCGCCGGTGGATCAGGTGCGCACCATCGAGCGTGAGCTGGAGCGCCACGACCCCGAGCTGCTGAAGAAGCCGCGTTGGCTGGTGCTCAACAAGGCCGACCTGATGTTCGAGGACGAGGCGCGTGCCGCTGCCGAAACCATCGTGGCCGAGCTGGGCTGGACCGCGCCGTGG
The DNA here is from genome assembly GCF_031843525.1 of Xanthomonas sp. WCS2018Noco2-27. NCBI lineage: Bacteria > Pseudomonadati > Pseudomonadota > Gammaproteobacteria > Lysobacterales > Lysobacteraceae > Xanthomonas > Xanthomonas sp. WCS2018Noco2-27. The sequence goes on along the minus strand of NZ_JAVTIK010000002.1, from coordinate 77,434 downwards.
TACCTGGTGTCCGCGCTGGGTCGCGATGGCACCTTCCCGATCATGAAGGACGTCATGGCATTCTTCGACCGCCAGCGCGAGGACGAGCTCGAGGCGCGCAATGCGGGCTGAGTGCACGGACAGGCACACAAAAAACCCGGCCGAGGCCGGGTTTTTCTGTGCTACCGGAAGCCAGGCTTCCGGTAACGTCGCAGCTGATCGCTTACGCGGCCTTGATGGCCTTGATGCGAGCGGTCAGACGGCTCTTGTGACGCGCAGCCTTGTTCTTGTGAATCAGGCCACGGGCGCTGAAACGGTCGAGGATGGGCTGAGCAACGGCGAAAGCAGCTTCGGCGCCTGCAGCATCGTTGGCGTCAAGGGCCTTGATCACCTTCTTGACGGCGGTGCGCAGCATCGAGCGCTGTCCGGTGTTGCGCTCATTGCGCACAACGGTCTGCTTGGCGCGCTTCTTGGCGGACTTGATATTGGCCACGGTGGTGGGTTCCTGAAGAATCGGTATGGTGGAAAAAGCAAGCGCGAAAGTATGATGGACCTGGATATGTACGTCAAGTCAGTTGTCAAGAGGGATGCAGCGTGAGCAAGCCTGGCATGTTGAGAGGCCTGCTCTCATTCAGCAGTATGACCATGGTGTCGCGGGTGCTGGGGCTGGTGCGCGACCAGGTCATCACCACCACCTTCGGCACCAATGCGTTGACCGATGCGTTCTGGACGGCCTTCCGGGTCCCCAATTTCCTGCGTCGGCTATTTGCCGAAGGGTCCTTCGCCACCGCCTTCGTGCCGGTGTTCACCGAGGTCAAGGAAACCCGGCCGCATGCCGATCTGCGCGAACTGATGTCGCGCGTGGCCGGCACCCTGGGTGGAGTGCTGCTGCTGGTCACCGCGCTGGCGCTGATCTTTGCGCCGCAGTTGGCCTCGCTGTTCTCCAGCGGGGTGGGGACCGACCCCGCCAAGCACGGCCTGCTGGTGGATCTGTTTCGTCTGACCTTCCCGTTCCTGCTATTCGTCTCGCTGACCGCGCTGGCCGGAGGGGCGCTGAACAGTTTCCAGAAGTTCGCCATGCCGGCGCTGACCCCGGTGATCCTTAACCTGTGCATGATCGCCGGCGCCGTGTGGCTGGCGCCGAAGCTGGGCGGCACGCCGGAAAAGCAGATCCTCGCGCTGGGCTGGGCGGTGCTGGCGGCAGGCATGCTGCAGTTGCTGTTCCAGCTGCCTTCGCTGAAAGGCATCAACCTGCTGACCCTGCCGCGCTGGGGCTGGCAACATCCAGGCGTGCGCAAGGTACTGACTCTGATGGTGCCGACCCTGTTCGGCTCATCGATCGCGCAGATCAACCTGCTGCTGGACACCGTCATCGCGGCCAAGCTGACCGATGGCTCGCAGTCGTGGCTGTCGCTGGCCGACCGCTTTCTGGAATTGCCGCTGGGCGTGTTCGGGGTGGCGCTGGGGACGGTGATCCTGCCGGCGCTGGCGCGGCATCACGTCAAGACCGATCGCGCGGCGTTTTCCGGTGCGTTGGACTGGGGATTCCGCATCACGTTGGTGATCGCAGTGCCGGCGATGCTCGGCTTGCTGCTGCTGGCCGAGCCGCTGGTGGCGACGTTGTTCCAGTACGGCCAGTTCACCGCCTTCGATACGCGGATGACCGCGATGTCGGTCTACGGCCTGAGCTTTGGTCTGCCGGCCTACGCCATGCTCAAGGTGGTGCTGCCGGCGTTCTACGCCCGCCAGGACACCCGCACCCCGGTGCGTGCCGGCGTGGCGGCGCTGATCGCCAACATGGTGTTCAACTTTGCGTTGCTGGCGGTGGTCTACCAGATCATGGTGCCGCCCGAACTCAAGGCGCAGGGCGTCATGCAGGCGCTGGGCAAGCAGCCGGGTCTGCACCTGGCGCTGGGCATAGCGAGCGCGCTGTCGAGTTATCTCAACCTGGGTTTGCTGTGGTACTGGCTCGGCAAGTCCGGGGTGTACCAGCGCCGGCCAGGGTGGGGCGGCTATGCAGCACGCCTGCTGCTGGCATGCGCGGCGATGGTGACGGTGCTGTTGGGCCTGCTGTGGTGGCTGCCATCGTTCACCGTGATGGAGAAGTGGGATCGCATCGGTTGGTTGGCGGTGCTGGTCGGCAGTGGCGGGCTGACCTATGTGGTCGCGCAACTGGCGTTGGGCTTGCGGCCGCGGCATCTGCGCGAGAGCTGAGTCGCGGATGCCGAACGCTGCAATGGCCCCCTGGCGAGTGCAGCCGGTGTCTGCAGTCGGCAAGGGCCGCACAGCCGTGGCAGGTCTGCCGCGGTCTGTGCCGGCGTTGCGGCCAGGGAGCGATTGCAGGCCGCCGCCTGCCTAGGCTGCGGTCTCTGCCGACGCTGCGCGCGTCCGGTGCGCGGCCATGCGGCTTGACAGGCACGGCTATACTTGCAGGTTATGTATCAGCGAGGGCCGGCCGCCAAGCCGGCATCTGTTTGGATCGAGGAATGAGCAGGCTGTTTAGAGACGTCGAGGGCGGGACGCTGTTCCCGCACGGAAGCGTGGTCTGCATCGGCGCCTTCGATGGCCTGCACCTGGGGCATCGGACGTTGGTGCAGCACGCCGTCGCGCGTGCGCGTGCGCTGGGCGTGCCAGCGGTAGCGTTGAGCTTCGAGCCGCTGCCGCGCGAATTTTTCGCCCCGGCCGCGCCGCCGCCGCGCCTGACCCTGGCGCGCGCCAAGATCGAAGGCCTGTACGACTTCGGTGCCGACAGCGTTGGCCTGATCCGTTTCGACGGCCGCTTGTCGGCCATGCGTGCAGAAGATTTCGTACGCCTGGGGCTGGTTGGCCGGCTGTGTGCGCGCGAAGTGTGGATCGGCCCGGAATTCCGTTTCGGTCATCGGCGTGGCGGCGATATCACCTTGCTGCGTGCGTTGGGTGAGCAGCATGGATTTGTGGCTGGCGAAATCACGCCCGTGCACCTGCATGGCGAACGGATTTCTGCCACGCGCATTCGCGAGCTGCTGGGTGCCGGCGAGTTCGTGCCCGCCGGCGAATTGCTCGGCCGCCCGTATGCCATCGGTGGGCGGGTAGTGCGCGGCAAGCAATTGGGGCGCACGCTGGGCTATCCCACTGCCAATCTGCGTTTTCCGCGCACCCCGGCGTTGTCGGGCATCTACGCGACCTGGGTGCATGGCGTAGCCGAGCGGCCGTGGCCATCGGTGTCCAGCTTCGGAACGCGGCCCACCGTGGCCGGTGTGGAGCCGTTGCTGGAAGCGCACCTGTTCGATTTTCAGGGCGATTTGTATGGCCGGCATATCGAAGTGGAATTCGTCGCCAAGCTGCGCGACGAAGAAAAGTTCGATGGGCTCGATGCGCTCACCGTGCAGATGCACCGCGATGCCGAGCAGGCGCGCGCCGTGCTCAAAGCGAGCCCCTCGCGACTGCTTGCTGCCGATGAGAGCGTTGCACGCTCCGCCGGTCTTTCCGTGGAGGGGCAACACGGCGGTTCTTCGCACCGCTCTGCAGACGCAGATGCCGTCGATGCCACTCCCTCGCAACATCCCCGTACATCACCTCACGCAGCGCAACGGTAGATTCCTGTGACCCAAGACTACAAAGCCACTCTCCATCTGCCTGCGACGGAATTTCCGATGCGCGGCGACCTGCCCAAGCGCGAGCCGGCGATGCTGGACCGCTGGGAGCGCGAGGGGCTGTATGCGCAGCTGCGCGCCAACGCGGCAGGGCGTCCGCTGTTCGTGCTGCACGACGGCCCGCCGTATGCCAATGGCCAGATCCATCTGGGCCACGCGGTCAACAAGATCCTCAAGGACATCATCGTCAAGTCGAAGTATCTGGCTGGCTTCGATGCGCCGTACATCCCGGGCTGGGATTGCCATGGCCTGCCGATCGAGATCGCGATCGAAAAGAAATACGGCAAGGTCGGCGTCAAGCTCGACGCGGCCGAGTTCCGTCAGAAGTGCCGCGAATACGCGACCGAGCAGATCGATCTGCAGCGGCGCGACTTCAAGCGCCTGGGCGTGGTCGGCGATTGGGACAACCCGTACAAGACGCTGGATTTCCGCTTCGAAGCCAACGAAATCCGTGCGCTGGCCAAGGTGGTCGATAACGGCCATCTGACCCGCGGCGTCAAGCCGGTGCATTGGTGCTTCGATTGCGGCTCGGCGCTGGCCGAGGCCGAGATCGAATACGCCGACAAGGTGTCGCCGACGGTGGATGTGGCCTATCCGGCACGCGATCCGGCGGCGGTCGCTGCTGCGTTCGGCGCCAGCCTGCCGTCAGGCACCAGCGTGGCGGTGCCGATCTGGACCACCACGCCGTGGACGCTGCCGGCATCGCTGGCGGTGAGCCTGGGCGCAGAGCTCGATTACGTGCTGGTTGAAGGCCCGGCCGATCGCGGTCAGCCGCGCTGGCTGGTGGTGGCCGAGGCCCTGGCGGCCAGGGTGCTGGCGCGCTATGGCGTGGACGACGTGACGGTGCATGGCCATGCCAAGGGCGCCGTGCTGGACCAGATGCTCCTCAATCACCCCTTCTATGCCGAGCGCGAGATCCCGCTGCTGCTGGGCGAGCACGTCTCTGCCGAGGAGGGTACCGGCGCCGTGCATACCGCGCCCGGTCATGGTCAGGAGGACTATCAGGTGTCCAAGCAGTACGGCCTGCTGGAGCGCTACAGCGCCGCGCAGATCAATCCGGTGGACGGGCGTGGCGTGTATCTGCCCTCCACGCCGCCGCTGGGCGACACCGTGCTGGCCGGCCTGCATATCTGGAAGGCCAACGACGTCATCATCGAGGCGCTGCGCGACACCGGTGTGTTGCTGGCGGCCAGCAAGATGGAGCACAGCTACCCGCATTGCTGGCGCCACAAGACGCCGATCGCGTTCCGCGCCACGCCGCAGTGGTTCATCTCGATGGAGCAGGCCAACCTGCGTGCCGATGCGCTCAAGGCCATCGAGCAGGTGACCTGGTACCCGGCGTGGGGCCAGGCGCGCATCGCCGGCATGGTCGAAGGCCGCCCGGATTGGACCATCTCGCGCCAGCGCACCTGGGGCGTGCCGATCGCCTTGTTCGTGCATCGCGAAACCGGCGAGCCGCATCCGCGCAGCACCGAATTGCTGCGCCAGGTGGCCGACCGCGTAGAGCTGGGCGGCGTGGACGTGTGGTACACGCTGGACGCGGCCGAACTGCTGGGCGATGAAGCGGCCGACTACGACAAGATCACCGACATCCTGGATGTGTGGTTCGACTCCGGCGTGACCCATGAAGCAGTGTTGGTGGACCGCGGCCTGCCCAAGCCGGCCGATCTATATCTGGAAGGCTCCGACCAGCACCGCGGCTGGTTCCAGTCCTCGCTGCTGAGCGGCGTGGCGATGGATAAGGCGGCGCCCTACAAGCAGTGCCTCACCCATGGCTTCACCGTGGACGAGCACGGCCGCAAGATGTCCAAGTCGTCCGGCAACGGCATCGAACCGCAGGAGATCATGAAGACCCTCGGCGCGGACATCCTGCGCCTGTGGATCGCATCGGCCGATTACAGCAACGAGATGTCGCTGTCGCAGGAGATCCTCAAGCGCAACGCCGATGCCTATCGCCGTCTGCGCAATACCGCGCGCTTCCTGCTCGGCAATCTGCATGGCTTCGACCCGCTGCAGCATCTGGTGGCGCTGGACGACATGGTGCTGCTGGACCGCTGGATCGTGCATCGCGCGCATGAGCTGCAGGAAAAGATCGTCGCCGCGTACGCGCGCTACGACTTCGCCGAGATCGTGCAGGCGCTGCTGAATTTCTGCAGCGTGGACCTGGGCTCGTTGTACCTGGACGTCACCAAGGACCGTCTGTACACGATGGCCGAAGACGCGCGCGGTCGCCGCTCGGCGCAGAGCGCGATGTATCACGTGGCCGAAGCGTTCGTGCGCTGGGTGGCGCCGGTGCTGACCTTTACTGCCGAAGAGTTGTGGGCGTATCTGCCGGGCGAGCATGTCGGCAACGTGTTGTTCGCTACCTGGTACGACGGGCTGGCGCCGCTGCCTGCCGCTGCCGCGCTCACCAGTGCGGATGTCGACAAGTTGCTGGCCCTGCGCGAGCAGGTGTCCAAGGTGCTGGAGCCGATGCGTGCCAATGGCGCCATCGGTGCGGCGCTGGAAGCGGAGATCACCGTGGCCGCCGATGCGCAGACCGCCGCGCGCTGGCAGCCGCTGGCCGAGGAGCTGCGCTTTTTGTTCATCAGTGGCGACGTCACCGTGACTGCGGCCAGTACCGACGACATCTTCGTCAGCGCGCAGCCGACCACCAAGGCCAAGTGCGTGCGCTGCTGGCACCACCAGGCCAGCGTGGGCAGCGATGCGCGTCACCCGGAACTGTGCAGCCGTTGCGTCAGCAATATCGAAGGCCCTGGCGAGGAGCGTCGCTGGTTCTAGCGTCGCTGGTTCTGATGTCGTGATTGCTTCTCCCGCGAGCGGGAGTCCGTTTCAATACACCTTCTCCCGCAAGCGGGAGTCCGTTCCAATTATTCCTTCTCCCGCAAGCGGGAGAAGGTGGCGCGCAGCGCCGGATGAGGGCCGCGATGGCGCATTCGGCGTTGCTTGCCGATTTGCCCGCCGGGCAGCTTCTCCCGAACCCGGGAGTAGCAACAGTTAAGGTGATTCCATGACCGCAAGACCCAAACCCTCTGCCTTGATCTGGCTCGTGCTGTCAGCCGTCGTAATCGGACTGGACCAGTGGAGCAAGGCCTGGGTGCTGTCCAGCCTGCCCGAGTACACCCCGGTGCCGGTCATCGACGGCTTCTGGAACTGGTACCGCACCTATAACACCGGCGCAGCCTTCAGCTTTTTGAGCGATGCCGGTGGCTGGCAGCTGTGGTTCTTCACCGCGTTGGCGGTGGGCATCAGCGGCCTGCTGGCGTTCTGGCTGTCGCGCACCGCCCGCGGCGAATGGCGCAGTGCGCTGCCCTACGCGCTGGTGATCGGGGGGGCGATCGGCAATGTGATCGACCGGCTGATGCACGGCCACGTGGTCGATTTCATTCAGTGGTACATCGGCAGCCATATCTGGCCGTCATTCAATATCGCCGACTCGGCCATCGTGGGCGGTGCCATCGGGATTGCCGTGTTCGGGCTGTTCGACAAGGGCGGCAAGCGCGAGCCGGGAATCGGGAATCGCCCCTGAAGCCCGGTTGCCGACGCGCCCCGCTTGCTCCGACCCTCTTTCTCCATTCCCGTAGAATGCTCGCCATGGATGTCCTGCTCGCCAATCCCCGTGGTTTTTGTGCCGGTGTCGACCGTGCGATCGAGATCGTCAAGCGCGCGATCGAGACGCTGGGCGCGCCGATCTATGTACGCCATGAAGTCGTGCACAACCGCTTTGTGGTCGACGACCTCAAGCAACGTGGCGCGATTTTCGTCGAAGAGCTCGACGAGGTGCCCGATAACGCCACGGTGATCTTCAGCGCACACGGCGTCTCGCAGGCGGTGCGTCAGGAGGCCGAGCGCCGTGGCTTGAAGGTGTTCGACGCTACCTGCCCGCTGGTGACCAAGGTGCATTTCGAGGTCGCGCGGCACTGCCGGGCCGGCCGCGATGTGGTGCTGATCGGCCATGCCGGACACCCGGAAGTAGAAGGCACCATGGGGCAGTGGAGCCGCGAGCGCGGCCCGGGCACGATCTATCTGGTGGAAGACCTCGATCAGGTCGCCACGCTGCAGATCAATCAGCCGGAAAATTTGGCGTACACCACCCAGACCACGCTGTCGGTCGACGACACCATGGGCATCATCGAGGCGCTGCGCGCACGCTACCCGGCGATGCAAGGGCCGCGGCATGACGACATCTGCTACGCCACCCAGAACCGCCAGGACGCGGTACGCGATCTGGCGCGGCAGTGCGATCTGGTGCTGGTGGTCGGCTCGCCCAATAGCTCCAATTCCAACCGGCTGAGCGAACTCGCCCGCCGCGACGGTGTGGAGTCGTATCTGATCGATAACGCCAGCGAGATCGATCCGGCCTGGATTGTCGGCAAGCAGAATATTGGCCTCACCGCCGGTGCGTCTGCACCGCAGGTACTGGTCGATGGCGTGCTGGCCCGGTTGCGCGAGCTGGGTGCGGGTAGCGTGTCCGAACTGGAAGGTGAGCCCGAATCGATGGTGTTCGCACTGCCCAAGGAACTGCGGCTGCGTCTGGTCAGCTGACTGCGCGTCGATGGCCAACGTTGGCCGCTGCAGAGTGAGCAGCGTTTGGGTGCCGCCACGTCGCTGACGCCGGCGCCCGCCCCTGGGGCGATTGACCAGCCCCCGGCTACGCTCCTACAATGCACGGCTCGCCGGAATAGCTCAGTTGGTAGAGCGGCGCATTCGTAATGCGTAGGTCGTAGGTTCGATTCCTATTTCCGGCACCATCGCTTCAGTACTGGGTCGGCCCTTGGCCGGCCCAGTTGCGTTTTTGGCCTCTGCAGGCGCAATTTCACCCAGTTGTCGCATGCATTGCAGTGCGATTGCAGGCCGCAACGACGGCCATCGCTGCACCCATCTTGGCTTACGCTGCGCTGCGACAACATGTCGCACGATTTTGCGCGCATTTATTGCGGCAGATCATTGCCAATGGGTTTCGTGCAGGTGCAGCAAAGACTAAAATTAGCGCGCTAACTCGTGTCTTCGGTCTGCGCGGGCCCGCCTTCAACAGGGAAGGGCATCGTCGGACATCTCCCTTGCCGGAGACGATGCGCGCGGCTGGCGTTCCTTCGCACTTGGATCGACCGATGATTCCGCTGAAACATCTCGGGCGTTTACTTCGTCCAGGTCTGATGTTGCCCTTCCTGCTGTTGGCAGGGTGCAACTCGGCCATCCTCAATCCGAAAGGCCAGATCGGCCACGACGAGAAGCAACTGCTGATCACTTCCGTGGTGCTCATGCTGATCGTGGTCATCCCGGTGATCGTGATGACGATTGCGTTCGCGTGGAAATATCGCGCATCCAACACGAAGGCGCGCTACGAGCCGGATTGGTCGCATTCCACCGCCATCGAAGTGGTGGTGTGGTCGATTCCATGCGTGATCATCCTGGTGCTGGCGGTGCTGACCTGGCGCTCGTCGCATGCGCTGGACCCGTACCGGCCGCTGGATTCGGACGTCAAGCCGCTCAACATCGAAGCAGTGTCGCTGGACTGGAAGTGGATGTTCATCTACCCGGATCAGAACATCGCCACCGTCAACGAGATCGCGTTCCCGGTGCACACGCCGCTGAACTTCAAGATCACCTCCGATACGGTGATGAACTCGTTCTTCATTCCGCACCTGGGCACCATGATCTACGCGATGGCGGGCATGGAAACCAAGCTGCATCTGGTGGCCGACGAGCCCGGCGAATACTTCGGCCTGTCGACCAACTACAGCGGTCACGGCTTTTCGAAGATGAGCTTCAAGGCGCATGCGGTCGATCAGGCCGGCTTCGACGCGTGGGTGGCCAAGGTCAAGGCATCGCCGACGTCCTTGAATGCCGCCGAATATCAGGTGTTGGCTGCCAATCGCAACGACAAAGAACAGTATCCGGTCACCTACTACTCGTCGGTGCAGGACGGCATGTTCCGGTCGCTGGTCGACAAATACATGAATGGTCCGGGCCATAGCAAAGGCCACGGCGACCATGAGGCATCGGCTGTAGAGCCGGTCGCCATGTGCACTTCTGGAGACAAGTGATGCTAGGCAAACTTACCATCGAGGCGGTTCCGTACCACGAGCCGATCATCATGATCGCGCTGGGTGGTGCAGGCCTGCTCGGCCTGCTCATCGCGGGCGCCATCACCAAGTACAAGCTGTGGGGCTACCTGTGGAAGGAGTGGTTCACCTCGGTGGATCACAAGCGCATCGGTGTGATGTACATCATCGTGGCGCTGGTCATGTTGCTGCGCGGTTTTGCCGATGCGGCCATGATGCGTACCCAGCAGGCATTGGCGGGTAACGGTGGCGAAGGCGTCCTGCCTCCGCACCATTACGACCAGATCTTTACCGCGCATGGCGTGATCATGATCTTCTTCATGGCCATGCCGTTCATGACCGGCCTGTTGAACCTGATTGTGCCGCTGCAGATCGGTGCACGCGACGTGGCGTTTCCGTTCCTGAACTCGCTGAGCTTCTGGCTGTTCGTGGCCGGCGCAGCGTTGATCAACATTTCGCTCGGCGTCGGTGAATTCGCGCAGACCGGTTGGCTGGCGTATCCGCCGTTGTCGGGGCTGGAATACAGTCCAGGGGTCGGTGTCGATTACTACATCTGGGCGTTGCAGGTCTCAGGGTTAGGTACGTTGCTGACCGGCGTGAACTTCTTCGTGACGATCATGCGGATGCGCGCGCCGGGCATGACCCTGATGCGCATGCCGATCTTCACCTGGACCGCGTTGATCACCAACATCCTGATCATCGCTGCATTCCCGATCCTCACCGTGGCGCTGGCGCTGCTGGGTGCCGACCGTTACCTGGGCACGCACTTCTTCACCAACGACGGTGGCGGCAACGCCATGATGTACGTCAACCTGATCTGGATCTGGGGTCACCCGGAGGTCTACATCCTGATCCTGCCGGCGTTCGGCATCTTCTCCGAATTGATCGCCACCTATAGCCGCAAGCGCTTGTTCGGCTACACCTCGATGGTGTACGCCACCTCGTGCATCGGCGTGCTGTCGTTCGTGGTGTGGTTGCACCACTTCTTCACCATGGGCTCGGGTGCCAACGTCAATGCCTTCTTCGGCATCACGACGATGATCATCTCGATTCCGACCGGCGTGAAAATCTTCAACTGGTTGTTCACCATGTTCCGCGGTCGCGTGCACATGACCTCGCCGGTGTTGTGGACCATCGGCTTCATCATCACCTTCACCATCGGCGGCATGACCGGCGTGATGTTGGCGATTCCGGCCGTGGACTTTGTGTTGCACAACAGCCTGTTCCTGATCGCGCACTTCCATAACGTGATCATCGGCGGCGTGGTGTTCGGCTACCTGGCAGGTCTGACCTACTGGTTCCCGAAGGCGTTCGGCTTCAAGCTCAACGAGAAGATCGGCAAAGCCTCGTTCTGGTGCTGGATCATCGGTTTCTTCGTGGCCTTCATGCCGCTGTACGTGCTCGGCTTCATGGGCATGACCCGTCGCATGAGTACCTACAACCATCCCGAGTGGGCGCCGTGGCTGTATGTCGCTGCGGCCGGTGCTGCGATCATCGGCATGGGTATCTTCCTGAATCTGCTGCAGATCGTTTACAGCGTGTGGAAGCGCAAGGAGCACATGGACTACACGGGCGATCCGTGGGATGGCCGTACGCTGGAGTGGGCAACCTCTTCGCCGCCGCCGTTCTACAACTTCGCCGTGCTGCCGCACATCGACGACCGCGATCAGTTCTGGGCCGACAAGCAGAATGGCAAGGGCTGGGTGCGTCCGTCCAAGTACGAGCCGATCCATATGCCGCGCAATACCGGTGCAGGCGTGTATATGGGTGCCTTCAGCGTGCTGATGGGCTTCGGTCTGATCTGGCACATCTGGTGGCTGGCCATCCTCGGCCTGGTGGGCATGATCGGTAGCTTCATCGTGCGCACCTTCGATGACGACATCGATTACTGGGTGCCGGCCGATGAAGTGGAGCGCATCGAAAACGCGCGCTTCGCCCTGCTCGAACAGCAACAGGCGGCGCAGGCCGCGAAGGTGGTATGACCATGGCTTCCTCGACCACGCTTGACCACGCCGCCCACGCGGGCGGCCACGATCACGACCACGAGCATCACGACGGCGGTGGCAACACCGTCTTCGGATTCTGGGTCTATCTGATGAGCGACTGCCTGCTGTTTGCCGGTCTGTTCGCCACCTATGCGGTGCTCTCCGGCGCCACGGTGGACGGGCCGACCGCCAAGGAGCTGTTCGATCTGAAGTTCGTGTTGGTGGAAACCTTCCTGCTGTTGTTCAGCAGCTTGAGCTTCGGCTTCGCGATGATCTCTGCGCACAAGCGCAGCATGACCGGCCTGTATGGCTGGCTGGGCGTGACCGCGCTGCTGGGTATCGGCTTTCTGTGCATGGAAGTCTGGGAGTTCAATCACCTGATCCATGAAGGTGCCGGCCCGGGGCGCAGCGCGTTCCTGTCCGCCTTCTTCACCCTGGTCGGAACCCACGGTTTGCACGTGGCGTCGGGCCTGTTGTGGATGGCAGTGCTGGTGATCCAGATCTCCAAGAACGGCCTGACTGCGCGCAACAGCACGCGTCTGGCCTGCCTGAGCCTGTTCTGGCACTTCCTGGACATCATCTGGATCGGTGTGTTCACCGTCGTCTATCTGCTGGGAGCGCTGTAATGGCCAATCACCACCACACCGAGACCGCGGCCGATGCGCATGCCGGCGGTTTGAAGTCCTACCTGATCGGCTTCGTCATGGCCGTCATCCTCACCGTCATCCCGTTTGCGATGGTGATGAGCGGGGCGTTCTCCAAGGGCGTCACTATCGTCGTGATCTCGGTCATGGCTGCGGTGCAGATGCTGGTGCACATGGTGTACTTCCTGCATATGGATCGCACGCCCGAGCAGCGCTCCAACGTGCAGGTGGGCCTGTTCTCGCTGCTGATCATCGGCATCGTGATCGTCGGTTCGCTGTGGGTGCTGCACAACATGAACGTCAACATGATGCATTGAGACGGCGCCACGCCGGATCGCGTCATGCTGTTATGAAGAAGGCCGCCAGCGATTGGCGGCTTTTTTTTTGCGCATGAATTTGCCTGCGGCATGACCAATGGCATACGGGGAAGCCGTGGTGGGCGCTTAGCATCGTAGGCTTGCCTGTTACAGGTCACCCGCGGAGTTGCGATGAAGATGCCCACCCTGTTGTCCGTGTCGTTGCTGGCAGCGCTGTCGTTGCCCGCCGCCGCGCAAACCGCGCCGCCGCAGGACGTGCCGTTCGACGGCACCTTGAAGATCGACGTCGATGCCACCGATCTGGCGCACCGCATCTTCAAGGTCAAGACCACCATGCCGGCAAAGCCCGGCCCGATGACGCTGCTGTATCCGCAGTGGATTCCCGGCAACCACTCGCCCACCGGTCCGATCGACAAGCTGGCCGGTCTGGTGATCAAGGTCGATGGCAAGGTGGTGCCATGGACTCGCGACCAATTCGACGTCTATGCGTTCAAGGTGGATGTGCCCCAGGGCGGCACCGAACTGGTGGCCGAGTTCAAGTTCCTTTCTCCGCAGGCCCCCAACCAGGGCCGGGTGATGATGACTCCGGAGATGCTCAATCTGCAGTGGAACACCACGGCGCTGTATCCGGCCGGCGTCTTCGCACGCAACATCAAGGCGCAGGCCAGCGTGACGCTGCCAGCCGGCTGGAGCTATGCCACGGCGCTTGAAACCGAGCGCCGCGTCGGCGACACGGTGACCTTCAAGCCGATCGATTTCGATGATCTGGTCGATTCGCCGATGTTCGCCGGCAAGTACTACAAGCGCGTGGAGCTGAGCGCCGGCAAGCAGCCGGTCTACCTCAACGTATTCGCCGACGAAGCCAAGTCGCTGGACGCCAAGCCCGAGCAGATCAAGGCGCATGCCTCGCTGGTGCAGCAGATGGACAAGCTCTACGGCGCGCGGCATTTCGATCACTACGAATTCCTGCTGGCGCTGACCAAGAAGTTGGGCGGCATCGGCCTGGAGCATCATCGCTCCAGCGAAAACAGCGGTGTGCCCACTTACTTCACCGAGTGGGACAAGAGCTGGACCGGGCGCGACCTGCTCGCACACGAGTTCAACCATTCCTGGAACGGCAAGTACCGCCGCGGCGCCGATCTGGCCACGCCCAACTTCAACGTGCCGATGGGCGACAGCCTGCTGTGGCTGTACGAGGGCCAGACCCAGTTCTGGGGCGAAGTGATGTCCGCACGTTCGGGCCTGTGGACGCAGGATCAGGCGCGCGAGATGCTGGCCGGCGTGGCGGCGAGCTATGAGCGTGGTCGCCCCGGCATGGCCTGGCGTACGGTGCAGGACACCACCAACGACCCGACCATGTCGATGCGCCGTCCCAAGGCATACCGCAGCTATCAGATGGCCGAGGACTATTACTCAGGCGGCCAGATGATGTGGCTGGAAGTGGACAGCAAGCTGCGCGCGCTGACCAACAACAAGCGCTCCATCGACGATTTCGGCAAGGCGTTCTTCGGCATGAAGAACGGCGATTGGGACGTCAATCCGTACACCTTCGACGACATCGTCGCCACACTCAACGGCGTGGCCGCCTACGACTGGGCGAGCCTGTTGCGCAGCCGCATGGACGGGCATGGTTCGTTGAACGGCGGCATCGAAGCCAACGGCTGGAAGCTGGTCTACAACGAGGAGCCGAATCTGGCCACCAAGGCCGACGAGAGCGACGACAAGGACGCCAGCCTGACCTATTCGCTTGGACTGTCTTTGAAGGCCTCGGGCGATATCAGCGATGTGCTGTGGGACGGCCCGGCCTTCAACGCCGGCTTGATCGCCGGCAACACGATCATGGCGGTCAACGGCCGCGCCTTCAGCAGTGAGGTGATCAAGGACGCGATCAAGGCGGCCAAGGGCACTACCGCGCCGATCGAGTTGCTGGTCAAGCGCGGCGATCGTTACGACACCGTGCGCATCGATTACCACGGCGGTCTGCTGTATCCGCATCTGGAACGCATCGCCGGCACGCCTGACCGTTTGAGTGAGTTGTACAAGGCCAGGTAAGTGCATGGCTGATGTGCGCGCGTAGGCGCATGTCGACAACGCAGCCGCAGGGGCGACGGACGTCGATCCTGCGGCTTTTTTGTGCTGCAGAATCAGAATTCCCCGATCGCGTGCCGGTCGCGCGATGCAGCGCCGTCGCGCATGCTGAGACCGTCAGCCACTATCCTGTCGCATCAACGACAACAGGCAAGACGACGATGGCGAAGGCGAAGACGGCCTATGTCTGCGGCGAGTGCGGCGCCGAGTACTCCAAATGGCAGGGGCAATGCACCGAATGCGGTGTGTGGAATACGCTCAGCGAAATCGTGCTGGAAAGTGCCACCCCTGGCGGCAAGGCCTCGCCTGCGGCGTCGCGTCGCAGTGGTTGGGCCGGCAAGACCGAGGCACCCAAGATCACTGCGCTCAAGGATGTGCAGCAGTCCGAACAGGCGCGCGTGTCCACCGGCATCGGCGAGTTCGATCGCGTGCTGGGCGGTGGCCTGGTCGAAGGTGCGGTGGTGCTGATCGGCGGCGACCCGGGGATTGGCAAGTCGACGCTGTTGTTGCAGGCGCTGGCCAGCATGGCCTCAACGCTGCCGGTGCTGTACGTCACCGGCGAGGAATCGCTGGCGCAGGTAGCCGGGCGAGCGGTGCGGCTCGATCTGCCGCTGGAAGGCTTGAACGCCCTGGCTGAAACCGGCATCGAAAACATCCTGCAGCACGCCAGCGTGGCGCGGCCGAAACTGATCGTGGCCGACTCGGTACAGACCTTGTGGACCGAATCGTTGACCGCAGCACCTGGGTCGGTCAGCCAGGTGCGCGAGAGCGCGGCGCGGCTGGTGCGTTATGCCAAGGAGACCGGTACGGCCGTGTTCCTGGTCGGGCATGTGACCAAGGAAGGCGGCATCGCCGGCCCGCGCGTGCTCGAGCACATGGTCGATGCGGTGCTGTATTTCGAAGGCGAAAGCGGCAGCCGGTTCCGCCTGCTGCGCGCGTTCAAGAACCGCTTCGGCGCGGTCAACGAGCTGGGCGTGTTCGCGATGGGTGAGAAGGGCCTCAAGGAGGTCTCCAACCCGTCGGCGATCTTTCTGTCTGGCGGCAGCACCCAGCAGCCTGGCAGTTGCGTCATGGTGACCCGCGAAGGCACCCGGCCGCTGATGGTGGAGGTGCAGGCGCTGGTGGATGCCTCGCCGCTATCCAATCCACGCCGGGTGGCGGTGGGATTGGAGCAGAACCGGCTTGCGATGTTGTTGGCGGTGCTGCATCGGCATGGCGGCATCGTGGTGGGCGACCAGGACGTGTTCGTCAACGTGGTCGGCGGCATTCGCGTGCAGGAGACCGCGGCCGATCTGCCGGTGTTGCTGGCGGTGCTGTCCTCGCTGCGCGACCGGCCGTTGTCCGAGAAGACGATTGCCTTTGGTGAAGTCGGGTTGTCCGGCGAGATCCGTCCGGTGCCCAATGGCGAGGACCGTCTGAAGGAAGCCGCCACCCATGGCTTCAAGCGCGCGATCGTGCCGCGTGCCAACGCACCGAAGACGGCCAGCATCAAGGGGATGGAGATCATCGCGGTGGAGCGGCTGAGCCAGGCGCTGGAGGCTGCGGCCGACTGAGGTGTGCGACGGGGGCGGGGGCAGGGGTGGAGCAGGCTGTCCGGCCAAGCGCGGGGTTCGCGCAGTGGGCGTTACCAGCAGGCAGCGTCAAACATTGCCATCGCCTGACGCTCCCCAGCGGAGCCGGCGACCGTCCGTCGGCTGGCGCCCGGCAATTTGCATGTGGGCGTGAAGAAAGCGTTTTCACCAGAGTACGGCTATGGCACCATGCGCGGCCCGTTGCACTGTGCACCGGATCACAAACACTGCTGACTGCTCGTACTGGAGAACCACGATGGAATGGATGTTGTTGCCGCTCAAGCGTTACGCCGACTTCGAAGGTCGTTCGCGTCGCAAGGAATACTGGATGTTCATGCTGCTGCAGGTGATCGTTCTGGTCGTGCTGGGCATCATGTTTGGTATCGCAGCGGCGGTGATGGGGGGCGAGAACGGCCCCGGTCCGCTGGCATGGGTGGTCGGCGCCATCATGGCAATCTTCGTGCTGGCGCTGATCGTGCCCAGCATTGCAGTGACCGTGCGCCGGCTGCACGACCAGGACAAGTCGGGCTGGTTCTATCTGATCAGCTTGGTGCCTTACGTCGGCGGGTTTATCGTGCTCGTGTTCATGTGCCTGGATGGCACGCCGGGCCCGAACCAGTACGGTGAGAGCCCGAAGCAATAATCGCTTTGCACGAAGTGGATTGAACGATGGCGCAGGGATTCCTGCGCCATCGTCGTTTATGCGGCTTGGAGCGACCAGGCAAGCGTCGCGAGCGGTGATCAGGTCAGGTCGCGTAGACCGCGCAAAGAAGTCGCAATGTCGCGTGGTACCTGCTGATCTCCAGCACGGGCTGCGTCGCCGCGTTGATCGCATGGCGTACCGAGCACGCCATCGCCGGGCGCAATCACGGCGGCGCGCTGTGGCCGCATCGAGCCGGTTGCCGCCCGATGGTTGCGCAGTCGTTCTGTCAGTTGCTCTTTTTAGGCGTCTGCACTGGGCTAGCTGCTCCAGCGGAGCGGCCCTAAGCGCAATCGGTTGTACCTCGGCCAATGCAGGTGCTTATTGCGCATGCAAACGGGCGAACTGCATTCCACAAGAGGACAAGGCAGCAAGCCTGCAAGGCGCCTCACTTGGCTGATTCCCAGCGTGGGGTAGCGCATGAGCAGCGCAGCGGCCTGCAGTCTATCTGCGCCGATGGAACCCTGTCGGTTCCTGTTTAAGTCAGCCTAAATAGTTCGAAAATGAAGTTAATCGGATAACTCAAGTGCGCTGAAAATCGCAACTAAGACCGCATGACGCCGTCGCTAGTGAATGCACGTCGCTACCGTCGCTATCCGCAATGCTGTTACTTCGATACGTGCATCAGTCTGGCCTGATCCCGAAAGCAGCGTTCAGCAGGCGGCGGCATGATGTCCGGTACTCGAACCCACGCTTTTGCCAAGCATTGGCGGGTCCCTGTCCTGCAGCGCGAGCTCAAGCTTGTAGCCATGCGAATACACGGTTCTGATGCGGACCACTCCACTGTGGTTGCACAGCTGCAATTTCTTGCGCAGCTTGTAGATGTGTTGCTCCATCGTGCGATCGGTGAACTCGGTGTGGCTACCCCAGACCGCCTTGGCGAGCTGGCAGCGGCGGAAACAGACGCCGGGGCTGGAAAACAGCATCCAGGCAATCGAGAACTCGCGCGCGGTGAGCACGATCGGCTTGCCGTGCAGATAGACGGTGTTTTCTTCGCGTATCAGCTGATACGGGCCGACGGTGAGGTGCTGCGATTCCTGGCAGGTCTGGGGTGCAGGGGTAATCGCCAATGCCGCGCGCACCTGGAGTTCGCACGAATTGAATGGGAGCGCTAACACTTCTTGTGCGCCGGCTTGGTACCAGGCCAGGATGTCGTCGGGGCAGTCGAAACGTCCCAGCACGATCAGCGGCGTGGGATGACCGCTGTGGCAGCGCTGCCAGGCCAGGACCGAGCTATCGTCCGAGGCTACGCAGGTCGCATCGAAAATCAGGAGTTCGCAGGGCGAATGCCGCAAGGAGCGCAACAGCTCCAGCTCATCGGAAAACACTGCAAATTGTGGCCCCAGCGGGGCAAGGCTCGCGTTGACCTGCGATGCCAGACGCGCGTCCTGCGTCAACAGGAAAGCCGATCCATGCTTGCCGGGAGGATTGCCGTGCATCAGCCAGCCTTCCCATGACGGCACACGTACCAGTCGTGCGTGCGGTGCCGATCACGGGCCGCAGGCGTCGCCACAAAATCCACAGAGAGAGATAAGTGCATTGCCATACCATCCGGCTGCGAAGGGGGGGGGGAGGGTCTGACCGAGGTCGGACGAATGGTATGTACCATTCCAGCGGCAGAAAGTTTCACTGCTACGCACTTTTCTTCGGGTTTGGGTCGGTGCGCTTTAGCTTGCGCTCATCTATACGCAACGCAGCTCTTACATCTTGGGTATGTATAAGCCGATGCATGCATATCCACGCGCCGTGTCTGGACATGTTTGTCCGGATGGGCAGTAGAAAATTGGTTTGGAAAGGTCTAGACCAAGGTATTGCGATTACGGCGAATCCGCGGCGCTTAGGGAATAGGTTCACCTGGGCAGGTAACACGAAAGTTACTTTCGTTATGAGCGGGACGTGCCCGCAGCTGCGTGACTATGGTGTGCCTGTCGCGCATGCCGAATTCGACTCAAACACCCCAGAATCCGCATCGAGACCGTGCGTTGGCAGACGTTACAGGACGGCGCTGCGCTATCCGGGAGCAGCGCGACGTCCGTACGTGTTCGGATGGTGGGAAATGTCCTGCGCTAGACAATGTGCACGCTCTGCAGAAAAGAATGCCGCATATGCAAAACGCACGGCAGAAGCGTTGGAAGACAGAGTGAGGTTTTTTGATTTTTGCGGTGCTTGCAGGTGGGAAATTCCATTGGATCCGCTGCATACAATCGTTTGCGCCAGTGAGAGCTGCGCATTGTTTGTTTTTGCTCGTCCCCCCAAGAGAGAGCCCGGCATGATCCTTTCAACCTACTTCGCAGCGATTTCTGCGTTGTCTTACGCAGATCGTCTTCCTACCTATACAAGCAGGATGCTGGTTGGTGCCTGGCCGCAAGGTCTGCAACATCTTCAACAACGCCGTGATGGCCAGGGAACACCCGATGGCCCCGACGATGAGGTCAGCCTGCTGGGCGCCAGCGGCGATGCCCTATTGATTCTCGAATACCAGGAAGAAGCCGAAGATGCATACCGACATGCGCTGAAGGCAATGCGCGGCCAACAGCGGCAGCTGCGGCTGCTCTCGTGCCGCAATACCGCCTGGTTGATGCTGAGCCAGCGTCGTCTGAGTGCGGCGTTGAACTGCTTCGCGCAGCTTGCGATGGACCGCGATACGCCGGCCTGCCTATGCGGCGAAGGTCTGCTTGGCAAGGCGCTGACCCACTTTCACCTCGGCCAGAGCACGTTGGCCTTGCAGACGCTGGAGCGTGCGCGCGAGTCGCTGTCCGAGCTGGAAACCGGTGCCTCGGACTGGTTGCGCATTGCCACCGCGCTGCGCCTGGACATGATTGCGCAGCTGCGCATTCGTCGCGCCGACCGCATGAGCGACCACGTGTTCTGGCAGGCCACGCTGCGCCAGGAAGACGCTGCGCATGCCTTCGAGCCCAGCGAACTGCGCGCCTGTATCGCCGATCTGGCCGAGAGCATGCCGGTGCTGGCGCAGCGGATGCGCCACGTGCGCAACCTGCTGCGGATCGCTGGCGGCGACACCTTTGGGTTCGACGCGCAGATCGATGCGCTGCCGGCTGCGGCAACCGGTTGCCCGCCCTGCGCGCGGCAGGATGCGCAGGTGGAGCTGGCATTGGCTGCACTGGCGGTAGGCCGCGCCGATCTGGCCGAGCGTGCCCTGGCCGGGGCCGGCCGGCATCACGCGCCGCGCTGGAATCTGGAGTTCGAGTACTGCCAGGCCAAGATCAGCCAGGCGCTGGGCCGTACCGAACAGGCCTTGCTGCTGTACAACCGCTACGCGCTGGGTGCGGTGCAATGCCTGCGCAGCGAAGTGCAGGCACCGCGTCTGCTGGAAAGCGGCACCCCGGCGCACGTCAGCGACGATATCTCCGCGCGTCTGCCGGCCAAGTACCGCCGTGCCTACGGCTACATGATCACCAATGCCCACCGCTCGGACCTGTCGATCAATGAAGTGGCCGCGCAGATCGGTGTGACCGGGCGTGCCTTGCAGCAGGCGTTCAAGTCGGCCACCGGGCTGTCGCCGACCCAGGTGCTGCGGCGTTATCGCATGCAGAGCATCCGCGACGAGCTGCTGGCCGAAGGCGGCTGCGGCAGCGTGTTGCAGGCGGCCAGCCGCTGGGGCGTTGGCAGTCGTTCAGCGCTGGCCAAAGGCTATCGCCAGCACTTCAATGAAGCGCCGATGGAAACCCTGCAACGTTAGCCGACAGCGCCACGGCCCGGCATGTACGCCGGGCCGTGGCGCGTCGTTTCCGACGACTGGATACGGGCTGGTCGCGGGACGTACGCAGCTGTACGCACGCTGGCACAGAAGCCGAAGTGAGACGTGCGTCCAGGATGGCTTGCGGCTATCCTTGCCGGCTCGCACTGCCACCCAGGAGGCGCGTCCGAGGACGGGCGTGGCCGCCAAGGAAACGACGACGATCATGCAAGATCATATCTCCGAGGCGACGGACGCCTCACAGATCCGCCGCGCCGGCGTTGATCTCAATGGACTGATGTCCGTTCTCAGCAAGCATCTGTATTCCACGCCGGTGGTCGCGCTGCGCGAGCTAGTGCAGAACGCGCACGACTCGATCCTGCGGCGCCGCCTGGAACAGCCCGATTGGCAAGGCGAAGCGCGCATCCATGTGCATGCCGATCCGGCGCAGGGCATCGTGCGCATTACCGATACCGGGGCCGGGCTCACCCAGCAGGAAATTCACGATTATCTGGCCACCGTAGGCGTGGGTTACACCCGCGGGCTGCGCCAGGGAGGCCACGAAGACAGCGGCCTGATCGGGATGTTCGGGCTGGGTTTCTTGTCGGCCTTTGTTTTGGCACGGCGCGTCACCGTGCGCACCACCTCGTACCAGAGCCCGACGCTGGGGCATTGCTATATCTCCAGCAATGCCGAGCAATACACGGTCAGCCCGATCCCGGCGCGCGCGCAGGTGGGCACCGAGGTGGTGCTGGAATTGCACGACCAGTATCTGTCGTTGGCGCAGGACGCGCGCCTGCACGAGATTCTGTCGCGCTACTGCGCCTTGTTGCGCGAGCCGATCTGGGTCGGTGCCGATGCGCAGCCGATCAATCCGGAGCCGCCGCCGTGGCGCATGGACGACGCAGTGCCGCTGCATCCGGTGCAGGCATGGCGCCGGCAACGCGAGTTTGCCGCGCGCTTCGAACGCAATTTCGAACCGCTGTGCTGCATGCCGGTGCGTGCCGCCGACGGCAGCGATGCGGTCGGCCTGTTATGGGTGCAGGACGGGGCCACCTACGGCACCAGCGACAACCGCAATCTGTCGGTGTTTTTGCGCGGCATGTTGCTGGACGACAATGCGCGCGAATTGCTGCCGCCGTGGGCCGGTTTCATCGGCGGAGTGATCGAATCCAACCGTTTGACGCCGACCGCGAGCCGCGAGGATCTGCAGCGCGATACGGTCTATAGCTCGGTGCAGCACGCCTTGTCCGAAGCCCTGGTGCAGGGCCTGGCGGAGGTGGCGCGGCAACAGCCCGAAGCCTGGCGTCGCATTCTGTTGCGGCATAACGAGGCCTTGTTGGGTGCGGCGCTGTGCGATGAGCGTCTGTTCGACTTGCTGCTGGAACATGTGCGCGTGCCGACCTCGCAAGGCGATCTGCCGGCCCAGCAGCTACCGGCGCGTGGCGCGGTGCATGTGATTCTGGACAGCGACAGCGGTTTCGAAGAAATGTTGTTCCGCGCGATGGGCGTGCCGGTGGCGTACGGAAACCGCTACGCGGTAGTGCCGTTTCTGCGTCGGTGGGCGCAGGCCAAGGGCGTGCGCTTGGTCGAGCTGGGCACCGAGCATGGCAACCGCCAGTTGTTCCATCTCGATACGTTGCCGGCCGACGAACTGGCGTGGCTGGAGCAGCATCTGGGCGATGGCGAAGCGATGGTGCCGGCGCGCTTCAGCCCTGAAGAGCTACCGTTGGTGGTGGTGCCCGACCGCGAGGCGGAACTCAAACGCCGGCTGGAGCAGGACGAAAACGACAAGCGGGTGTCCACTGCAGCGCTGCGGCTGGCGCGGCAGTTCACTGCGCGGATCGAAGCGCGCCAGACCCAGCGGTTGTATCTCAATCTCGACAATCCTGCGCTGCAGGCATTGCTGGCCGCACAACGTGCCGGCAACCCGCAGGCCGCGGTCGCCGCGCGCTTGCTGCGCTCGCTCAAGGTGATTGTCTCTGCGCAAGGGCGCGCGCAGCCGCAGGCGGGTGGCGCGGAGTCGGGCGGTTCGGATCTCAACAAGGCCTTCGGCGATCTTGCCGAGGCTGTGACCCAATTGCTGGCGCGCTGAGCGCCGCATTCAAGGAACAACGCAATGGAAATCTGGAACTGGGTGGAGAAGCTGCAGGACGACCTGGGCGAAGCCGGGCAGCCGCAGAATGCGCAGCTGCTGACACGCCTGACCGACCATATCTGCGATCTGCAGATCGAGCGTGCCGAAGCGTTGTTGCCCGAGGCGCGTGCGCTGGGCAAGACGCTGGCCAACCCCTGGCTGGAGGTGTTCGTCGGCCATTGGGAAATGCGTAACCGGGTCGGCAATCTATGCGAAGGCGAGCGCGCGCTGGGCGATGCGGTGGCACTGTTCGAGCGTGCGCATCGCGCCGATGCGGTGGAGTGCCCGCAATCGGTGTGTGTCACCCAGGATCTGGCGGCGTGCTACGCCAACATCGATGGCCCGGGCTGGGTGGAAGAGCGCATCGAGGTCTGCGATGAAACCCTGGGCCGCATCGACCCGAGTTGGTCGTGCTACCAGTGCCTGAGCTGCGAAAAAGCCGACGCCTTGCTCGACGACGGCCGTGGCGACGCGGCGCTGAGCTATCTGGAGCAGCAGTCGCAGACCATCGTGGCGCACGGCGGCCAGATCTACGACGGCGTGCCGGACATGCGGATCTCGATCCTGCTGTCGTTGGGGCGTGCAGCCGATGCCCTGGCGCTGATCGAACAGCGCGAAGTCGAGGCCGCGCGCGAGGGCGCGGAGTGGGCCAACTGCAGTCAGCCGCGTCGCCTGCAAAAGGCACGCGCGCTGGCGCTGTTGCAGCGCGATGACGAAGCGATGGAGGCGTTGCTGCCGTGGCGCGAAGTGGCGCCGCGCTATCGCCTGCATTGGCTGCGCGCGGTGGCGGTGCTGACGTCGCGCGCATCCGAGCGCAATACCTGGGATCTGGGCAGCCGCCTGCAGGTCATGCTGGATCATTACGCGCAGGTCGGTGCGCATCGCATCCTGATCGAGGCCGCCGAGCTCGCGATGGATCTGGCGCTGCAGCGCGGTGCGGTGTGGACCGCACGCCGGCACCTGGCACTGGCGCGCGCGCATGCGCCCAAGTTGCGACAGGACCGTGGCGCCACGCAGGCGCTGGATGGGTGGGCTGCGCGCATCGCATCCGCATCGGCGGGCGAGGACGCGCCTGTACCTGCGGCGCAGTTGCTGGAATGGTTGAACGCGCAGGGCGAAGAGGCGGTGCGCAATCCCGAGCGCGAAGCGCAATGGTTGCTGCAGGCGGTGGCCGAGCGTCCGGACGATGCCGAGCTGGTCGATACCGCGGCGTCGGCATTGAGTGCCTGCGCGGCAGACGAGCAGGCGATCACGCTGTTGTGGGATTTCGTGCAGCGGCATGCCGACCGCGAAACCAGCCCCACCTTCCGCCTGATGAATCTGTTGCTTGGCCGCGGCGATGACGCTGGCGTGCGCCGACTGGCGTTGCTGTATCGCCCGCAGGTGCCGGTGGCGGCGCTGTGGTGCGAGGCCCAGCTTGCGCAACGGTTGGGCGATTGGCCGGCGCTGGAACAGGCTTGTACCGCGCTACTGGAGCTCTCGCCGGGCTCGCACGGCGCGCGCGGGCTGCTGGCGCGCATGTATCTCAACACCGGCCGCTTTGCCGAAGCGGCCGACGTCTACCGCCAACTGATCGCGCTGATGGACGAGCCGCGTTCGGCGCATTGGGACCATATGACCGCCGCCAGTGCCGCGCAGGACTGGGATGCGGTGCGGGTGTCGGCAGCCGCGATCGGCATGGAGCTGAGCAGCACCAGCGGGGTTGTCGAAGAAGATTGGGGCTGGGTGATCGTGCGGTGTGTGGACGACGGCGAAGTGGGCGAGTACTACGCGCGTCGCACTGGTCCGGTCACCGCGCGCATCATCGAAAACGCACCGGCCCACCGCCGTCAGCATGTCGGCGACTGGGTGGTGTTCGATGCGGAGCTGCTGTATCCGGCGCCGGAGGACGAGGCCGAGCGTGCGCGGTTCGTACCGACCTATGCGCAGGTGCATGTGCTGCAGACAGGTGGCTATGGCAGCAGCTGGCTGGTAGACGGCGTCCACCCTGGCGACGAGGTGATTGAGGCGTTGCGTGCAGATATGGAGACGCGCGGCTGGAAGGCGTGGCTGCATAGTCGCGACGACTATCGCGTGGTCGACCCGGAGCACCCGGATGCATTCGACCCGGAGGATGCGACGTCCGGGCTGCCAGGCGTGTTGTTCACCGTGGCGCTTCCGGAAAACGTCGCGCCGCAGGAACTGCATCGCGTACTGCGGTGCACGACCTCGCGCTGGTCGCATCCGATGTGCTGGCTGCGGTTGGCCGAAGCCTGCGAGCAGGACACGCGACCGCATCTGGAGGCGGTGGAGCGCTACGGGCTTTAGAGCTGCTGACGCCGCAGGGATTAGGAATTAGGGATTGGCCTGCTGCGTTGCACGCCGTCTATGCGGGCTGCGGTGACGTGCGAAGGTGCGGCGGTTCTCGCGCGTGCAACGCTCAATGCGCGTGGTGCTTTGCCACTGGCACACTTCGGTTCTTAGCGCGCCGTCCAATGCGTCGTGCGACCGGTGTGTCGCGGGTCGCCGCAGGGATTGGGAATTCGGGATTGGCGTGCTGTTCTGCGCGCCGTCCGTGCAGTCTGCGCGGAGGTGCGAGGTAACGGTCCCTCCCGTGCTTGCAGCGATCGTGGCGGGGTAGGGCACGCCTTCGCTTGAGCAAGACGTTGCCGCGTTGGCGGCAACGTCGCAGTCCGTGTGCGATCAGCTGCGGTTGCCGTAGCGCTCCAGCCAATGCGCGTATGACGGCGGCAGCACCCAGGACGGACGCGCTTCGCCCAGTGCCAGTGCCGCCTGGTACGGCCAATGCGGATTGGCCAGGTGCGCGCGTCCGACCATCACCAACTCCATCTGCCCATCGGCGACGACGCGGTTGGCTTCGATGGGGTCGTCGATGTTCCAGGACGAGGCGACCGGCAATTGCGCCTCGCGGCTGACGCGTTCGGCGATCGGTGCCAGCAGCGCCGGGCCCCATGGAATCTGCGCATTCGGCGTGCTGAAGCCCATGCTGACGTTCAACAGATCCAGGCCGCTGCGCTTGAACTCGCGGGTCAAGTCGATCGCCTCGGCCAAGGTTTGTTCGTCGCGGCCGTCGAACTCGATGACACCGAAGCGTGCGGTGAGCGGCAGATGTTCCGGCCACACCGCGCGCACGGCCTGCAGCGTTTCCAGCAGAAAGCGCGCGCGGCCTTCGGCGCTGCCACCGTAGCGATCCTCACGGTGGTTGGCGTGCACCGAGAAGAAACTCTGCGCCAGATAGCCGTGGGCGAAGTGCAGTTCCAGCCACTTGAAGCCTGCATCGCGTGCACGTTGCGCGGCGGCGACAAAATCGCCACGCACGCGGGCGATGTCGTCCAGCGTCATCGCCCGTGGCAGTTTGGACAGGCCGCCACCGAAGGCGACTGCGGACGGAGACAACGTGTCCCAGCCGCGCGCATCGCCGTCGGCGATATGGTCGTCGCCTTCCCACGGTGCGTTGGCGCTGGCCTTGCGACCGGCATGACCGATCTGGATGCCTGGCACCGCACCTGCTGCGGTGATCGAGGCGGCAATGCGTGCCAGTCCTTCGGCCTGCGCGTCGTTCCACAAGCCGAGACAGCCTGGGGTAATGCGACCTTCTGGCGATACGCCGGTCGCCTCGACGATGACCAGCCCGGCGCCACCGCGCGCCATGCTGGCGTAGTGGACCTGATGCCAGTCGTTGGTAAAGCCGTCGACGGCGGTGTATTGGCACATCGGCGGGATCGCGATGCGATTGCGTAGCGCGACATCCTTGAGTTGGTAAGGCGAAAAAAGCGACTACATTGCGGGGAGGGAACCTTGGAAAAAGCGGTTGGCGATCAGACCACGCCGACGGCCGGATCAAAACACTGCCAGTAGCACACCGCGTTGCAGCGGCTTGGGGGGCACCCCGCCGAGGCCGGTAGCGGTTGCTTGAGTGCCATGGCGTGGTGGGTGCAAAAGCAAAGGGCAGATGCGTGGCGCAATGGCGCCACGCGCGCGCTCCCGGCGCGTGCGCGCACACGCAAGATCCGCGCGAAAACGCGTAGCAACCGTAGCAACCCGGGACATGCAGCTTGCAAGAGACCGGTCTCGCCGTTGCTCAGTCACGTGTCTCAGCAGCCAATCAAGCAAATGCAGTCCGCGCCTGCGCACTCCCGACCAACACCAAGCACCCTAATGCCGATTCCCGATTCCCGATTCCCGATTCCAACGACGTGTCCCGGTGCACGTTCGGGGCTTGCGCTGCAATGTCAAACTGCCGCCAGTAGCGTCCTCTGACTGCTACAGGTTTGGTTGCTGGTTGCCGAATCTGAATTGCTTTACTCTGCTGCGCATCGGCGTGGGGGCGCCGCGTCAGTCATGGCGCCGGCCAGCCCGCATGCCCAGTATCTCCTTCTTAACTTTGGCGGGTGATCTCATGGTGGCATTGCAGCAGCGCTCAATCGACGCGATCCGTGACCAGGAAGCGGCGTTGTTGGCCGCATGGCTGGACGCAGGCCTCGGCAACGATGCGCGCATCTCCCGGCAGGATCTGCAGGCCCAGGGCGCGGACTTTCTTCGGCTGTTGGTCGCTTCCTTGAAGGACGACGGTAGTAGTCTGGACAGTGCCGAGTGGAGCGAAGTGCGTCGCTTCCTGGAAAATCTATCGCGCGACCGCGCCACCCGCGGCTTCGATTCGCAGGAAACCGCCAACTTCATCTTTTCGCTCAAGCGCGTGCTGTTCGAGCTGGTGCAGCGCGAATATGCCAGCACGCCGGAAGACCTCGCCCAGCAGCTGTGGGCGCTGTCCGAACTGCTGGACCGCCTGGGCCTGTACACCGTCAAGGCATTCCAGAAAACCCGCGAAGACATCATCGTGCGGCAGCAGGAAGAAATGCTGGAGCTGTCCACGCCGGTGGTGAAGTTGTGGGACGGCGTGCTGGCATTGCCGATGATCGGCACCCTCGATTCGCAGCGCACCCAGGTGGTGATGGAATCGCTGCTGCAGCGCATCGTCGACACCGGCTCGGAGATCGCCATCATCGACATCACCGGCGTGCCTACCGTGGACACGCTGGTGGCGCAGCATTTGCTCAAGACCGTCACCGCGATCCGGCTGATGGGCGCCGATGCCATCATCAGCGGCGTGCGCCCGCAGATTGCGCAGACCATCGTGCATCTGGGCCTGGATCTGCAGGGCATCGTAACCAAAGCCAACCTGTCCGATGCGCTGGCGCTGGCGCTCAAGCGCACCGGTGTGATCGTGAGCAAGGCGAGCTGACATGGAGCGCATCCCGATCCTGCGGATGGGCGATCTGTTGCTGGTCACCATCCAGGTGGACATGCACGATCAGCTCGCGCTGCAGCTGCAGGAAGACTTGTCGGAAAAGATCAGCGTCACCTCCGCGCGCGGCGTGCTGATCGACATCTCCGCACTGGACATCGTCGACTCGTTCATCGGCCGCATGATCAGCACCATCTCCGGGCTGGCGACGCTGATGGGAGCTCGCACTGTGGTGGTAGGCATGCAACCGGCGGTGGCGATCACCCTGGTGGAACTGGGACTGACCTTGCCAGCGGTGCGTACTGCGCTCAACGTCGAACGCGGCATGCGTCTGTTGCAGCAACCCGATCACGAGTCGTGATGGCGACCACGGGCTCGCAAACGGTACGCACCGAACAGGATGTGGTGCTGGCCCGGCAGACCGTGCGCAAGTTGGCGGTGCAGTGCGGCCTGCGGCTGGTGGACCAGACCAAGCTGATCACCGCGGCCAGCGAATTGGCGCGCAACACCGTGATCTACGGTCGCGGCGGCGACATGGACTGGGCGCTGCTGGAAAGCGGCATCCGCAAGGGCGTGCAGCTGACCTTCCGCGACGAAGGCCCGGGCATCCCCAATCTGGATCTTGCGCTGACTGACGGCTGGACCTCCGGCAGCGGGCTTGGGCTCGGTCTGTCGGGCAGCCGTCGCCTTGTGGATGATTTTGTGTTGGACACTGCCGCTGGCAAGGGCACGCGCGTCACCATCACCAAATGGAAGTGACCCTCGCCGGTGAGCTGACCCGCGCGTTTCGCGTCGACGAAACCAGCCAGGTCGGACAAGCGCGTCGCGAAGCAGCGGCGCTGGCGCAGACGCTGGCCTTCGATGAAGCCGCATGCGGGCGCGTCGCCCTGGTGGCTACCGAACTTGCCACCAATATGGTCAAACATGGGCGTGGCGGCTGCCTGCAGTTGTCGCGCGTGGCCACGGGCGAAGGCATGGGCGTGGAAATCTGCGCCATCGACGATGGCCCCGGGTTTGCGCTCGAAGACGGTCTGCGCGATGGCTATTCCACTGTCGGCACACCCGGCACAGGTCTGGGTGCGATCCAGCGTCAGGCGCAGGTGCTGGACGCATATTCGGATTCAAAAGGCGCCATCGTGATGGCGCGGTTGTTTGCGCAACAACGCGCCGAACTGGATCTGCCGTATGGCGCGGTGCGTGTGCCGCTGCACAACGAAACGGTCTGCGGCGATGCCTGGCAGTTGGCGATCCGCGAACAGCGGACGACGGTCGTGCTGATCGACGGCCTGGGCCACGGGCCGGATGCCGCCGATGCTGCCGATGTCGGCACGCGCGTTGCGGCGGCGGCCAGTGGCGAGCCTGGCGAACTCATCGCGCAGCTGCATGCCGGCATGTCAGGAACGCGCGGCGGTGCGGCGGCAGTGATGCAGTTCGACAGCCGTACCGGCCAGGTGCGCTTTGCCGGTGTGGGCAATATCGTTGCATCGCTCTGTGATGGCGATGGAATGCGCGGCATGCCTTCGCATCCAGGCATCGTCGGGGTGCAGTTTCGCAAGGCGCAGCCGTTCGACTTTCCGAATGCGGCCGGCAAACTGCTGGTGATGCATAGCGATGGCCTGCAAACGCGCTGGAATTTGCGCGATCACCCGGCGCTATTGGCGCGCCACCCGCGTATTGTTGCTGCGGTGCTGTTGCGCGATTACGCGCGCGGCCGCGACGATGCATGCGTGTTCGTCATGCGGTTGGGAGGCATGCAATGACTTCATCCGATGATGCATCGGCGATCGACCCGATGGCCGAACTGCACGCGTTGCGGCAGCAGAACCAGGCCTTGCGCGAAGAGTTGGAAGAAACCAACCAGGGCGTGCTGGCGTTGTACGCCGAGCTCGACCAGCAAGCCGAACAGCTGCGCGGCGTGTCCGAGCTCAAGAGCCGGTTTTTGTCGTACATGAGCCACGAGTTCCGCACGCCGCTCAGTTCGATCCTGAGCATCACCCGGTTGCTGGAAGACGGTATGGATGGGCCGCTCAATGCCGAACAGGTCAAGCAGGTGCGTTTTGTCAGCACTTCGGCACGCGAGCTCACCGATATGGTCGACGACCTGCTGGACCTGGCCAAGATCGAAGCCGGCCGCATCACCATCTCGCCAGGCTGGTTCTGTCTGATGGATCTGTTTTCGACATTGCGCGGCATGTTCGGTCCGCTCACTGGCGCCAGCGGTACCGACCTGATCTTCGAAGATCCGCCGGTGTTGCCGATGCTCTACACCGACGACAAGAAGCTGGCGCAGATCCTGCGCAACTTCATTTCCAATGCGCTCAAATTCACCCCGCAAGGCCAGGTGCGGGTGCTGGCGCAGTTGGAAGGCGACAGCCACGTGCGCTTCAGCGTGCAGGACACCGGCATCGGGATCGCGCCCGAGCTTCACGATGCTTTGTTCGAAGATTTTGTACAGGTGGACTCGCCGCTGCAGAAGCGCCTGACCGGCACCGGGCTGGGGTTGGCGATCTGCAAGCGGTTTGCCGAATTGCTTGGCGGACGGGTGGGTATCAACAGCGTGGTCGGGCAAGGCTCGGAATTTTTCGTGGTCCTGCCGGTGACGCTGGCAGCGGAGAAGGCACTTGAGCAGTAAGCAGCACATTCTGGTCGTCGACGACAACACGGTGACGCGCTATTCGGTGCGGCGCGTGCTCGAGCATCACCGTTTTGTGGTCGACGAAGCCGGCACCGGCGCCGAAGGCCTGAGCAAGCTGGCGACGCAGACCTTTGCCGGTGTGGTGCTGGACGTCAATCTGCCGGACATGAGCGGCTTCGACATCGTGCGCAGCTTGCGCGCCGAGCCGCGCACCGCATTGTTGCCGGTGGTACACGTGTCTGCCGCATCGATCGCCACCGGCGACATGATCACCGGCCTGGATGCCGGCGCCGATGCGTACCTGATCCATCCGGTCGACCCCAATGTGCTGGTCGCCACCTTGCGTACCCTGTTGCGCGCGCGCAATGCCGAAGAAGCATTGCGGGTCAGCGAGGCCCGCTTCCGCGAGATCTTCGAGCACATCAGCGCGCCGATCGCGGTGGTCGATGCCGCCCTGCACACGCATGAACTCAACGCGGCGTTTCAGCGCCTGATCGGCGACGCCACGCCGGGCGATGCGATCCACGCCGCCGGGCTGGATCAAACGGCCACCGTGCAGGCGCTGACCAGCGCACTGGCGCAGCGCGAGCGCTGGAGCGGCACGCTGTCGATCCTGCGCGATGGCAAGCTGTGCGAAACCGAATGGCGGGTGTCGCCGTACCGCGAGCCGGATCTGGGCCTGCTGATGGTGGAAGACGTCACCGAGCGGCGCGAGCGCGAGCGCGAGCAGCGCCAGGAGCTGGATACCGCCACCACCGAACTGGCGCACCAGATCGCCGAGCGTCAGCGCACCGAAATCCAGCTGCTGCAGGCGCAAAAAATGGAAGCGCTGGGCAAGCTCACCGGCGGCATTGCGCACGACTTCAACAATCTGTTGACCAGCATCATTTCCGGCCTGGACATGATCCAGCTGGCGGTGGAATCAAACCGTATCGAACGTGTGCCGCGCCTGGCCGAGATTGCCACCGGCTCTGCGCATCGTGCTGCAGCGCTGACGCAGCGCATGCTCGCCTTTGCGCGCAAGCAATCGTTGGATGCGCAGCCGTTCGACGTCAATCTGCGCGTGCGTTCGCTGGAAGACATGCTGCAACGCTCGATCGGCGAGAACATCGCCTTGGAGCTGGAGCTTGCCGATACCTCGCTGGTGGCCATTGCCGATGCCAACCAACTCGAGAACGTGGTGCTCAACCTGGTGATCAACGCCCGCGACGCCTTGCGCGGGCAGGGCACGATCTGTGTGCAGACCGCTGCCTACA
Organism: Xanthomonas sp. WCS2018Noco2-27; assembly: GCF_031843525.1. Lineage (NCBI taxonomy): Bacteria > Pseudomonadati > Pseudomonadota > Gammaproteobacteria > Lysobacterales > Lysobacteraceae > Xanthomonas > Xanthomonas sp. WCS2018Noco2-27. The sequence continues at coordinate 45,483 of NZ_JAVTIK010000002.1, read as the reverse complement.
CCGCGCACAACGACCCGGAGCTGGATGATGGCGAGTACGTGGCGGTCAACGTCATCGACAATGGCAGCGGCATCGAACCTGCCGTTCTCAATCAGGTGTTCGAGCCGTTTTTCACCACCAAACCCATCGGCGAAGGGACCGGTCTTGGGTTGTCGATGACCTACGGCTTTGCGCGCCAATCCGGCGGTACTGCGCGTATCACCAGTGCGATCGGCAAGGGCACCACGGTGGCGTTGTTGTTGCCGCGCGGTTTGTCTGCGGGCGCGTTGCCGCCAGCACCGGCGCCGACAACGCCACGGGCGCGCAACGCGCGCATCCTGCTGGTGGACGACACCGATGTGGTGCGCATGATGGTGAGCGAGGTGCTCAGCGACGCCGGCTATGAGGTGATCGAAGCCGAAGATGCCATCGGCGCGTTGGAGCAGTTACGTACCGATGTGCAGATCGATCTGCTGGTGTCCGATGTCGGCCTGCCGGGCATGAACGGGCGCGACATGGCCGACGTGGCGCGTACGTTGCGTCCGGGGTTGCCGATTTTGTTCATCACCGGCTACGCCGAAAACGCGATCACGCGGCAGGAGTTCCTGGCCGACGGCATGGCCTTGCTGCCCAAGCCCTTCAGCCTCAACGATCTGCTCAATACGGTGGGGCAGATGCTCGACAGCAGCGTGCTGGCGCGCGCATAAGGCGCAGTGATTTGCATGTTGGTGTGGGTGGATGCGACGTCGGATACGACGACGCTGCGGCACGACGCTGCTGTTGTGGCACTGGATGTGATAAGTCGCATCCGCAGTAGCGCGTTCGATCAGGCCTGCGCCAGGCGCAGACACCGCAAGCAACAGAGCGCGCCAGTTTTCGCGTGCACTGCATGGAGCTGATTGCGCGGCAGGGCGGTGTACGCGTGCCGGCAGTCAACGCGAATACGCGTACGGCCCGAACGTGGCGCCCAGAAAGCCGCCGGCCGTCTCGGTGCTGAGCAGCGTGGCGTCGCCCTGTTCGAGCAGCGTCTGCCACTGGCCGCTGCCCACCGCGTAATCCACATGCACACGCGCGCCGTCCAGCGCAAAGCGCAGCTGTACCGGTTGCGTTGCATCGGGCAGCGGCGTACGTGCCAGCACGGTGCCGATGCTTGGGTCCTGCAGGCCGGCGCGGCGATATAGCACCACCGACACGCCAGCCTCATCGCGCACCAGCATGGCTGCCAGAAAGTGGCTCTCCTTGGCCACCAGCGCAAGACCGGCCTGTTCGCCGGCGGCCAGCGCGCTGCCATCGACACTGGCCGCCAGCGTGGCGTGGTGATGCTGCAGGCGATGGCCCAGATACGCGGGTTGGCCGCGGCCGATGTCGCCCAGCGCGACCTGCGATGGGGTGATGCGCAACCCCTGCGGGCCGGGCATGTACCACGGTTGGGTGGGCGGGTGGATGGTCATCCATTGCATCGGCACGCGCGCTTCCTGGAAGCGCTCGCTCCATTGCATCGGGCCGCTGGTGGGCAGGGTCTGGGTGCCGCTCGGCAATGCGGGACGCGTGGCCACCGGCGGCACAGCGCTGCCGTGCGGCACTACCTGCGGCCAGCCGTCGCGCCATTGCACCGGCAACAAGAAGGTTTCGCGGCCAAGCGCGTAGTGGTTGCCCTGATACGGGCGGGTGCCCAGGAACACCGCCCACCAGGTACCGTCCTTGAGCTCGACGAACTGTGCGTGCCCGGTGGAGGTGATCGGTGCGCTGCGGCTCGGGTCCAGGTCGCGCTGGGTCAGCACCGGATTGCCGCTCCAGGGCTCGTAGGGGCCGGTGATCTGGCGGCTGCGGTAGATCATCTGCGCATGCTGCTCGCCGGTGCCGCCTTCGGCCGCGGTAAGGTAGTAATAGCCATCGCGGCGGAACAGATGCGGGCCCTCGATGTGCTCGGGATTGGTGGCCGGTTGAAAGCCCGAATCCACGATCGCCTGACGCGTGCCGACCAGCTTCATGCGGGTCAGATCCAGCTGCTGCAGCCAGATGGCGCGGTGTCCGTCGTAGCGCAACTTGCCGGCGGGCACATCGTTGTTGACCAGCCAGGCGCTGCCGTCGTCATCGAAAAACAGCGACGGGTCGATGCCCTTGGCGTCGAGCCAGATGGGGTTGGACCACGGCCCGGCCGGATCGGTGGCGGTGATCAGGAAGTTGCCGCCATCGCAGTAAAAACAGGTGTTGGCGATGTAGAAGGTGCCGTCGTGGTGGCTGATGCTGGCGGCGAACAGGCCACGGGTCAGTTCGTCGCGGCCGTAGTCGATCTGGTCGGCGCGATCGATCGCGTTGCCGATCTGGTTCCAGTGCACCAGGTCGCTGCTCTTGAAGACCGGCAGGCCGGGAAAATAGCCGAACGTGGAATTGACCAGATAAAAGTCGTCGCCGACCCGGATCGCGGACGGGTCCGGATAAAAACCGGCCACCACCGGATTGCGGTACTGCGCCTCGGTCGGCAACGGGCCGCCGTCATCGCCCTGGTAATCCACCTGGGTGATCAGTGCGCTGCCGGCGTAGGCCAGCTGACAACTCACCGCGGCCATCAGGCCCAGCATCCATCCGATTGGTTTCACGACAGGTCTCCCGATGCGCGCTACTGGCGTAGCGCCAGCCTCGCGGCAGCATGACAGCTCGCCGCCGGGCAGGGCATGCCGTTTTGCCATGCCGCACGCGTGTGGTGGCATGGCTGTGCGCAACGTGGCCGATGGGCGCGGATCGGCACGCCTGCCACTTCGCTGCAACATTGCTGACATATCGTGCGCGCGGCGCCATGCGGCGCCCCCTTCTGGCAGACCCATGCCGAACGGACTCATCTTCGCGTCTTTACCCAAGGATCAACCCGCATGTCGTTGTACTCGTCTGTTTCTCCGTCGCTGAGGTCCGTTGTTGCGCATCTGGATGCGCGTGCACCGCAACGTACGCCGCTGGCACGCGCCTGCGCCGGTCTGCTGCTCGCCTCGATGGCCGCTGCCGCATCGGCCCAGCAAGCGCCGGCCAGCCAGGGCGAGGGCAGCCCCACCGCGCTGGATGCGGTGACCGTCACCGCCGAGCACCGCGAGCAGAACCTGCAGGAGGTGCCGGTGTCGGTGGGCGTGGTGCAGGGCGCGGCGATGCGCGAGTACACCGCTGGCGGCGATGACACCTTGCTGGCGCTGTCTGGCCGCGTGCCGGGCTTCTACGCCGAGACCACCACCGGGCGCATCTTCCCGCGCTTCTATATCCGTGGCCTGGGCAATATCGACTTCTATCTGGGTGCCTCGCAGCCGGTGTCCATCATCCAGGACGACGTGGTGCTGGAGCACGTGGTGCTCAAGTCCAACCCGGTCTACGACGTGGACCAGGTCGAAGTGCTGCGCGGCCCGCAGGGCACCTTGTTCGGCCGCAATACCACCGCCGGCATCGTCAAGTTCGACACCGTCAAGCCCGGCGATACCTATACCGGCCGCGTCGACGCCAGCTACGGCAGCTACAACACGGTGTCGCTGGATGGTGGCTTCGGCGGGCCGATCAACGACGTGCTGTCGTTCCGCGTGTCGGCGTTGTACCAGCACCGCGACGATTGGGTGGACAACACCTTTGCCGGCAGCAGCGCCGATGGCACGCGCACCCCGCGTAAGGATGCGATGGGCGGCTACAACGACCGCAATGCGCGCCTGCAGGTGCTGTTGAAGCCCAACGATGCGTTCTCGCTGCTGGGCTCGGTGCACACGCGCGATTACGACGGCACCTCCACGCTGTTCTTGCGCAATGCGGTGACGCGCGGCAGCGACAAGGTCGACGTGCCGCGCGATCGCGTGGCCTACGACGAAGCCAACGACAACCCGCAGGCCTACAAGACCGATGGCGGCTCGATCAAGGCGATCTACGATTTCGGCGGCGTCTCGCTGACCTCGATCACCGCTTACGAAACCACCTCCGGCTACAGCCGTGGCGACACCGATGGCGGTGCGGCGGCCAACTACCCGGTCAATGGCGTGCCGAACGGGTTCGGCCAATCGATGGGGCAGATTCGCGATCTGGATCAGTACACCCAGGAGCTGCGTCTGGCCAGCGAGGGCGACGACGCGCTGCAATGGCAGGTGGGCGCGTTCTATTTCGATGGCCGCGACACCACCGATTTTTATCAGCGTGCGTATTTCCTGCGCACTGCTGCGCGCAATCCCAACAACTGGGTGCGGCTGCGCAACACCAATACCTCGTGGGCCGGCTTCGGTCAGCTCAGCTACAAGGCCACCGATGCGCTGACGCTGACCGCCGGCATCCGCCAGACCAAGGACACCAAGGAAACCCGTCTGCTCAAGACCGCCGACACCGCGGCCGGCGCGGTGACCTACCGTGGCCGTCGCGATGTGCGCATGTCCGACACCCAGCCCAGCTGGGACCTGAGCGCGATGTATGAACTCAACCCGGACCTGAGCGTGTATGCACGCGTGGCACGCGGCTTCCGCGGCCCCACCATCCAGGGCCGCAGCGCGGTGTTCAATTCGGATTTCACCACCGCTGATTCGGAAACCATTCTGTCGTGGGAAGCCGGCATCAAGAGCAGCCTGTTCCAGAACCGGCTACGCCTGAATGTCAGCGGCTTCACCTACACCGTCGATGACATCCAGCTCAACGGCAACGATTCGGACGGCAACGGCGTACTGTTCAATGCCGACAAGGCCAAGGCCTACGGTCTGGAAGCAGACCTGGATTGGCGCCCGATCTCCAACCTGTCGCTGACCGCGGGCCTGAGCCTGTTGCATAGCGAAATCAACGACAAACGCGTGTTTGCGCAGGCCTGCGCGCTCAATGGCGTGGTGGTGTGCACGGTCAACGACCCCACCATCCGCGTTGGTGCCAACACCTTCGCGCAGATCGACGGCAACCCGCTGCCCAACGCGCCCAAGTACAACCTCAACCTGGCCGCGCGCTACGACATTCCGATGGGCAACGACGGCGCGTTTTTCGTGTCCACCGACTGGAACAAGCAGGGCGAGACCAGCTTTGTGTTGTACGACTCCACCGAGTTCCGTGCCGATGGCAACTTCGAAGGTGGCCTCAAGCTGGGCTACACCGGCGGCTACGGTGCATGGGAAGTGGCGGCATTCGCGCGCAACATCACCAACGAAAAGAACGTCAAGGGCGTGATCGAAAACTACATGGCGGCGGTGTACAACGAGCCGCGCATCGTGGGCGTGTCGGTCAACGTCAACTGGCAGTGATCGCCAGCTGATCGGTGGGCTGCGGCGTACGCGTCGCAGCCGCGCCTGTATCGACGAAGGCCAGCTGCGTGCATGCGCAGCTGGCTTTTTTATCAGCGACCGTCCAGCACCGAACACACCCAGCTGACGATCTGCGCGCTGCTCACCGCGCCGGAATGACGGCCGATCTCATGCCCGCCGCGGATGACCAGCAGGGTGGGGATGCTGCGGATGCCAAAACGCGTGCCCAGTGCAGGATGCAGATCGGTATCCACCTTGGCCAGCCGCACCTGCGGCTCCAGCGTCGCGGCGGCGGCCGCAAATTGCGGTGCCATGCTCAGGCACGGCGCGCACCACGGCGCCCAGAAATCCACCACCAGCGGCAGTTCGCTGCGCACGGCGTGCTTGTCGAAATCCGCTGCCGACAAGGTTACCGGCGCCCTCAGAAACAGCGGCCGATGGCAACTGCCGCAGTTGGGCGCATCGTGCAGGCGTGCGCGCGCAACGCGGTTCATGGCGGCGCAGTTCGGGCAGGCGATCAGGAGCGGTGCGTCGGTCATGCGGTGGTCTCCGGTGGACAGGCAATGCAGTCGCGACGCCCGGACATCACTAACGGCACATGCGGCTGCATGTGGTCAGTGTAGCGACCACGGCAGAAGGCCCTGTGTCGGAAGGCCGGCCGCCGCGCATGATGCCTGCGGCGGCCAGGCGACAGCGCGCGGCAATCGCGCGCTGCTTCGCTCAGGCTGATTGCCCAAGCGCCACGATCGGGACAAAGCCGCCGTAGATCATGCGTTTGCCATCGAAGGGCATCGGGTTGACGGCCGGGTCCATGCGCGGGTCGTCCATCATCTTGCGCATGCCCGCATCGCGGGTGGCCTTGTCCGGCCATTCGATCCACGAAAACACCACGATCTCGTCGTCTGTGGCCGCTACCGCGCGCTGGAAGTCGGTCCATTGGCCCTGCTGGACATCGTCGCCCCAGCACTCCATTACGCGCAGTGCGCCGTACTCCATGATGATCGTATCGCCCATGCGGGCGTACTCCTGAAACGTGTCCTTGTTGGCCTTGGGCACTGCAAGGACAAACCCATCGACATACGACATAACCGCCTCCGCTGACATGACGCACGGCGTGCGCCTGATGATGACGAACAGATGTTGGTGCGATCGAAGAACGTGGAGAGCCGTGTTCAGGCGCGTGGCACCAGGGCATCGAGCGGAGCATACGGTGCATTTCGGCGACTGGCACTGCTCGCGCTCGCATGACCCCATCGGCTGCGGTTGAGTCCGGCGATGCGCTACAGGGCGCACCGATGATGTGCGATCCACGTTGGATGCGCGCGCCAGGTGCGGTTGCGATGCTGCAACGCCCAGATGGGCTGGTGTCGCGGGGGCGCCTGCGCCGGGCATTGCGCGGGCGTCGAACCTCACGGCGCAGCGTGGCCACATGCGTTGTCGCAGGCCGCCAGCGCGTTGCCTGGCCGCCTGCGCGCGCTGCGATCAGGCAGCCAGGTTGTGCCGCCGCAGTGTTGCTTCGAACACCACATCGCCGGCTTCGTTGCGCGCCTGCAGCGTGCCGCCGTGCGCCTTGACGAACTGATCGGCGATGAACAATCCCAGCCCCAGCCCCTGGCTGGCATGGAAGCTGGCCTTGAATGGTTCGAACAAGCGCGGCATCAAGCTGTCGGGAATGTGCCCGGTGTTGCGGACCGAAAGCCGCAGCACGTCGTGCTCGCGGCCGTCCAGATGCACCTGCACCGGATGACTGCCGCCATGCAGCACCGCATTGCCGACCAGGTTGGACACCACCTGCGCCAGCCGATCGCCGTCGCCGTCGCCGTCCAGGTCGCCTTCGGTGCGCAGGTCGATGGTGGTGAGCGGGTTGGCCTGCGCCACCTCGCCGACCACGCTATGCGCCACTTCGCCCAGATTGCAGGGGCCGAACTGCATCGATAGCCCGTCGGTGCGCAGCCGCGAGAAATCCAGCAATTGTTCGACCATGCGCGCCATGCGCCGCGCGCTGGTTTCCAGATGTCCGAGCGTGCGTGCGGCCGAGCCGTCGCCATCGACGTCCAGGCTCAGTTTGTCCGCACACAACAGGATCACCGAGAGCGGCGTGCGCAGATCGTGGGTGAGCACCGCCATCATGGTTTCGTTGAGCGTGAGCGCGCGTTCCAACGAGGCATTGCGCGCCTTGAGCAGCCGGCGCTGTTGGTACAACTCGATAAACACATTGACCTTGCTCAGGATCACGTGGGGCTCGATGGGCTTGTGCAAAAAATCCACTGCACCGCTTTCGTAGCCCTGAAACGCGCGCATGGGATCGTTCGGCGATGCGGTCAGAAAGATGATCGGTACATGCCGGGTGCGCTGCGAGCCGCGCATCAGTTCTGCGAGCGAAAATCCGTCCATTTCCGGCATCTGTACGTCGAGCAGGGCCAGCGCCACATCGTGTTCGAGCAGCAGCTCCAGCGCTTGCGCGCCGGAGGATGCGCACAGCACCTGGATACCATCGCGCTGCAGCAGCGCTTCCATCGCCACCAGATTCTGCGGCACATCGTCCACGATCAGGAGCTTGGCGGGTTCGTCGCCGTGCGCAGCAAGGCCGGTCGTGGTGAGATTCATGGGTGAAAGACTTCCAGTCGGTTGCAGATCGCCTGCAGGGTCAGCACCGCATCGGCACCGGCGTGGGCAAGGGCAGAGGCCGGCATCAGCGGAGACGCGGCATCATCGGGCAGCTGGATCCAGGCGGTGCCGCCTGCTGCGCGCACTGCGGCCACGCCGGCACTGCCATCGCTGCTGGCGCCGGTGAGCAGGATCGCCAACAGACGCTTGGCAAACACGTCCGCAGCCGATTCGAACAAGGGGTCGATCGCCGGGCGCGAGAACAGCACCGGCGCATCCATCGACAGGGCCAGGCTGTCGCGGGTTTCCACCAGCAGGTGATAGTCGGGTGGGGCGATGGTCACGGTGCCAGCGCGCAATGGCTGCTTGTCGTCCGCCTCGCGCACCGGTAGCGCGCAACGCGCATCCATCAGCTCGGCCAGATGGCTGGTGCGGTCGCGCGGCAGATGCAGCACCACCAGCACCGGCATCGGCAGATCGGCGGGTAGGTGGGACAACAGCGCCTGCAGCGCCATCACACCCCCGGCGGAGGCGCCGATCACGATGGCGTCGAAGTGTCGGTGCGCAGGCGTGCTGCTCATGCGGCCTTCCGATACAGGCGTTGTTCGCGTGCGCAGGTTTCAAAGGCCTGCGCATGTGCGCCGAATTGCAGCGATTCCTTGCTGCCCAGGCCCAGAAACCCGCGGTGCACCAGCGCGTCGAAGAACAGGCCCACGGCACGGTCCTGCAGGCCGCGGTTGAAATAGATCAACACATTGCGGCACGACACCAGATGCACTTCGGAGAACACCGTATCGGTGGCCAGGCTGTGATCGGCGAATACGATATTGCGCTTCAAGCGGCGGTCGAACACCGCACCGTCGTAGGCGGTGGTGTAGTAGTCCGACAACGACCCACGGCCGCCGGCATCCAGATAGTTGCGGCTGAACTGTGCGATGCGATCGATGCCGTACGCGCCGGCTTCGGCCATGTTCAACGCTTCGGGATTGATGTCGGTGGCGTAGATGACGGCCTTTTCCAGCAAGCCTTCTTCGTGCAGCAGGATCGCCAGCGACCAGACCTCTTCGCCGGTACTGCAGCCTGCCACCCACAACTTGATCGACGGATAGGTGCGCAACACCGGTACCGCATGCTCGCGCAGCACGCGAAAGTACGCCGGGTCGCGAAACATCTCCGACACCTGCACGGTGAAGAACTGCATCGCCTGCGCAAACGTTTCCGGTTCGTGCAGCAGCCGATGCTGCAGATCGGCCACGCGGGCGCACTCGAAACGCGCCATGGCATGGCGCATGCGCCGCCGTAACGACGACACCGCGTAATCGCGAAAATCGTAGTGATAGCGCTGGTACACCGCTTCCAGCAGCACCCGCAACTCCAGATCGAACAGTTCCACCGGCGTCATTGCCGCGAGCACCAGACCCGGCACAGCGACACCAGCTTGTCCACGTCGATGGGCTTGGCGATGTAGTCGTTGGCACCGGCTTCCAGGCAGCGTTCGCGGTCGTCGGCCATGGCCTTGGCGGTCAGCGCGATGATGGGCAGATCCTGCCACTGGCGATTGGCGCGGATCTCGCGCATCGCAGTGATGCCATCCATCTCCGGCATCATGATGTCCATCAGTACCAGGTCCACCTCGCGCTCGGCCAGGCGTTCCAGCGCTTCGCGGCCATTGCGTGCGATCTCCAGGGTCACGCCCAGCGGTTCGAGCACGCTGGACAGCGCAAAGATGTTGCGCACGTCGTCTTCGGCCAGCAGCACGGTGGCGCCGTCGAGCACCGCATCGCGGCGACGCGCTTCGCGCAGCAGGCGTTGCTGGTCGCTGGGCAGCGAGGCTTCCACGCTGTGCAGGAACAGCGTGACTTCGTCGAGCAGGCGTTCGGGCGAGCGCACGCCCTTGATGATGATGCTCTTGGAATACCGGCGTAGGCGCTGTTCTTCGTCGCGGGTGAGCGCACGGCCGGTGTAGACGATCACCGGCGGGAATGCCACCGCGTCGTTGCCGGCCATGCGTTCGAGCAGGTCGTAGCCGCTGCCGTCGGGCAAGGTGAGATCGGTGACCATGCAGTCGAAGGTGGAGCCGGCCAACTGCGCCATCGCCTCGGCGATGCTGCCCACCGCAACGATGTCCAATTGGTCGCGCGCCAACAGCAACTGCAGGTTTTCGCGCAAGGCGCTGTCGTCTTCGACGATGAGCAGGCGACGCACCGCACGCGCGTTGGTGTCTTCCAGTTGACGGATCGCACCGGCCAACAACTCGCGCGTTGCCGGCTTGATCAGATAGCCCACCGCGCCCAGTTCCAGTGCGATCTGGCTGCGTTCCAGTGCAGACACCACGTGCACCGGGATGTGACGGGTGGCAGGGTCGCGCTTGAGGCGTTCGAGCACGCTCAGACCGGAGGCATCGGGCAAGCCGATGTCGAGCAGGATGCCGCTGGGGCGCAACTCGGCGGCCAGTCGCAGCGCTTCTTCGGCGCTGGGGGCGACTACGCAATCGAAATCCAACTCGTGCGCCAGGTCCACCAGGGCCTGCGCAAAGCGGGTGTCGTCTTCCACCGCCAGGATCAGCCGGCCGGGACGGGTGCGCTGATCACGGTCGTCCTGCGCGCGTTGCTGTGGCGCCGCTTTGGGCGCAGGAATCGGCAGCGGCACTGCAGCAGAGACAGCGGCGGGGTGCTCGCCAGGCCGCGGTGTCATCGTCATGCCGGTGTGGTGACGCGATAGCGCGGGCGCGTTGATTGCACTCGACGTCGATGTCGGCGTCGATGTCGCGTCGGCGGCGCGCATCGCTTCTGCCGGTGCACCGTCGGTCGGCAATTCCAGGGTGAAGCAACTGCCGCGCCCGGGTTCGCTGTCCACGCTGATGCTGCCGCCCATGCGTTGTGCCAGGTCGCGCGAGATCGACAGGCCCAGGCCAGTACCGCCATAGCGACGCCGTGTGCTGCCATCGGCCTGACGGAATGCTTCGAAGATCACATCGGTCTGTTCGCGTGCGATGCCGATGCCGGTGTCGTCGACCTTGAACAGCACCCGTCCTGGTGCGCTCGCCTGGATCGACAGACTTACCGTGCCGTGTTCAGTGAACTTGATCGCGTTGGCCAGCAGGTTCTTGAGGATCTGCTGCAGACGCTGGTTGTCGACCACCAGCTGCGTCGGTGCGTCGGCCTCGGTGCCGATTTCCAGGGTCAGGCCCTTCTGTCGCGCCAGCGGTTCAAAGGTGTCGCGCAGTCGCTGTAGCACCGAGCTGGTGGCGACGGTGTCGTCGGTCAGTTCCACGTGGCCGGCTTCGATCTTGGACAGATCCAGGATGTCGTTGATCAGCGCCAGCAGATCGTTGTTGGACGACAGAATCGCCTGCGCGTACTTCACTTGGTCGGCGCTCAGCGTGCCGTCCTTGTTGTCGGCGAGCAGCTTGGCCAGGATCAGCGCGCTGTTGAGCGGGGTGCGCAGCTCGTGCGACATGTTGGCCAGAAATTCCGACTTGTAGCGCGAAGCGGTGGCCAGTTCGTTGCCATTGCGCACCAGCTGGCCTTGCGCGACCAGCAGCGCCTGCTTCTGCGCTTCCAGCGCCTGGGTACGTTCTTCCAGCTGGACGTTGGTTTGTTCCAGCTCGGCCTGCTGCTGCTCCAGATCGCTTTGCGATTGCTGCAGGCTGCGGCTTTGTTCTTCCAGTTCTTCGTTGGCCACGCGCAGTTCTTCCTGCTGCGTCTGCAGTTCCTCGCTCTGCCGCTGGGTTTCTTCCAGCAGGGCCATCAACTGCGCGCGCAGCAGCGCGGTGCGCAGCGCCAGGCCGATATTTTCACCGCAACGCGCCAGCAATTCTTGCTCGCGCGATCCGGATGTCTGCGCGTCGGTGACCCGGCCGAGTTCCAGCAGACCAATTACCCGGCCATCGGCAGTCACCGGGGCCAGCAGTAATTCCTGGCAGGCGCTCTGGCCCAGCCCGGAGGCAATCTGCAGATGCCCGGCATCCACGCCACGCACGCGGCGCACCGTGCCACGCTGCAACACCTCACCCCATTGGCCGGCATTGCTGGGCAGCGTCTTGGGCATGTCGACCGGCAGCGCCGCGCCGCCGGTGAGCCGCAGGCGCTCGCCTTCGATGCGGTACAGCGCACCGACCTGTGCGCCCAAGGTGTCGCACAGCGCGCGCAGCGCGGCATCGGCCAAGTCTTCCGGGCTTTGATCGCCCCGCAGGCTGGCTTCGACCGTGTTTTCGGCCTGCTGCAGCCACAACGCCAATTCGGCCTGACGACGTGCGCGGATCGCCTGCGTCACCACCAACGCCATCGCCAGAAACGAGACGCCGCCAATGCTGCGGTTGATCGATGAGAAGCTCGAATTGGTGCTGGGCGGCGCCAGATGAAAACCGATCGCCAGTAGCACGCACGACAGCACGCCCACTACCAGCGGCGCCTGCGGGCGGTTCTGAAAGACCGTCACGCCGACCGCCACGAAGTAGGTCAGCCACACCGCATACCCCAGCGGCGTGACCAACTCCACGCTCAACGTGCCAGCCATCAAGGCCCCCGCGATGACCCAGATCCAGCGGTCGCGTGTGGTCGAGATGTTCTGCATGAGGCGCGCGCACCAAACTGAGAGGGCGGTCATGGTAGCCGATAACTTTCACGCGCCAATCGCCGGGTTTTTGACGCTTTTCCAGCCGGGTTGGCTTGCACGCAACCTTCACGGCAACGTCACTATGGTCGCGCGCTTTTCCGGGGGAACATCGCGCGATGGAGACGGAAACGACCATCGACAACGCAGGGCCGCTGTCGCACGACAGCCGGCAGTGCCAGCTGTTGGTGCAAAGCGTCTCCGATTACGCGATCTATATGCTCGACACCGGCGGCTATGTGCGCAGCTGGAATCCCGGCGGTGAGCGCATCAAGGGCTATACCGCTGCTGACGTGCTTGGTTCGCATTTTTCGCGTTTTTATCTGCCCGAAGATGCGCAGCGCGACGAGCCCATGCAGAACCTGGACATTGCCAAGCGGCAGGGGCGTCTTGCTGCTGAAGGGTGGCGCGTACGCAAGGACGGCAGCCGCTTCTGGGCCAGCGTGGTAATCGAACCGGTACTGGAATTCGGCGTGCTGGTCGGGTTTGCCAAGATCACCCGCGATGTCACCGACCGCCATGACGCGCAACGTCTATTGCAGCAGGCGCAGCACGCGCTGTTGCATTCGCAGAAAGTCGAGGCGCTGGGTCGGTTGACGCTGGGCATGGCGCACGACTTCAACAACCTGCTGACGGTGATGGTGACCAGCCTGGATCTGATCGCGCTGCGTGCCGGCGACGATGCGCGCACGCGCATGCTGGTGGAAGCGGCGCAGACCGCGGTGGATCGCGGCACCTTGCTGACACGCCAGCTGCTCGCCTTCGCGCGTGGGCAGCGCCTGGTTCCGGAGCGGCATGCCGCCAACGCGGTGGTGACGCGTACGCTCGAACTATTGCGCCGCGCCTGCCCGACCGCGGTAACGCTCTCGCTGGACTTCGCCGATGCGTTGCCCGATGTATGCGTGGACCCCGGCCAACTGGAAGCGGCGCTGCTCAATCTGGTGTTCAATAGTTGCGATGCGATGTCGGCCGGTGGCGCCATCACCGTGATCACCGCCGCGCAGCAGCGCGTTGCACCATCGGCGCCGCAGGGCGCAACGCGTCGTTACGTCAGCATCGCAGTACGCGACAATGGCCCCGGCATGTCGGCACAGGTGGCGCAGTGCGCCAGCGAGCCGTTTTTCACCACCAAGGATGTCGGCAAAGGCTCCGGCCTGGGATTGAGCCAGGTGTATGGCTTTGCGTCCCAATCCGGTGGCTTCGTCGATCTGGAGACCGCACCTGGGTGCGGCACCACCGTCACCCTGTTTCTCCCGGCCATCGAGGAGGCCGAGCATGACTGAACCCCTGCGCCTGCTGATGGTGGAAGACCAAGAAGAGTTGCGCGAGTTGATCGGCGAGGCATTGCGCGATGCAGGCATCACCGTCGACACCGCCGATGATGCCCATGACGCCTTGCGCATGCTGCGCGACAGCGGCCCTTACGACGTGGTGTTCAGCGATATCCGCATGCCCAACGGCATGTCGGGGATCGAATTGAGCGAGCAGGTGGCGCAGCTGTTGCCGCAGGCGCGCGTCATCCTGGCCTCGGGGTTTGCGAAAGCGCAGCTGCCGCCGCTGCCGGCTGGGGTTGACTTCCTGCCCAAGCCCTATCGCCTGCGTCAGCTCATCGACATGTTGAAGGGCGTTGCGGCCAACGCCTGAGCGCCGGCCGCAGGTCTGCATCCGCTGCGGCATCAACGGCTCTGGTAGTAGACCTTGTCGATGGCGATCTCCACCGGCGCGCCCGGCGGATCGGCCACCAGCATGAAAGGCTGTTTGACCGCCTGCAGATCCAGGTCGTAGAAGGCACTGAACGGAATGCTCACTTCGTGCCAGGCGCCGTCGCGCACCAGGCCGTACTGATTGCCGCCGGCCGCAAAATCCACCCAGCTGTCGCCGAAGCTGGTGTTGATGCCGATCTTGAATGTCGATGCGGTGGTGGTCTTGACCTGCAGCTTCAGCGCGCCGCCTGCGTAGGCAGCCAGATTGCGGTAATCGCTCTGGATTCCCAGTCCATACCAGGTCCCCGCGTTGGCGCGATACGCCATGACATTGGCCCCTTCAAACGGCGCCTGCGCGATCGGGGTGAGGTTGTTCCAGAGATACAGCTCGGCATCCTGGCCGAAGGTCAATCGCGCGCTGGTATCGGCCTGGTCGGTGAACACACCAAAGCGTCCGGCCGGCATGGCGTGTTGGCTGCCCACATACAATTGCGAACCGGGATTTTGATACAGACGGATGTAATCGATCTCCAGCTTGCCCGGCAGCGGTGCGGTCACCGCGGCCGGTGAGGTCACCCCGGTGTAGGTGCCACCCACCGCCAGATTGAGCAGCAGATACTGCTGCTGATGGAACTCGTGCAACGAGGCACCTTCGATATTGGAAATCGCAAATTCGAAGTACTGCTGCCCGTCGATCGAGATGCGGATGAACTGCGGATCCCAGGTCATGCGGTACACATGGAAATCGGTGTGCAGATTCACCGGGCTGGTGTAGCTGGTGTCGTAGTCGGCCTGCGCGCCGTTGTAGTCCCAATGCACGGCCGCACCGATGCGGCGATTGGCAGTGCCGTTGGCGATCGCCGCAGCCATGCCGGCTTCCATCAGATCGATTTCGCCACGCCCGGGCCACACGCCGATGGTGCCCAGCATCCAGTACGCCGGCCACAGCCCATTGCCGACCACCGGCGTCTTGATGCGCGCTTCGAGCGTGCCGTAGGTGAAATGCATGCGGCCTTCGGTCTTGAGTCGTGCCGAGGTGAAGGGCATGCCGCCAAACGCTTCGCGGCGCGCTTCGATCACCAGCCGGCCGTTTTCGATGCGCGCGTTGTCGGGGCGACTGGTGTAGTACTGCATCTCGCCATTGCCCCAACCGCACAAGCTGATCTGACACCCGTTGCCGACGTCGTACGTCCACTTGGTGCCGTCGATCGATGGACCGTTGAAGTTGTCTTCCCACACCAGGGTCTGCGCTTGCGCGCAGGGGGCCAGTGCGATGCCCAGCAAAACAGCGAACTGCATGGTGACGCTGCGTACGACGCTCATGCGCCTCTCCGATGATGGACCCGGGTCCGTGGAGAAACGACGCTGCGCAGCGCCTGGTTCAGAGTCAAAGCAATTGTTCGGCGTGTTTCCGTTCCGTGGTGTTCATTCCGGAATAATCAATCATTGGTATGACGACGGTCGCAAACGTTGGCTGCCGCATGTTGCGCGGCAGCAGCCTGATGCGATCGTGCATGCTCGGGGTGTTTCACTGCCGCGCAGCGGCTGGCATGCGCGAGGCGGTCAGACCTCAAACGTGTCGAGGATGCATGGAAGCGCTTGCAGCATGGCGGTGTCATCTACGCCATACGCGCGCAGGCACTGCCATGCAGATGCGCCTGTCGATCACCAGCGTTGCACATGCCGGCGTTCGTCACTGCCCCGCATGCACGGTCCACGCAACCAGGCGGCTTACCAGCGGCCGCACCACCAGCACGCAGCAAAACGCCGTGGGCATCGCAATGCGGTAGGCATCCAGCACGCGCCATCCGAATCCCGGCGTCAGCCCGGTATTGGCGCCGGTGATCACGACGCACATCAGCAACGCCATGATCGCGGCCATGTAAAACGCAAACACGAATGGTGTGGCGCGTACTCCGAGCTTCCAACGTGAGCGTGCCAGTGCGGAGGAGGGTGGGGATGACGACATAGGGGGGCCTCGCTTGCCGCGAACCAGCGGCATGGCGCAACTTTAGGGCGAGCGTCGCAGCTCGGGTAGATCGCGTAACCTTGCGGCTTACGTAAGAGAATCTTACGAATCGCTCCGGAATACTTGCTCAATTAATGAATATTCTTCAGTCGATTCGCAGTTTCGTCAGCACCGTGGATGCCGGCAGCATTGCCGGTGGAGCCAAATTGCTGGGCGTCAGCGCCGCCGCGGTCAGCCAGAACATCGCGCGGCTCGAACAGCACCTGGGCGTGCGCTTGCTGCACCGGACCACCCGCAGCCTGGCGTTGACCGAACGCGGTGCGCTGTATTTCGAACAGGTGCGGCAACTGGAGCGCGACCTGGAGCGTGCGCGGCAACTGGTGGCCGGCCCGCAGCAGGCGCTGGCGGGACGATTGCGTGTGGCCAGCACCGCCGCGTTCGCACGCCATGTGCTCGCACCGATGCTGCCTGCGCTGCGTCAGCAATATCCGCAGTTGGAGATCGAACTGCTGTGCACCGACCGAGTGGTGCAGCACGCGCAGGAGAGCGTGGATGTCAGTTTGCGTATCGAAGCGCAGCTGGAAGACGGCCTGGTGGCACGGCCCATTGCGGATGTGCCGTTCGTGGTATGCGCCGCGCCCGAGTATCTGGCCCGCTGCGGCACCCCCAAGCACCCGGACGAGCTCAAATATCACGACTGTCTGTTGCTGCGCTACCCGGTGGACGGACGCTTTTTGCGTTGGAATTTCGTGCGCGACGGCGTGCGGTTTCAGCCGCAACTCGGCCAGGCGATGGTCAGCGACGATGTCGACGCGCTGGCCACCATGGCCGTCGCTGGCGGCGGCATTACCCGCCTGGCCGCCTTCGTGGTGCAGCCCTACCTGCAGCGCGGTCAACTGCAAGCGTTGTTTGTGCCCGATGGCAGTGACGCGACGCAGGCCGCCGTCGAGCCATTGCGTCTGTTTCTTTGCGTGGCCGACCGTCGTGACTTCACTCCGAAAGTGCGCGCTTTCATGGCGCACGTACTGGAACGCTTGCCCCTAGAGTGGCGCGTTGCTGAGCCGGATCCGCTACCGGCATCGGCGCCTACATCGGTCTAGATCGGCCAATCAAGCGCAGCGACCGGCCACGCGAGTGTGGGGGGGGGGGCGTACGCACCCTGACGTGCGCACGTGACATGCTGATTTCCAGCAACGGCCTGGCCTGCGTGATGGTCGCGCAATCGTTTTGTTGCGCGCTCTTGAAGCGACAACCCCACGATAGCTGGCTTACTGCAGCTCGAGCATCACCACCGAGTGCGCAGGCAGCGCCACCGTCAACACCTTCGCTTGCAAACGGGCGCCGTTGAATGGCTTCGGTTCGACGACGCGCGGCTGCACAAAGGTATTGTGGGCAGTGATCGCCGGCGCGGTCAGAATCTTTCCGTCGACGCGGCGTGCAGACAGCCCTTGCACGTCTACGCTGACGCTTGCTGCGGCAGTGGCATCCAGGTTGGTCAGCGCGACATACACATGCCCGTCCTTCGCCTTGACTGCCGAGCCGTGTACCGCCGGTACATGCGCGTCGCCGTGGCGGTACTCCGGTGTCTGCAGCTGCAGCGGCAGGTGCGTGGCATCTTGGTAAGGCTTGTACAGCGCAAACACGTGGTAGGTCGGCGTCAGTACCATCTTGTCGCCATCAGTGAGGATCATCGCCTGCAACACGTTGACCATCTGCGCGATGTTGGCCATGCGCACGCGCTCGGCATGCGTGCTGAAGATATCGATGTTCAGCGACGCAACCAGCGCATCGCGCAGGCTGTTTTGTTGATGCAGAAATCCCGGATTCGCATCGGGCAGGCCTGCGTACCAGGTGCCCCATTCGTCGACCACCAGTGCGACTTTCTTGCCCGGGTCGTACTTGTCCATGATCGCGCTGTGCTTGGTGATCAGCTCGTCCATCACCAGCGTGCGCGACAGCGTGTCGATCCAGGCGCGCTCGTCGAAGTCGGTCGATGAGGCACGCGGCGGCCAGCCGCCGGGCACGGTGTAGTAATGCAGGCTCAGGCCGTCCATCAGTGTGCCGGCCTCGCGCATCATCACCTCGGTCCAGTGGTAGTCGTCGTTATTGGGGCCGGGCGCGATCTTGAGCAGCGGCTGATTGGCCGGCGTCTTGACGAAGGTCTGGTAGCGCCGATAAACGTCGGCTGCGTATTCCACCCGCATATTGCCGCCGCATCCCCACAGCTCGTTGCCCACGCCGAAGTAGGGCACCTTCCATGGCGCATCGCGGCCGTTGGCGCGGCGCTCGTTGGCCAGGCTGGAGTGTGTGGGCGCGGTCATGTATTCGGTCCACTGCGCAATCTCGTCCGGCGCCGCATTGCCCACGTTGCCGGCGATATAGGCCTGGGTGCCGAGCAGTTCGGTGAAGTCCATGAACTCGTGGGTGCCGAACCGATTCGACTCCTCCACGCCACCCCAATGCGTATTGACGCGGATAGGGCGTTTGGCCGGGTTGCCCACGCCATCGCGCCAATGGTATTCGTCGGCAAAGCAGCCGCCCGGCCAGCGGATGTTCGGCACCGCAATGGCCTTCAACGCGGCGAGCACGTCGTTGCGATACCCGCGCGTATTGGCAATCGGCGAGTCTTCGCCCACCCACACGCCGCCGTAGATGCCGGTACCCAGATGCTCGGCAAACTGACCAAAGAGCTGCCGCGAGACCTGCGCGCCCGGTTGGTCCGCACGCAGCATCCCGGTCACCTTGACCTCAGCCGCCGACACGTTACAGACGCCGGTCGCCAGGGCGGCCGCAACGACGCTATGCGCCAGCCGTTTGCATGAAGTCCGCAATGTGAGGGAAATCCACTGCATTGGCTGGGCGCTCCTGTGTTGGTCGTCGGGTTGGTCACGCGCTGCCGTAGGAGCGGCGCTGGCTTAGCGTAGTGCGTGGCGCGGCCGGTTGTCGTGCTGCAGCGCGACCGCCGCAGGCGAGCACGGCCGCGGACACCGATCTGCGGCTGCGCGTGCCGCACGTGGAGATGTGCGCAAGGGCATGGTCGGCAGATGCGCGACACCGCTATGCTCGCCAGCTTCCATCAGTGGCGGGGCGATTCATGCAGCGAGTGTTCGGGCAGTTGCCAGACGGTGTCGAGGTCCACGCGCTTACCCTGCGCAGCGATGCCGGGCTGGAGGCCGAGGTGCTGACGTATGGCGGCATCCTGCACGCGCTGCGGCTGACCACCGCGCACGGCGTTGTGCCGCTGCTGCTGGCCTTGCCGGACCTGCCTGCCTACGCGGCCGATGGCGACAGCCTCAATATCCTGGTGGGCCGCTTCGGCAACCGCATCGCCGGTGCGCGCTACACCCTGGATGGGGTGACGCACCTGCTTGCGGCCAACGAAGGGCGCAACCAGCTGCATGGCGGCCTGCGCGGGTTCGGTCGGCGCGTGTGGAGCGTGCTGGAGCAGACCTCGGATCAGGTGCTGCTGGGTTACGACTCGCCCGATGGCGAAGAAGGCTACCCCGGCAATCTGCAGGTGCGTGCGCGTCTGGCGCTGCACGAGCGCAGCCTGCAGCTGGACTTCGAAGCGCATTGCGATGCCGCCACGCCGTTAAACCTGACCCATCACCCGTACTTCAATCTGTCGGGCGACCCGCAGACGCGTGCGGCTTCACAGGTGTTGCGGGTGCCTGCCGACCGCTATCTGCCGGTGGATGCCGAGTCGATCCCGACCGGCGAGATCGCCTCGGTCGCGGGTACGCCCTTCGATTTCCGCACGCCTGCCGCGCTGGCCGACCGCATCGACCCCGCGCATCCGCAGGTGATGCTCGGCAAGGGCTACGACCAGTGCCTGGTGCTGGCAGACGGCGCAGACCGCGTGGCCGAGCTGTACTCGCCGCACAGTGGCGTGGCGCTGCGCATCAGTAGCGACGCGCCGGCAGTGCAGCTCTACGAAGGGCAGCATCTGGACGCCCATCATCCCGGCCTGGGCCGCGGCGTCTGCCTGGAGCCGCAGGACTACCCGGACGCGCCCAACCACGCCAACTTCCCCTCCACGATCCTGCACCCTGGCGAGATCTACCGCCGCCGCATCGTCTATCGCTTCGCCAGCCCCGGCCCGGACCAGCCATGGGATGTGGTCAGTGCGGCGCTGGATGCGTGAGGGTAATGGGAGGCGATGGGGCTACGCGGCCGCTGCTGGAAACAGGCGTTGCTGCGTCTGGTCACCGCGCAAGCATGGAGTGCGCTCGTGAACTGGGCGCAAGCGACGCGGCGACATCGGCAGGCGCGCACTGCACGCCGATCCACATAGCAGTCAGGTCAGCCTGACTGTTGATAAACGCCGCAGTGGCAAACCAGTTCCAGGCCTGCGTTCTGAAGCGCATCGCTCGCGTATTCGCGCAGACGACTGATCATTGTTTCGTTGGCACCAATATGCAGTGACCCACGTCGTAACACCTCCGGCGTGCGTCCCGGCCTGATGACGTGCGAGACCGTTGCACGCCCACCGCCATCAACGCGGCCCCAGCACCAGCTCGATTACGAACTTGCTGCCGAAGAACGACAGCACCAGCAGCGCCATCGCAGTCAGCGTCCAATGCACCGCCTTGCTGCCGCGCCAGCCATTGCGCCAGCGGCCGATCAACAGCGCGCCGAACACGATCCACGACAGGATGCTGAGCACGGTCTTGTGCAACAGCCGCTGCGCCAGGAAGTCCTGCACGAACAGCAGCCCGGTCAGCAGGGTCAGGCTCAGCAACACGAAGCCGACCGTGATCGTGCGGAACAACAAGGTTTCCAGCTCGGTCAACGGCGGTAGCGCACGTAGCCAGGTGTGGAAGTCGCGCCGCCGTAGCGCACGCTCCTGCAGCCACAGCATGATCGCCAGCAGCGCGGCGATGCCCAGGGTGGCGTAGGCCAGCAAAGCCATCCAGGCGTGCAACTCCAGCCGCCAGCCCAGGTCCGCGCTCGGTTCGTGGCCGTAGGCGTGATAACTGGCCAGCAGGATCGCCGACAGCGGAAACACCACCACGCCCACCGCCGCCATCCGCCCGCGGCCGCCGAACACCGCCGTTAGCGCGGCCATGCCCAGGCCACACAGCGACAGCGCCGCAAAGAAATGCATGTCCGGCCCGCCTGCTGTGCGGAACGCCACCAGCACGTGATATCCGGCGTGCAGCGCAACGGCGGCAAGTGCCGGTGCCAGCCAGCGCGCAGGGGCCTGGTTGCCATCGCGCAGCACCGCCTGGGTGAGCAGCGCCGCGGCCAGCAGATACAAGGCGAACGCGATGAGAACGATTGTCATCGTGGAAGTTTCGCATATTGGCGGCGGGGAGTCGGGATTGGTGATTCGGGAATCGGGAATCGGGAATCGGGAATCGGGAATCGGGAATCGGGAATCGGGAATCGGGAAAGCAGGGTTGCGAGCTGCGGGGCTGGAGGTGGGCTGGCCAGGTGGGGCCGGCGCGCGAGCGGGTAAGGGAGACTTGCCCGTCGGCGCTGCAGCTGTCGTTCCTGGTGCGGCTGCGCTGTCGCGCGGGTTGGCTCTGCACATTGCCGAGTGTTGGGGCGGCTTCTTCCTGGTCTGGCTTCGCCGGGCGGGCGGCGGGACGGGCGGTTGGCCTGTGCCGCTATAATCGGTGCCCGTTTCCCCTTACGCGGTCCTTTGCGCATGTTCGAGTCCCTAACCCAACGTCTCTCCGGCACCATGGAGCGCCTGCGCGGACGCGGCCGCCTGACCGAGGAAAACATCCGCGAAGCCACCCGTGAAGTGCGCATCGCACTGCTCGAAGCCGACGTCGCATTGCCGGTGGTACAGGCGCTGATCGAGCGCATCAAGGTGCGTGCGGTCGGCCAGGAAGTTCTCAAGTCGCTGACCCCGGGCCAGGCGCTGATCAAGATCGTGCGTGACGAGCTCACCGCCGTGATGGGTGCCGCCGCTGCCGACCTCAACCTCAACGTGCCGGCGCCGGCCATCATCCTGATGGCGGGCCTGCAGGGTGCGGGCAAGACCACCACGGTCGGCAAGCTCGCCAAGCACTTGAAGGAAAAGCGCAAGAAAAAGGTCATGGTGGTCTCGGCCGACGTTTATCGCCCGGCCGCGATCGAGCAGCTCAAGACCCTGGCCGAACAGGTCGGCGTGCTGTTCTTCCCCTCCGATGCCTCGCAGAAGCCGGTCGACATCGTGCGCGCGGCCATCAGCGACGCGCGCAAGTCCTTCGCCGACGTGCTGCTGGTCGATACCGCCGGCCGTCTGGCGATCGATCAAGCGATGATGGACGAGATCAAGGCCTTGCACGCCGCGATCAACCCCACCGAAACCCTGTTCGTGGTCGATGCCATGACCGGCCAGGACGCGGCCAACACCGCCAAGGCGTTCGGTGAGGCGCTGCCGCTGACCGGCGTGGTGCTGACCAAGACCGACGGCGACGCCCGCGGCGGTGCCGCACTGAGCGTGCGCTACATCACCGGCAAGCCGATCAAGTTTGTCGGTACCGGCGAAAAGACCGACGGCCTGGACGTGTTCCATCCGGATCGTGTGGCCAGCCGCATCCTGGACATGGGCGACGTGCTGTCGCTGGTGGAGCAGGTCGAGCAGAGCGTCGATCAGGAAAAGGCCGCCAAGCTCGCCGCCAAGGTCGCAAAGGGCAAGAAGTTCGACCTCAACGACATGAAAGAACAGCTCGAGCAGATGCAGAACATGGGCGGTATCCATGGGCTGATGGACAAGCTGCCGGGCATGGGCCAGATCCCGGACAACGTCAAGCAGCAGGTCACCGGCAAGGAAGTGCCGCGCATGATCGCCATCATCAATTCGATGACCAAGAAAGAGCGCCGTAACCCGGCCCTGCTCAACGGCTCGCGCCGCGCCCGCATCGCGCGTGGCTCGGGCATGCTGCCGGCCGACGTCAACAAGCTGATGAAGCAGTACCAGCAGATGGAAAAGATGATGGGCAAGCTGGCCGGCGGCGGCATGAAGGGCTTGATGCGCAACATGAAGGGCATGATGGGCGCCATGGGCGGCCGCGGCGGCATGCCGTTCCGTTGATGTCAGTGATGCGCTGACGCGGCCAGTGCGGCGCCGCACTGGCCCTGCGCTGGCAATGTAGGGTGTCGCGCAGATGCAGGTGGGATTGCATGGATGCAGTCAGAGGTCCATATCAAACGCTGCGTGGGTCGAGGGCGCGGTGTCCTCACCGCTCGCGGGACACGCCGTAAACCCGTCCCTGGGGGCTCTGTGGCAGCATCCATGCCGCCACACGGTCCCGCAAGCGGCGAGGGCACCGCACCAGAAAGTTGGTCGGTTGCTTTGTTCAAAAGTATGCACACCGACTATCTCGACCAGTCCTTGCCCGCCCACCGTCGCGGGACCTTACGCGGCATGGATGCCGCGTAAGCGCTTGCAAGGACGTCCTTGCAGCGTGTCCCGCGAGGGTGGGCGGGCAAGGGCCCTGCAGCCAGGCAGTAGATCAGCCGGCCTGCAGTAGACTGGCGTGAAGTAGTTTTGTTGGCGGCTCTTAGTCGAGGTAACCGTGACCGAAAGCCGTATGTATCCCGCCCAGGACGACGCTGCGATGTTGGCGGCGTATGCCGATGCACGCGCGACGTTCAAGTTTTTCTGGCGTGAGCTGTCCTGGGAATATCGTCGGATCGTGCCGGCGTTGTCCCTCGCAGCGATCAAGTTACCGTTTGCCACCGACGCATCCGCAGTTGGTGCGCCGTCACACGAGCACATGTGGGTATCGGACGTGCAGTTCGATGGCGACCAGCTGTCCGGCAGCCTGCTCAACGACCCGGCATGGATCTCGGAGCTGGCCGCCGGCGACGCTGTCTCTGCGCCGATCGGCGAACTGGAAGACTGGATGTATGTCATCGATGGGTTGGCCTACGGCGGCCACACCATCG
Organism: Xanthomonas sp. WCS2018Noco2-27; assembly: GCF_031843525.1. Lineage (NCBI taxonomy): Bacteria > Pseudomonadati > Pseudomonadota > Gammaproteobacteria > Lysobacterales > Lysobacteraceae > Xanthomonas > Xanthomonas sp. WCS2018Noco2-27. The sequence continues at coordinate 21,493 of NZ_JAVTIK010000002.1, read as the reverse complement.
ATGCGATGCGTCGCGCGATGCTGCAGGACGAACGTGCCGAACACGATGCCGCGTGGGGCCTGGATTTCGGTGGTCCGGGTGCCGTGCGCCTGGTGCCTGCGCGCGTGCAGGAGCGCAAAAGCGGGTTGTTCGGCAAGCTGTTCGGCAGCAAGCCGGCTCAGCCCACCGCAGCGCAGCAGGACCCATCGGAGTGCGAGCATCCGATGAGCGAGAACATGGGCGCCAAGTTCGATCAGGGCCTGCGCGATCAGCCCGACATGGTGCATTTCCGCGACGACGCTGGCTGGACGCTGTTGCACCGCGATGCCCTGGCCGGTAATTATCAGCCGGTCTCGCTGCTGCTCAAGCACGGCGCCGATGCGTCGCTACGCACGCCCTCGGGAAACACCGCGCTGGACCTGGCGCGACAGATGCAGTGGCCCAGGATCGTGCAACTGCTCGAAGGCTATCGCTGAGGGTGTCATGACACAGTCGCTCGCGTTGGATGGCCCGTACTCAAGCGTCGCCGCTTTCTGCGAGCGCTTTGGCTTGCGCGTCCCGATCCTGCTCAGCCCCATGGCCGGCGCTTGCCCGGTGCCGCTGTCGGTCGCTGTCGCCAATGCGGGTGGTATGGGCGCGATGGGGGCGGTGTTGTCGCAGCCGCAGGACATCGTTGCGTGGATGGCTGCATTTGGTGAAGCGAGTGCCGGGCCTGCGCAGGTCAATCTGTGGATTCCCGATCCGGCGCCTGTGCGCGATGCAGAGGCAGAAGTGCGGCTGCGCGGGTTTCTTGCGCAGTGGGGCCCGCCGGTGGCCGAGACCGCAGGCGATGCCACGCCAGCCGACTTCGATGCGCAGTTCGGGGCCTTGCTCGACGCGCGCCCGGCGGTGGCGTCTTCGATCATGGGGGTGTTCCGACCCGACCAGGTCGCGCGGCTGAAGGCGGCCGGCATCGCCTGGTTCGCCTGCGCCACCACCCTGGAGGAAGCACGTGCGGCGCAGGCTGCAGGTGCCGACGCGGTGGTTGCGCAAGGTGCTGAGGCCGGCGGCCATCGCGGCGCGTTCGATGCCAGTCAGGCAGCGCAGCAGATGACCGGGTTGTTTGCGTTGCTGCCGCGGCTTGTCGATAAGCTGGAGATTCCGGTCATCGCTGCTGGTGGTATCGCCGATGCGCGCGGCATTGCCGCGGCGCTGACGCTGGGCGCCAGCGCGGTGCAGATCGGCACCGGGCTGCTGCGCACGCCCGAAGCCGCACTGCCCAGCGCCTGGGCCGATGCGCTTGCGGCCGCCGAGCCGGAACACACCCAGCCAACCCGCGCGTTTTCCGGGCGTCTGGGGCGGGCCTTGCTCACGCCTTATGTGCGTGCGGCTGCGGCGGCGGATGCAGTGCCGCCGGCGCCGTATCCGGTGCAGCGCGGCTTGACCGCAGCGATGCGCCAGGCGGCAGCGCGCGACAACCGTCTGGCGTCGATGCAGGCCTGGGCGGGCCAATCGGCGTGGATGGCGCCAGTGCAGCCGGCCGGTGAGCTGGTCACGCAGTGGTGGGAGCAGTTGCAGGCACTGCTATGACGCTGATCTTCTGCAACGGCGCGCCGGCGAGCGCGCAACAGCTCGGTGCTGCGGCGCTGATCAACTACGGCCACTTCACCACGCTGCAGGTGCGCAACGGAGCAGCGCTGGGGTTGGATCTGCATCTGCAGCGCCTGCAAGAGGGCAGCCGCGCGCTGTTTGGGCAGGAGCTGGAAGCAGACCAGCTGCGTGCGCAGTTGCACGCTGCGCTGGTGGCATCGGCCATGGCCGATGCCAGTCTGCGCGTCACCGTGTTCGCGCCCGACTACGATTTCCGCAACCCGTTGCGCGAGGTCGCACTGGATGTACTGGTCGCCATCTCGCCGCCGGCGGACATGCCCGAGACCGGGCTGCGTGTGCAGGTCACCGATTACGTACGCGAGCGGCCGGAACTCAAGCATGTCGGCACGTTCCCGCTGTTGCATCTGCGCCGGCTGGCCATGCAGGCCGACCATGACGATGTCGTGCTGCAGGACCGTCAGGGCAGGGTGCTGGAGGGGGCGTTCTGGAATCTGGGGCTGTGGGAACGCGGCGGGTTGGTCTGGCCGCAAGGGGCGTCGCTGTTGGGCACCCGGCAGCAGTTGCTGCAGTCCGGCCTGAAAACGCTGGGCGTCACGCAGGTCAGTCGCCCGGTGGAGCTCAGCGAGCTGGACCGCTTCGATGGCGCATTCGCCTGCAACGCGCGTGGCCAGCAGGCCATCGTGGCGCTGGGGCCGGCGCGTTGGGGGCCGCATGCCGCACAGCTGCCGCTGCTGGAGCGGGCCCTGCAAACCCATGCCTGGCAAGCGATCTGAGCGATCTGGTGTGCCGGCGCCGGCTGACTTGGCTTCGCCGCCGGAGCCCGCTATAATCGCCGGCTTACCGCGCCACTCTGGCGACTGGGCAACTCAGGAAAACAACACCATGGTCAAGATTCGACTGACCCGCGGCGGCGCCAAGAAGCGTCCGTTCTACCACATCATCGTGACCGACGTGCGCAGCGCGCGCGACGGCCGCAACATCGAGCGTCTGGGTTACTACAACCCGGTTGCACAGGGCGCAGAACCGCGCATCGTGCTGGACGTTGCACGCGTCGACCATTGGGTCGGCCAGGGCGCGCAGCTGACCGATAAGGTGCGTAACCTGTATCGCGAAGCATCCAAGTCTCAGGCCGCTGCGGCCTGATCTTGAGGGCCGGGCGTCGCTGCCTGGCCCAGAGTTGACGCAGATGAAGCCGACCGAGCGCCGCATCCTGTTAGGCAGGGTTGTCGGCGCTTTTGGTGTCAAGGGCGAGCTAAAGCTCGAATCCTGGACCGAGCCGCGCAGTGCGATCTTTCGGTATCAGCCGTGGATCGTGCGCACGCCATCGGGACAGGAAACGGTTGTGAGCGGCGTACGCGGGCGCGATCAGGGCAAGAACCTGATTGCGGTGTTCCCGGACGTGACCGACCGCGATACGGTCGAGGCCATGCACGGGACCGAAATTTATGTCTCCCGCAGCGTCTTGCCGCCACCAAAGCCCGACGAGTACTACTGGGTGGATCTGGAAGAATTGCAGGTGGAAACCGTCGAGGGCGTCAAGCTCGGGACGGTGTCGCATCTGTTTTCCACCGGGTCCAACGACGTGGTCGTCGTGCGCGGCGATCGCGAGCGGCTGATCCCGTTCGTGCTGCCGGAGTTCGTCAAATCGGTGGACTTCGAGGCCAATTTGATCGTGGTCGACTGGGATCCGGATTTCTGATCGAAGCGGTGCCTCGGCTTCGCTCTTGCTCTACCCATTCCCCAATCCCGATTCCCGATTCTTAAGTGCGCATCGACGTCATCAGCCTGTTCCCGGAGTTCATCGCGCAATGCGCGGCGTTCGGTGTGGTCGGGCGGGCGCAGGAGCGTGGTCTGCTGGAGCTACAGGGCTGGAATCCGCGCGACCATGCGCAGGGCAATTACCGCCGGGTGGACGACCGCCCGTTCGGTGGCGGGCCCGGCATGGTGATGTTGATCGAGCCGTTGCGGGCCTGTCTGGATGCGGTGCAAGCCTCCGATGCACGGCCGGCACCGGTGATCTACCTCAGCCCGCAAGGGCGGCCGCTCACCCAGCCGCTCGCACGCGAGCTGGCGCAGTTGCCGCGCATGATCTTGTTGTGCGGGCGCTACGAGGGTGTGGACGAGCGCTTCCTGGCGCAGGCAGTGGATCTGGAAATCTCCATCGGCGACTACGTGTTGTCCGGTGGCGAGTTGGGCGCTGCAGTCCTTGTGGACGTGGTGACGCGGTTGCAGGACGGTGTGTTGAACGACGCCGAATCTGCCGCGCAGGACAGTTTCGAAGGCCCGCAAGGCCTGCTGGATTGCCCGCACTATAGCCATCCATCGACCCATGCCTGGGGCGATGTGCCGGACGTGTTGCGCTCCGGTAACCACGGCGCCATCGCGCGCTGGCGCCGGCAGCAGTCTCTGGGCCGGACCTGGCTGCGACGCCCGGACCTGTTGGACGAGGCTGGGTTGGACAAGAACGATCGCCGTCTGTTGGACGAGTTTCGCCGCGAACTCGCCCCAGGCGACGATAAACCCGGTAACGAGAAATAAGGGCTCACCCCTAGCTCTTGCAAGATTGATTGGGGTACAATATGCGGCTTGCTGGTCAGCCTTGCGTCTGGCCCTCTTTACGAACCTCGAGCAATCGCCGTGCGGCGACTGCCGGTCCAATATCACCAGACACGCGGTGCCCATCATGAGCAAACTCAACAAGACCATCCTGGCTGACTTCGAAGCCGCCCAGATTCAGCGCAAGCTGCCGGAATTCAACCAGGGCGACACCGTTGTGGTGAACGTCAAGGTGAAGGAAGGCAACCGCGAGCGCGTGCAGGCCTATGAGGGCGTCGTGATCGGTACCAAGAATGCCGGCCTGAACTCCGCCTTCACCGTGCGCAAGATCTCGCACGGCTTCGGCGTCGAGCGCGTGTTCCAGACCCACAGCGCCATCATCGACTCGGTCGAAGTGAAGCGCCGCGGTAAGGTCCGCGCCGGCAAGCTGTACTACCTGCGTGGTCTGGAAGGCAAGGCTGCCCGCATCAAGGAAGATCTGGCCGCCGCTGCACAGGCCAAGGTCGCTCGCCAGGCTGCTGCCAAGGCCGCCGAGTAAGCCACACTGGCAGGTCTTTAAGATCTGCCTTTGCCAAACGGCCGCCTTCGGGCGGCCGTTTGCGTTTGTGGAATGGAATTTGTGGAATGAGAAATGTCGACCACGCTCAGGGCGTGCGTTTTTTATGATGCGCTCAATGGGCGATGCGCTGATGCTGATGCCATCGCAGTGGCGGATTACGCGCCAAGCAGATCGCTAGCCGTCATCGACGCAGATGGATCGACGCAGATGGAAGGCACTCGCTGCATCCGGTCCCTGGAGTGGATGCACGTCAGTAAACACTCGCATGTCGATCCACTCCACGCGTCTGGGACATAGGGGCCGCGCGATGGATGCAGCAACCCCCGGACCTGCTCACTCACTGCGCTGTAAAACCGCTGCACTGTTTTAGGCACGGCCAAGTGCAGCGCAGATGCTGCTTGGTCGTCAGGATGTCAGGCGTTGCTGGATGCCGACGGATGACGACATCCGGCGGACAGCATGAAGCCGCTTGGATTTATCACGTGTCAGTCGTTGGGTCTGCGCGACACCTTGAAACCAATCAACGCATCTGCGCATCTGCATTGATCGCACGGCTTGGCTGCGCTTGGCCTGCACGTTCCGCTTGGCGTGCACGTTCAGTGCGATCGTGTCTGCGTCTGCTCGGCGGTGGGTGCGGTATCGGCGACCGGCGAAGCGGGGTGTGCGGGTACTTCAGCCGGGGCGGCCAGTGCTGACGGATGCGTCGGTGTGGTCAGCATGCGCGCCTTGCGCCAGCCGCCCCAGCGGTAATACGCCAGCGATAACAGCATCGAGCAGGTCGAGCTGATCGGAAAGCTCCACCACACCGCATCAGCCCCAAGATGCGGCAGCAACACGTTGGCTAACGGCACGCGTACGCCCCATAGCGAAAACGCCAGGATCAATAGCGGCGGGATCACTGCCCCGGTGGAGCGCACCACGCCCGACACCACAAAGCTGACACCGAACAACAGGAACGACCAGATCGCGATGTGGTTGAGATGCCGCGCAATCTCCAACGTGGCGCTGCCTGCGGGCAGAAACAGGGCAAGGGTCCAGCGATCGAATCCGATCAACAGCGCAATCAGCAGGCCGGTCATCAGGAAGTTGGCGGCGATGCCGGTGCGTGCGACGGCATCCACGCGCGACCACAGGCCGGCCCCCACATTCTGGGCGGCCATCGACGAACAGGCGGCGCCGACGGCCATTGCCGGCATTTGCACGTAATTCCATAGCTGCAGCCCGGCACCGAACGCGGCCGCGGTGTCGGTGCCGAAGCCATTGACCAGCGACAGCATTGCGATCATCGCCAGCGAGATCATCACCATCTGCAGGCCCATCGGCACGCCTTTGACGATGAGCGCGCGCAGGATGGCAGGGTCGATGCGGAACAGATGCAGGTCGCGCCGTCCCAGCCACAACACGTGGCGTTTCTTGCGCAGATAGAGCAGCAGGCCGGCCAGTGCGACGACCTGCGCGATCAGCGTGGCCCAGGCCGCACCGGCAATGCCCAGCGCAGGAAATGGGCCGATGCCAAACAGCAGCAACGGGTTGAACACGATATCCAGCAGCACCGACAACAATAGAAACCGGAATGGCGTGCGCGCATCGCCGGTACCGCGCAAGGCCGCCGACAGGAAGGCGAACAGATACAGCGTTGGCATCGCCAGGAAGATCACCCGCAAATAGTCTTCGGCCAGCGTCTGCGAGGCGGCCGGCGTGCCCATGGCGGTGAGCAGGTGCGGCGCCAGATACCAGCCGAGCACGGCAATCACCGCCGACAGCCCGCCGAAGAAACTCGCGCTGGTGCCCATCACCTTGCGTGCCTGCGCGATGTCGCGCGCGCCCATGGCCTGACCGATCAGGATGGTGGAGGCCATGCCGATGCCGAACACCGAACCGATCAGGAAGAACATGATGCTGTTGGCGTTGGCTGCTGCAGTCAGCGCTTCTTCGCCGAGATAGCGGCCGATCCAGATCGCATTGACCGAGCCGTTGAGCGACTGGGCGATGTTGCCGGCCATGATCGGCAGGGCGAACAACAGCAGGTTCTTGCCGATCGGGCCTTCGGTCAGGACAGCGGATTTGGGCATCGCAGGCGTATCGTCGCGCAGAAGCTGCGCACACTAGCATTGCGCGGGTGAGATCCGATGCAGTGCCATTTGGTTTGCGCTGCAGATGTCGGGTTGGGACACGCTCCATGTTCGATACCAGCGGTGACCGTCTTTGCAAGATGTTGCGCTTGCTGTTCGGGATGCGCTGCAGAGCAGGGGCGTGTCCCTCATCCGGCGCTGCGCGCCACCTTCTCCCGCAGGCGGGAGAAGGCCGGGGTTTGCGAGCGTTTGATGGATCGGTGTTGCACACGCACAACAGGTCCCTTCCCCCGCCTGCGGGGGAAGGTGCCCGCAGGGCGGATGGGGGAGCCGACCATCGACCTGGCAATCGATCACCATCGCAGGGCTGACGGTCCAGCTTGAGTTCCCGAATGGCTGCCCAAACATTGCTTACCTGATAGAACGAGACAGCAAGACGCATGAATCTGGAGCTGGAACAGGGCAAGACGGTCCGGCTGGATGTGTGGCTGTGGGCCGCGCGCTTTTTCAAGACGCGTAGCCTGGCCAAGACGGCGGTGGAGACCGGCAAGGTGGATGTTGCCGGTCAGCGACCCAAGCCGTCGCGCACGCTGCGCAGCGGCGAGCAATTGCGCATCGACCGTGGTGGCGAAATCTTCGAGGTCACGGTCGCTGCACTCAGCGACGTGCGCGGCCCCGCGCCGGTTGCGCAGGCGCTGTATGTGGAGGGCGATGCCTCACGCGAGGCGCGTTCGCAATGGCGGCTGCAGCGCGCTGCCGAGCGCACCGGTTACCGCGCGCCGGAAGGAAAACCAGACAAGCGTGCCCGCCGGTTGATCAACGCGTTGGGCGATATCGACGCGTTGTAAAAAATCAGTGGATGCGGGACGCATGCGGTGCACATATCCGACCATGACAGACCATTGCTGTGGCTATTAGGGCGTGCGATTCAGCTGAAAACCTGCGCTCCGGTCGAAGGAAACTCGCTGTTGTTCGGGATGATGGCGATGCTGAGCAGCAACGCATCTGATCAACAGCATCACGGCAGTCGAAACGCATGGCACTGCGGCTGCAGTGCCGCAAAACAAAACGCCCCGGATATCCGGGGCGTTTGCGTTACTGCTGCGGCTTGGAGCGGCTGACAAATCATAGCGAGCAGTCGTCAGGTCGCTGTGGACAGCGCACTCGGAACCATCATGGATTGTCCATGCCGGTTCCGAGCACCGACAGTGCTTGCCTCGCGGCGAACACAGTCGGTGTGTTGGCTGCGCTTAGGCCAGATCGAACCGATCCAACTGCATCACCTTGGTCCAGGCAGCGACGAAGTCGTGCACGAACTTCTCCTGTGCATCGGCGCTGGCGTAGACCTCGGCCACCGCACGCAGGATGGAGTTGGAGCCGAACACCAGATCCACGCGTGTGCCGGTCCATTTGTGTTCGCCGCTGCTGCGGTCGCGGCCTTCGTACAGCCCCTTCGCGTCCGAGGTCGCTTTCCATTCGGTGCGCATGTCGAGCAGGTTGGCGAAGAAGTCGTTGCTCAGTACGCCGGGGCGGGTGGTGAACACACCATTCTTCGCGTCGCCTGCGTTGGCGCCGAGCACGCGCAGGCCGCCGACCAGCACGGTCAACTCCGGTGCGCTCAGGGTCAACAGCTGTGCCTTGTCGATCAGCATCGCTTCGGCGGGCACCGCGTAGCGGCGCTTGGCGAAGTTGCGGAAGCCATCGGCCACCGGCTCGAGGACGGCGAACGATTCGACATCGGTCTGTTCCTGCGATGCATCGGTGCGGCCCGGCGCGAACGGCACGGTGACGCTGTGGCCTGCGGCGTGCGCTGCATGTTCCACCGCCGCGTTACCGGCAAGCACGATCAGGTCGGCCAGCGAAAGCTTCTTGCCACCCGATTGCGCGGCATTGAAGTCGGCCTGGATGCGCTCCAGCGTGCCGAGCACCTTGGCCAGCTGTTCGGGTTGATTGGCCTGCCAGTCCTTTTGCGGTGCCAGGCGGATGCGTGCACCGTTGGCGCCGCCGCGCTTGTCCGAGCCGCGGAAGGTGGACGCCGAGGCCCAGGCGGTGGTGACCAGCTGCGCCACGCTCAGGCCGGAAGCGTGGATGGTCTGCTTCAGCGCAGCGGCATCCTGCGCATCGACCAGGGCATGATCGACCGCCGGCACCGGGTCCTGCCACAGCAGTTCTTCGGCCGGTACGTCCGGGCCCAGGTAGCGGGCACGCGGACCCATGTCGCGGTGGGTGAGCTTGAACCAGGCGCGTGCAAACGCATCGGCGAACTGGTCCGGGTGTGCGTGGAAGCGGCGCGAGATCGCCTCATACGCCGGGTCAAAGCGCAGCGCAAGATCGGTGGTCAGCATGGTGGGGCGATGCTTTTTCGCCGCGTCGTGCGCATCGGGAATGATGGCGTCGGCGTTCTTGGCTACCCACTGGTGCGCACCGGCCGGGCTCTTGCTCAGTTCCCACTCGAACTTGAACAGATGATCGAAGAAGTCGTTGCTCCACTGCGCGGGCGTAGTGGTCCAGGTGACTTCCAGGCCGCTGGTGATGGTGTCGGCGCCCTTGCCGCTGCCGTAGCGGTTGTGCCAGCCCAGGCCCTGGCTTTCCAGCTCGCCGGCTTCCGGCTCGGCACCGACGTTATCGGCCGGGCCGGCACCGTGGGTCTTGCCGAAGGTGTGGCCGCCGGCGATCAGCGCCACGGTCTCTTCGTCGTTCATCGCCATGCGCGCGAAGGTGTCGCGGATGTCGTGTGCGGCGGCAACCGGGTCGGGCTTGCCGTCCGGGCCTTCCGGGTTGACGTAGATCAGGCCCATCTGCACGGCGGCCAGCGGATTTTCCAGATCGCGGGTGTGCTTGACTTGGCTGTCGTCGTCCTTGACCAGCACGCCGTGCGCTTCGTCCACGCCCGGCGAGCCGTGCGCATAGCGGTCGTCGCCACCCAGCCACTTGGTTTCGCGACCCCAGTACAGGTCCTGATCCGGCTCCCAGGTGTCTTCGCGGCCAGCGGCAAAGCCGAAGGTCTTGAAGCCCATCGATTCGAGCGCGACGTTGCCGGTGAGGATCATCAGGTCGGCCCAGGAAATGGCCTGGCCGTACTTCTGCTTGATCGGCCACAGCAGGCGGCGCGCCTTGTCCAGGCTCACGTTGTCCGGCCAGCTGTTGAGCGGTGCGAAGCGCTGCTGGCCGCGACCGCCGCCGCCGCGACCGTCGCCGATGCGGTAAGTGCCGGCGCTATGCCAGGCCATGCGCACGAACAGCGGGCCGTAATGGCCGAAGTCGGCCGGCCACCAGTCCTGCGAGTCGGTCATCAGCGCACGCAGTTCCTGCTTGAGCGCGGGCAGGTCGATGCGCTTGAACGCCTCGGCGTAACTAAAGGTCTGGCCCAGCGGGTTGGACTTGGTCGAATGCTGGCTGAGCAGATCCACGCGCAATTGCTGCGGCCACCAATCGCGATTGGTGGTTCCGGCGCCGACGACGGCGTGGTTGATCGGGCACTTTGCTTCGGTGGTCATGGCAATACCTATGTGCGTGAGCACTTGGGGAGCTGCGTGCCGATGCGCGACACGTGCTGGTGGAATCGAGGTGGAGCAGTGCGTGAGGCGTGGTTATCGATGACGAAAACAATGCGGCGACCGCTCCACGACGGCTGCCGGCCCTGCCGATGCTAGCGGCTGTCTGGCGTCGCACGTGCGATCTGGCTGACGGGAGAGAAAATAGACAGGCGGATGCTTCAGGCGGACTCATCATGGCGGTGTTGGCACACGATAAAGAGCATCGATCATTTGGTGAATTCGAATTATTCAACCATATCGATAGCGTCGCACTATGGATAGCACGGCGGTGCCCACTCGGTGCATCGCCCCGTGGTCAGCGTTTGCCGAACAGGCTGCCGCCCAACTTCATGACATCGCCCAGACCCAACTGGCCGTCGCCGTCCTGATCCAGCACGCTGGTCAGCAAACCGCCGGCACCGCCAGTGCTGCGGACCTGCTGATGTTCCTGCGCCAGGGCGGGGCCGAGCTGAGTGCTGGTTGCCGCACCGCCACCAAGAAACCGTTTGGCCAGGTACGCCATCACGATGGGGGCGAGCAGCTGCAGCAGTTGTCCGGCCTTGCTGGGTTCAAGCCCGGTGGCCTGGCCCAGGCCGGCCGCCGCCTGCGGTGCCTTGTCGCCGAACAGATGGCTCACGATGCCGGCACCGTTGGCTTGCTGCCCGCTAGCCGAGCCGCCCAGCAACGCACCGAACAGGCTGCCGATGTCCGGGCTGGCGGCGTGATCGCGCTGCAAGGCGCCCAGCAAGGCATCGGTGCCGCCGGCTTGCTGGCTGTTGCGTCCCAGCGCGCCCATCAACAGCGGTAGCGCGGTCTGCACCGCCGATTGGGCCTGCTCGGGCGCAATGCCCAGGCGGCTGGCGAGTTGTTGTAACTGCGGGCCTTGCAATTGCGCGGCCAGCTGATCGGTCAGCGAGGCAGAGGTGGTCATGCGTCGGATTCCCTGTTGGACAAAGCGTTGCGGCAGGGTGCGCCTGTCGCAGCGTCAGAGCAATCCACCTGCGGACCGGCGCACGCGAAGCGTGATCCAAGGCGGCTGCCGGCGATCAGTGCCAAGTGGCGAAGCGAACGCATCTGGTCATGAGAGCAATGGGGTGTTTGCACACCGTGCGTTGAAAAAAAACCACCCAACTGCGCTCTACCCAATCCCTAATCCCGACTCCCCAATCCCCGCCCTCACAGCAATGCCTTCAACCGATACAGCGCTTCCAGCGCCTGCTTGGGGGTGAGCTCGTCCGGGTCCAGCGCCTGCAGTGCGTCCTGCGCCGCGGAGGAGGGTGCTGTGAATAGCCCGAACTGTTGCGGGGCATCCAGGGCGGCGGGCGCCATGTGTGCGCTATGACTTTCGCCGCCGCGTTGCTCCAGCTCGGCCAGGCGCCGCCGCGCCTGCATCACTGCCGCCTTGGGCAAACCGGCCAGTGCGGCCACCTGCAGACCGAAGCTGCGATTGGCCGGGCCGTCCTTGACCGCATGCATGAACACCAGACGCTCGCCGTGTTCCACCGCATCCAGATGCACGTTCGCAATGCCGCTGGCGCCGCCTGCATGCGATTCGTCGGCCAGCGCGGTGAGCTCGAAGTAATGCGTGGCAAACAGCGTGTAGCAACGATTGGTGTGCGCCAGATGGCGCGCCACCGCATCGGCCAAGGCAAGACCGTCGTAGGTGGACGTGCCCCGGCCGATCTCGTCCATCAACACCAGCGAGTGCGGCGTGGCGTGATGCAGGATGTAGCTGGTTTCGGCCATTTCCACCATGAAGGTGGATTGCCCGCGCGCCAGGTCGTCGCCAGCGCCGATACGGGTGAGGATGCGATCGATCGGCCCGATCACCGCGCGGCTGGCCGGCACGAAGCTGCCGATATGCGCCAACAACACGATCAACGCGTTCTGTCGCATATAGGTCGATTTACCGCCCATGTTCGGGCCGGTGATGACCAGCATGCGGCGGTCGGTGTGCAGGTCCAGATCGTTGGGTTCGAACGGTTGGTCGCGCACCGCTTCCACCACCGGGTGGCGGCCGCGTTCGATGCGCAGGCACGGCGCGCTGTCCAGTTCGGGCTGCGCCCAGTCCAGCGCCTGCGCGCGCTCGGCGAAGGCGGCCAGCACATCCAGCTCGCTCAGTGCGTTGGCGCAGCGCTTGAGGCCTTCCAGCTCGCTACCCAGCGCATCGAGCAACCCCTCGTACAACAGCTTTTCGCGCGACAGCGAGCGTTCGCGTGCCGACAGAACCTTGTCTTCGAAGCTCTTGAGTTCTTCGGTGATGTAGCGCTCGGCATTGGTCAGGGTCTGACGGCGGCTGTAATGCAGCGGCGCCTTGTCGGCCTGTCCCTTGCCGATCTCGATGTAATACCCGTGCACGCGGTTGTAGCCGACCTTGAGCGTGGCGATGCCGCTGCTGGCGCGTTCACGTTGTTCCAGGTCGATCAAAAATTGATCGGCATTGGTGGACAGCCGTCGCAACTCATCCAGATCGGCGTCGTAGCCGGTGGCGATGACGCCGCCATCGCTGAGCTTGAGCGGCGGTTGTTCGGCTACCGCGCCGATCAGCAAATGTGCGGTGGCGTCGTGCTCGCCCAGTTCGGCGAACAAGGTCTGCAGGCGCGGCGAATCCAGCGGCGCCAGGATGGTGCGTACCTTCGGCAACAACGCCAGGCCGTCGCGCAGGGTGGAAAAATCGCGTGGGCGTGCCGAGCGCAATGCCACGCGCGTAAGAATGCGTTCCAGATCGCCAAGCGCGCGGAAGGCCTCGCGCACGTCGGCATCGGCGCCGGAATCGATCAGGCTGCCGACCGCGTGGTGACGTTGCATCAGCACATCGCGCAAGCGCAACGGACGATGCAGCCAGCGTCGCAGCAACCGGCCGCCCATCGGCGTGACCGTGCTATCGAGTACACCGAGCAAGGTATTGCGGGTATCGCCATCGACGCGCGTGTCCAGCTCCAGATGCCGGCGCGTGGCAGCGTTCATCGAGATCGCTTCGCTGGCCACTTCCATGGCGATGGAAGTCAGATGCGGCAGGCGCTGCTTCTGGGTTTCTTCCACATAGCCGAGCAGCGCGCCGGCGGCAGCGGTGGCGCACGGCTTGTCGTCGATGCCGAAGCCGGACAGGTCGTGCAGCTTGAAGAACGCCAGCAGTTGCCGGCGCCCGCTGTCTGCATCGAACAACCACGGCGGCCGGCGACGTACGCCGATGCGCCCGCGCAAAAATTCCGGCCAGTTGTCTTCGTCGGGCACCAGCAGTTCGGCCGGCTCCAGGCGCGCGATCTCCGCTTCCAGCGCATCGACGCTGTCTACTTCATTGACCAAAAAACGCCCGCCGGCCAGATCGGCCCAGGCCAGGCCATAGCCTTGCTTGCTGCGCGAGATCGCCATCAACAAGGTGTCGCGTCGCTCGTCCAGCAGCGCCTCGTCGGTGACCGTGCCCGGCGTGACGATGCGCACCACCTTGCGCTCGACCAGACCCTTGGCCAGCGCCGGGTCGCCGATCTGCTCGCAGATCGCCACCGACTCGCCCAAGGCCACCAGCCGCGCCAGATAGCCTTCGTAGGCATGCACCGGCACGCCGGCCATCGGAATCGGCGCGCCACCGGAGCTGCCGCGCTGGGTCAGCGTGATATCGAGCAGTCGCGCCGCCTTGCGCGCATCGTCATAGAACAGCTCGTAGAAGTCGCCCATGCGGAAAAACAGCAGCAGATCGGGGTAGTCCGACTTGGCGGCGAAGAATTGCTTCATCAGCGGGGTGTGCTCGGGAGTCCCGCTGCTGGGCTTGGATTTGTCTTTGGTGTCAGTGCTTTGCAAGAAACGTCTTCCGAAATCTGGGCGCGGTGAGGGGCGGGCAGGCGATGGCGTGCAGGGCGTGCAGCAGTGGCCTGCGGTGCGCCGCGTGCGGCGGCTGCGGTGGTCGGGTCGACCGGGGGAAGACAAGTTTAAGCCGAGCGGGCCGGAACCGCGATCCAGGGTGCAGCGCTGGACGCATGGGCAGACGCACAAGCGGAGCGCTGCCGATGGGGTCAGAACGGCGGGTTGGGTGCCCAGGCTCCGTGTTGGACATCCGCTGCAAATCGGGCCAGCGCCGCTTGCGATGATCGTGCGGGGTGTCGGGGCCAGGCGTAGTCGATTCTTGTGCGGAGGTCGTCTGGTGAAGTAGCCATGCATCCGCTTCCAGGGTGTCATCTCAGTGACAGCCCACGCCTCTTTATAGCTGCTGCGAAATCTGGGACAGATAATGGTTCCGCTTAAGTAACCATGTGGTGATTATGCTGGAATGAGATCTGTCTCGAGAAATTGATGTAAATCTCGAAGTTTCTGCAGGTACCTCCGATGATCTTCGGAAGATCTGCAGAGGACCACTTTGTGATGCATGTCTCGATGGATCTGCGTGCTCACCTGCAACTCTCGTGAAAAGTTGAATTTTTCCATCGGTAGCGATCTACGGCGCCCTCGGAAAAACTCGCGATCGATTGCAAATGCCTTCGAAAAATCGTTGAGGTATTACTAAAAATCTCCCGCTATAAGTGTTAAGTTCCATCTCGTTGTGGATGAGAACGCTTGCAGTCAGTCGGCTCTTCGCCAGCATCGCTGGTGGATGGGCTGCAAGGGGTAACTGCGTCCGACAGCTGCAGTCGCTATATAAAGCTGTGCGCAAGCGTGGCTGCGTGTTGTCGCTGGCTAGAAAATATGTATTGAAGACCTTTCATTTAATTGAAAGTCGAATTTCTATGGGCGGAATATGGGAGTGCGGTATGTTGAGTAAACTTCATCATGTAGGTTATCGCTGCCGGGATGCGGCAGAAACAGTGGGTTTCTATGCCGATACCCTGGGTTTGAAGTTTGCGGCGGCATTGATTGACCACGTTCCTTCCAGTGGTCTGAAGGCCACCAACAATAATGTCTTCTTTGAAATGGAAGACGGCAGCTATATCTGTTTCTTCGAGGTGCTTGGCAGTGCGCTGCCGCTGGTGCCGGTCGAGGAGGACTGGGCGCAGCATCTTGCCCTTGAAGTACGCGACAGCGAGCGGGCCGACGCACTCTGCGCCCGCTTGCGCGACAGCGGCGTCGAGGTGGAGGGGCCGGTGATCCACGACGTGGCCGGAGATGGACGGCATGCCGAATTGGCCACGTCGTGGTACTTCCGCGACCCGAATGGGCATCGCCTGGAGCTGATCGTCAAGCCGGAGGTGGCGCAAACGGCCATCTGGGACGATCTGGAGAAGATGGCTTACGCCAATCTCGCCGCGTGGACGCAACTGAAAAGGGAGCATTTGCTTGGATGATGCTGGCCGGTTGAGTGTAGAGCCCGACCTGGCATCGCAGCAGCAAAAAGGCGCGCGGACGGTCACGGCGAACTACTGGGACTACATCAAGGTCGAGCAGCTGCTGGCCCTGCAGGGAGGACTTGACGACGATGAGTCGGCGGTCAGCAACGACGAGGCCTTGTTCATCAGCGTGCACCAAGTCCACGAGCTGTGGTTCAAGCTGGTGCTGCGCGAGTTGACCTTGACCCGTGACCTGCTCAATGCACCGGACGTGGCCGGGCATCAGGTGGTTGCCGGGGTGCGTTCGCTCCGTCGTGCAATCACGGTATTCGAGCAGGCGAATCAGCATTTTCGACTGATGGAGACGATGACAGCGCGCGACTTTCTGGAGTTTCGCGAGCGGTTGACGCCAGCGAGCGGGTTTCAATCGGCGCAACTGCGCGAGATCGAGATCCTGTTGGGTCTTGAAGATGCACAACGTATTTCCATCGGCGCGGGCTCCTATCGCGATGCGCTCAAACTGCCGGATGGCAGTCCCTCGACTGCTGCGCAACGTGTCGAAGCACGCGCCAAGGCCGGCCCATCCCTCAAGCAGTCTTTGTATGCATGGCTGGCTCGGCTACCGATCGATGGCGCCACGACGCCGACAGCGAAGGAGCGCTTCGCACGTCGCTACATCCAGGCGATGCGCGCCGACAGCGAGCGTCGCTGGCGTCTGGCCGCCGAGCGTGGCAGCAGCATAGAAGAGCTGCAGCGGCTGCGTGCGCGGCATGCGGCGGAAGACGAGAGCGCCCAGGCATTCCTGCTGGCAGACGAGCACGCGCAGCTCGACGCGCCCGCCCACGACGCACACCGTGCGGTACGTGCGGCCTTGGTGTTTGTCGAAAGTCATCGTGAGTTGCCGCAGCTTGCGTGGCCGCGCGAACTGCTGGAAAGCGTGGTCGAGCTGGAACAGGCGATGTTGATCTGGCGGCAGCGGCATGCGCGCATGGTGGAGCGCTTCATCGGCCGTCGCGTTGGTACGGGCGGTTCCGCCGGTGTGGACTACCTGGATCAAACCGCGCTGCGCTACCGAATTTTTGCCGAACTGTGGACGGCGCGCTCGTTGTTGCTGCGCACTTCCAGCGTGCCTGTGCTCGAGAACCCGGACGGGTATGGATTCGCGATGGAGGGCGGCCGATGATGCCGGGGTTTGTTGTCGCCACCCGTTTGCCGTTTGCGTACGACCTGTCGCCATGCCTGATCAATGCGGACGCAGGGTGTGCGCCATGACCGATACGTCGCAGGTGCTGGTGGTCGGCGGCAGCATCGCCGGCTTGATGAGCGCACTGGCGTTTGCCAGACACGGCTACCAGGTGACCGTGCTTGAACGCGACGGGGTCGTGGGTGGGTCATCGCTGGCGGGCGATGCCCATCTGCCCACGCCGCGCTGGTGGCGCAAAGGCGTGCCGCACGCGCGTCATACGCATGCGCTGGCCGCGCTGGGGCGACAGGTGCTGCGCGAACGCGCGCCGGATATCTGGCAGGCGTTGCTGGATGCCGGTGCGGTCGAGATGCCGTTCGGCGCAACGCTTGCGCCAGGTGTCGCTGTGCCTCGCAACGACGATCCGGAGTTGTTCGGTCTGTCGACGCGCCGCTCGTTGATCGAGGACGTCGTTCGTGCGGTGGTGCTGGCAGAGCCGAACATCACGCTGCACGCCGCGACCAGCGTTCATGGCTTGCTGGTTCGCACCGACGACAGTCCACTGGTGGAAGGGGTGTGCAGCTCGCGCGGTGAGCTACGCGCGGCGCTGACCATCGATGCGCTGGGTCGTGGCTCTGCGTTCGGCAAATGGTTGCGACAGGCCGGTGTGCAGACGCCCGATACCTTGGTGGACAACTGCGGGCTCGCATATTTCACGCGGTGGTATCGCTGCCGACAGCGGCCGAATGTGCAACTCACTGCGGGTTTTTCGGTGGGTGGCTATGCCGCGTCCAGCGGCTGCATCGTGTGTCCCGCCGATAACGGTTATGTCTCCATCACGCTGATGGCACCGCATGGCGATAACGCGTGGAACGGCATGGTTGAGCCAGCGGTGTTCACTGCAGCCGCATGCGCACACGCCGGTATCGCGCCCTGGCTCGACGCTGCCGTCTGCGAGCCGGTATCGGATGTGCTGCGCTGGCCAGTGTGCGAAAACCGCTATCGGTCCGCGGTGGCGAGCGGCATGCCGACCGTGGCTGGCACCATCGCGGTCGGCGATGCGTTGTGCACCACCAATCCAACCTATACGCGCGGCATGTCGCTGGCGATGCGCCACGCATATGCCGTCGCCGATCTTGCCCATCGCGAAGGACTGGATGACCCGCTGCGGTTTGCCATCGATGCCGACGCGCTTGCACAGCGTCTTGTGCGGCCCTGGTACGTCGATAGCGTGGCGCAAGACCACACACGCAGCGCGCTGTGGGCCGGCGAACCGCCCGCATTTCAGCACCCGGATGCGATCGGTTTGCCGCACATCGCTGCCGCTGCGCGCAATGATGCAGTGGTCTGGCATGCATTGGCGCGGCGCACGGGAATGCTTGAAGACCCGTCTGCAATTTTTAATCGGCACGACGTCGTAACGCGGGTGCGCAGTCTTGCCGCGACACCTCCAGTGCCACCGCCGGCCGCACCTTCGCGAGAGGCACTGCTGCAGCTGATCGCTCAGCACCGCGTCGCGGCCGAGCCCACCCTTGTTTCCTGATCTGCTGTTGCCGAGAGGACGTGTCTGATGCAATCACCGTGGGAATCCGACGCACCGGCTGTGCGGATGAAGCAGCGTTTTTCGCTCGATCCAGGCGTCGCCTGTCTCAATCACGGGATGCTGGGAGCATGCCCCAACGCTGTACTGGAACGCCAGACGGCGTTTCGTGCGCAGATCGAGCGGCTGCCGTCTGTGTTTATCCTGCGCGATCTACCGCGCTTATTAGATGCCTCGCGTGAGGCGCTGGCTGGGGTCATCGGCGCCGATCCAGTCGACCTGGTGTTGCTGCCCAACGTGACCACCGCATTGAGCGCGGTGCTGCGCTCGCGTTCTTTTACGCGCGACGACGAGATTCTGACTACCAACCATGCGTATTTGTCTGCACGCAATCTGCTCGACTTTGTCTCCGGCATCACCGGGGCCCGCGTGGTGGTTGCGCAGGTTGGCGTGCCGGTGTCGGACCCGCAGCGTGTCGTGCAGGCCGTGCTGGAACGAGTCACCCCGCGCACGCGGCTTGCCGTGTTGGATCACGTCACCAGCCCGACCGGGATCGTATTTCCCATCGAAGCCCTGGTCGCGGCGCTGGCCGAACGTGGCATCGATACATTGGTCGATGGTGCGCATGCACCAGGCATGTTGCCGTTGGATGTGCAGGCGATCGGAGCGGCGTATTACGCGGGCGATTGCCATAAATGGCTGTGCAGCCCGCGCGGCGCGGGATTTTTGCATGTGCGTCGCGATCGTCAGGCGGGCGTGCATCCGCCGGTGATCAGTCGCGGTTATGGCGACAACAGCAGCGCTCGCCCGCGGCTGCATCTGGAATTCGATTGGCTGGGTACCTCCGACCCGACGCCGCTGCTGTGCATTCCCGAAGCGATCGTTTTCCTGCAGAACGTGCTGCCTGGCGGCATGCCTGCATTATTCGCACATCACCATGCGTTGGCGCTGCGCTGTGCGCACTACTTGACTGCGCGATTGCCGCTGAAACGCCTGGCCACCGACGAACACCTGGGGAGTATGGTGGCGTTCGCGCTGCCGCCCCGCATCTGCGCGGCGTATCCAGATGCGGCTGCGCTGCAGGACTGGCTGTACGACACCCATGCCATCGATGTGGCAGTGAACGCCTGGCCAGACAACGCGAGCTACGTGCTGCGTGTTTCCATGCAGGTCTATGCCGCGATGGAGGATGTGGTTCGACTGAGCGATGCGTTGCAAGGCGCCTTTGCTGCGCTGGACGAACGAGATGCGCTGATGCAGGCCGTCACTGCGGGAGTTGCGCGATGAATGCAATCGAGATCGATCGTCAACATGTGCTGATTACCGGTGGTGCAGGAGGTATCGGCGTCGAGCTGGTGCACGTTTTTGCGCAGGCCGGTTACAGGGTGAGCTTTACCTACCGCCCGGGGGAGGAGAGCCGGCAACGGGCGCAGGCGCTGCTCGATGAGGTCGGCGATCAGTACGTGCACGCATTGGAGCTGGATGTGGGCGACCAGCAGAGCCACGCGCAACTGATGCAGGCACTGTCTCTGCCGCTGGACATCGTGATCCATAACGCTGGCGTCGGCACCAAGACCGTTGAACGTGCCGCGGCCAGCTACAAGGAACAGGACGAGGTATTTTTCCGGGTCAATACGCTGGGGCCGCTGTGGCTCAGCGAGGATGTGATCCCGAGCATGCTGGCGCGCGGACACGGCAAGATCGTGTTCATGAGTTCGGTGGACGGCGGAATCACGCACTTTCCGCGCTTTCGCGCTGCCGATGGCATGAGCAAGGCGGCAGTGGCGTTTCTAGGGCGGCAACTTGCGGCCACGTACGCCTGCACAGGCATCGATGTCTTCACTGTCTGTCCTGGCGCCACCGACACGCCGATGTTTCAAGCCAGTACCTTGAATGCCTTGTCGGCCGAACAACGCCAGGCGCTTGAAGCATCGCTGCCCGGCGGGCGGTTGATCGCGCCGCGAGAGATTGCCGACCTGTGCTTTTACCTGTGCCGCGATGAGGCACGCATTCTGCGCGGCGCAGTGATCGATGCTTCGCTTGGGCTGGGCGTGTGCCCGGCCGTCATGGGATAAGGGAGTCTTACGCATGCCTGTGCCGTCTAACAGTTTTTGGGAGCAATGGCTCACTGCGCATCGTGCCAAGCCCGATGCCTGCGTCACCTATTCGTTGTCGCCTTCGCCGCCATTGCAGCGCTATCTGTCGCAGCTGGATCCTGCGCAGTCGCTGGATTGGACCGGCGAGGACTATCAAGGCTTGCCACTGCTGCGCGAACGGGTGCTGGCGCAGTATGGGTATGCCAGCACATGCGGGTTGCAGGATGTGCTGATCACCGCCGGCGCGCAGGAGGCGAACTACTTGGTGTTGACGCAGTTGCTCGCTGCCGGCGATGAGTTCGTCATCGATGCACCGGGGTGGCAGCAACCGCTGGTGCTGGCACAGCAAATCGGTGCGGTGCCCAAGTTGGTGACGCGTTCGGAGGCCTCCAACTGGGCATTGGATATCGACCAGCTCGAAGCGTTGGTCACGCCCAAGACCAAGCTCATCTTCCTGTGCAATCCCAACAATCCGACTGGACGCGTGGAGAACCTGGCGACGCTGCAGCGCATTGTGGCTGCGGCAGAACGCGTGGGGGCCTACATCCTTTCCGACGAGGTCTATCGCGGCCTGGAGTGGGATAGGCAAGAGACGCCACGCATCGCAACCCTTTACGACCGCGGAGTGAGTACCGGCAGCGTGTCGAAGCTGCTCGGCCTGCAGGGCTTGCGTACCGGCTGGATGGTGACGCGCGACCAAGCCTTGCTCAATGCGGCGATGGTGTTGCGCGAAAACACCAGCGAGATCATGAACGTGCTGGGGGAGCGCATTGCCGAGGTCGCGTTGCGACCGGAGCATTTCGATGCGACGGTCGAGCACTCGCGTGCAATGGGGCGCGCGCGGATCGATCTACTGGATCGCTTTGTCGCCGAGCAGCCGGCACTGACATGGCAGCGGCCGCAGGCAGGCCTGCTCGGTCTTGCGCACCTCGACTTGCCGATCGACGCCGATGCCTTCAGTCGCCGGTTGCTTGCGCCGCCGTTCAAGACGTTTGTGATGTCCGGTGGTGCGTATGCATGCCCGCAGCACCTGCGGTTGGGGGCGGGCGGGGTGTCGCCTGCGGAACTGGAGCTGGGTCTGGCGCGGATGGCGCAGTTGCTGGCCGAGTGGAGCTGATCGCTGTCTC